>NZ_JAPESW010000020.1 GCF_028527925.1 Cellulomonas fimi
CGTGGGACGTGCACGACAACCAGCGGCGCGACTGGTGGGGCAACCCCGTCGTGCCGTCCTGGTACACCGAGGCGACCCCCCTCGACCTGCCGAGCGCGGCCCCCGCGGCTGAGCCCGCGCCCGAGCCCGCGAGCAGCACCGGCGGGCGTCCCGCGCGCCGCGCGGTCGTCGCCGAGGACGAGGCCCTCATCCGCATGGACGTCGTCGAGACGCTCCGCGACGCGGGCTTCGACGTCGTCGGCGAGGCCGGTGACGGCGAGCAGGCCGTCGCGCTCGCGACCGAGCTCAAGCCCGACGTCGTCGTCATGGACGTGAAGATGCCCGTCCTCGACGGCATCTCCGCGGCCGAGCGGATCGGCAAGGCGCACCTCGCGCCCGTCGTGCTCCTCACCGCGTTCTCCCAGACCGAGCTCGTCGAGCGTGCCCGGGACGCCGGCGCGATGGCGTACGTCGTCAAGCCGTTCAGCCCGGCCGACCTGCTGCCCGCGGTCGAGATCGCGATCTCGCGGTACGCGCAGATCAGCGCGCTCGAGTCGGAGGTCGCCGACCTCGCCGAGCGGTTCGAGACCCGCAAGCGCGTGGACCGCGCGAAGGGCCTGCTCATGACGAAGATGGGCCTCACCGAGCCCGAGTCCTTCCGGTGGATCCAGAAGACGTCGATGGACCGCCGACTCACCATGCGCGAGGTCGCGGACGCCGTCATCGAGCAGGTCGGCGGCGGCGCGTCCTGACCCCTCGCCCCACGGTCACGAGGCCGGTCGAGCATCGCGCTCGGCCGGCCTCGCTTTTGTCACAACTCTGCAACAAACATGCCCTGAGACAGAGACATTCACATCCCGGATACAAAGACTGGTTACCTTCGCGCCACACTGCACCGGTCCTCACCAGGGATCGGCGGGACGCAGTACTCGACAAGAGGGGTACCACGCATGATTCGTTCGACACACGCAGTCAGGGCCGCAGCCCTGGCGGGCGCTGCCGCGCTGGTTCTCGCCGCGTGCAGCGGCGGCGACGGCGACAGCGGAGACGACGCGACCGACGGCGGCTCCGACTCGGCCGCCGCGCTCAAGATCGGCACGCTCCTGCCGCAGACCGGCTCGCTCGCGCAGCTCGGCCCGCCCGAGATCGCCGGCGTCGACCTCGCGGTCAAGGACATCAACGAAGCAGGCGGGGTCCTCGGCTCCGACGTCGAGGCGATCCACACCGACTCCTCCGACGCCGAGCACGCCGAGGTCGCGACCCAGTCGGTCCAGGACCTCATCAGCCAGGACGTGTCCGTCATCGTCGGCGCGGCGTCGTCCTCGGTGACGCGCAACGTCATCGACGACATCACCGGCGCCAAGATCGTCCAGATCTCGCCCGCCAACACCGCCACGGACCTGTCGGGCACGAACGACTTCTACTTCCGCACCGCCCCGCCGGACACCGTCCAGGGCTCGGCGCTCGCCAACCTCATCCTCGGGGACGGCGCCGTGAACCCCGGCATCCTCGTCTTCAACGACGACTACGGCACCTCGCTGCGCGACGTCGTGGAGAAGGTCGTCACCGACTCCGGTGCGACGCTCGCCTACGGCTCCGCCGGCCAGGAGTTCGACCCGAACGAGACGAACTACACCTCGATCGTCAGCAACGCGCTGGCGGCCGGGCCGGACGCGATCGCGATCATCGCGTTCACCACGCAGACGCCGCTCATCATCAGCGAGCTGGCCGCGCAGGGCTACGACATGTCGAAGGTCTACTTCGTCGACGGCAACCTCACGCAGTTCGGCGAGGAGTTCCAGGCCGGCCTGCTCGAGGGCGCCCAGGGCACGCTGCCCGGTGCGTTCCCGAGCGAGGAGTTCCAGGCCCGGCTCGCCGAGGTCAACGACTCGCTGAGCGACTACTCGTACGCCGCCGAGTCGTACGACGCCACGATCCTCGCCGCGCTCGCCGCGGTGAAGGGCGGCGGCACCGACGGCGAGACCATCCAGGCCAACCTGGCCGCGGTCTCGGGTGCCGACGGTGGCGAGAAGTGCGACACCTTCGCCGACTGCGTCAAGCTGCTCGACGACGGCCAGGACATCGACTACGAGGCCGTGTCGGGCGTCGGTCCCTTCAACGAGGACAACGACCCGTCGTCCGCGTACATCGGGGTCTACACGTTCGGTGCGGACAACAAGTACACGTTCACGAAGTCGGAGTTCGGCGAGGTCGGCTGAACCCGGACGTGACGGGCGCGAGCCCGTCGGACGTGACCGAGGGGTCGGTGCGGCTCGAGTCGCACCGGCCCCTCGGGCGTTCCCGGCGCAGGTGCGCCAGGGAGGACCGTCCCGCACGGCCGCCGGGCCGTCCTGGGGATCCTCCGGGCAGTCAGGCGCCCTCAGGGGCACCGAGCGAGGACGGGCTCACGCGGGCAGCGCGACGTCCAGGACGATCGCGCGGTGGTCGGACAGGCCGGTGTCGACCGAGACGGCCGGCCGCGACACCTGCAGCGGTCCGTCGGCGAGCACGTGGTCGAGCTGGCGCGCGGGGACGCCCACGGGGTAGGTCGGGACGGTCGCGAGCGGCCGCATGCCCGTCGCGCGCTGGGGGCGGTCCGGCTCGAGGTTGAGGTCGCCCATCAGCACGAGCGGGCGGGGGAGGGGCCGCACCTGGCTCACGAGGTGACGCAGCTGCCGCACGTTCCAGCCGGGGATGAACGTCAGGTGGGTCGCGACGACGGTCAGGGTGAACTCGGGCCCGTCGACGACCGCGGCGAGGGCCGCCCGTGGTTCGTCACGGACCAGCGTCGGCCACCGCTCGCCGGGCCAGCGCACGGGGGCGCGGCGGCGCAGCGTGGGCAGCGTCAGGACGCGCCACTCGCGCACCGGGTGCCGGCTCAGCAGGGCGATGCCGTACCGCGCGGCCGACGGCTCGTGGTCGCCCGTCGCGGCCGTCCAGAGGCCCGGCTCGCCGTGCAGCGTCGCGGCGAAGCGGTGGTGCGGCGCGCCCATCGCGTCGGCGGCGACGACCGTGAGGTCCGCGCCGTGCGAGCGCGGCTGGTCACGGTCGACCTCCTGGAGCGCGAGCACGTCGGCGTCAAGGCCCCGTACCGCTGCCGCGAACCGGTCGAGGTCCACCTCGCCGTCCACGGTCGACCGCCCGTGCAGGATGTTGAAGGTCGCGAGTCGCACCCTCGCGATTGTCGTCGCCGACCTGCGGGTCTGCGCGGCGGGATGAAAGATGGCCCGATGACGGTGCAGGGAGCCCTCGAGAACCCCCCGGACGACCGCACGGCGCTGCAGGACGGGCTGCGGCTCGTCGCGGTGGCGCTCACGGACGCGCAGATCCCGTTCGCCCTCGTCGGCGGGTACGCCGCGTGGGCGCGCGGCGCGCCCGAGCCGAGCCACGACGCGGACTTCGCCGTGCCCGAGGAGGACGTCGAGCGCGCCAAGGCGGCGATCGCCGCGGCAGGGCTCGTCGTCGAGCAGCCGGCGGAGAACTGGCTGTTCAAGGCGTTCCACCACGGACAGCTCGTCGACGTGCTGTTCCGCATGGTCGGCGAGCCGGTGACGCGCGAGCTGCTCGAGCACAGCGACGAGCTCGAGGTCCTCGCGGTGCGCATGCCGGTGCTGGGCGCGACCCAGATCGTCTCGACGAAGATGCGGGTGCTGGGGGAGCACGCGTGCGACTTCGGGCGCCTGCTCGCGATCGTGCGGGCCCTGCGCGAGCAGATCGACTGGGACGTCGTGCGCGAGGACGTGCGCGACCACCCCTACGGCAAGGCGTTCCTGTTCCTCGCGGACGAGCTCGGGATCACGGGACGGCCGCACGGCGAGGTCAGGGTCGAGCCGGGGCGCACGAGCGCGACGTCGTCCGACGAGGGCTGACCGGACGTCCTGCCAGACGCGACGACGGCCCGCGGGGAGCACCCCGCGGGCCGTCGTCGCGCTCGTCAGGCGCTCGTCACGCGCCCGTCGGCGGCGTGCCCTTCTCGTCGGGCCGTCGCGCCGCGCTCTCGACGTCGGTCGCGAGCGTGCCGAGGTAGAGCTGGATGACCTTCGGGTCGTGCATGAGGTCGCGCCCCGGGCCCGAGTAGGCGTTCCGGCCCTGGTCGAGCACGTAGCCGCGGTCGCAGATCTGCAGCGCGCGCCGGGCGTTCTGCTCGACGATGACCACGGACACGCCGGCCTTGTTGATGCGCCGCGTGCGCAGGAACGTCTCGTCCTGCTTGACGGGGGACAGGCCCGCCGACGGCTCGTCGAGCAGCAGGACGGTCGGCTCCATCATGAGCGCGCGCGCCATCGCGACCATCTGCCGCTCACCGCCCGACAGCGACCCCGCGCGCTGCTTGCGGCGCTCGCCGAGCGTCGGGAACAGGTCGGCGACGAACTCGAACCGCTCGTTGAACTTCCGGGGCGCCTGGTACGCACCCATCTGGAGGTTCTCCTCGATCGTGAGCGAGGGGAACACGTTATTCGTCTGCGGGACGAACCCGACGCCGCGCCGCACGAGGTGGTCGGCGCGCAGGTTCGTGATCGCCTCGCCGCCGAGCGTGACCGACCCGGAGCGGACCGGCACGAGCCCGAACAGCGACTTGAGCAGCGTCGACTTGCCCGCGCCGTTGGGCCCGATGATCCCGACGAGCTCGCCGGGGTGCAGCACGAGGTTGCACCCGTTGAGGATGTCGACGCCGGGCAAGTACCCCGCGACGAGGTCCGTCGCCGCCAGCAGCGGCTCGCCCGGGGGCGCACCGCGGTGCAGCGCGGCCCGGTCGCCCACGGCGACGGCGGTGCTGGCGGGGGCGGCGTCGTGGTCGTCCCGGGTGACGGCGTCCATCGCGTCGCTCATCGCGACCCCTCCTCGTCCTCGGCCCGGAGCTGCTCGAGCACGGCGTCGTCGAGGAGCGCGTCGTCCCCGAGGTCGGTGTCGTGGTGCGCGCCGAGGTAGGCGTCGATCACCGCGGGGTTCTGCATGACGGACTCGGGCGGCCCCTCGGCCACGATGCGGCCCTCCGTCATCACGATCACCCAGTCCGAGATGTGCCGCACCATGTGCATGTCGTGCTCGACGAACAGCACGGTCGTGCCGTCGTCGCGCAGCGCCTGGATGTGCCCGAGGAGTGACTGGGTGAGCGCGGGGTTCACGCCGGCCATGGGCTCGTCGAGCATGATCATCCGCGGCTTGGCCATGAGCGCGCGCGCCATCTCGAGCAGCTTGCGCTGGCCGCCCGACAGGCTGCCGGCGAAGTCGTCGCGCTTGGTGTCGAGCTTGAAACGCGCGAGGAGCTCCTCGGCCTGCGCCGTGATCTCCTGCTCGCGGCCGCGCCACAGCGGCGCGACGAGCGCGGCGAACAGGTTCTCGCCGGGCTGCTGCGTGGCGCCGAGCCGCATGTTCTCGATGACGGTCATGCGGTTGAGCGCCTTGGTGAGCTGGAACGTGCGGACCATGCCGGCGCGCGCGACGCGTGCGGCGGGCACGCCTCCGAGCGACCTGCCGTCGAACGTCCAGCGTCCGCTGTTGGGCTTGTCGAAGCCCGTCAGGAGGTTGAACAGCGTCGTCTTGCCGGCGCCGTTGGGGCCGATGAGGGCCGTGATGGCGCCGCGCTGGATCTCCACGTGGTCGACGTCGACGGCGTTGACGCCACCGAAGTGCCGGCGGACGTCGTCGGCGACGAGGATCGGGTCCGGCTTCTTGGCGCCGGGCTCGTGCGGCACGTCGCGCAGCGCGGCGACCGCGGCCTCCCGCGCGGCGCTGGACGGCGTCGCGGTCGTGGGCACGGCGGCTGAGGGCTCAGTGGGCATTGATCGCGAGCTCCTTCTTGTCGCCGAGGATGCCTTGTGGGCGGAAGATGATCAGCAGCATCAGGGTGACGCCGACGATGATCCAGCCGAACTGCTCGATCTGCTCGTTGCGCAGGACGGTCGTCGGCACGACCTCGCGCATCGTGATCTTGATGAACGCGAGCACCGCCCAGAAGATGATCGACCCGAGCACGGGGCCGAACACCGTCGCGGCGCCACCCAGCAGCAGGATCGTCCAGACGAAGAACGTCATGGAACGGCCCATCGAGTCGGGTTGGACGGCGCGTGGCAGCACGTACAGGATGCCCGCGACCGCTCCGATGACGCCGCCCAGGACGAGCGACTGCATCTTGTAGCTGTAGACGTTCTTGCCGAGCGAGCGCACGGCGTCCTCGTCCTCACGGATGCCCTTGAGCACGCGGCCCCACGGCGAGCGGATGAGCAGCCACACCAGCAGGCAGGCGAGCAGCACGACGGCCCAGCCGACGATGCGCAGCCACCAGCTGTTCGACGCGTTGACCGCGTACTCGAACGGCCCGATCGCCCAGTTCCCGTCGGGGAACGGCGAGGCGTCCTGGAAGGTGTACTTGTACTGGTTGCCGCGCAGGCCGCTGGACGCGCCCGTGAGGTCGGTGAGGGCCGTGGAACGCCCGACGAGGCGGACGATCTCGGCAGCGGCGATCGTGACGATCGCGAGGTAGTCGCCGCGCAGCTTCAGCGTCGGGATGCCGAGGATCAGGGCGAACACCGTCGCGGCGGCGATGGCGACCAGCACCGCGGCCCACAGCGGCCAGCCGGCGATCGTGGCGATCGCGAAGCCGTAGGCGCCGAGGAGCATGAAGCCCGCCTGGCCCATGTTGAGCAGGCCGGTGAGGCCGAAGTGGATGTTGAGGCCGATCGCGGCGAGCGCGTACGCGGCGGTCGTCGGCGCGAAGAACTCGCCGAGGACGATCGGGAGGATGCGTGACCAGTCCATGGGGTGTCTCCGTTATCCGACGCGCGTCGCGCGGCCGAGGATGCCCTGCGGCCGGACCAGCAGGACGAGGATGAGGATCACGAGCGCCGACGCGTAGCGCATGTCGGTCGGGATCCAGAGGCTCGAGAGCTCGACGACGAGGCCGATGACGATCGACCCGGCGAGCGCGCCGAACGCGGCGCCGAGGCCGCCCAGCGTGACGGCCGCGAACATGAGCAGCAGCATCGCGCCGCCCGAGTACCACGACGTCGCGCCGAAGTAGAGGCCGACGAGCACGCCGCCCAGCGCCGCGAGCCCCGCCCCGATGACCCACACGAGGCGGATCGTCCGGTTCACGGAGATGCCCGACGCCGCCGACAGCGCGGGGTTGTCGGACACGGCGCGCGTGGCGCGGCCGGCGCGCGTGCGCAGGAGGAAGTACGCGACGGCGCCGAGCGCGACGACCGCGATGAGCATCGACCACAGCGTCGTCACGGTGAGGCGCACGGGGCCGAGCGTCACGGACGTCGGGGTCTCGGTGACGATGCGCAGCGGACCGGCCCCGAAGAAGAACTGGTACACGTACGAGATCGCCATCGACAGGCCGATCGTCACGATCATCTGCTGGATCATCCCGACGCCCCGCCGGCGCAGCGGCCGCCACAGGAACGCGTCCTGCAGCCAGCCGGTCGCCGCGCCGAGCAGCACCGCGATGATCGCCGACGGGATGAGCGGCAGCCCGACGAGCTGCGTGCCGACGTACGCGAGGATGCCGCCGAGCGACACCTGCTCGCCGTGCGCGAAGTTGCTCAGGCCCGTCGTGCCGTAGATGAGCGACAGGCCGACGCTCGCGAGCGCCAGCAGCGTGCCGAACACGAGACCGTTGACGGTGAGCTGCGCGACGCGCGACGCGGTGATGCCGCCCCCGCCGGTCGACGACGACTGCGTGCCGCCGTCGTCGGTGCCCGGGGTGGGGGTCGGGCCGTCGCTGGGCTCGTCGCCCCCGCCGGACCCGCCCGCGGCGGGCTCGCCGAGCGGGAACAGGGCCGCCGCGGAGGCGCCGAGTCCCACCTGCACGGTGCGGGGGTTGTTGCCCGGGTCGCGCAGCACCTCGCCCGCGGGGATCGTGGCGACGTCGAGCGTCACGACGTACTCGCCCGGGTCGGTGACCGGGATCGACCAGCGTCCCGTGGCGTCGGACGTCGCGGTGAGCTCGCCGGCCGGGCCGACGGCCGTGACGACGGCTCCCGTGACGGGATCGCCCGTCGACGTGCGCAGCGTGCCGACGATGCAGCCGGTCGACGCGTCGGCGACGCACGCCGGGGCGGCGGCCGTCGCGACAGGCGCGCCGGCCTGCGCGGGGGCGGCGACGAGCGTCATCGCCGCGAGGGCGAGGAGCAGGAGCAGGGGGGCGGCTGTCCGCCGGGCTTGCAGCAGGGGGGCGCTGCGGTCCAGGACGCGTGATCGCACCTGGGACCTCCGTCCGTTCGGGTCGTGCGCGAGCAGTGGCTCGGCGGCGCTGTCGAGCATGCGTCGTCCAGCCGGGTGGCAGGACGATAGGCAGGGATTGTGTCTTGTTCATTACGTGAACGCGAGGCCCGGTGCCGATCGAGTGATCGTGTCGCCGTGGCCCTGGGCGTCCGTCCAGGTGCTGGGGGACCCGGGACCTCCGGGGACTAGGCAGGCAGCGGCCGCCTGCGTCATGATCGGTCACGGTGCCGCCTGGGCAGGACGGCACCGCCCGACCGGATCCCCTCGTCCCGTCTGGAGGCTCGCCGCCGTGCGCCCAGGAACCCAGGTCCGTGCTGCCTGCCCGGACGACCTCGAGGACCTCGTCGCCGTCTGCCTGGCGGCGCGCAGCGAGGCCGCCGTGGGTGCGCAGCTCTGCACCGACGACGCCGACCGGCTGCGCGACCAGCTGGGAGCGCTCCGAGGGGCGCCCGGCGGCCTCGTGCTCCTCGGCTGCGTCGACGGGACGCCGAGCGGGATCCTGCTCGCCCGCGTCGTCGGGCCGGGCCCCTTCACCGACGTGGTGAGCATGAACCTCGAGGCCGTGTACGTCCTGCCCGACGCGCGCCGCCGGGGCCTGGGCCACGCCCTGCTCGCCGAGGCCGTCGCGCACGCGGAGTCGGTCGGCGCGACCGAGCTCTACGCCCTCCCGCTGCCCGGGGCACGCGGCATGCAGCGCTTCCTCGCCCGGCTCGGATTCGCGCCCGCGGCCGCCCACCGGTTCGTGACGACGTCCTCGCTGCAGCGCCGCCTCGCGCACGACCTCGCACCCGCTGCGCACACCGGCGTGCCGCGCCGGTCCGGCTCCCGCGGGATCGAGGACCTCATCGCGCGCCGGCGGCAGGGCCGCATCCGGGCGACCGGCTTCGTCGAGCCCGTGCCGTCCGTGCCGACGCCGCGCGTCGACGCGGCGGCTCAGCGTCGGGCGTCGATCAGCATGCAGGTGACCCGCGCGGTGCAGAGCCGCCGGCCGTCCTCGTCCTCGACGACCACCTCGTAGCTCGCGAGGCTCGACCCGAGGTGGAGCGCCGTCGCCGTCCCGGTGACGACGCCCGATCGCGCCGACCGGTGGTGCGTCGCGTTGAGCTCGATGCCGACCGCCGCGCGCCCGACGCCCGCGTGCACCTGCGCCGCGTACGACGCGAGCGTCTCCGCGAGCACGGCCGACGCCCCGCCGTGCAGCAGCCCGTACGGCTGCGTGTTCCCCTCGACCGGCATCGAGCCGACCGTCCGGGCGGCGGACAGCTCGAGGATCTCGATCGACATCCGTTCCAGCAGGGTCCCGGTGACGGACGGCATCGCGGCGAGCGCGTCGGTGGTGTCAGCCATGGCAGATAGGTTGGCACCCGTGAGCGACGCACAGCCAGCCGCCCTGTCCACGACGACCCCGGCCGCACCCGCCGGGCCCGCGCGGCTCCTGCTCATCGACGGGCACTCGATGGCCTACCGCGCGTTCTTCGCGCTCCCGGTCGACAAGTTCGCGACCTCCACGGGCGACCCGACCAACGCCGTCTTCGGGTTCACGTCGATGCTCGCGAACCTGCTGCGCGACGAGGAGCCGACGCACGTCGCCGTCGCCTTCGACCTCGGCCGCACGACGTTCCGCACGCAGCAGTACGAGGCCTACAAGGGCAACCGCGACGCGACGCCCGAGCCGTTCCGCGGCCAGGTCGACGTCATCCAGCGCGTGCTCGACACGATGCACATCCCCGTCATCACCAAGCCCGACTACGAGGCCGACGACGTCCTGGCGACCCTCGCGCGTCAGGCCCGCGCGCAGGGGATGCAGGTCCTCATCTGCACCGGCGACCGGGACGCGTTCCAGCTCGTCAACGACGACGTGACGGTCCTGTACCCCGTCAAGGGCGTCTCCGAGCTCGCGCGCATGAATCCTGCCGCGGTCGAGGCCAAGTACGGCGTCCCGCCCGAGCGCTACCCCGACCTCGCGGCCCTCGTCGGCGAGTCGAGCGACAACCTGCCCGGCATCCCCGGCGTCGGGCCGAAGACGGCCGCGAAGTGGATCGGCCAGTTCGACGGCCTCGAGGGCATCCTCGAGAACGCCGACAAGGTCACCGGCAAGGCCGGGGAGGCGCTGCGAGAGAACCTGGAGCAGGTCCGCCTGAACCGCGTGCTCAACCGTCTCGTCGACGACCTCGAGCTCCCGCTCGGCCCCGAGGACCTCGCCGCCCGCCCGTGGGACCGGCACGCGCTGCACACCATCCTCGACGAGCTCGAGTTCCGCACCCTGCGCGACCGGCTCTTCGCGATGCTCCCCGACGAGAGTGAGAAGCCCGCCGCCGTCGCCGCCGCGGCCCTCGACCTCGCCGTCCTCGGCGCGGGCGACCTCGCGCAGTGGCTCGAGGGCCGCGCCGACCAGCCGATCGGCCTCGACGTGCGCGGCTCCGGTGCGCCCGCCGGCGGCGACGCCTGGGGGGTCGCGCTCGCCGACGACGCGGGCCAGGCCGCCGCGTTCGACCTGGCCGAGATCGACCCCGCCGACGAGACCGCGCTCGCCGCGTGGCTCGCGGACGCGGACCGGCCCAAGGTCGTGCACGCCGCGAAGGAGGCGTGGCACGCGCTCCACGGGCGCGGGCTGACCCTCGCGGGCGTGACGTTCGACACCGAGCTCGCCGCGTACCTGTGCCAGCCCGACCGTCGCGCGTACGACCTCGCGGACCTCGCGATCGGCTACCTGAGGCGCGAGCTCGGCGCGCAGGAGGCCGAGGTGGGCGGTCAGGGTGCGCTCGACCTCGAGCTCGACGGGACCGACGAGGGGCGCCGTGCGGCCGTGCGTGCCTCCGCGGTGCGCGACCTCGCGGACGTGCTCGCGGGCGACCTGGCCGACCGCGGCGCCGAGCGGCTGCTGCACGAGCTCGAGCTCCCGCTCGTCGACGTGCTGGCGCGCATGGAGCGCACGGGCATCGCGACCGACCAGCCGTACCTGTCGTCGCTCGAGAAGTCGTTCGACGGCCAGGTCCAGGGCGCCGCGGCCGACGCGTACGCGGTCATCGGCCGCGAGGTGAACCTCGGGTCGCCGAAGCAGCTCCAGGAGGTGCTCTTCGACCAGCTCGGCATGCCGAAGACCAAGCGCATCAAGACGGGGTACACGACCGACGCCGCGTCGCTCACGGACCTCTTCGCGCGCACGCAGCACCCGTTCCTCGAGCACCTGCTCGCGCACCGCGACGCGATCCGCCTGCGCCAGACGGTCGAGGGCCTGCTGCGGTCGGTCGCGCCGGACGGCCGCATCCACACGACGTTCCAGCAGACCATCGCCGCGACCGGCCGGCTGTCGTCCGCGGACCCGAACCTGCAGAACATCCCGATCCGCACCGAGGCGGGCCGGCAGATCCGGCGCGCGTTCGTCGTCGGCGAGGGCTACGAGACGCTCCTCACCGCGGACTACTCGCAGATCGAGATGCGGATCATGGCGCACCTGTCGGGCGACGAGGGCCTGATCGAGGCGTTCCGCTCGGGCGAGGACCTGCACTCGTACGTCGGGTCGCGCGTGTTCGGCGTCCCGACGGACGAGGTCACGTCGGCCATGCGGTCGAAGATCAAGGCCATGAGCTACGGGCTCGCGTACGGGCTGTCGTCGTACGGGCTCTCGCAGCAGCTGTCGATCGAGGTGTCCGAGGCCGCAGGGCTCATGCAGGACTACTTCGCGCGGTTCGGCGGCGTGCGCGACTACCTCACGGGCGTCGTCGACGTCGCCCGGACGACGGGCTACACCGAGACGATCCTCGGCCGTCGGCGCTACCTGCCGGACCTCACGAGCGACAACCGCCAGCGCCGCGAGGCGGCCGAGCGCATGGCCCTCAACGCGCCGATCCAGGGGAGCGCGGCGGACCTCATCAAGGTCTCGATGCTCGGCGTCGACCGCGAGCTGACCCGGCGCGGGCTCGCGTCGCGGATGCTCCTGCAGGTGCACGACGAGCTCGTGCTCGAGGTCGCGGCGGGGGAACGCGACGAGGTCGAGGCGCTCGTGCGCGAGCAGATGGCCGCCGCGGGCGACGCCGCGAAGGACGGTCCGCTCGACGTGCCGCTCGACGTCAGCGTCGGCGTGGGTGACAGCTGGCACGACGCGGGCCACTGACACGGTCCGGAGCCGCTCGTGGCGCGAGCCGCGGGCGGCTCCGTCGTCCCCGGACCGGGGGTTTCGGTCGACTTTCGGCGATCCGGACGAAAACACCGCTAGTGGACGGGCGTGATCTGGGCCACAGTAAGCGCCTGTGGCAACGCCGCCACGTCCGACGTCCCCCGGGAGGCGCGCATGACCGACACGTTCAGCGACACCCCAGAGACCGACTACCAACGCGTCCAGCGCAGCGCCGAGTTCCAGGCGCTGCGCCGTCGCTTCCGGAACTTCGTGTTCCCGATGACGGCGCTGTTCCTGGTCTGGTACTTCCTCTACGTCCTGCTCTCCACGTACGCGCACGACTTCATGGGCACGCGCGTGTGGGGCAACATCACGGTCGGCCTGCTGTTCGGGCTCGGCCAGTTCGTCTCGACGTTCGCGATCACGATGATCTACGCGCGGTGGGCGAACAACCGGCAGGACCAGGTCGCCGAGCGTCTGCGCCGGCACATCGAGGAGGGCTCGCTCGACGGCGGTGAGGTCGCATGAGCACGGTCGTCCGCACCGCGACCGAGCAGGTCGGCGAGCCGCTCGTCAACATCGCGATCTTCGGCGCGTTCGTCCTGGTCACCCTGATCATCGTGTTCCGCGCGTCGCGCACCAACCGCACCGCCGCCGACTACTACGCGGCCGGCCGCTCGTTCACCGGTCCGCAGAACGGCACGGCGATCGCGGGCGACTACCTGTCCGCGGCGTCGTTCCTCGGCATCTGCGGCGCCATCGCGATCAACGGGTACGACGGGTTCCTCTACTCGATCGGGTTCCTCGTCGCGTGGCTCGTCGCGCTCCTCCTGGTGGCGGAGCTGCTGCGCAACACGGGCCGGTTCACCATGGCCGACGTCCTGTCGTTCCGGCTCCGTCAGCGGCCGGTCCGCATGGCGGCCGCCCTGTCGACGCTCGCGGTCGTGTTCTTCTACCTGCTCGCGCAGATGGCCGGTGCGGGCGGGCTCGTCGCGCTCCTGCTGGGCATCGACGACCGCGCCGCGCAGGGCGTCGTCATCGCCGTCGTCGGCGCGCTCATGATCCTGTACGTCCTCGTCGGCGGGATGAAGGGCACGACGTGGGTGCAGATCATCAAGGCGGTGCTGCTCATCGCGGGCGCGGGCGTGATGACGCTGTGGGTGCTGTCGAAGTACGGGTTCAACCTGTCCGAGCTGCTGCAGGGTGCGATCGACCAGGCGGGCGAGGGCGGTGAGGCGCTCATCGAGCCGGGCAAGCAGTACGGCGCGAGCGCGATGAGCCAGCTGAACTTCGTGTCGCTGGCCCTCGCGCTGGTGCTCGGGACGGCGGGCCTGCCGCACGTGCTCATGCGCTTCTACACGGTCCCGTCGGCGAAGGAGGCCCGGCGGTCGGTCGTGTGGGCGATCTGGCTCATCGGCATCTTCTACCTGTTCACGCTCGTCCTCGGGTACGGCGCGGGAGCGCTCGTGGGTCCGGAGACGATCACGTCCGCACCGGGCGGCGTGAACTCGGCGGCGCCGCTGCTCGCGTACGAGCTCGGCGGGACGATCCTGCTCGGCATCATCTCGGCGGTCGCGTTCGCGACGATCCTGGCCGTGGTGGCCGGGCTCACGATCACCGCCGCGGCGTCGTTCGCGCACGACATCTACGCCAACTGGCTCAAGCGGGGCGAGGTCAAGCCGGACGGCGAGGTGCGCGTCGCGCGCATCACGGTCGTCGCGATCGGCATCCTCGCGATCATCGGCGGCATCTTCGCCAACGGCCAGAACGTCGCGTTCCTGGTCGCGCTGGCGTTCGCCGTGGCGGCCAGCGCCAACCTCCCGACGATCCTCTACTCGCTGTTCTGGAAGAGGTTCAACACGTCGGGCGCGCTGTGGAGCATGTACGGCGGCCTGATCTCGTGCATCGTGCTCATCGCGATCTCGCCGGTCGTGTCCGGCAAGGTCGACCCGAACACGGGCGCGAGCCTGTCGATGATCCGGGACACGAGCATCGACTTCCACCTCATCCCGCTCGAGAACCCGGGGATCATCTCGATCCCGCTCGCGTTCCTCCTCGGGATCCTCGGGACGGTCCTGAGCAAGGAGAAGCCGCACCCCGAGAAGTTCGCCGAGATGGAGGTCCGCTCCCTCACGGGCGCGGGCGCCGAGAAGGCGACGGTGCACTGACGGACGCGTCGGCCCGGGCCGCGGCAGCACGCGCGCGGTCCGGGCCGACGTGCGCCTCCACGCCGGCCGCCCGACGTGCGCGGCGCCGGGCCGGCCCGCGGGCACGGCGGGCGAGCGAGCCGGCGGGTCAGCAGGTCAGCGCAGGTTCGTCACGAAGATCGCGGTCCCCGGCACGCGCGCGCCGCGGACCGGACCCCACCCGCCCCACACCCGCTCATGCCCGGCCGGCCACTCGGGCTCGACGAGCCGCTCCAGGACGAAGCCGGCGGCCGTGAGCTCCGCGACGTGGTCGCCGAGCGTGCGGTGGTACTCCGCGTACAGCACGCGTCCCGACTCGCCGGTCTCGACGTACGGCCGGCGGTCGAAGTAGGAGCGCGTCGCCGTGAGCCCGTGCTCCGACGGGTCGTCCGGGAAGGCCCACCGCAGCGGGTGCGTCACCGCGAACACCCACCGTCCGCCGGGCCGCAGCACGCGCGCGACCTCGGCGTGGACCCGCTGCGCGTCGGGCACGAACGGGATCGCGCCGAACGCGGTGAACGCGACGTCGAAGGTCGCCGCGTCGAACGGCAGCGCGCGCGCGTCCGCCTGCACCAGCGCGGTGCGGGTGCCCTGTGCCGCGTCGTACCGCAGACCACCGGCGAGCATGCCGTGCGAGACGTCCGTCGCGACGACCTGCGCGCCGCGCGTCCCGAGCCAGCGCGCGCACTGCGCCGCGCCGGCGCCGACCTCCAGCACCCGCCGCCCGGTCACGTCGCCGAGCAGCCCGGCGTCCTCCTCGCGCAGCCCTTCCGGGCACCACACGAAGTCGGCGGGCCCGAGGAACGCGCCGTGCTCGTCGAGGTACTCGTCGGCGTTCGCGTCCCACCACCCGCGTCCCGCGGCCCCGCCCTCGGCGTCGGGCACCACGCGATAGCCGGCGTCGGCGAGCGGGTCCGGCTCGGCTGAGTTGTCATTTTCCGACATGTCGCTAGTGTCGCCCGAGACCAGTGAACGTACTGGCACGTAACGAGCAGGTACTCCCGCGTAACAACGTGGTCACGTGGGACACCTAGCCTCAGGGCCGTTCCGGCGCCCGGCGTGCTGGTACCCCGTAGACGAAGGGTGGTCGTGGTGAAGTCCTGGAAGCTGGTGGCCGTCTCGACGGTCGGAGCACTCGCGCTCACGGCGTGCGCCGCGAGCGATCGCGACTCCGACGGAGGCTCGACCGACGGCGCGAGCGGCGGTGGACGTGACACGTTCATCTTCGCCGCGTCCTCCGACCCGGCGGGGCTCGACCCCGCCTTCGCGAACGACGGCGAGTCGTTCCGCGTCGCCCGGCAGATCTTCGAGGGTCTCGTGGGCACCGAACCGGGCACCGCCGACCCGGCCCCGCTGCTCGCGGAGTCGTGGGAGGTGAGCGACGACGGCCTGGAGTACACCTTCCAGCTCAAGGAGGGCGTGAAGTTCCAGGACGGCACCGACTTCGACGGTGACGCGGTGTGCTTCAACTTCGACCGGTGGAACAACTTCACCGGCGTCCTGCAGTCCGAGTCGCTGTCGTACTACTGGCAGAAGGTCAACGGCGGGTTCGCGACGAGCGACGTCGAGAGCCTCAACGGCACGGGCAAGTACGAGAGCTGCGAGGCCCCGGACGCGACGACCGCGGTGATCCACCTCAAGAGCCCGCTGCCGGAGCTCATCTCGGCGCTGTCGCTCCCGTCGTTCTCGATGCAGTCGCCGACCGCGCTCGAGGAGTACGAGGCCGACAACGTCACCGGCGACGGCGACGCCCCCGTCCTGCCCGAGTACGCGAACGCGCACCCCACGGGCACCGGCCCCTACAAGTTCGACTCGTGGAGCCCGGGCGAGGAGGTCGTGCTCGTCGCGAACGAGGACTACTGGGGCGAGCAGGGCCAGATCAAGCGGATCGTGTTCCCGATCATCTCCGACGCCACCGCGCGCCGGCAGGCCCTCCAGGCCGGCGACATCGACGGGTACGACCTCGTCGGGCCCGCGGACGTCGAGGCGCTCGAGGCCGACGGCTTCCAGATCGTGAACCGCGAGCCGTTCAACATCCTCTACCTCGCGATGAACCAGGCGAAGCCCGAGCTCGCGGACCTGCGCGTGCGGCAGGCCATCGCCCACGCGATCAACAAGGAGGCGCTCGTCGCCCAGACGCTC
The DNA here is from genome assembly GCF_028527925.1 of Cellulomonas fimi. Lineage (GTDB taxonomy): Bacteria > Actinomycetota > Actinomycetes > Actinomycetales > Cellulomonadaceae > Cellulomonas > Cellulomonas fimi_C. The sequence goes on from NZ_JAPESW010000020.1 coordinate 16,654, forward strand.
CCCGAGGGCACCGAGGTCGCGACGAACTTCGTCCCGCCGTCGGTCTCCGGCTGGAACGCCGACGTCGAGACGTACGACTACGACCCGGAGAAGGCGAAGCAGCTGCTCGCCGACGCCGGCCAGTCGAACCTCACGCTCGACTTCAACTACCCGACCAACGTCTCGCGGCCGTACATGCCGACGCCCGAGCAGGTCTTCACGGCGATCAAGGCGGACCTCGAGGCCGTCGGCATCACCGTCAACGCCGTCCCCGACCCGTGGAACCCCGAGTACCTGGACAAGATCCAGGGCACCCCGGACCACGGCCTGCACCTGCTCGGCTGGACCGGCGACTACAACGACACCTACAACTTCATCGGGGTCTTCTTCGGCGGGCCCTCGAACGAGTGGGGCTTCGACAACCCCGCGATCTTCCAGGCGATCAACGACGCCCGGTACGTCGCGGACATCGACGAGCAGAAGGCCGCCTACGAGGCCGCGAACGCCGAGCTCCTGGAGTTCCTGCCCGGCGTCCCGCTCGCGCACCCCGTCCCGTCGCTCGCGTTCAAGGACGACGTCCAGGGCTACCCGGCCTCGCCGGTCCAGGACGAGGTCTACAACGTGATCACGCTCGGCAGCTGAGAGAGACCGCACCACTCGATGACCCGACTGATCCTGCGGCGCCTCGCGCTGCTCGTCCCCACCCTGCTCGGGTTGTCGGTCCTGCTGTTCCTGTGGGTGCGCGCTCTCCCGGGAGGTCCTGCCACGGCCCTCCTGGGGGAGCGCGCCACCCCGGAGGCGGTCGCCCGCGTCAACGAGCTCTACGGCTTCGACAAGCCGCTGATCCAGCAGTACGTCACGTGGCTCGGGCAGCTCCTCCAGGGCAACTTCGGCGTGTCCACCCGGACCGGCCGGCCGGTCCTCGAGGAGTTCACCAACCGGTTCCCCGCGACGATCGAGCTCACCGTGGTCGCGCTGATCGTGGCCGTCGGCGTCGCGATCCCGCTCGGCTACGTCGCGGCCCGCCGCCAGGGCCGACCGCTCGACCACCTCACGGTCGTCGCATCGCTCGTCGGCGTGACGATCCCCGTCTTCTTCCTCGCGTTCCTGCTCAAGTGGGCGTTCGCGGTCAACCTCGGCTGGTTCCCCTCCACCGGACGCCAGGACCCGACGATGATCGCGACCCACCCCACGGGGTTCTACGTGCTCGACGGGATCCTCACGCGGGAGTGGGACGCGAGCTGGGACGCGCTCATGCACCTCGTGCTCCCGGCGATCGCGCTCGGGTCGATCCCGCTCGCGATCATCGCCCGCATCACGCGGTCGTCCGTCATCGAGGTGCAGGACGCGGACTACGTCCGCACCGCCCGCGCCAAGGGGCTCGGACCCGACCGCCTGCGACGCCGCGTCATCCTGCGCAACGCGATGCTGCCCGTCGCCACGACCATCGGCCTGCAGGTCGGCCTCCTGCTGTCCGGCGCGGTCCTCACGGAGACCGTGTTCGCGTTCCCCGGCATCGGGAGCTTCCTCGCGAACGCGATCTTCAACCTGGACTACGCCGTCCTGCAGGGCTTCATCCTCATCATCGCGGTGGTGTACGCACTCGTGAACCTCGTCGTCGACGTCTCCTACGGCTTCATCGACCCGCGCACCCGGGCCACGCGATGAGCGCGCCCGAGGTCTACGAGGTCCCCAACGCGCCGCTCGGCCAGGGCCGCCCGACCGACGAGGCGCGCCTCGCGGGCGCCTCGCACTGGCGGCTCGCCGCGCGACGGCTGCGACGCAACCCCGGGGCGATCGTCGGCGCGGCGATCGTCGTCGTGTTCATCCTCGTCGCGGTGTTCGCGCCGCTCATCGCGCCGTACGACGCGGGCGAGCTCCCGGGCCGCGCCGAGGTGCGTCCGACCTACATCCCCGGGCCGTCCGACGAGTACCTGCTCGGTCTCGACCGGTACGGCGCCGACCTGTTCTCGCAGCTCGTCTGGGGCGCGCGTGCGTCGCTGCTGATCGGCGTGCTGTCGACGCTGCTCGGCCTGCTCGGCGGTCTCGTCCTCGGCGCGCTGTCCGGCGGGCTCGGCGGCGCGACGGACAACGTCATCATGCGGTTCGTCGACCTGCTGCTCGCGGTCCCGAGCCTGCTGCTCGCCGTGTCGATCGCGGCCATCGCGGGCCAGACGCCCGCGGCCGTCGTCATCGCGATCGGCGTCGTGCAGGTGCCGATCTTCGCGCGGCTGCTGCGCGGCTCGATGTTCGCGCAACGCGGTCAGGACTACGTGCTGGCCGCGCGCTCGCTCGGCCTGAGCAAGCGGACCGTGACGATGAGCCACGTCCTGCCGAACAGCGTGTCGCCCGTGATCGTGCAGGCGACGCTGCTGCTCGCGACCGCCGTCATCGAGGCCGCGGCGCTGTCCTACCTGGGCCTGGGCGGCGGCTCGCCGACCACCGCCGAGTGGGGGCGCATGCTCACCTCCGCCCAGAACGAGCTCGAGATCGCCCCGCGGCTGGCCCTGTGGCCCGGCGCGTGCATCGCGGTCACGGCGCTCGGGTTCACATTGTTCGGCGAGGCGCTGCGCGAGGCGCTGGACCCCCGGTCGAGGAAGCGGTGAGCGGAGTGGCAGGTCTCTTCGGCGGCGAGCCTCTGCTCTCGGTCCGCGACCTCGAGGTGCAGTTCCGCACCGACGCGGGGTCGACGACCGCGCTGCGTGGGGTGAGCCTCGACGTCCACCCCGGCGAGACCGTCGCGGTCGTGGGGGAGTCCGGCTCAGGGAAGTCGACGACGGCCGCCGCGGTGCTCGGCCTGCTCGCGGCCAACGGCGCCGTCACGGGCGGCGAGATCCTGTTCGACGGTCAGGACGTCGTCCGCCTCAGCCCCGCGGAGATGTCGCGCCTGCGCGGTGCGCAGATCGGCCTCGTGCCGCAGGACCCGATGTCGAACCTCAACCCGGTCCGCCGGGTCGGGGCGCAGATCGTCGAGGCCCTCGAGGACAACGGCGTGGCGCGCGGGGCCGACGCGCAGGCACGCACCGTCGAGCTGCTCGAGGAGGCGGGTCTGCCCGACGCGGCCCGCCGCGCGCAGCAGTACCCGCACGAGTTCTCGGGCGGCATGCGGCAGCGCGCGCTCATCGCGATGGGTCTGTCCGCGCGGCCGCGCCTGCTGGTCGCCGACGAGCCGACGTCCGCGCTCGACGTGACCGTGCAGCGGACCATCCTCGACGGGCTCACGTCGCTCACCGCTCGGCTCGGCGTCGCCGTCCTGCTCATCACGCACGACCTCGGGCTCGCAGCGGAGCGCGCCGACACCGTCGTCGTCATGTACCGCGGCGAGGTCGTCGAGAAGGGTCCCGCCCGGGAGATCCTCCAGAACCCCCAGCACGAGTACACGCGCCGCCTCATCGCCGCCGCGCCGTCGCTCGCGTCCCGCCGCATCGCGATCGCGAAGGAGACCGGGGACGTCGAGGTCGCGGCCCAGGACCTGCTCGCGCCGTCTCTCGGCGAGGGCGTCACGACGGCGCCCGTCGACGCGCCGGCCGTTGCCGACGCCGGCGCGCGGCCCGACGCGATCGTCGAGGTCGAGCACGTCACGAAGGTCTTCAAGCTGCGCGGGCGCGGCCTGTTCAGCCGGTCCACGGACTTCACCGCCGTCGACGACGTGAGCTTCACCGTGCCGCGCGGGCGGACCGTCGCGCTCGTGGGGGAGTCCGGGTCGGGCAAGTCGACCGTCGCGCGCATGATGCTCGGCCTCACCGAGCCGACGTCGGGCACCATCCGGTTCGACGGTGTCGACGTCGGCTCGGGCCGCGACCGCGCCGCCGAGGTGACGTTCCGCCGCCGCGTGCAGCCGATCTTCCAGGACCCGTACGCATCGCTCGACCCGCTGTTCACGATCTACCGGACCATCGAGGAACCGCTGCGCGCGCACCGCATCGGCACCCCCGCCGAGCGTCGCGACCGCGTGCACGCCCTGATGGAGGACGTCGCGCTCCCGACCGAGCTGCTGCGCCGCTACCCGGGCGAGCTCTCGGGGGGTCAGCGGCAACGTGTCGCGATCGCGCGCGCCCTCGCGCTCGAGCCCGAGCTCGTGGTGTGCGACGAGGCCGTCTCGGCGCTCGACGTCGTGGTGCAGGCGCAGATCCTGCACCTGCTCGCCGACCTGCAGTCGCGGCTGGGCCTGTCCTACCTCTTCATCAGCCACGACCTCGCCGTCGTGCGGCAGATCGCCGACGTCGTGTGCGTCATGGAGAAGGGCCGGATCGTCGAGCAGGGCACGGCCGACGCCGTGTTCGACGAACCGCAGACGGAGTACACGCGCACGCTGCTCGACGCGATCCCGGGCCGGACGCTCGAGCTCGGCGTCTGACCGCGCGCGTACCGCCGGGCCGGCGACACGGACCGGGACCGAAGGCACGGGTGACGTGCCTGGTCACGGCTAGGCTGGCGTGCGCGGCAGCCCGACGGAGCGCTGACGTCGTCCCCACCCGTCGTGCTGTGTAAGGAGTTCCCGTGCGTGTCGGTCTGCTCACCGGAGGCGGCGACGTCCCCGGGCTCAACGCCGCGATCCGCGCCGTCGTCAAGCACGGCGAGGGGCAGTACGGCCACTCGATCATCGGCTTCCGCAACGGGTGGAAGGGCGTCGTCGACGGCCTGTCGATCCCGCTGACCCGCAGCCACATCCGCAACGTCCTGCCCGTCGGCGGCACGCTGCTCGGCACCGCGCGGTTCCACCCCCACAAGGGCGACGGCGGCATCGACGCGGTGCTCGCGACGCTCGAGGCCGAGCGCATCGAGGCCCTCATCTGCATCGGCGGCGACGGCACGCTGCACGCGGCGAGCAAGATCGCCGAGGCGGGAGTCCGCATCGTCGCGATCCCGAAGACGATCGACAACGACGTCTGGGGCACCGACCAGTCGATCGGCTTCGACACCGCGGTCTCGATCGCGACCGAGGCGATCGACCGCATCCACACGACCGCCGAGTCGCACAACCGCGTGATGATCGTCGAGGTCATGGGCCGGCACGCGGGCTGGATCGCCGCGACCGCGGGCATCGCGGGGGGAGCCGAGCTCGTCCTCGCGCCCGAGGCGCCGTTCGACATCGACCGCATCGAGCGCTTCCTCAAGCACCGGCACCGCGCGCACGCGAGCTTCTCGATCGTCGTCGTGGCGGAGGGCGCGGTGCCCGCGGAGGGCACGTCGATGCACTACGAGACGCAGGTCGGCAAGTTCGGCGAGATCGTCGCCGGCGCGATCGGCGAGCGGCTCAAGGCCGAGATCGAGCAGCGCACGGGCTTCGACACGCGCGTCACCGTGCTCGGCCACGTGCAGCGCGGCGGCACGCCGTCGCCGACCGACCGCATCCTCGGCTCGCGCTTCGGCGTCGCGGCGATCGACGCGATCACCGAGGGCCGCTCGGACGTCATGACGGCGCTGCGCGGCGAGAAGGTCGAGCTGGTGCCGCTGAGCGAGATCGCGGGCAAGGTCAAGCACGTGCCGGACGAGCTGCTGTCGGTCGCGCGGGCGCTCGCCTGACGGTCGTGGTCGACCGCGGCATCCGGCGCGGCGGGCGGGGCAGCACGCGCTTTGACCTGCCCGCACGCACCCCGATAGGGTGGACGGCGGTGCCGCGCGCCTTCCTCCAGGTCCGACCTCGCCACCCGGGATCCCGTCCCGGCGGTGGAGATCGCCCCTCGCGGGGCCGGTGACCTGCACCGACATCCTGTCCGCACAACTTCCTGTCCGCAACGGAGCCCATCCCTACATGAGCATCTCCACCCCCGCGAAGCCCGCCACCCCGCAGGTCGCGGTCAACGACATCGGCTCGGCCGAGGACTTCCTCGCCGCGATCGACGCCACCATCAAGTACTTCAACGATGGCGACATCGTCGAGGGCACCATCGTCAAGGTCGACCGCGACGAGGTCCTGCTCGACATCGGTTACAAGACCGAGGGCGTCATCCCCTCCCGCGAGCTGTCCATCAAGCACGACGTGGACCCCGGTGAGGTCGTCAAGGTCGGCGACGAGGTCGAGGCCCTGGTCCTCCAGAAGGAGGACAAGGAAGGCCGGCTGATCCTGTCCAAGAAGCGGGCGCAGTACGAGCGCGCGTGGGGCACGATCGAGAAGATCAAGGAGGAGGACGGCGTCGTCACCGGCACCGTCATCGAGGTCGTCAAGGGTGGCCTCATCCTCGACATCGGCCTGCGCGGCTTCCTCCCCGCCTCGCTCGTCGAGATGCGTCGCGTCCGCGACCTCCAGCCGTACGTCGGCAAGGAGATCGAGGCCAAGATCATCGAGCTCGACAAGAACCGCAACAACGTCGTCCTGTCGCGCCGTGCCTGGCTCGAGCAGACGCAGTCCGAGGTCCGCTCCACCTTCCTGCAGACGCTGCAGAAGGGCCAGGTGCGCCCCGGTGTCGTCTCCTCGATCGTCAACTTCGGTGCGTTCGTGGACCTCGGCGGCGTCGACGGTCTCGTGCACGTCTCCGAGCTGTCCTGGAAGCACATCGACCACCCGTCCGAGGTCGTCGAGGTCGGCCAGGAGGTCACGGTCGAGGTCCTCGACGTCGACTTCGACCGCGAGCGGGTCTCGCTGTCGCTCAAGGCGACGCAGGAGGACCCGTGGCAGGCGTTCGCCCGGACGCACGCCATCGGCCAGGTCGTCCCCGGCAAGGTCACGAAGCTCGTGCCGTTCGGTGCGTTCGTGCGCGTCGAGGACGGCATCGAGGGTCTGGTCCACATCTCGGAGCTGGCCGTGCGCCACGTCGAGATCCCGGAGCAGGTCGTCCAGGTCGGCGACGACGTCTTCGTCAAGGTCATCGACATCGACCTCGAGCGTCGCCGCATCTCGCTCTCGCTCAAGCAGGCCAACGAGGGCTTCGACCCGGCCTCGGAGGACTTCGACCCCGCGCTGTACGGCATGGCGGCCGAGTACGACGAGCAGGGCAACTACAAGTACCCCGAGGGCTTCGACCCGACCACGAACGAGTGGCTCGAGGGCTTCGAGGCGCAGCGCGAGGCGTGGGAGGCCCAGTACGCGGCCGCGCACGAGCGCTGGGAGGCGCACCGCAAGCAGGTCGCCGAGGCCGCGAAGGCCGACGCGGAGGCTGCGACGTCCGGCGAGTCCGCCGGCGGTGCGGTCCCGTCGACGTACTCGTCGTCCACCGAGGAGGCCACCGGCACCCTCGCGTCCGACGAGGCGCTCGCCGCTCTGCGCGAGAAGCTCACGGGCAACTGATCTCGTCCGGGGCACGTCCCCGGTGAGTCCTTCGACGGGCCGGTCACCTGCGGGTGGCCGGCCCGTCGGCGTACCCGGCACCGGTCCGGCAGGATGGGCGCATGCAACGCATCGGGTTGACCGGAGGGATCGCGGCTGGCAAGTCCGTCGCCGCGCGACGGCTGCGCGAGCTCGGGGCGGTGGTGATCGACTCCGACGAGCTGGCGCGCGAGGCCGTCGCCCCCGGCAGCGCGGGGCTCGACGCGGTGGTCGCGGAGTTCGGCGACGGGGTCCTCGCGGCGGACGGGACGCTCGACCGGCCCGCGCTGGCGGCGATCGTGTTCGCCGACGCGGACGCGCGGCGTCGGCTCGACGCGATCGTCCACCCGATCGTGCGGAGGCTCGCGGCCGAGCGCGAGGCGGCCGCCGCGGTCGTCGACCACGGGGCGGTCGTCGTGCACGACATCCCGCTGCTCGTCGAGACGGGCCAGGCGGATGCGTTCCACGTGCTCGTCGTCGTGCACGCCCCCGCCGTGCTGCGCGTCGAGCGGCTCGTGCGGCTGCGCGGCATGACGCGCGAGGACGCCGAGCGGCGCGTCGCCGCACAGGCCGCCGACGACGAGCGGCTCGCGGTGGCGGACGTCGTGCTCGACGGCACCGGGAGCGACGACGACCTCCGCACCCAGGTCGACGACCTGTGGGACCGGCTCGCCGTGGAGCGCGCCGACGAGCTCGCGGCCGAGACGCCGTGACGCGCGTCCTGCTGACGGGGTTCGAGCCGTTCGACGGCCACCCCGTCAACGCGTCGTGGGACGCGGTCGCCCTCGTGCGGGACGCGTGGGCCGACCCGGACGTCGACCTCGTCGTCCGCCGCCTGCCGGTGTCGTTCCGCCGCGCCCGGCAGGACCTGCGCTCGGCGATCGCCGAGCTGTCGCCCGACGTGGTCGTGTGCGTCGGCGAGGCGGGCGGACGCGGTGCGGTCGGCCTCGAGCGCGTGGCCGTCAACGTCATCGACGCACGCATCCCGGACGCCGACGGGTCGGCGCCCGTCGACGTCCCCGTGATCGCGGGCGCCCCCGCGGCGTTCTTCTCGTCGCTCCCGGTCAAGGCGTGCGCGGCCGCGGTCGCGCAGGAGGGGGTGCCCGTCGAGGTGTCGAACACCGCGGGCACGTACGTGTGCAACGCGACGTTCTACGCGCTCGCGCACCTGCTGGAGAGTCGCGACGACGTGCGCGGCGGGTTCGTGCACGTGCCGCGCGACCCGCGTGAGGCGGGCGACGGCCCCGGGCTGCCCGTCGAGGACTCGGCGCGGGCGGTCGCGGCGGTCGTCCGGACGGCGGCGCGCGTGCACCACGACGTGCGTGTCACGGCGGGCGCGGAGGCCTGACGGGCGTCCGGGCGCGCCCGTGCGGGTCGGCGTCCCTCCGGTGGCTCCGGCACGCCCGCCGGACGTCGTGATCGAGCCCGCTCCGCTCCTGTGCAGGACCGCCTGTTCGCCCGTGGAGGAGGGGCCCGGCGCGTGTCGGTGGTGCCCCGTACCGTGGAGGCATGCGTCCCGTCACCGAGCTCCAGCGGACCGTCGCGCCCTTCCGCGTGGTGTCCGAGTTCCAGCCGTCGGGCGACCAGCCGGCGGCGATCGCCGACCTCGCCCGGCGCATCAACGCGGGGGAGAAGGACGTCGTGCTGCTCGGCGCGACCGGCACCGGCAAGTCCGCGACGACCGCGTGGCTCATCGAGCAGGTGCAGCGGCCCACGCTCGTGATGGCCCCGAACAAGACGCTCGCCGCGCAGCTCGCCACCGAGTTCCGCGAGCTCCTGCCCAACAACGCCGTCGAGTACTTCGTGTCCTACTACGACTACTACCAGCCCGAGGCGTACATCGCGCAGACGGACACGTACATCGAGAAGGACTCGTCGATCAACGACGAGGTCGAGCGCCTGCGCCACTCGGCGACGAGCTCGCTGCTGACGCGGCGCGACGTCGTCGTGGTCGCGTCGGTGTCGTGCATCTACGGCCTGGGTACGCCGCAGGAGTACGTCGACCGCATGGTGACGCTCGAGGTCGGGCAGCAGATCGACCGCGACCAGCTGCTGCGCCAGTTCGTGCAGATGCAGTACACGCGCAACGACCTGGCGTTCACGCGCGGCACGTTCCGCGTGCGCGGCGACACCGTCGAGATCATCCCGATGTACGAGGAGCTCGCGGTCCGGATCGAGTTCTTCGGTGACGAGATCGAGGCCATCGCGACGCTGCACCCGCTCACGGGCGACGTCGTGCGCGGCGAGCAGCAGATGATGATCTTCCCGGCGACGCACTACGTCGCCGGACCGGAGCGCATGGAGCGCGCGATCCACGGCATCGAGCTCGAGCTCGAGGCGCGCCTCGCCGAGCTCGAGAGCCAGAACAAGCTGCTCGAGGCGCAGCGGCTGCGCATGCGCACGACGTACGACATCGAGATGATGCGCCAGATCGGCTCGTGCTCGGGCATCGAGAACTACTCGCGCCACATCGACGGCCGCACCGCGGGCTCGGCGCCGAACACGCTGCTCGACTTCTTCCCCGAGGACTTCCTGCTGGTCATCGACGAGTCGCACGTGACCGTCCCGCAGATCGGCGCGATGTTCGAGGGCGACATGTCGCGCAAGCGGTCGCTCGTCGAGCACGGCTTCCGCCTGCCGAGCGCGACCGACAACCGCCCGCTGCGGTGGGAGGAGTTCGTCGAGCGCATCGGCCAGACCGTCTACCTGTCGGCGACGCCCGGCGACTACGAGCTGTCGATGGCCGACGGCGTGGTCGAGCAGATCATCCGTCCGACCGGCCTGGTCGACCCGGAGATCGTCGTCAAGCCGACGAAGGGCCAGATCGACGACCTGCTCGGCGAGATCCACGACCGCGTCGAGAAGGACGAGCGCGTCCTCGTCACGACGCTCACGAAGAAGATGGCCGAGGACCTCACGGACTACTTCCTCGAGAAGGGCGTCCGCGTGCGCTACCTGCACTCGGAGGTCGACACGCTGCGGCGCGTCGAGCTGCTGCGCGAGCTGCGGCTCGGCGAGTACGACGTGCTCGTCGGCATCAACCTGCTCCGTGAGGGTCTCGACCTGCCCGAGGTGTCGCTCGTCGCGATCCTCGACGCGGACAAGGAGGGCTTCCTGCGGTCCGGGAAGTCGCTCATCCAGACGATCGGCCGTGCCGCCCGCAACGTCTCGGGGCAGGTGCACATGTACGCGGACAAGATCACGCCCGCGATGCAGATCGCCATCGAGGAGACGAACCGCCGCCGCGAGAAGCAGATCGCCTACAACACGGAGCGCGGCATCGACCCGACGCCGCTGCGCAAGAAGATCGGCGACATCACCGACCTGCTCGCGCGCGAGGACGCCGACACGGCCGAGCTGCTCGGTGGCGCGGGACGGCAGGCGAGCCGGGGCAAGGCGCCGGTGCCGGGCTTCGGGTCGAAGGGCGGCCCGCGCGACGAGCGCACGCGTCTGACCGGCGCCGCGGCGGGTGAGCTGGCGGGGCTCATCCAGGAGCTCACCGACCAGATGCACGCGGCGGCGGGCGAGCTGCAGTTCGAGCTCGCGGCGCGACTGCGCGACGAGATCTCGGGGCTCAAGAAGGAGCTGCGGCAGATGCAGGCGGCGACCGCCTGAGCCGGGGTCGCGGCCGGCGGCGCCACCGGTGCGATCGATGCGTTCGCATGTGACGTGCCGCACATCCCGTGCTGGCTCGTGCCTCCGGGACTTTCGTCACCTACGCTGGCAGCCTGAAGGGGAGTACCCCACGAGCGAGCGTGTCGTCAGCACGGGACCCAGCGGTCCCCGGGACGCTCGGCCCGGACGCCCGGGTGGGGGAGACCTTCGGTACCCGACGTCGTTCCCGTACCGGAGGTTGTCCTGATGGACGTTGCTGGCTGGGTGTGGGCCGTCACCGCTGTGGCAGTGGTGGGCCTCATCATCTTCGACTTCTTCGCGCACGTGCGGACCCCGCACGCCCCCTCCTTCCAGGAGTCCGTGCGCTGGTCCGTGTTCTACATCGCGATCGCGATCCTGTTCGGGATCGGCCTCGGCATCGTGTCGGGCTGGGAGTTCGGGTCCGAGTACTTCGCGGGCTACATCACCGAGAAGTCGCTGTCGGTCGACAACCTCTTCGTCTTCCTCATCATCATGACGAAGTTCGCGGTGCCCCGTGAGTACCAGCAGAAGGTCCTGCTCGTCGGCGTCGTCATCGCGCTCGTCCTGCGGACCGTCTTCATCCTCGCCGGCGCCGCCGCGATCGAGCAGTTCTCCTGGGTCTTCTACATCTTCGGCGCGTTCCTCGTGTACACGGCCGTCAAGCTCGCCCGCGAGCACCACGACCCCGACCACCCGGAGGACGAGAAGGTCGGCGACGGCCTCGCCGTGCGGTGGTTCAAGCGCGTCGTGCCGACGACCGAGGAGTACCACGGCGACCGGCTGAGCGTCCGGATCGACGGCAAGCGGTTCTTCACGCCCATGCTCGTCGTGATGATCGCGATCGGCTCGACCGACATCCTGTTCGCGCTCGACTCGATCCCCGCGATCTACGGCCTCACGCAGGAGCCGTACATCGTGTTCACCGCCAACGCGTTCGCGCTGCTCGGTCTGCGTCAGCTGTACTTCCTCATCGGCGGCCTGCTCGAGCGGCTCGTCTACCTCTCGCAGGGTCTCGCGGTGATCCTCGGCTTCATCGGCGTGAAGCTCGTGCTCCACGCGCTGCACGTCAACGAGCTGCCCTTCATCAACGGCGGTGAGCCGGTCGAGTGGGCGCCCGAGATCCCGACCTGGCTCTCGCTCACCGTGATCCTCGGCACGCTCGCCGTCGCGACGGTCGCGAGCCTCGTCAAGACGCGCAAGGACGCCCGCGCGGCGACGACCGGCGCCTGATCCGCGCGGCAGCGCCCCGGTCCCCGCGAGGGCCGGGGCGCTGCCGTCTCCGCCAGGTCAGGAGGCGCTCCACGGGCCGATGACCACGTCCCACGTGCGGACGGCCGTCGCGGCGACGAGACCCTCTCGCGCGAACGGGTCGGCCGCCAGCAGCGCGTCCAGAGCGGCGCGGTCGTCGGTCCGGAACACGAGCAGCGCACCAGGGTCGCCCTCGGTGAACGGGCCGGACCCGAGCAGCTGCCCGACGTCGACGAGCGAACGCAGGTAGTCGCGGTGCTCAGGGCGGACGCGGTCGCGCACGTCGGTGCGCTCGTCGTACGTGTAGGTGACGGCGAAGGTCGGCATGCGCCCATCCTGCCCGACGACGCACGCGGGACCGGTCGGCGCCGACGGCGGTGGCAGAGTGGCCGCATGGCCCGCACGCTGCGCACCCACCTCACCGACGACCTGCTCGACCGCATCCGCCACCGTGCCCCCGGGCACGACCGGGACAACACGTTCGCGCACGACGACCTCGAGGACCTGCGCGCCGCGGGCTACCTCACGGCGTTCGTGCCGCAGCGCCTCGGGGGCGCGGGACTCACGCTCGAGGAGGTCGCGCGCGAGCAGGTCCGGCTCGCCGGGGCGGCGCCCGCGACCGCGCTCGCCGTCAACATGCACCTCGTCGTCACCGGCCTCGCGGCGCTGCTCGTCGAGCGCGGCGACCGCGCGTTCGAGTTCGTGCTGACGGACGCCGCGGCGGGGGAGGTGTTCGCGTTCGGCAACTCGGAGGCGGGCAACGACCTCGTCATGTTCGGCTCGCGCACGCGCGCCGAGCGTCAGCCGGACGGCGGCTACCGGTACTTCGGCACGAAGATCTTCACGTCGCTGTCGCCGGTGTGGACGCGGCTCGCGACCTTCGGGCTCGACGACGGCGACCCCGACGACCCGCGGCTCGTGCACGGGGTCGTCGCGCGCGAGGACGGCGGCGCGACCGCGAAGGACGACTGGGACACGCTCGGCATGCGCGCCACGCAGTCCGCCACGACCGTGCTCGACGGGGCGTACGCGCCCGCCGACCGCGTGTACCGGCGGCTGCCGCCCGGTCCGAGCGGCGACCCGTTCATCTTCGCGCTGTTCGCGGTGTTCGAGGTCCTGCTCGCCGCGGTCTACACCGGCATCGGGCGCCGCGCGCTCGAGCTCGGCGTGGCCGCGACCCGGCGGCGCACGTCGATGAAGCACGACGGCCGCGCCTACGCGCAGGACCCGGACATCCGCTGGAAGGTCGCCGACGCCGCGCTCGTGCAGGACGGGGCCGAGCTCCAGCTGTTCGCGCTCGCGCGCGACGTCGACGAGCAGGTCGACCACGGCGCGCGGTGGTTCGCGCAGCTCGTCGGCCTCAAGGTCCGCGCGACCGAGTCGGCGCGTGCCGTCGTCGACCTCGCGATCCGGGTCTCCGGCGGAGCGTCCTACTCCACGGGCAGCGAGCTGGCGCGGCTCTACCGCGACGTGCTCGCGGGGATCTTCCACCCGTCCGACGACGAGTCGGCGCACGCGACCGTCGCGACGTCCGTGCTCGGGCCGCTGCAGGACTGAGCCGGCCGCGCGGCGCGCGCGTGGGGACGCGGGACGTCCACCAGGGTGTGGAGGGTCGGACGTCACCACCCGCGGGCGCGCCACGCGTCGAGGTGCGGACGCTCGGCGCCGAGCGTCGTGTCCTTCCCGTGGCCCGGGTACACCCACGTGTCGTCGCCGAGCCGGTCGAAGAGGCGGCTGACGACGTCGTCGAGGAGCTGCGCGAACCGTGCGGGGTCGCCGCCCGTGTTCCCGACGCCGCCGGGGAAGAGCGAGTCGCCGGTGAAGACGTGCGCGCGGCCGGCCACCGCGTCGGGCTCGGCGACGTGCTCGGGCTCCCGGTAGACGAGGGCGACGGAGCCGTCGGTGTGACCGCGGAGCGCGACGACCTCGAGCGTGACGTGGCCGACGAGGACGAGGTCGCCGTCGCGGAGCCGGCGGTCCACGGGGACGCCGGTCGCGTCCGTGACGGCCGCGGCGTCGTCCGCGCCCGCGGCGACCGTGGCGCCCGTCACGGCGACCACCGACGCGAGCGCCCGGTGGTGGTCGGGGTGGCGGTGCGTCGTCACGACCGTGTCGAGCCGGGCGGCGCCCGACCCCTCGCGCACGAGCGCGACCAGCCGGTCCGGCTCGTCGGCGGCGTCGACCAGGAGCTGCGCGTGCTGGCGGCGGCACGTGACCAGGTAGGCGCAGTTGTCCATCGGGCCGACGCTGACCTTGCGGATCTCGACCTCGTCGAGCACGCGCAGGTCGGCCGGACCTCCCGGGCGCACGTCGCCGGTGTACGTCATGCGCCCATCGTGCCCGCCGCGGACGCGCCCGCGCCTGTTCGCCGGGGTCGAACACGTGTGCGACGTGTCGGTGGTCCGACGTAGACTGCCCGCCGTGAACGATCGTCTGGTGGTGCAGGGCGCCCGCGAGCACAACCTCCGTAACGTCGACCTCGACCTCCCGCGCGACAAGCTCATCGTGTTCACGGGTCTGTCGGGCTCGGGGAAGTCCTCGCTCGCGTTCGACACCATCTTCGCGGAGGGGCAGCGACGGTACGTCGAGTCTCTGTCCGCGTACGCGCGCCAGTTCCTCGGCCAGATGGACAAGCCCGACGTCGACTTCATCGAGGGCCTGTCGCCCGCGGTGTCGATCGACCAGAAGTCGACCAACCGCAACCCGCGGTCGACCGTCGGCACGATCACCGAGGTCTACGACTACCTGCGTCTGCTGTTCGCGCGCGCGGGCACGCAGTACTGCCCCGAGTGCGGCGAGCGCGTGACCGCGCAGACGCCGCAGCAGATCGTCGACCGGCTGCTCGAGCTGCCCGAGGGCACCCGCTACCAGGTGCTCGCGCCGGTCGTGCGCGGGCGCAAGGGCGAGTACGCCGACCTGTTCAAGGAGCTGCAGGGCAAGGGCTTCGCGCGGGCGCGTGTCGACGGCGAGGTCGTCCAGCTCACCGAGCCCCCGACGCTCGAGAAGAAGCTCAAGCACGACATCGAGGTCGTCGTGGACCGCCTGGTCTCGCGCGAGGGCGTGCAGCGTCGTCTGACGGACTCCGTCGAGACCGCGCTCGGTCTGGCGGGCGGCCTGCTGATCGTCGAGCTCGTCGACGCCGACGCCGACGACCCGCACCGCGAGCGACGCTTCTCCGAGCACCGCGCGTGCCCGAACGACCACGTGCTCGCGCTCGACGAGATCGAGCCGCGGACCTTCTCGTTCAACGCGCCGTACGGCGCGTGCCCCGAGTGCACCGGCATCGGCTCGCGCCTCGAGGTGGACCCCGACCTGATCGTCCCCGACGAGGACCTGTCGCTCGACGAGGGTGCGGTCGCGCCGTGGGCGCAGATCTCGAGCGAGTACTTCGCCCGCGTGCTGGGCGCGCTCGCGCAGGACATGGGCTTCTCGACGAGCGTCCCGTGGCGGGCGCTCCCGAAGCGCGCGAAGGACGCGGTGCTGTACGGCCAGAACCACGAGGTGAAGGTCCGCTACAAGAACCGCTGGGGTCGTGAGCGCTCGTACTCGACGGGGTTCGAGGGCGTCGTCACGTTCCTCGAGCGCCGGCACTCCGAGACCGAGTCGGACTGGAGCAAGGAGAAGTACGAGGCCTTCATGCGCGAGGTCCCGTGCCCCGTCTGCAAGGGCGCGCGCCTCAAGCCCGAGGTGCTCGCGGTCCGCGTCGGCGGCAAGTCCATCGCCGAGGTCTGCACCCTCCCGATCCGCGAGGCTCGGACGTTCCTCGACGGCCTGGAGCTGGGCGAGCGCGAGCGCGCGATCGCCGCCCAGGTGCTCAAGGAGATCCAGGCGCGGCTCGGCTTCCTGCTCGACGTCGGGCTCGACTACCTGTCCCTGACGCGTCCCGCGGCGACGCTGTCCGGTGGTGAGGCGCAGCGGATCCGCCTGGCGACCCAGATCGGCTCAGGGCTCGTCGGCGTGCTCTACGTCCTCGACGAGCCGAGCATCGGCCTGCACCAGCGTGACAACCGGCGGCTCATCGACACCCTGACGCGCCTGCGGGACCTGGGGAACACGCTCATCGTCGTCGAGCACGACGAGGACACGATCCGCACGGCCGACTGGATCGTCGACATCGGCCCCGGCGCGGGCGAGCACGGCGGTCGCGTCGTGCACTCCGGCGACTTCGCGGGTCTGCTGAAGGCGAAGGAGTCGGTGACCGGCGCGTACCTCGCGGGCCGTCGGTCGATCCCCATGCCGGTCGAGCGGCGCAAGGTCGACCGCGACCGCCGGCTCACCGTCGTCGGCGCGCGCGAGCACAACCTGCAGGGCATCGACGTCTCGTTCCCGCTGGGGACGCTGACCGCCGTGACCGGCGTCTCGGGCTCGGGCAAGTCGACGCTCGTCAACTCGATCCTCTACACGGTGCTCGCGAACGAGCTCAACGGCGCCCGGCAGGTCGCTGGTCGGCACAAGCGCGTCACCGGGCTCGAGCACCTCGACAAGGTCGTGCACGTCGACCAGGGCCCCATCGGGCGCACCCCGCGGTCCAACCCGGCGACCTACACCGGCGTGTGGGACCACGTCCGTCGGCTCTTCGCCGAGACGACCGAGGCGAAGGTCCGCGGCTACACGCCCGGCCGGTTCTCCTTCAACGTCAAGGGCGGCCGCTGCGAGGCGTGCTCGGGCGACGGCACGCTCAAGATCGAGATGAACTTCCTGCCGGACGTCTACGTCCCCTGCGAGGTCTGCCACGGCGCGCGCTACAACCGCGAGACGCTCGAGGTCCACTTCAAGGGCAAGACCGTCGCGGACGTCCTCGCGATGCCGATCGAGGAGGCCGCGGAGTTCTTCGCCGCGGTGCCCGCGATCTCCCGGCACCTGCGGACGCTCGTCGACGTGGGTCTGGGCTACGTCCGGCTCGGGCAGCCGGCGCCCACGCTGTCCGGTGGTGAGGCGCAGCGCGTCAAGCTCGCCGCGGAGCTCCAGCGGCGGTCGACCGGCCGGACGATCTACGTGCTCGACGAGCCGACGACCGGCCTGCACTTCGAGGACATCCGCAAGCTCCTCGGCGTGCTCCAGTCGCTGGTCGACAAGGGCAACAGCGTCATCGTCATCGAGCACAACCTCGACGTGATCAAGAACGCCGACTGGATCGTCGACATGGGCCCCGAGGGCGGCAGCGGCGGCGGCACGGTCGTGGCCGAAGGAACCCCGGAGCACGTCGCCGGTGTCGCGGCGAGCCACACCGGGCGGTTCCTCGCCGAGGTGCTCGAGGCGGAGGTCGACCAGGAGCGCGAGCGCGCGACCGCGTAGTCGGGTGGTGCGCGACGCGCTGCTGGCTCAGGTCGCCGTCGGCGCTGCGGACGACGTGCGCGCCGGCGGAGCGAACCGGACCGTCGTCGGCTCGTGCCGCACCGGGAAGTTGACGGAGCGCGCGATGAAGCAGTGCTCGTGCGTCGCGTGGTGGAGTCCGCCCAGCACCTCGTCGGTGACGGGCGTCCCGTCGGGCAGATGACGGCCCTGCGCGACCGTCACCCGCGGCCGCAGCACGACCTCGGTGAACTGCCCGTGGCCGGCCGCCTCGACGCGCATCGTGCCCACCGCCTCGTCGCGGTAGGCGACGACGACGACGCCCGCCACGGCGGCGAGGTGCAGGAACCACAGCATGTGGCACTGCGCGATCGACGCGACGAAGAGCTCCTCGGGCGAGTAGCGGTCGGGGTCGCCGCGGAACGCGGGGTCGGACGACCCGGGCAGCGGTGGCTTCGTGCCGATCTGCACGTCGTGGTCGCGGCTGTACGAGGTGTAGCTCGCAGTGCCGCGCGTCCCGGCGCCGGTCCAGGTCACGTCGATCGCGTAGGTGTGCAGCGGGCCCATGCGGTCACGCTAGCGGGACGTGCGGCCGAGCGCCGGAGCCCTCGGACGCCGACGCTGTGTGGGCAGCGCGGTCGTGGATGGTTGCAGCGTGATCGTGCGGGCCTGCAGCGCGATCGTGGGCGGGTGGCGCGTCGCGGTCGCGCGCGGGGCCGTGACCGGCGGCGAGCAAGGAGCGTCGCAGGAGCTCGAGCGAGGGCGGCAGGTCGAGCGCGGGCACTGCGCCGGTTGGCGTGTGCTCGGGCAGCAGGGAGTGCGGGACGCGCTCGGGGTGCGCGGCGAGGTGCCGTCGCAGCGCACGAACGCCGCGGGCGTAGGCACGCTCGATGCCGCGGGTGTGCAGTGGCAGGCCGGGTGGGCGCGCGGTGCCGTCAGCGTCGCGGAGGCCGTGCGCCGAGACCCACAGGGCGTGGACCGCGCCGCCGTCGAGCGAGGAGACGAGGTTCTCGCGGACGTCGAGCCACGTGCGGACCGAGGCCGTAGCGGCGGGCGTGAGGCTGAGCGACCGGCCGTCGCTCGGGGCTCGCAGCGCGGTCGCGTCGGCCGTGAGGTCGCGCACGTCCATCCGTGCGAGTGCGGTGGGGCCGACGGGATCGGCATCCATCACGGCGAGCATTGCGAGCAGGCGCGCGCGGGTGGCCGTGGGCCGTGGGCGGTGCCCGGCGAAGGCGCGCAGCAGGTCCTCGACCGGTCGACGTGCGATGACGGTCCGCAGCGGGGGCGTGCCGTGGGTGTGGTCGGGCGCCGGCAGGCCGAGCTCGCCCGCGAGGGCGCGCAGCGCCGCGACGCGCGCGCGCGCGGCTGCGGGGGAGCGCCCGGCCGACGGCCGGGACGGGTCCGTCAGGCCGCCGTCCGCGGCCCAGGGCAGGTACCACGCGAGGAACTCCGGCGACACGAGCGCGCCGGCGTCGACGGCCCGCTCCGCGGCGGCGAGCGCCTCGGGCGGGGTCGCGGCCACGTCGTCGGGGAGGGGAGAGGGGCCGTGGAGGTCGGCGAGCGCGGCGGCGGCGAGAGCGTGCCGCAGCGCCCACCGGCGCTGCCGGTGCAGCGAGCGCGACGCGCCGGCAGCGACGAGTCGGGTGAGGTGACGGTCGACGGCGGCATCGGCGCGCATGAGACATGATAACAGGCCATCGCGCATCGGCGCAGGAGAACCGCCCGCGACCGCCCCTCACCACACCGCCGCACCGTCAGCGCCGGGCGGCCCGGACGCGGGGAGGCCTCGACGGACGGAGGGTGTCGGATCGAGCGCCTAGGCTCGACGACATGGCCGATCCCGCCACGTACCGTCCCGCGCCGGGGGAGCTGCCGGACTCCCCAGGTGTCTACCGATTCCGCGACGAGCACGGCCGCGTCATCTACGTCGGGAAGGCCAAGAGCCTCCGGTCACGTCTGTCGAGCTACTTCCAGGACGTGCACAACCTGCACCCGCGGACGCAGACGATGGTCACCACGGCCGCGTCGGTGGAGTGGACCGTGGTGCCGACCGAGGTCGCGGCGCTCGCGCTCGAGTACACGTGGATCAAGGAGTTCGACCCGCGGTTCAACGTCAAGTACCGGGACGACAAGTCGTACCCGTACCTCGCGGTCACCATGGCGGACGAGTTCCCGCGCGTGCAGGTGATGCGCGGCGCCAAGCGCAAGGGCACGCGGTACTTCGGGCCGTACGCGCACGCGTGGGCCATCCGCGAGACCGTCGACCTGCTGCTGCGCGTCTTCCCGGTGCGGACGTGCTCCGCGGGCGTGTTCAAGCGTGCGCACCAGCAGGGGCGCCCGTGCCTGCTGGGATACATCGACAAGTGCTCGGCGCCCTGCGTGGGGCGCATCTCGCCGGACGACCACCACGCGCTCGCGCAGGACTTCTGCGACTTCATGGCCGGCGATACGGCCAAGTTCACCAAGCGGCTCACGGCGCGCATGAAGGAGGCGGCGGCGGAGCTCGACTACGAGCAGGCCGCCCGCCTGCGCGACGACATCGCCACGCTCGAGAAGGCGACGGAGCGCAACGCGGTCGTGCTCAAGGACGGGACCGACGCCGACATCTTCGCGCTGGCGGGCGACGAGCTCGAGGCCGCGGTGCAGGTGTTCCACGTCCGCGACGGGCGCATCCGCGGTCAGCGCGGCTGGGTCGTCGAGAAGGTCGAGGACGTCACCGACGCCGAGCTCGTCGAGCACCTGCTGCAGCAGGTCTACGGCACCGAGGAGGACACCGGCACCGCGTCGGTGCCGCGCGAGGTGCTGGTCCCGGTCCTCCCGCCCGACGTCGAGCAGGTGCAGGACTGGCTGACCGGCCTGCGCGGCGCGCGCGTGCAGGTCCGCGTCCCGCAACGCGGCGACAAGCGCGAGCTCGCGGCGACGGTCCAGCGGAACGCCGAGCACGCCCTGATGCTGCACCGCACGCGCCGCGCCGGGGACCTCACGACGCGCAGCCAGGCGCTCCGCGAGATCCAGGAGGCGCTCGACCTGACGTCGGCGCCGCTGCGGATCGAGTGCTTCGACGTGTCCCACAACCAGGGCACGTTCCAGTCGGCGTCGATGGTCGTGTTCGAGGACGGGCTCGCGCGCAAGAGCGAGTACCGCCTGTTCAACCTGCGGGGCCCGGACGGTGACGGCGCGCGTGACGACACCGCGGCCATGCACGAGGTCATCACGCGCCGGTTCCGCCGGTACCTCGCGGAGCGCTCCAACGCGGGTGACGTCGAGCTCGGGTTGGGGGAGGACGACGACGAGCCGCGTCGTTCGGGACCGGTCGACGAGACGACGGGCCGCCCGCAGCGGTTCGCCTACCCGCCGAACCTCGTGGTCGTCGACGGCGGACAGCCGCAGGTCGCCGCCGCGGCCGCTGCGATGGCCGAGCTCGGCATCGACGACGTCGCGCTCTGCGGTCTCGCGAAGCGCCTCGAGGAGGTGTGGCTCCCGGGCGAGGACTACCCCGTGATCCTCCAGCGCTCCTCGGAGGGCCTGTACCTGCTGCAGCGGCTCCGCGACGAGGCGCACCGGTTCGCGATCACGGCGCACCGCCGACGTCGCTCCAAGGGGATGACCGTCTCGGTGCTCGACGACGTCCCCGGGCTGGGCCCCGCCCGGCGTGCCGCGCTGCTGCGGCACTTCGGCAGCGTCAAGCGCCTGCGGGCGGCGTCGGTCGAGGAGATCGCGAGCGTGCAGGGCATGGGGGAGCGCACCGCCGCGGCAGTCGTGGCGGCCCTGGCCGGCGACGCTGCCCAGGGCGACGGGCAGGGCGCGACCGTCGTCGTCCCCGCGGCCCCGAGCGTGGACGCCGCGCCCGACGCGCCGGCCGACGCGAGCCCGGTGTCGGCCGAGGAGGCATCGGGGTTTGGCATGCTGAGGCCATGACCGACGAGCCGTCGCCGATCACCGTCCCTGCCGGCATCCCGGCGCTCGAGGCCGCGGCCGAGGGCCCGCGCGTCGAGGCACCGCAGCTCCTCATCATCACCGGCATGTCCGGCGCCGGGCGCACGCGCGCTGCCGCCGTGCTGGAGGACCTCGACTGGTACGTCGTGGACAACCTGCCCGCGCAGATGCTCACGCACCTCGTCGGGATGCTGACCAGCGGCCCCACCGGCCGGCGCGCGCAGCGGCTCGCGGCGGTGGTCGACGTGCGCGGCCGCGAGTTCTTCGCCGACGTCCTCGAGGTCCTCGACAGCCTGCGGGCCGCCGGCGTCGATCACCGGATCCTGTTCCTCGACGCGTCCGACGAGGCCCTCGTCCGCCGCTACGAGCAGGTGCGGCGACCGCACCCGCTGCAGGGCGAGGGGCGGATCCTCGACGGGATCGCCGCCGAGCGCGCGGTCCTCGGCGACCTGCGCGAGCGCGCCGACACCGTGATCGACACCTCCGAGCTCAACGTGCACGACCTCGCGCGCGAGGTCCGCTCGGTCGTCGCCGGCTCGACGGCCGAGGTGCTGCGCGTCTCGGTCCTGTCGTTCGGCTTCAAGTACGGCATCCCGCTCGACGCGGACCACGTGGTCGACGTGCGGTTCCTCGCGAACCCGTACTGGGTGACCGAGCTGCGCCACCTGACGGGCCGTGACGCGCCCGTCCGCGACTACGTCCTCGGCCTGCCGGGCGCGGTGCAGTTCATCGACCGCTACGTGGACGCGCTCGAGCCCGTGCTCGCGGGCTACCTCAACGAGGAGAAGCGCTACGTCACCATCGCGGTCGGCTGCACGGGCGGCAAGCACCGCTCGGTCGCCGTGAGCGAGGCGATCGCGGCGCGGCTGCGCCAGCGCGGCCACCAGGTGGCGGTGTCGGCCCGGGACCTCGGCAAGGAATGAGCGTCCCGCCGTCCCAGCGTGCCCCCCGCGGGTCCGGCCCGTCCTTCGTCGCGCTCGGTGGAGGGCACGGCCTGTCCGCGACGCTCTCCGCGCTGCGTCTCATGACGGACCGCATCACCGCGGTCGTCACGGTCGCCGACGACGGCGGCTCGTCGGGTCGGCTCCGTGACGAGCTCGGGGTCCTGCCGCCCGGTGACCTCCGCATGGCGCTGGCGGCGCTGTGCGACGACTCCGAGTGGGGGCGGACGTGGCGCGACGTCCTGCAGCACCGGTTCGCGTCCGACGGTCCGCTGGACCGCCACGCCGTCGGCAACCTGCTGATCGTGGCGCTGTGGGAGCTGCTCGACGACACCGTCGAAGGTCTGGACTGGGTCGGGCGACTGCTCGGCGCGCGGGGCCGGGTGCTGCCGATGGCCGCCGTCCCGCTGCGCATCGAGGCCGACGTGGTGCACGCCGACGGCACACCCGAGCGCGTGCAGGGGCAGGTGTCGGTCGCGACGACGGCCGGGCGGATCGCGCACCTGCGGCTCGATCCGACGGACCCGCCCGCGTGCCCCCAGGCGGTCACGGCGATCGAGGAGGCGGACTGGGTCGTCCTCGGACCGGGTTCCTGGTACACGTCCGTCATGCCGCACCTGCTCGTCCCCGGGTTGCGGGACGCGCTGCAGCGGACGACCGCGCGCACCATCGTGACGCTCAACCTCTCGCCCGAGTCGGGGGAGACCGAGGGCATGCGCGCCGAGGAGCACCTCGAGGCGCTGCGTGCGCACGCGCCGGGCCTGCGCGTCGACGCGGTGGTCGCCGACCCGGGTGCGGTGGACGACGTCGACGTCCTCAGCGCGACGGCGGACCGCCTCGGCGCGCGCCTCCTGCTGCGTCAGGTCGGCCGGGGCGACGGCACGCCGCTGCACGACCCGCTCCGCCTGGCCGCCGCCTTCCGGGACGTCGTCGAGGGGTTCCTGGGCGACGTGGGGACCCGCGCGGCCGGTTCGCGCTGACCGCCGGGACCGGACCCGGACGCCCGTCCCAGATGGCAGGATGACGCCATGGCGTTGACGGCACAGGTCAAGGACGAGCTCGCGCGTCTGAAGGTGGACCGCACGTCCGTCCGCAAGGCCGAGGTGTCGGCGACGCTGCGGTTCGCGGGCGGGCTGCACATCATCTCGGGGCGCATCGTGATCGAGGCGGAGCTCGACACGGGCATCGCCGCACGGCGGCTCCGGCAGGCGATCTCCGAGGTGTACGGGCACGAGAGCGACATCATCGTCGTCTCGGGCGGGGGCCTGCGGCGGGGGAGCCGGTACGTGGTGCGCGTCGTCAAGGACGGCGAGTCGCTCGCCCGGCAGACGGGTCTGCTCGACAACCGCGGCCGTCCCGTGCGCGGCCTGCCGCCGCAGGTCGTGTCGGCGGGCGTGGCCGAGGCGGAGGCCGCGTGGCGCGGCGCGTTCCTCGCGCACGGTTCGCTCACGGAGCCGGGCCGGTCCTCGGCGCTCGAGGTGACCTGCCCCGGGCCGGAGGCCGCGCTCGCGCTCGTCGGTGCCGCGCGGCGTCTCGGCGTGGCGGCGAAGGCGCGCGAGGTGCGCGGTGTCGACCGCGTCGTCATCCGCGACGGCGACGCGATCTCCGCGATGCTCGCGAGGCTCGGCGCGCACGAGACGATGCTCGTCTGGGAGGAGCGACGGGTGCGCCGCGAGGTGCGCGGCACGGCCAACCGGCTCGCGAACTTCGACGACGCGAACCTGCGCCGCTCGGCCCGCGCGGCCGTCGCAGCGGGGGCCCGCGTCGAGCGCGCGTTCGAGATCCTCGGCGACGACCTGCCGGAGCACCTGCGTGAGGCCGGCGAGCTGCGGCTCGCGCACAAGGAGGCCTCGCTCGAGGAGCTCGGCAAGCTCGCGGAGCCGGCGCTGACGAAGGACGCGGTCGCGGGCCGCATCCGCCGGCTCCTGGCGACCGCGGACAAGCGGGCGGCGGAGCTCGGGATCCCCGACACGGAGGCCGGTCTGAGCCCGGACCTGCTCGACCTGTGAGGCCGTCCGCGGGCTGACCTGCGTCGATCCCGGTGAAGGCACCCGGACGGGTGTCCACCCTGGGACCTCCGGCCCGCGTGGCCTCCGTCACGGGTATAGGGTTGCGTCATCCGATCGTCACACGACCGTCACGTGCTGCGCATGAGTCGGTCGAGGGCGAGCGGAACGCACATCGGCGTGCGTTGACCCCAACACCCATTGTGTGCGCCGACCTCGTCGGCGCTGCCGAGGAGGGCAAGTGACCATCAAGGTCGGCATCAACGGCTTCGGTCGTATCGGTCGCAACTTCTACCGGGCCATCGTCGCGTCGGGCGCGGACATCGAGATCGTCGGTGTCAACGACCTCACGGACAACAAGACGCTCGCCCACCTGCTCAAGTACGACACGGTCCTCGGCCGCTTCCCGCTGAGCGTGGAGTTCGACGACGAGAACATCATCGTCGACGGCAAGAAGATCCGCGCGCTCGAGGAGCGCGACCCGGCGAACCTCCCCTGGGGCGAGCTCGGCGCGGACATCGTCATCGAGTCGACGGGCTTCTTCACGGACGCCACGAAGGCGAAGGCGCACATCGACGCCGGCGCCAAGAAGGTCATCATCTCCGCGCCCGCGAAGAACGAGGACGGCACCTTCGTCGTCGGCGTGAACCACGAGCAGTACGACCCGGCGACGCAGCACATCATCTCGAACGCGTCGTGCACCACGAACTGCCTCGCGCCGGTCGCCAAGGCCCTCAACGACGCGATCGGCATCGAGCGCGGCCTCATGACGACGATCCACGCCTACACGGGTGACCAGAACCTGCAGGACGGCCCGCACCGCGACCTGCGTCGCGCCCGCGCCGCCGCGCAGAACATCGTCCCGACCTCGACCGGTGCGGCCAAGGCCGTCGCGCTCGTGCTCCCCGAGCTCAAGGGCAAGCTCGACGGCTTCGCGCTCCGCGTCCCGACGATCACCGGCTCGGCCACGGACCTCACGTTCACGGCCTCGCGCGAGGTCACGGTCGACGAGGTCAACGCCGCGGTCAAGGCCGCCGCCGAGGGCCCGCTCAAGGGCGTCCTGGAGTACGTCGAGGACGAGATCGTGTCGAGCGACATCGTCACGAACCCGCACCAGAGCATCTTCGACTCGAAGCTGACCAAGGTGATCGGCGACCAGGTCAAGATCATCGCCTGGTACGACAACGAGTGGGGCTACTCCAACTCCCTCGTGACCCTCACGCAGTACGTGGGCGACCGTCTCTGACGAACCCCGCGTAGCACACGTCATGCGTCCGCGTGCGCCCCGGCCACCGGCCTCGGCGCACGCGGACGTTGTCGTGTCAGCACCTCTCAGCCCCCCGACCGACGTGAGCCGGCCGGTTCTGCAAGGTAGGAGACCATGAAGACCATCGAGGACCTCGGCGACCTGCGCGGCAAGCGCGTGCTCGTCCGCTCCGACTTCAACGTGCCGCTCGACGGCACGACGATCACCGACGACGGCCGCGTCCGCGCGGCGCTGCCGACGCTGCAGGCGCTGCTCGGCGCCGGCGCGCGCGTGGTCGTGACCGCGCACCTCGGCCGCCCGAAGGGCGCCCCGGAGGACAAGTACTCGCTCGCGCCCGTCGCCGCGCGCCTCGGCGAGCTGCTCGGCCAGCCGGTCGCGCTGGCGAAGGACACCGTGGGGGAGTCCGCGCGCGAGACCGTCGCCGCGCTCGAGGACGGCCAGATCGCGCTGCTCGAGAACATCCGCTTCGACGCCCGCGAGACGTCCAAGGTCGACGAGGAGCGCGCGTCGCTCGCCGACGACCTCGCCGCCCTCGCGGACGTGTACGTGTCGGACGGCTTCGGCGTCGTGCACCGCAAGCAGGCGTCGGTCTACGACGTCGCGCTCAAGCTCCCGCACGCGGTCGGCAAGCTCGTCCTCAACGAGGTCGAGTCGCTCAAGAAGGCGACGGAGAACCCGGAGCGCCCGTACGTCGTCGTGCTCGGCGGCTCGAAGGTCTCCGACAAGCTCGGCGTCATCTCCAACCTGCTGACGAAGGCGGACCGCCTCGTCATCGGCGGCGGCATGCTCTTCACGTTCCTCGCGGCCAAGGGCTACTCGGTCGGGAACTCGCTGCTCGAGGCCGACCAGATCGACACGGTCAAGGGCTACCTCGCGCAGGCCGAGGACGCCGGCGTCGAGATCGTGCTCCCGGTCGACATCCGCGTCGCCGACGAGTTCAAGGCGGACTCGCCGTCGTCGGTCGTCCCCGCGGACGCGATCCCGGACGGCAAGATCGGCCTCGACATCGGCCCCGAGTCGGAGCAGCTGTTCGCGTCGAAGATCGTCGACGCCAAGACCGTCGTGTGGAATGGCCCGGCCGGCGTGTTCGAGTTCGAGGCGTTCGCCGGCGGCACGCGTGCCGTCGCCCAGGCGCTGGTCGACGCGGGCGCGAACGGTGCGTTCACGATCGTCGGCGGCGGCGACTCGGCCGCGGCCGTGCGCACGCTCGGCTTCGACGAGGCGGGCTTCGGCCACATCTCGACGGGCGGCGGCGCCAGCCTGGAGTTCCTCGAGGGCAAGACCCTCCCCGGTATCGCTGTCCTGGAGGACTGAGAATGGCCCAGCGCACCCCGCTCATGGCGGGCAACTGGAAGATGAACCTGGACCACCACCAGGCCACCCACACGCTGCAGAAGCTCGCGTGGACGCTCAAGGACGCCAAGCACGACTACGCCACGGTCGAGGTCGCGGTCATCCCGCCCTTCACCGACCTGCGCAGCGTGCAGACGCTCGTCGACGCGGACAAGCTCCAGATCGCGTACGGCGCGCAGGACCTGTCGGCTCACGAGTCCGGCGCGTACACCGGCGAGATCTCGCCGCTGTTCCTCACCAAGCTCGGCGTGACCTACGCGCTCGTCGGGCACTCGGAGCGGCGCGAGTACCACGCCGAGTCCGACGCGCTCATCAACAAGAAGGTCCACTCGGCGCTCAAGGCGGGCCTCGTGCCCATCCTGTGCGTCGGCGAGGACCTCGACACGCGCCGTGCCGCCGCGCACGTGCAGCACACGCTGCTGCAGCTCGAGGCCGCGCTGGCCGACGTGACGGCCGAGCAGGTCCGCACGCTCGTCATCGCGTACGAGCCCGTCTGGGCCATCGGCACGGGCGAGACGGCGACGCCCGAGGACGCGCAGGAGATGTCCGAGGCGATCCGCGGCCGCGTCGCGGAGCTGTACGACGCCGAGACCGCCCAGGCCGTGCGCGTCCTGTACGGCGGCTCGGTGAAGTCGTCGAACGTCGCGTCGATCATGGCGAAGCCCGACGTCGACGGCGCCCTGGTCGGCGGCGCGAGCCTCGACCCGGAGGAGTTCGCCAAGATCGTGCGCTTCCAGTCGCACGAGGTCGGGCTCTGACCTGACAGGCACCGGGGCCCCGTGCACGCGCTCGACGCGGCGCGGGGCCCCACGCCTGTGGGCGGTGGTGGCTTTTCCCGCCACGAGTCGCCTACCCTGTACCGCGGTCCACCGCAGCGTCGCCGCCATCCGGCCGGTCGACGTGCCCGTCCAGTGAGGAACCGACTCCGCCGTGAACGCCCTGCGCATCACCCTCCAGGTGCTGCTGGTCCTGTCCAGCATCCTGCTCATCCCGCTGGTGCTCCTGCACAAGGGCAAGGGCGGTGGCCTCTCCGACATGTTCGGTGGTGGCATCTCGAGCAGCGCGGGCAGCTCGGGTGTCGCGGAGCGCAACCTCAACCGGATCACGATCGGTGTGGCCCTGTTCTGGACGGTCGTGATCGTGCTGCTCGGTCTCATCGAGCGCACGGCGAGCTGAGAGGGGCTGGCGATGGCGAGCGGGAGCGCGATCAGGGGGTCGCGAGTCGGAGCCGGCCCGATGGGCGAGGCCGAGCGGGGCGACGCCGCACCGCGGATCTGGATCTCCTACTGGTGCGCGAACGGCCACGAGACGCGGCCGAGCTTCGCAGAGGAGGCCGCCGAGGAGGCGCCTGCGACGTGGGACTGCCCGCGCTGCGGCTTCCCCGCCGGTCAGGACCAGGAGAACCCGCCGTCGCCGAGCAAGAACGAGCCGTACAAGACGCACCTCGCGTACGTGAAGGAGCGGCGCTCCGACGAGGACGGCGCCGCGATCCTCGACGAGGCGCTCGCCGCCCTCCGCGCGCGGCGCGGCAGCCGGACGACCGGCGCCTGAGCGACACACCGTCCGCGAGCACGAGAGGCCCTGCTGCTGAGCGGCGGGGCCTCTCGTCGTTCGCACCCCCTGACGCGCGCGAGACGCCCTGACGCGCGACGACGGGCCCTGGCCTGTGTGGCGGGGGCCCGTCGTCGTCCGCGTCCAGCCGAGCGGGGCGTCCGCGGCTAGCGGTCCGTGCGACGCAGGAGCGCGAAGCCGTCGTACCCCTTCGAGCCGACGGTCTGGAGCACCGTGGCATCCCAGCGGTCGTCCTGCGCGACGCTCGCGACGAAGCGCTGCACGCCCTGCACACGCTCGTCGGGGTGGCGCGCGTCGACGACGGCGCCGCCGCGCACGACGTTGTCGACGACGACCAGCGCGCCCGGGCGGACCAGACCCGCGACGGCGTCGACGTACGCGGCGAGCGTCTGCTTGTCGGCGTCGACGAACACCAGGTCGAACGGCTCCACGCCGTCGGCCGCGAGGCGTGCCAGCGTCTCCGTCGCCGGACCGACCAGCACGTCGATCCGCTCGACCAGGCCCGCACGCGCGAACGTCTCCGACGCCACCCGGGCGTGCTCGGGGGAGATCTCCAGCGTGACGACCCGACCGTCCTCGGGCACCGCCCGCGCGAGCCACAGCGTGCTGTAGCCGCCCAGCGTGCCGAGCTCGAGGACGCGGCGGGCCCCGACGCCCTGCGCGAGCAGGTGCAGCAGCTTGCCCTGCAGCGCCGACACCGCGATGTCGGGCAGTCCGGCCTCCCGGGCGCTGTGCTGGGCGTCGACGAGCGCGACGTCCTGCGGCGCGAGCTGCTCGAACCAGGTGTCCACGGCCGTCCACCGAGCGACGGGATCGATGCCCTCGTCGCTCGGCACGGGAGCCGTGGGGGCTCCGGGGGCCGCGTCCTGCGTCGCGGCGGCGTCCACGAGCCACAGCGTGCGCTCCGTGCCGAGCGCGCCCGCCGCGGGCGTCTCGCTGACCGGTGCCCCGGCGAGGGCCGACGCGACCGCCGGTGCCTTCTCCGCACCGGCGGCGACGACCCACACCTCGCGCGACGCGCGGATCGCGTCGAAGGTCAACGACACGCGCAGCGGCGGCGGCTTCGGGGAGTCGTGCACCGCGACGGTCGCGACGCCCGTGACGGACACCGTCTCGTGCCCGGGGAACAGCGACGCGACGTGGCCGTCCGGCCCCATCCCGAACAGCGTGACGTCGAACCGGGGCGCGACGAGCCCGGGCGGGGCGTGCTCGGCGAGCGTGCGGGCGTAGGCCGCGGCGGACGCCTCGGGCGTCGGCACGTCGTCCGACTGCGCCGGCATCGGGTGGACGTTCCCGGCCGGGAGGGCGTCGAGGCCGTCGAGCAACGCCTCGCGCGCCTGCGTCTCGTTGCGGTCGGTGTCCCCGTCGGGCAGGAAGCGCTCGTCCCCCCACCAGAGGTGCACGCCCGACCAGTCGACCGCGTCGCGCAGCGGGCTGCGTGCGACCGCCGCGAGCGACTGGATCCCGACCGTGCCGCCCGTGAGGACGACGTGGACGGGGGAGCGGTGCGACTGCAGGTCGAGCAGCCGGGTCAGCAGCCGTGCGGCGACGGCCTCCGCGAGGACCGCGGCGTCCGGGTGGACGACGACGTCGCGGCGGCTCACGCGTCGATCCTCGCGAGGCCCTTCTGCAGGACGTCGCCGTAGACCTCGTCGGGGTCGAGCCGGCGGAGCTCCTCGGCGAGGCACTCGCGCAGCTGGCGGATCGGCAGCGCGATCCGGTGCTCCGGCTGGTCGGGCTGACGGAGTGCCGCCGTCTTGCCGTCGGGGCGGTCGAGCACGATGTCGCCCGACGCGCGCTCGAGCCGGACCTGCGTGATCGCGGGCGCGTCGGCGAGGCGTTCGACCTCGACCGGGCAGCGCAGCGCCTCCGCGAACCAGGCAGCCATGAGGTCGACCGACGGGTGCGTGCTCTCGCCCGTGACCACGGCCTTGCGGACGGGCTCGAAGGGCGGCTGGTCGAGCGTCGCCGCGATGAGCCCGCGCCACAGGGTGGCCCGGGTCCAGGCGAGGTCGGTGTCACCCTCGGCGTAGACCTTCGACAGCTTGCGGAGCTCGGCGCCGGGCTTGCGGCACTGCGTCGAGTCCGTGATCCGGCGCTGCGCCATGCGGCCGAGCGGGTGCTCGGAGGGCACGTCCGGGATCTCGTACGGCCACCACGTGACGATCGGCGCGTCGGGCAGCAGCAGCGGCATGACGAGCGTGTCGAGGTGTCGGTCGATGGCCCCGGACGGGCGCAGCACGATGACCTCGCTCGCGCCGGCGTCGCCGCCGAGGCGGATCTGCGCGTCGAGGCTCGAGGTGCGGTCGTGCGTGTCCTTGGCGAGCACGATCACGCGGCACGGGTGCTCGCGGCTCGCGTCGTTCGCGGCGTCGATCGCGCCCTCGGGGTCGTGCGTGCCCGCGTCGATGAGAAGCGTCAGCACGCGGCCGAGTGCGACCGCGCCGCCCTCGTCACGCTCCTTGAGGAGGCGCTTGTTGATGTCGCGCGTGGTGGTGTCCGGCAGGTTGATGATCACGGTCGCCTCCACGCGCGTCCGTCACGCGCCATCATCTTGTCGGCCGACGCCGGCCCCCAGGTGCCCGCGCGGTACTCGTCGGGCTTGCCGCCCTTCGAGGCCCAGTAGTCGATGATCGGGTCGAGGATCTGCCAGGACAGCTCGACCTCCTGGTGCTGCGGGAACAGCGGCGGGTCGCCGAGCAGGACGTCGAGGATGAGACGCTCGTAGGCCTCGGGGGAGGACTCGGTGAAGGCGTGCCCGTACCCGAAGTCCATCGTGACGTCGCGCACCTCCATCGCCGTGCCCGGCACCTTGGCCCCGAACCGCAGCGTCACGCCCTCATCGGGCTGCACGCGGATGACGAGCGCGTTGTTGCCGAGCTCGGACGTCGCGGTCGACTCGAACGGGAGGTGCGGCGCACGCTTGAAGACGACCGCGATCTCGGTGACGCGGCGGCCCAGGCGCTTGCCCGTGCGCAGGTAGAACGGCACCCCGGCCCAGCGGCGCGTGTCGATGTCGACGCGGATCGCGGCGTACGTCTCGGTCGTGGAGTTCGGGTTGAAGCCCTCCTCCTCGGCGTAGCCGACGACCTTCTCGCCGCCCTGGTAGCCGGCGGTGTACTGGCCGCGCGCGGTGTGCTTGCCGATGTCACGCGGGTTGCGCACCGCGGAGAGGACCTTGATCTTCTCGGCGCGCAGGCCCTCCGCGTCGAACGAGACCGGCTCCTCCATCGCGGTGAGGGCGAGGAGCTGCAGCAGGTGGTTCTGGATGACGTCCCGAGCGGCGCCGATGCCGTCGTAGTACCCGGCGCGGCCGCCGATGCCGATGTCCTCGGCCATCGTGATCTGCACGTGGTCGACGTAGTTGGCGTTCCAGATCGGCTCGAACAGCTGGTTCGCGAACCGCAGCGCGAGCAGGTTCTGGACCGTCTCCTTGCCCAGGTAGTGGTCGATCCGGAAGATGTCGTCGGGCCGGAACACGCTCGACACGATGTCCTGCAGCTCGCGCGCGCTCGCCAGGTCGTGGCCGAACGGCTTCTCGATGACGACGCGCCGCCACGTGCCGTCCTTCGGCTGCGAGAGGCCCGAGCGGGCCAGCTGCTTGCAGACGACGGGGAACGAGCTCGGCGGGATCGACAGGTAGAACGCGTGGTTGCCGCCCGTGCCGCGCGACACGTCGAGCTCCTCGACGGTCTGGCTCAGCCGGTCGAACGCGTCGTCGTCGTCGAACGTGCCCTGCACGAAGCGGATGCCCTCGGACAGCTGGCGCCACGTCGCCTCGCGGAACGGCGTGCGCGCGTGCTCCTTCACGGAGTCGTGCACGATCTGCGCGAAGTCCTGCGTCGCCCAGTCACGCCGGGCGAAGCCGGTGAGCGCGAAGCCGGGCGGCAGGAGCCCGCGGTTCGTCAGGTCGTACACCGCCGGCATGAGCTTCTTGCGGGCGAGGTCGCCCGTCACGCCGAAGATGACGAGACCGCACGGACCGGCGATGCGGGGCAGGCGCCGGTCACGCGGGTCGCGCAGCGGGTTCTGGCCCTCGGCGACCTTCGCGCTCACCGGGCCTCACCGGCCGCGACCTGCGCCTGCGCGTCGGACAGACCGGTGCGCACGGTCGACAGGAGCTGCTCCCAGCTGGCCTCGAACTTCTCCACGCCCTCCTGCTCGAGCTGGACGGTGACCTCGTCGAGGTCGACGCCCTGCTCCGCGAGCCGGTCGATGACCTCCGCGGACGCCGCGCCCGTGCCGGTCACGGTGTCGTGCGCGTCGCCGCCGTGGTCCGCGACCGCGCGCAGCGTGGCCTCGGGCATGGTGTTGACGACGCCCGCGACGACGAGCTCGTCGACGTAGAGCGTGTCGGGGTACGCCTTGTCCTTGACGCCCGTCGACGCCCACAGCGGCCGCTGCGGGTGCGCGCCGGCGGCAGCGAGGGCCTTCCACCGGTCGCCGCCGACGACCTCCTCGTAGACGCCGTACGCGAGCCGCGCGTTGGCGATGGCCGCCTTGCCGCGCAGCTCCGCCGCCTCGGGCGTGCCCAGCTCGTCGAGCCGGGGGTCGATCGCCGCGTCGACGCGCGACACGAAGAACGACGCGACCGAGGCGATCGGCGCGAGGTCGTGCCCGTTGTCCCGCGCCTGCTCGAGACCCGCGAGGAACGCGTCGAGGACGGCGCGGTAGCGGTCGAGGGAGAAGATCAGCGTCACGTTGACGCTGATCCCCTCCGCGAGGACGGCCGTGATCGCCGGGAGCCCCTCGACCGTCGCGGGGATCTTGATGAACACGTTGGGCCGGTCGACCGTGGACCACAGCGCCTTCGCCGACGCGATGGTGCCCTCGGTGTCCCGCGCGAGCCGCGGGTCCACCTCGATCGACACGCGGCCGTCGACGCCCGCGGTCCGGTCGTAGACCGGGCGCAGGACGTCGGCGGCCGCGCGCACGTCGTCCGTCGTGATGCGGAAGACCGCCTCGTCGAGGTCGACACCCTCGGCGGCCAGCTCGCGGAGCTGCTCGTCGTAGGCGTCACCCTTCGACAGGGCCGACGCGAAGATCGTCGGGTTGGTCGTCACGCCCACCACGCCGAGGTTCTCGACGAGGTCGGCGAGATCACCGGTGCGCAGGCGCTCACGGGACAGGTCGTCCAGCCAGATCGCCACCCCCGCCTCCGTGAGTCGTGCGACCGGGGTGCTGCTCGGTGCCATCGTGCTTCCCCTTCTTCCCACTGACGGCCCCGGGTGCACGGGACCGGTCGTCCGATCGGAGCCGCGTGCTCAGGCCGGGAGGTCGCCCGTCCCGCTCTGCGTCGGCGCCGCGGAGGCGGCGGACGGGGCCGCGTCCCCGCGGGCCGCGGCGAGCGACTCGTGGGCGGCCGCGACGACCGCGTCGGCGGTGATCCCGAACTCCTCGTAGAGCTTCTCGAAGGCCGCCGAGGCGCCGTAGTGCTCGAGCGACACGGATCGTCCGGCGTCGCCGACGATCTTGTGCCACGACAGCGCGATGCCGGCCTCGACCGAGACGCGGGCGCGCACGGCGGACGGCAGGACCGACTCGCGGTAGGCTTCGTCCTGCTCGGCGAACCACTCGAGCGACGGCGCCGACACGACGCGCGTCGGGACACCCGCCGCCTCGAGGGTCTCGCGCGCCGCGACGGCGAGCTGCACCTCGGAGCCGGTGCCGATGAGGATGACCTCGGGCGTGCCGGTGCTGGCCTCCTGGAGCACGTAGGCACCGCGCGCGACACCCTCGGCGCCGGCGAAGCCGTCCTCGCCGCGCGGGAACGTCGGGACGTTCTGGCGCGTGAGGATGAGGCCGACCGGGCCCTCGGTGCGCTCGAGGATCGCCTTCCACGCCTGCGCGGTCTCGTTCGCGTCGGCCGGACGGACCACCGACAGGCCGGGGATCGCGCGGAGCGCGGTCAGGTGCTCGACCGGCTGGTGCGTCGGGCCGTCCTCGCCGAGGCCGATCGAGTCGTGCGTCCACACGTAGATCGACGGGACGCCCATGAGCGACGCGAGGCGGACCGAGCCGCGCATGTAGTCGGCGAACTGCAGGAACGTGCCGCCGTAGGGGCGCGTCAGGCCGTGCAGCGTGATGCCGGACAGGATCGCGCCCATGCCGTGCTCGCGGATGCCGAAGTGCAGCGTGCGGCCGAACTCGTCGCCGCCGAACTCGTGCGTCGAGCGCTTCGCGGGGATGAAGGACGTCGCGCCCTTCATGGTCGTGTTGTTCGAGCCCGCGAGGTCGGCGGAGCCGCCCCACAGCTCGGGGAGCTCCGGGCCGATCGCGGAGAGGACCTCGCCGGACGCGGCACGCGTCGCGACGGCCTTGCCGGCGGGGAACGTCGGCAGCGCGGACTCCCAGCCCTCGGGCAGGCGGCGCTCGACGAGCCGGTCGAGCAGCGCGGCGTTCTCCGGGTTGGCCTCGCGCCACGCGTCGAACGACTTCTGCCACTCGGCGCGCGTCGCCGCGGCGCGGTCGGCGAGCGAGCGCGTGTGGGCGATGACCTCGGGCTCGACGGGGAAGTCCACGTCCGGGTCGAAGCCGAGCAGCTCCTTGAGCCCGCGGACCGACTCGGTGCCCAGCTTGGAGCCGTGCGACGAGTGGTCGTTCGTCTTGTTCGGCGTCGGCCACGCGATGAGCGTGCGGATGCCGATGAACGACGGCTTGTCGGTGACCGCCTTGGCGGCCTCGATCGCGGCGTGCAGCGCGTCGACGTCCTCGCGGTACTCGCCGCCCGCGGTCCAGTCGACGAACTGGACGTGCCAGCCGTAGGCCTCGTACCGCTTGAGCACGTCCTCGGTGAACGCGATCTCGGTGTCGCCCTCGATCGAGATGTGGTTGTCGTCCCACAGCACGACGAGGTTGCCGAGCTCCTGCGTGCCGGCGATCGACGAGGCCTCGCTCGTCACGCCCTCCTGCAGGTCGCCGTCGGACGCGATGACGTACGTGTAGTGGTCGAACGGGCTCGTACCCGGGGCGGCGTCGGGGTCGAGCAGGTTGCGCTCGCGCCGCTGCGCCATCGCGAAGCCCACCGCGGAGGCGAGGCCCTGGCCGAGCGGGCCGGTCGTGATCTCGACACCCGACGTGTGCCGGTACTCGGGGTGCCCGGGGGTCTTGGAGCCCCAGGTGCGCAGCGCCTGGAGGTCCTCGATCTCGAGGCCGAAACCGCCGAGGTAGAGCTGGATGTACTGCGTGAGGGCCGAGTGACCCGCGGAGAGCACGAACCGGTCGCGGCCCAGCCAGTGCGGGTCCGTCGGGTCGTGCCGGAGGACGTTCTGGTACAGCAGGTAGGCCGCGGGCGCGAGGCTGATCGCGGTCCCGGGGTGGCCGTTGCCGACCTTCTCGACGGCGTCCGCGGCCAGGACGCGCACCGTGTCCACGGCACGCAGGTCCAGGTCGGTCCAGCCGACAGTCTCCGCCAGGGGGGCCTTCGCGTTCACCGCACCTCATTCCCACCCGCACCGGCGGCCGGGTGTCGTCTCCGACGTTCTGGTCGGGCACCCGCGACCGGGGTGCCGCCGGACCACGACGCGACCCCGGGGGAGGCGGTCGTCGATCCCTGCGCGTCGAGCCTATATCTCACGCGGCCTGCGGACGTCACCGTGCCCACGGCGCGGGAAGGCGCTATCCGCGGTTGCCGCAGCGACCGATCTCACACCCCCACCGTGCCTGATCCGGGCGCCGGCGCCACCCGGGACCTTGGTCCAGGCCGTAGCATGGCAGCGCGACAAGCCCCCCGCCGGACCAGGAACGGAACCGCAGCGCGTGCGCCTCAGCAGTCCACTGTCAGTCGACGACGCCGGAGCGTCGGCCGCGGCGACCCCGCGCGCGCACCTGACGGCGGCGCCCGCCCCGGCCGTGCCGACGACGCCCGCGACCCGCACCGCACGCGCGCGCCGAGTCCTCGGTGCCTACCTCGCGCTCACCAAGCCCCGCGTCATCGAGCTCCTGCTCGTCACCACGCTCCCGACGATGATCCTGGCCCAGGGCGGCTTCCCGAGCCTCGGGCTCGTGCTCGCGACGCTCGTGGGCGGCGCCGCCGCGGCCGGCTCGGCCAACGTCCTCAACTGCTACCTGGACCGCGACATCGACCAGGTGATGAACCGCACCAAGCGGCGCCCCACCGCGACCGGTGAGATCAGCCCGCGCGCGGCGCTGACCTTCGGGCTCGCGCTCGGGATCGCGTCCCTCGCGTGGCTGTGGCTCGTCGTGAACCCCGCGTCCGCGTGGCTCACGGCCGGCGCGATCCTCATCTACGTCGTCGGCTACACGATGATCCTCAAGCGGCGCACGCCGCAGAACATCGTGTGGGGCGGCGCCGCGGGCTGCATGCCCGTCCTCATCGGCTGGTCCGCGGTCACCGGCGGCGTCTCCTGGACGCCGCTCGTGCTGTTCGGCGTGATCTTCTTCTGGACGCCGCCGCACTACTGGCCGCTGTCGATGAAGTTCCGCAACGACTACGCCGCGGCCGGCGTGCCGATGCTGCCGGTGGTCGCGAAGGACTCGAAGGTCGCGCGCGAGATGATCGCGTACACCCTCGCGATGATCGCGTGCACGCTGCTCCTCGTCCCCGTCGCCGGCATGACGTGGGTGTACGCGGTCGTCGCGACCGCGCTCGGGGCGTGGTTCCTGTGGTCGTGCGTCACGCTGCTGCGGCGCGCGAACGACCCGGCACGCGGCAAGCTCCGCGCGATGACGGTCTTCCACGGGTCGATCACCTACCTGACGCTCCTGTCCGTCGCGATCGCGGTCGACGTCTTCCTGCCGCTCTGACGACGGTGACCGACGACGCAGCCGCCGGGTCGGCCGACGGGCTGCGCCCGTCGCTCGAGCGCTACCTCCGCCACCTGGCCGACCGCGGGCTGTCGGACAACACGCTCGAGGCGTACCGCCGTGACCTCGAGCGCTACGTCGGCTTCCTCGCGTCGGTCGGTCGGACGTCCCCCGCGCAGATCGCGGGCTCGGACGTCGAGGCCTTCGTGGAGGCGGCCCGCGCGGGCACGGACGGCCGCCGCCCGCTGTCCGAGTCGTCGGCCGCGCGGCTCGTCGCAGCCGTCCGCGGCTGGCACCGGTTCCTCGCGCGGCACGGCGTCTCGGTCGACGACGCGACGTGGTCGGTACGCGCACCGGCACAGCCGCGGCGGCTGCCCAAGGCCATCACGATCGACGAGGTCGACCGGCTCCTCGACGCCGCCGGCCAGGGGGACGGGCCGCTCCCGGCCCGCGACCGCGCGCTGCTCGAGCTCCTGTACTCGACGGGTGCCCGGATCTCGGAGGTCGTCGGTCTCGACCTGCGCGACGTCGACCGCGCGGAGCGGCGCGCCGCGGTGCGCCTCGCGGCCGGCAACGCCAAGCAGCGGGTGGCGCCGCTGGGTCGCCGGGCCGTGCGCGCGCTCGACGACTACCTCACGGACTCCCGACCGCTCCTGACCGTCGGCGGCCCGGGCACCGACCGCCTCGCGTTGTTCCTCAACACGCGCGGCGCCCGGCTCAGCCGGCAGAGCGCCTGGGCGGTGCTGCGCAGCGCGGCGCACCGGGCCGGCCTCGTCGACGCCGACGGCATCTCGCCGCACACGCTGCGTCACTCGTTCGCCACGCACATGCTGGCCCGCGGGGCCGACGTGCGGGTCGTCCAGGAGCTGCTCGGGCACGCGTCGGTGACGACGACGCAGCTCTACACCACCTCCCAGGACGACGAGCTCCGCGAGGCGTACGCGGCCGCGCACCCGCACGCCCGATGACGGTCCGCCCGAATCGTGTCGGCACGGGCCGTCCTCCGGTGATCGCACCGTCCGCTCGGGTAGGTTGTCCCGCGTGGTGAGCCAGGAGACGACCGAACCGCAGCTCGACGCCGTCGGACGACCGCTGCCCCTCTTCCCGGAGCCGGCCCCGCTCGCGTCGCACGGTCCTGCCCGCGTCATCGCCATGTGCAACCAGAAGGGCGGCGTCGGCAAGACGACGACCACGATCAACCTCGCGGCCGCGCTCGCCGAGTACGGGCGCCGCGTCCTCGTCGTGGACTTCGACCCGCAGGGTGCCGCGTCGGTCGGGCTGGGCGTCAACCCGCACGAGCTCGACCGCACCGTCTACAACCTGCTGATGGAGCGCGACGCGCAGATCGCCGACGTCGTGCGTCCGACGGCCACGCCCGGGCTCGACCTGCTGCCGGCGAACATCGACCTGTCGGCGGCCGAGGTGCAGCTCGTCGGCGAGGTCGCCCGGGAGTCCGTCCTCGCGCGCGTGCTGCGGCCCGTGCTCGACGACTACGACGTCGTGCTCGTCGACTGCCAGCCGTCGCTCGGCCTGCTGACCGTCAACGCGCTCACCGCGGCGCACGGCGTCGTCATCCCGCTCGAGTGCGAGTTCTTCGCGCTGCGCGGCGTGGCGCTGCTCATCGAGACGATCGAGAAGGTCCGCGACCGGCTCAACCCGCGCCTCGAGGTCGACGGCATCCTCGCGACGATGTACGACTCCCGCACGCTGCACGCGCGCGAGGTCGTCGCCCGCGTGCACGAGGCGTTCGGCGACACGCTGCTGCACACCGTCATCGGCCGCACCGTGAAGTTCCCCGACGCGACCGTCGCCGCGGAGCCCATCACCACGTACGCCCCGTCGCACGCGGGTGCGGCGGCCTACCGGCAGCTCGCGCGTGAGCTCGTCGCCCGTGGCGACGCCGCCTGACGAGCGCGCGCTCCCGCCCGAGCAGTCGACCGCCGGCCCGGCGCCGGCGGGCGCGCACGGCTTCGAGGTCCACCTCGACAACTTCAGCGGGCCGTTCGACGTCCTGCTGGGCCTCATCGCCAAGCACAAGCTCGACATCACCGAGGTCGCGCTCGGACGCGTGACCGACGAGTTCGTCGGCTACATCCGGACCCACGAGCGCGACTGGGACCTGAGCCAGGCGAGCGAGTTCCTCGTCGTCGCCGCGACGCTGCTGGACCTCAAGGCCGCGCGGCTGCTGCCGAGCGCCGAGGTGGAGGACGCGGAGGACCTCGAGCTGCTGGAGGCGCGCGACCTGCTGTTCGCCCGGCTGCTGCAGTACCGGGCGTACAAGCAGGTCGCCGGCTACCTCGAGGAGCGGTTCGCGACCGAGGGCCGCCGCTTCCCGCGGACCGTCACGCTCGAACCGCACCTGGCCGCGCTCCTGCCGGAGCTCGTCTGGCAGGTCGGGCCCGAGGAGCTCGCCCGCCTCGCGGCGCGCGCGCTCGCGCCGAAGCCGGGCCCGCCCGCGGTCGACATCAGCCACCTGCACGCGCCCGCGGTGAGCGTCCGGGAGCAGGCCGCCGTGCTCGTCGAGCGGCTGCGGCACGCGGGGGCCGCGTCGTTCCGCTCGCTGACCGCCGACGCCGACGCGACCGTCGTGGTCGTCGCGCGGTTCCTCGCGCTGCTCGAGCTGTTCCGCGAGGGCGCCGTCGCGTTCGACCAGGTCGAGGCGCTCGGCGAGCTCACCGTGCGGTGGACGGGTGCGGCCGAGGGGGACGTGCAGGTGTCCGACGACTTCGACCAGCTCGACACGACCGGGGGAGCCGGGGGAGCGGGCAGAGCCCCGACGGGGGTGACCGGCGACCCGACGGACGACCCGGTCGACAGCACGACCGACACCCCGACCGACGAGGGAGGCTCCCCGTGAGCGACGAGAGGTCCTACGACGAGCCCCTGGAGGAGGACGCGCTCGACCGGGCGAGCTCCGCCGACGGATCGGTCGGTGACGACGAACGGGACGGCACCGACACACCGGCCGCGGCGGACGAGCTCGCGTTCGACGTCGAGGACCTGCCCGGCGGCGCCCTCGCGACGCTCGAGGCGGTGCTCATGGTCGCCGACGAGCCCATCCCCGCCGTGCGGCTCGCGTCCGTGCTCGCGCTGCCCGTCGTGGACGTCGAGGCGCTGCTCGCCGAGCTCGCGGCGGAGTACCGGGGTGAGCGCGGCGGACGGCCGCGGGGCTTCGAGCTGCGACCCGTCGCGGACGGCTGGCGGATCTACTCGGCACCCGCGTACGCCGACGTCGTCGGTCGCTTCGTCGTCGACGGGCAGACCGCACGGCTCACGCAGGCGGCGCTCGAGACGCTGGCCGTGGTCGCGTACCGCCAGCCGGTGACGCGCGGTCAGGTGTCGGCGGTGCGTGGCGTCAACGTGGACGGCGTCGTGCGGACGCTGACGGCGCGGGGCCTCGTGGCCGAGGTCGGCACCGAGCCGACGACCGGCGCGGTCCTGTACGGGACCACGGGATACTTCCTGGAGCGCATGGGGGTGTCCAGCCTGGACGAGCTGCCCCCGCTCGCCCCCTACCTGCCGGACATCGACGCGCTGGACGGCGTCGACCAGGCGATCGGAGAGACCAGATGAGCCCGCAGGAACGGCGTGGCGGCACGCCCGGCAAGGCGTCCGGCGGACGCGGCGGTGGCGGCGGCGGACGGCCGACGCGCGCCGGAGGCGCCGGGAAGCCGGCGCGGTCCGGCGGGACGGGGCGCGGCGGTGCCGGTGGTCGGGCGGCGCAGCGTCCGCAGCGACCGTCCCGCCCGCGTCCGGCGCGTGAGCCCGAGGTGACGATCGACGTCCACGACCCCGAGGGCGTGCGCCTGCAGAAGGTCCTCGCGTCGGCGGGGCTCGGTTCTCGACGGGCGTGCGAGGAGCTCATCGCGTCCGGGCGCGTGACCGTCGACGGGGCGACGGTCCGCGAGCTCGGCGTCCGGGTCGACCCGGTGCGTGCCGTGATCCACGTCGACGGCCTGCGCGTCCAGCTCGACTCCTCGATCGTCACGCTCGCGCTCAACAAGCCGAAGGGCGTCGTGTCGACGATGCACGACCCCGAGGGGCGCCCGTCGATCGCGCAGTACGTCGCCGACCGCACCGAGCGGCTGTTCCACGTCGGCCGGCTCGATGCGGAGACCGAGGGCCTGCTGCTGCTGACCAACGACGGCGAGCTCGCGAACCGCCTCTCGCACCCGTCGCACGGCGTCGCCAAGACGTACCTCGCGCACGTCGAGGGGCGCGTCGCGGGGTCGCTCGGCGGGCGGCTCACGCGCGGGATCGAGCTCGAGGACGGCCTCGTCAAGGTCGACAAGTTCCAGATCGTGCAGACGACGCCGCAGGCGAGCCTCGTGGAGCTCGTCCTGCACGAGGGCCGCAACCGCGTCGTGCGCCGCCTCCTGGAGGAGGTCGGCCACCCCGTCACGCGGCTCGTGCGGACGCAGGTCGGGCCGATCCGGCTCGGCGACCTCAAGCCCGGCCGGACGCGGGTGCTGTCGAAGACGGAGGTCGGTTCGCTCATGACCCAGGTGGGGATGTGAACGTCGCGACGGCGGGGCCGGTCCGGATCGTCGGCACCGGCCTGCTCGGCACGTCGGTCGGCCTGGGCCTCGCGACGCGCGGCGTCGAGGTGCTGCTGCACGACCCCTCGCGGACCGCGGTCGCCCTGGCCCGCGACGTCGGCGCCGGGCGGCCCGCGTCGGCCGACGACCCCGAGCCCGCGCTCGTCGTGGTCGCGGCCCCGCCCGACGTGACGTCGGACGTCGTGCTCGCCGAGCTCGAGGCGCACCCCGGTGCGGTGGTCACGGACGTCGCGAGCGTCAAGGGCTACGTGCTGTCGGAGCTGCGTGCGTCGGGCGCGGACCTGTCGCGCTACGTCGGGTCGCACCCGATGGCGGGCCGCGAGCGGTCCGGTCCCGTCGCCGCCGTGCCGGACCTCTTCCTCGGCCGGCCGTGGGTCATCGCGGACTCGGGCTCGTCGCGACCGGACGCACTGCTCGCGGTGCGGTCGCTCGCCGTGGACCTCGGCGCGGTGCCGGTGACCATGGACGCCGACGCGCACGACGCGGCGGTCGCGGCCGTGTCGCACGTGCCGCAGGTCGTGGCGAGCCTGGTCGCGTCGCGGCTCCGGGACGTCGACGAGGCCGCGCTCGGGCTCGCGGGGCAGGGCCTGCGCGACGTGACGCGGATCGCAGGGTCGGACCCGGCGCTCTGGACGTCGATCCTCGCCGCGAACGCGGCCGCGGTCCGCGACGTGCTCGTGGACCTGCGGGGCGACCTCGACGGCGTCATCCACGCGCTGGGCGGTGCCGCCGCGGCGACGGGTCCGGAGGACGTGGCGCCGGG
The DNA here is from genome assembly GCF_028527925.1 of Cellulomonas fimi. GTDB lineage: Bacteria > Actinomycetota > Actinomycetes > Actinomycetales > Cellulomonadaceae > Cellulomonas > Cellulomonas fimi_C. The sequence continues at coordinate 59,218 of NZ_JAPESW010000020.1, forward strand.
CGCGCTGTCGACGATCGCGCAGGCGATCGCGGACGGCAACGCCGGCGTCGCGCGGGTCCCCGGCAAGCACGGCGGCGTGCGACGCGACTACAGCGTCGTCACCGTGCTCGTGCCCGACGCCCCCGGCGAGCTCGCGCGACTGCTGACCGACGTCGGCGAGGCGGGCGTCAACCTGGAGGACCTGCAGCTGGAGCACGCGGCCGGACGTCCGGTCGGCATGGCGGCGATCTCCGTGCTCCCGAGCGCGGTCCCGCACCTCGAGGCGGAGCTGACGCTCCGTGGATGGAGACTGGTGAGTTGAGCACGATCCCGGCGCCCTTCGTGGTCGCGATCGACGGCCCGTCCGGGTCGGGGAAGTCGAGCGTGTCGCGCGCGGTCGCACGCGCCCTCGGTCTCGCGTACGTCGACACGGGCGCGACGTACCGCGCCGCGACGTGGTGGTGCCTCGAGCAGGGTGTCCCGCTCTCCGACACGGACGCCGTGGCGGCCGCGGTGCGGACCCTGCCCCTCGACCTCGGCGTCGACCCGGACGCGCCGACCGTCGTCGTCGACGGCACCGACGTCTCGGCGGACATCCGCGAGACCGCCATCTCGGCCGCGGTGAGCGCGGTCGCGACGAACCTGGACGCACGTGCCGAGCTCGGCCGCCGGCAGCGCGCGCTCATCGACGCCGAGCGCGAGCCGGGCTCGTTCTCGGGGGGCCGCGGCGTCGTCGCCGAAGGCCGCGACATCACGACGGTGATCGCGCCCGACGCGGACGTCCGCGTGCTGCTGACCGCGAGCGAGGAGGCGCGGCTCGCACGGCGCGCGCTCGACGTGCACGGGTCGGCGGACGCGCAGGCGGTCGAGGCGACGCGCGACCAGGTGCTGCGCCGCGACGCCGACGACTCGACGGTCGTGCAGTTCCACACCGCGGCGGACGGTGTCGTGACCGTCGACTCGTCGGACCTGGACTTCGAGCAGACGGTCGAGGCGGTGCTGGCGGTCGTGGCGGCCGCCGTCCGGGCGTGACCGAGCAGCGTCTGCCGTCGCCGGCCGGCCCGGCGTGGTCGCGCTGGGTCGGCCGGTTCCTCGCGCGCGGGGTGTGGGCGACGGACGTCGTGGGGGCGGATCGCGTGCCGCGCACCGGGCCCGTGCTGCTGGCCGCCAACCACACGGGCGTCGTCGACGGGCCGATCCTCATCGGCGTCGCGCCGCGGCCGACGCACATCCTCGTCAAGGAGGAGATGTTCCACGGGCCGGTCGGCCTCGTGCTGCGCGCGGCGGGCCAGATCCCGGTGGACCGCCAGGGTGGCCGGACGGCGCTCACGACCGCGCTGGGAGTCCTGCGTCGTGGCGGCGCCGTGGGCATCTTCCCCGAGGGCAACCGCGGGCGCGGCGACGCGACCAGCGCACGCGCCGGGATCGCGTGGCTCGCGCTCAACGGGCAGGCGCCCGTCGTCCCGGTCGCGATCCTGGGCACCCGGCGCACGGGCGAGGGCGTCGGGCACGTGCCGGGATTCCGGCGCCGGCTCGTCGTCGAGTTCGGCGAGCCCGTCGTCGTCGCGCGCGCGCCGGGCGTCTCCGGACGGGCCGCGCTCGTCGACGCCAACGAGGCGGTGCGCGTCGCGCTGTCGGACCTCGTGACCCGGGCGAGCGTCCGGTCGGGGCTCGTGCTCCCGACGGACGGACCGGACCGCGACCCCGTCTGACGCGCGTCGCGGCCCCGGGGTCACGGCTGCCCGCCCGACAGGGGAGAATGGTCGGCATGACGGACACCGACCCCGCCCTGGAGCTCCCCGACGAGGCCGGCGACGCCCTGGAGCTTCCCGACGAGGCCGGCGACGCCGATCGTGAGCGCGCGCTGCGCGCGGGCCTCGCGGAGTACGCGCTCGAGGACGACGACCTCGCGCTGATCGACGGGCTCGACGAGGACGAGGTCGGCGGTGGTGCGGCGACCGCGCTGCCGGTGCTCGCGGTCGTCGGGCGTCCGAACGTCGGCAAGTCGACGCTGGTGAACCGGATCATCGGCCGCCGTGAGGCGGTCGTGGAGGACCAGCCGGGCGTGACGCGCGACCGCGTGAGCTACCCCGCCGAGTGGGCCGGCCGCCGGTTCACCGTCGTCGACACCGGCGGCTGGGAGGTCGACGTCGCGGGCATCGAGGCGCGCGTGGCCCAGCAGGCGGAGGTCGCGATCGCGCTGGCCGACGCGGTGCTGTTCGTGGTGGACGCGACGGTCGGGGCGACCGACACGGACGAGCAGGTCGTGCGGCTGCTGCGGCGCGCGGGCAAGCCCGTGGTGCTGTGCGCCAACAAGGTCGACGGCCCGGCGGTCGAGGCGGACGCGGCGGCCTTGTGGGCGCTCGGGCTCGGCGAGCCGTACCCCGTCTCGGCACTCCACGGGCGCGGCACGGGCGACCTGCTCGAGGCCGCGGTGGACGCGCTGCCCGAGGTGTCGGCGCACGCGACGCCGCTGCCGGACGGTCCGCGGCGCGTCGCGCTCGTCGGGCGGCCGAACGTCGGGAAGTCGTCGCTGCTGAACAAGGTGCTCGGCACCGAGCGCGTGGTGGTGGACGCCACGGCGGGCACGACGCGTGACCCGGTCGACGAGCTCGTCCTGCTCAAGGGCGAGCCGTGGGTGTTCGTCGACACCGCGGGCATCCGGCGCCGGGTGCACCAGACGTCGGGGCCGGACTTCTACGCGTCGCTGCGCACCCAGGCGGCGATCGAGAAGGCCGAGGTCGCGGTGGTGCTGGTCGACGCGTCGACGACGATGACCGAGCAGGACACGCGGGTCATCTCGCAGGTCGTCGACGCGGGCCGTGCGCTGGTCATCGCGTACAACAAGTGGGACCTCATGGACGAGGACCGTCGCCCGTTCCTGGAGCGGGAGATCGAGAAGGACCTCGTGCAGGTGCAGTGGGCGCCGCGGGTCAACATCTCGGCGCGCACGGGGTGGCACACGGACCGGCTGGTGCCCGCGCTCAAGCGGTCGCTCGAGTCGTGGGACACGCGCATCTCGACGGGTCGGCTGAACGCGTTCCTCGGCGAGCTCGTCGCGGCGCACCCGCACCCGCTGCGGGGTGGCAAGCAGCCGCGCATCCTGTTCGCGACGCAGGCGTCGACGCGTCCGCCGCGGTTCGTCATCTTCACGACGGGCTTCCTGGACCCGGGCTACCGCCGGTACATCGAGCGTCGTCTGCGCGAGACGTTCGGGTTCGAGGGGACGCCGATCTCGATCTCGGTGCGCGTGCGGGAGAAGCGGCGGCGCTGAGCAGCCGGATCACGCGAGCGGCCGGTCCCGGCACGTCGGGGACCGGCCGCTCGCGCGCGTGGACGCCGGTGGCTCAGTGCGTCGTGGGCGTGAGCGCCTCGTACTCCTCGACCGTGCCGTCGGCGAGGACGGTCTCGATGATGCGGCGGCCCAGCGGGTCGAGGTCCGGCGTGAGGAACTGCGCGAGCTCGGACCGGAAGAACGCCGTGAGGACCGCGGCGCCCTGGTCGTAGGCCTCCTCGCCGACCTGCGACTGCAGCTCGGGCGCGAGGTAGGACGGGCGGATCGTCTGGCCGTCGATCCGCAGCTCGCGGGGCGTCCAGCCGAACAGCGGGCAGCGCGCGGGCTGGAGGGACTCGCGGCGGATCCGTGACGTGCCGCGCCGGGCCAGGTACTCGCGCGTGAGCCACTCGGCGGCGAAGCCGACGTGGTACGACCCGATGTGCTGGTTGGGCGTGAGGACGTACCGGGTGCGGGGCGCGGCGACGATCTGCCGCAGCAGCAGGTTGGCGGCGCCGACCTTGGTGCCGGTCGAGAACGGCCAGTACGACCCGACGCCCTCCGCGACGAGCCCGCCGTGCGCGAGCTTCTCGGCGTCGGCGGCCGACTCGCCGATCGACGGGTTCTTGTCGCCGCGGGGAGCGACCAGCCGCCACACCCACGCGAGCGACGGCGGCACGAGGTGCATGAGGCCCATGACGCCGTACGTCGGCGCGTCCCGCGTGCACGCCGGCATCCGCACGCCGAACGTGCGGACGTCGACGGGCTCGGCCTCGTCGACGACGTGCCGGAACTGCGAGCGCGCGACGACGACGCGCGGGTTCGGGCACCGCTTCCCGTTCGAGTCCAGGGTGTGCTCCCACGGCAGGAGCGTCGCGTCGGGCAGGCCGCGCATGTTGTAGAAGACGAGCGGCCGGTCGGGGTGGATGACGGCGCGCTCGAGGGTGGCGTCCTGGCCGTACTCGGTGAGGTTGTCGACGCGGACGAACCAGCCGGCCTCGGCGTCGGCGACGACGAGTCGACCGTCGGTGCCCTGGATCGCGGGGTGGCACAGGGTCATGTCGTCGGTGACGGGTGCGAGGGCGGACGACTCGGCGAGGGTGATGGTGTCCGTCGTGCCCGTGACGACGTTGGTGCCGAGCAGGATGCGGCCGTCGTCGAGGCGGCGGAACTCCTGGCACATCTCGGACTTGCCGCCGCCCGACGCGCCCTCGTGCATGACGACGGTCTCGTTCTCGTACGGGGTCGTGACGCGGACAGACGACGCGTGGGCGGTGAGCCAGCCCTCCTGCTCGCCGATGTCGAGCAGCACCGAGAAGATGCCTTTCTTCGCCGACGGTCCGGGGTAGAGGTTGTACGCGAACACCTCGTGCAGCGTGGTGGAGCGGTCGTGCACGACGACCTGCCGGCCGTCGAAGTGCGTGTGCCGGAACGGGGGTGCGACGTAGAGGATCGAGCGCGGCGTGAAGGGACCCAGCTCGTCGAACGTGACCCAGCCCTGCAGGTCGGCGAGCGTGAGCGCGAAGAACGCGGCGTTGACGGGGACGATCGCGAGCGACGGGTAGCCGTGCACGGGACCGCCGGCGCGGAACGGCAGGACGACGAGGCGCTGCCCGGCGAGCCAGTCGAGGGTCTCGGTCTTCACGGGGGCGAAGTCCGCGCCGTACACGTCGCGGTAGCGCGGCTTGTCGGTCGGCAGGTCGTCGGCGATGCGCATGCAGTCGGGGTCGCGGCGGCGCATGTAGTCCTCGGGGTAGTTCACCGCGAGGCCGTTGGCGCAGCGGACGACGTCCGCCTCCTTCACGGGTGCGCCGTGCACGTCGTAGACGACGTCGAACCGGGGGCCGCCGTCGGGTCCGAGGGCGAGCGCGTAGAGCTCGTCGCGCGTCGCGGGGACGATCACGTCGGCCGTGTCGAGGACGTCGCGGACGGCGGCCGGGAGGCCGAGCGTCCGCAGGGCGTCCGGGGTCGTGACGTCGACTGTCATGGGAGCTCCCGTCAGGCGCGTGGGCGGGACGTATTGCCCGCTCTTGACGCCGAGACTAGGAACTGTGGGTGAACGGTAGTAGGACCTTTGGTCCTCCCGGCGTCACCTGTCGCGCGTGTGGTACTCCCCGGGGAAGCTGGCCGGCTCGCCCGGCCTCGCGGTGAACGGCGTGCCCCGGTGCTGCCCGCTCACCGGGTCACCGCTGCGCACGGTGTAGGTCACGAGGTCCTCGCGGACGTCGACCTCGAGCACGGACCCGCGGATCTGCAGCGGGAACCGCAGGCGGCGCGCGCGCGTCGGGAGCATCGGCGCGAACTGCGTCCCGCGCCAGCGGTAGCCCGCGAAGCCCTGCACGAGCGCCATCCACATGCCGCCCGCCGACGCGGCGTGCACGCCGTCGCGCAGGTTGCCCGCGCGGTCGGCCAGGTCGACCGACGCGGCGTCGACGAGGTACTCCTCGGCGGTGCGGAACTTGCCCACGTCGGCCGCGGCGATCGCCTGCATGCACTCGGAGAGCGACGAGTCGCCCGTCGTCAGCGGGTCGTAGTACTCGAAGATCCGTCGGCGCTCGGCGGGTGTGAACCGCTCGGGCAGCATCACGGTCGCGAGGACCACGTCGGCCTGCTTGATGACCTGGTGGCGGTAGATGACGAGCGGGTGGACGTGCAGCAGGAGCGGGTACGTCTCCGGCGGGGTGCCCGCGAAGTCCCACCGCTTGAGGCGTGTGAAGTCGTCGTCCTGCAGGTGCACGCCCGCGGTCTCGTCGAACGGGACGTACATCTGCTCGGCGGCCCGCCGCCACGTCGCGACCTCGCTGTCCAGCACGCGCAGCCCCTCGACGAGCGCCGCGTGCTCCTTCGGGTGCTCGGCGCGCATCCAGTCGAGCGTGTCGGCGGCCGCGCGCAGGTTCTCGGCAGCCATGAGGTTCGTGTAGAGGTTGTTGTCGACGACGGTCGAGTACTCGTCCGGACCGGTGACCCGCATGATCACGAACCGGCCGTCGTACCGGTCCGAGAAGAAGCCCAGACCGGCCCACATGCGCGCGGTCTCGACCAGCAGCTCCGCACCGTGGCGGACCATGAGGTCGGTGTCGCCCGTGACGGTCACGTACTGCTCGAGCGCGTACGCCACGTCGGCGTCGATGTGGTACTGCGCGGTCCCCGCCGCGTAGTACGCGGACGCCTCCTGCCCGTTGATCGTCCGCCACGGGAACAGCGCGCCGTCGCACCCGACCTCGCGCGCCCGGGCCCGCGCCGCGGGCAGCATCCGCACCCGGTGCATGAGGAGGCTGCGCGCGATCCGGGGCGACGTGTGGATGAGGAACGGCAGCAGGTACGCCTCGGTGTCCCAGAAGTAGTGCCCCTCGTACCCCGTCCCCGTGAGGCCCTTCGACGGGACGCCGTGCCCCTCGCTGCGCCACGTCGCCTGCAGCAGCGTGAACTGGCTGAAGTGCACGGCCTGCTGGCCTGCCGACGTTCCCGACAGCGCGACCTCGCTGCGCTCCCAGAACAGGTCGGCCTCGTGCTCGTGCGCGGCGCGGACCGCGGTGTACCCCGCGTCCCGCGCGCGGTGGATCGTCATGCCGGCGCGGTTGAGCAGCTCGCCGGCGTCCTCGTCACCGTGGTGGTAGGCGAGCCATTTGGTGACGCCGACCGGCACGCCGACCTGCGTCTCGACGTCGAACACGACACGTGCGCGGGTCGGCTCGACGCGGGTGCCGACGTGGGTCACGCCGTCGTCGACCTCGTGGTCCATCGCGGCCGCGACGGTGAGGCCGGAGCGGGTGGTCGCGTAGGCGCGCACGACGCGCAGGCCGTCGGTGCGGTCGGGACCGGGCCGCAGGGCCGCGGTGACCTGGCGGGACTGGCGCGGGTCGAGCGTGACGTCCTCGCCCACGGTGTCGGTCGGTGCGACGAGCTCGGACGACAGCACGACACGCCCGGGCGCGTCGAGCGCCGTGATCTCGTAGCGGAGGACCGCGAGGTGCCGCTGGGCGAGCGACACGAGGCGTTCGCTGTGCAGGCGGAACCGCCGCCCGTCGGAGAGCTGCAGCACGACCGTGCGGGTGAGGACCGCGTGCCGCATGTCGAGCGTCCGCTCGAAGTGGCGGACCTCGGTGTTCTCGCACGTCACCGGCTCCTCGTCGACGAGCAGCCGCAGCGCGGTGCCGTCCGGCACGGGCAGGATGGTCTGGCCCGTCGTCGCGAACCCGTGCGCGGCCTCCGGGTAGACGATCGGCCACGTCTCGTGGAACCCGTTGAGCAGGGTCGCGGGGGAGCGTGCCGGCGCGCCCTCCTCGAACGCGCCGCGGATCCCGAGGTAGCCGTTCGACAGTGCGAACAGCGTCTCGGTCTGCTCGGCGCGGTCGGGCGTGAAGGCGTGCTCGACCATGCGCCACGGGTCGGGCGGGACGTCGGTCGACGTCGCGACGATCCGGCGGGCCGCGTCCCGCAGGCGGTGCACGCGCGGGCCCGAGCGGTGCACGTCCTCGTCGGGGTCGGCGAGGAGCTCGGCGAGGTCCTGCACCACGACGTCGGCGCCGTGCGCGGCGAGCGCCTCGGCGTGGTCGTCGCGGTCGACGCCGACGACGAGCCCGAAGCCGCCCGCGCGCCCGGCCGCGACGCCCGCGAGCGCGTCCTCGACGACGACGGCCCGACGCGGGTCGACGCCGACCCGGCGGGCGCCTTCCAGGAAGCCGTCGGGGGCGGGCTTGCCGGGGAGGCCGAGCTCGAGGATGGTCTCGCCGTCGACGCGGGCGTCGAAGAGGTTGGCGATGCCGGCGTGCTGGAGGACGGCGGCGCAGTTGCGGCTGCTGGAGACGACGGCCGTCTTGAGGCCTGCTTCGCGGACCTCGCGGACCCAGGCGACGGAGCCGGGGAACGCCTCGACGCCGGAGCGTTCGAGCTCTTCCTCGACGAGGAGCTGCTTGCGGTTGCCGAGGCCCCACCAGGAGTCCTCCTCAGGCGGGGAGTCGGGTCCGCCGGGCGGCAGGACGATGCCGCGGGACTGGAGGAAGTCGCGGACGCCTTCCTCGCGGGTCTTGCCGTCGACGTGGGCGGCGTAGTCGACGCGGTCGTCGAAGCGGGGGGTGTGCGTGCCGTGCTCGCGGTCCCAGCCGTCGAGGAAGTCGTCGAACGCGCGCTTCCACGCGGCGGCGTGGACGGTGCGGGTGGTGGTGAGGACGCCGTCGAGGTCGAAGAGGACCGCGTCGAAGTCCTGCAGGGCGACGGGCGACGGCATCTCGGACCTCCCGGGCGAGGCCGTCCGCCCTCGTCGGCGGCACGTCCTTGACCTCGACTGTCCCGATCCTTGGGCGGTTTCGGCCGGTCGGCAACCTCGGCTGCGCGTGGGAGCGGCGGCCTGCACGCCCTGGTCCGGCGGCATCGCCCCGTGCCGGGACGCCGAGCGACGGCCTCGACCCCTCCTGCACGGACGCGTCCGCGGGTCGGTGTGGCGCACGTCACGTCACGAACGGGACGGCTGCCCGGTCGACCTACCGAGAGCGATCGGAGGTCGTGATGCGACGGATCCTGGTGGTGGGTGGCGGTTACGCGGGCTTCTACGCGGCGTGGCGCCTGGAGAAGCGGCTGCGGCGGGGCGAGGCGGAGGTCACGCTCGTCGACCCGCGCGGCTTCATGACGTACCAGCCGTTCCTGCCGGAGGTCGCGGCGGGGTCGGTCGAGGCCCGGCACGTGGCGGTGTCGTTGCGCGCGCACCTGCGTCGGACGCGGCTCGTCACCGGGCACGTCACGTCGGTGGACCACGCGCACCGGACCGCGACGGTCCGGACGGTCGACGGCCGCGAGCGCGACCTCGCGTACGACGTGCTGGTCGTCACCGCGGGTGCCGTCACGCGGACGTTCCCGGTGCCGGGTCTGAGCGAGGAGGGGATCGGCCTCAAGCACGTCGAGGAGGCCGTCGCCGTGCGGGACCGGCTGCTCACGGGCTTCGACACGGCGGCGAACCTCCCGCCCGGGGCGGAGCGGGCGAGGCAGCTGACGGTGACCGTCGTGGGGGGCGGCTTCACGGGCGTCGAGGTGTTCGGGGAGCTGCTGGCGCTGTCGCGGGACCTGGTGCGCCGCTACCCGGAGGTCGACGCGCGTGAGCTGAGGTTGCACCTCGTCGAGGCGCGCGACCGGATCCTGCCCGAGGTGACGGACCGTCCCGGGCGCTGGGTGGTGCGCCACCTGACGCGGCGCGGCGGGCTGCTGCACCTCGGTGCGCAGGTGCTGTCCGCGACGGGCGGGCACGTCGTGCTGTCCACGGGTGAGGAGTGGGACACCGGGCTGCTCGTGTGGACGGCCGGGAACGCCTCGCACCCCGTCGTCGCGAACCACACCGACCTGCCGGTCGACGACCGCGGGCGCGTGGTGGTGCGCGGCGACCTGCGGGTGGGCACCGACGACGCACCCGTCCCGGACGCGTGGGCGGCGGGCGACAACGCGGCCGTGCCGGACCTCGCGTCGGACGTGCCCGGCGCGCTGACCGTCCCGAACGCGCAGCACGCGGTCCGGCAGGGTCGGCTGCTCGCCGACAACGTCCTGGCCGACCTGCGCGGTGGGCGCGTGCGCCGCTACCGGCACCCGAGCCTGGGGGTGGTCGCGACGCTCGGTCGTCACCACGGGGTCTTCCAGTACCGGCGTCTCGTGCTCACCGGGTGGCTCGCGTGGGCCGTGCACCGGGCGTACCACGTGCTCGCCGTCCCGACGTGGGAGCGCAAGGTCCGCGTCGCGCTGCTCTGGGTGTCGGCCGCGGTGTTCGGGCGCGACGTCGTGTCCCTGCCCGCGGTGGGCCGGCCGCGCGCCGCGTTCGTCGCGGGTGGCGACCCGGACGTCCTGGTCCCGCTGCGGCGGGCCGACGGACGGTCACGGCCTGCCGCCCTTGCCACCTCGTCGTCCGGGCGGCAGCCGTCGCCCGGTCCCGCTCCCGCATCACCCGTCCACAGGAGGTCAGCATGAAGATCGTCGTCATCGGCGGCACCGGTCGGATCGGCGCCCAGGTCGTCGAGCAGCTCCACGAGCGCGGCCACGACGCCGTGGCCGCGGCACCCAGCACGGGTGTCGACACCCTGACGGGCGCCGGCGTCGCAGAGGTCCTCGCGGGTGCGGACGCGGTCGTCGACGTGTCGAACTCGCCGTCGTTCGCGCCGGACGACGTGCTCGCGTTCTTCACGACGTCGACGCGGACGCTGCTCGCGGCCGAGGAGGCGGCGGGCGTGCGGCACCACGTGGTGCTGTCGATCGTCGGCGCGGACCGGGCGCCGGACAGCGGCTACCTGCGGGCGAAGGTCGCGCAGGAGGCGCTCGTCGCCACCTCGCCGGTCCCGTTCACCATCCTGCGGGCGACGCAGTTCTTCGAGTTCCTCGCCGCGATCGCGGACGGCGCGACGCAGGACGGCGTCGTGCGTGCCACGACGGGAGCGATCCAGCCGGTCGCGGCGCGGGACGTCGTCGCGGCGGTCGTCGACGTCACGCTCGCCGAGCCGGTCGGGGGTGTCGTCGAGGTCGCGGGCCCGCAGCGGTTCGCGATGGACGAGCTGCTGCGGGCCGAGCTCGCCGCGGCCGGGGACCCGCGCGAGGTCGTGTCGGACCCGGAGGCGCGCTACTTCGGCACCCTTCTCGACGACAGCACGATCGTCCCGCTCGGCGACGACGCACGCATCGGTGCGACGACGCTCGCCGCGTGGAAGGCTGCGCAGGCGGTGGCCCGCTGACCGCCGGGGGTCCCGGCCCTAGGGTGGGGCTCGTGCCGCAGGACACCGCGCGCCCGGAGCCGGGACCCCCGTCCGTCGCGGACGACGACGTCACCGGCTTCCTCGAGGTCCGGCCGCAGCTGTTCGGCATCGCCTACCGCATGCTCGGCTCGGTCGAGGAGGCCGAGGACGTCGTGCAGGACGCGTGGATCCGGTGGCAGAACACGGACCGCCGCGGCGTGCAGAACCCCGCGGCGTTCCTCACGACGACCACGACGCGGCTCGCGATCAACGCCGCGACGTCCGCACGTGCCCGCCGCGAGACGTACGTCGGGCCGTGGCTGCCCGAGCCGGTCGACACGAGCGCGGACCCGCTGCTCGGCGCGGTGCGGGCGGAGGCGCTCGACGCCGCCGTCCTCGTGCTGCTCGAGCGGCTGACGCCGACCGAGCGGGCCGCGTACGTGCTGCGCGAGGCGTTCGACTACTCCTACCGGCGGGTCGGGGAGGTGCTCGACGTGACCGAGGCGCACGCACGGCAGCTCGTCCGGCGGGCCCGCACCGCGCTCGGCTCCGGCCGGCGGGTCCCCGCGGACCCTGCGCGGCAGCGTGAGCTCGTCACCGCCTTCCTCGCAGCCGCACGCGCGGGCAGCATCGCCGACCTCGAGCGGCTCCTCGCCGACGACGTCCACGCGCGCTCCGACGGCGGCGGGGTCGTCCACGCGGCCAAGGTCGAGATCCTCGGTCACGACCGCGTCGTCACGCTGCTCGACAACGTGATGCGCAAGTACTGGAGCGACGTGCTCTTCTCGGAGGTCGAGGTCAACGGCGGGACCGGTGTGCTCGTGCACCGCGCCGACGGCGAGGTCGGTGCGCTCGTCCTGCTCGAGACGTCGGACCGGGGGATCGAGCAGCTCATGCTCGTCCTCAACCCGGACAAGCTCCGCCGGCACGGAAGGACCGCCGACGTCAGCCGGTGAGTGCCGCGTCTCCCGCGAGGACCGTCACGGTCGCGCCGCCGACCCACACCTGACCGTCGGCGTCCCGCTCGACGTGCACCCGGCCCGCGCGGCCGAGCGCGGTGCCCTGCGCGGCGACGTACCGGTCCGGCGCGCGACCCGTGCGCGTGAGCCACTGCCCGACGGACGCGTTGAGGCTGCCCGTCACCGGGTCCTCCGGCACGCCGATCCCGGGTGCGAACCCGCGCACCTCGAACGCCGCCGGCGCCCCCGGCGCGTGCGGGCCGACGAGGCCGAGCTTGCCGACGGGGGAGCCGGCGAAGTCGGGGCGGACGTCCAGCACACGAGCCGCGGAGTCGACGAGCAGCACCGCCCACGCGGGCCCGTTGTCGAGCAGGCGGTGGTCGACGACCGCGTCGGCGGGCACGCCCGCAGCGGCGACGCACGCCGCGAGCTCGGCGTCGTCGAGCGGGCGGTCCTCGCGGGGCGCCGGTGCCGCGAACGCGAGCGAGCCGTCGCCCCGGCGGATCGTCACCAGCCCGACGCCGCACTCCTGCACGACCGTGTCACCCGCGGGCCGGCCGCCCGCCGCGAGCCATGCGTGGCACGTGCCGAGCGTGGGGTGCCCCGCGAACGGCAGCTCGCCGCCCGGCGTGAAGATCCGCACGCGGTAGTCCGCGTCCGGCGTCGTCGGGCGCAGCAGGAACGTCGTCTCCGACAGGTTCGTCCAGCGCGCGAACGCGGCCATCCGGTCGTCGGTCAGGTCGTCCGCGTCGTGCACGACCGCGACGGGGTTGCCGCGCAGCGGCTCGGTCGTGAACACGTCGACCTGCGAGAAGCGGAGCGCGGGCATGGCGGTCAGGGTACGACGCGCGGGTTAGCGTGCAGGGATGGTCCCCGCGCAGCCGTCCCCGTCCGACGTGACCGACCCGACCGCCCGCACCGCACGGCAGGTCGCCGACCGGTGGGTCGACACGCTCGCCGACCTCGACCCGTCCGTCGGCACCGCGCTCGGCACCCGGCCCGACGACCGACGCATGCCGGACCTGTCGCCGGCGGGTGCGGCCGAGCGCGCGGCGGCGGCCCGCGCGGTGCTCGTCGAGCTCGACGGCGCGCAGGTGCTCGACGACGACGACCGCCGCTGCGCGACGCTGCTCCGCGAGCGCCTCACCGCGCGCCTGGCCGAGCACGACAGCGGCGAGGACCTCGCCGCCCTGCGACCGATCGCGTCGCCCGTGCAGACGCTCCAGTCGATCTTCCTGCTCATGCCGACGGCGACCGAGCACGACTGGGACGTCGTCGCGGGTCGGCTGGCGCAGGTCCCCGACGCCGCGGACGGGTTCCGCGCGACGCTCGAGGAAGGGCTGCGCCGGGGTGTGCGGAGCGCGCCGCGCCAGGCGGAGGCCGTGGTGGCGCAGCTCGGCGAGTGGCTCGCGGCGGCGGACGGACGCGGGTGGCACGCGGGCTTCGTCGAGCGGGCCGACGCGGCGGGCGTGCCGGCGTCGCTGCGCGCCGAGCTCGACGCGGCCGCGCAGGAGGCCGCCGCGGGCGTGGACCGCCTGCGCCGGTGGATCGCCGACGAGTACCGCCCCGCGGTCGACGACGTCCCGGACGCGGTGGGCCGCGAGCGCTACCTGCTGTCGGCGCGTCTGCACACGGGCGCGGACCTGGACCCGCAGGAGGCGTACGCGTGGGGTTGGGAGGAGCTCGCGCGGATCGAGGCGGACATGGCCGAGGAGGCCGACCGTGTGCTGCCGGGCGCGGGTCCGCAGGAGGCGCTCGCGCACCTCGACGAGCACGGCGAGGCCGTCGAGGGCGTCGAGGAGGTGCGGGCGTGGCTGCAGCGCATGATGGACGACGCGATCGCCGAGCTCGACGGCACGGTCGTCGACGTGGCGGACCCGGTCCGGCGGGTCGAGGCGATGATCGCGCCGCCCGGTGCCGCCGCGGCGCCGTACTACACGCGCCCGTCGCTGGACTTCTCGCGTCCGGGGCGCACGTGGCTCCCGACGCTGGGGCGTGACCGGTTCCCGACGTGGGACCTCATCAGCACCTGGTACCACGAGGGCGTGCCCGGGCATCACCTGCAGCTCGGCCAGTGGGCCTACCGCGCGGGTGAGCTGTCGGTGTTCCAGACGTCGGTCGGGTCGGTGCCCGCGACGACGGAGGGCTGGGCGCTGTACGCGGAGCGGCTCATGGACGAGCTCGGGCACCTGCGCACGCCCGGTGCGCGGCTCGGGTACCTGGACGGGCAGCGGATGCGCGCGGTCCGGGTCGTCGTCGACATCGGCATGCACCTCGGGCTGACGATCCCGCAGTCGCACGTGTTCCACCCGGGGGAGCGGTGGACGGCCGACCTGGGCGAGGAGTTCTTCCGGCAGCGCAGCGGGTCGCCGGCCGCGTTCGTGCACAGCGAGATCGAGCGGTACCTCGGCTGGCCGGGGCAGGCGATCAGCTACAAGCTCGGGGAGCGTGCGTGGCTGTCGGGTCGGCGCCGCGCGCGTGAGCGTCGGGAGTCGGCGGGGGAGACGTTCGACCTGCGCGCCTGGCACACCGCCGCGCTCGGGCTGGGCTCGCTCGGCCTCGACGACCTCGAACGCGAGCTCGCGGCGCTGTGAGCACCGCGTCGCGCCCCGGCACGTCGTCGCCCGTGCACCTCATGCTGCGCCTCGGGCTTCCGCGCGACCCGCTCGCGACGCGCAACCTCGGCACGTTCCTCGTGGTCACCGCCCTGACGGTCCTGGTCACGCGCGCGCTGCTGGCGGCGTCCGGGTACCCGCAGATCGGGGGCGGCGGGCTGCACGTCGCGCACGTGCTGTGGGGCGGGCTGCTCATGGCGCTCGCCTTCGTGCTGCTGCTGTCGTTCATGGGGCCGGTCCTGCGGCCGTTCGGGGCGATCGTCGGTGGGATCGGCTTCGGGCTGTTCGTCGACGAGGTCGGCAAGTTCGTCACGTCCGACAACGACTACTTCTACGAGCCGACCGCGGCGATCATCTACGCGACCGTCGTGGCGCTCGGACTGGTGGCCGAGGCGCTGCACGGGCGACGCGCGCTCGACCCGCGCGAGGCGCTGGCCGCGGCGGTGGACGACGCCGTCGCCGGCGTCGCCGGCGGCTTCACCGGGCACGCGCGGGCCCGCGCGGAGTCCCGGCTCGCCGCGGCGGGCGACGTCGCGGGGGCGAAGGAGACGCGCGCGCTGCTGCGGTCCGTCGTCGACGACCACGAGGAGCTGCCCGACGTCGTCGAGGTCGTGTCACGCGGTGCCGTCCGAGTCCTGCACCTGCTGATCCGTGCCCGGTTCGTGCCGCTGCTCGCGGTCGTGCTGCTCGTGGCGACCGCGACGGTCTCCGTCGTGCGCGGCCTGCTCGCGTGGGGGGACCTCGGCGGGCTGTGGTGGGTCGCCGCGGGTGCCGTGGTCAGCGGGCTCGTCGGCGCCGCGTTCGCGGTCGTCGGGCTGCTGCGGGTGCGACGCGACGCCGTCCAGGGCTACCGCTGGTTCCGGCGCGCCGTCCTCGTGAGTTTGCTCGTCACGCAGTTCTTCCTGTTCCGGCTGTCC
>NZ_JAPESW010000021.1 GCF_028527925.1 Cellulomonas fimi
CGGTGCGCGGTCTCGACGGCGTGGTCGCGGGCGCGGTCGCGGCGGTCGAGGAGCTCGCCGGCCTGGCGGGCGTGGCGGTCGGCGACCTCGTCGGCGTCGGCCTGGGCCTGCCGGGCGTCGTCGACGTGGCCGCGGGGACCGTCGAGCACGCGGTCAACCTCGGCATCGACCAGCGCGTCGCTCTCGCGGCCCTGGTCGCCGACCGCCTGAGACCCGTCCCGGTGCGGCTTGAGAACGACCTCAACGCCGCGGTCGTCGGCGCGGCGCGGTTCGTCGAGCCGCACGCCGACGGTGCGCAGCACGACCTCGCGTTCCTCGCGCTCGGCACGGGCCTGGCGGCGGGCCTGCTGCTCGACGGGCGGCTGCGCCGGGGGTCGCAGGGCGCGGCGGGGGAGATCGGGCACCTGACGTTCGTGCCCGACGGCCTGCCGTGCAAGTGCGGCCAGACGGGCTGCCTCGAGCAGTACGCGTCGGGCTCGGCGCTCGACGCCGCCTGGCCGAGCCGGACCGGCGCCCCGGCACCCGCCGAGGTCTTCGCCGCGGCCGCCGCGGGCGACCCCGAGGCGGTCGCGCTGCGCGACCAGTTCGCGGCCGCCGTCGCCGCGGGAGTGCGTGTGCTCGTCCTCACGTGCGACGTGCGGCACGTCGTGATCGGCGGGGGCGTGAGCGCTGTCGGGGCGCCGCTGCTCGACGCGGTGCGCGGCGTGCTCGACGCGGCCGCCGGCACGTCGCCGTTCCTGGCCTCGATGCGCCTGGCCGACCGCGTGACGCTGGCGCCCGAGGGCGTCCCGGTCGGGGCCGTCGGCGCGGCGCTCGTCGGGCGCGGCGAGTACGACGCATGATCGGCCGCGGCGCAGTCCCGGCCCGACAGGAGGAGTGCTGATGGAGGTCGTCATCGCCCCCGCGGCGGAGCTCGCGCGGATCGCGGCCGACGCGGTCGAGCGGCTGCTCCGGGCGCGCCCGACGGCGGTGCTCGGGCTCGCGACGGGGTCCAGCCCGCTCGCGGTCTACGACGAGCTCGCCCGGCGACACGCGCAGGACGGGCTGTCGTTCGCGCACGCGCGGGCGTTCATGCTGGACGAGTACGTGGGCCTGCCCGCGGACCACCCGGAGCGGTACCGCAACGTCATCGAGAAGGAGATCGCGTCGCGCGTCGACTTCGCCGAGGGCGCGGTGCAAGGCCCCGACGGTCTGGCCGACGACGTGCCCGCGGCGTGCGCGGCGTACGAGCAGGCGATCGCGGACGCGGGCGGCGTGGACCTGCAGATCCTCGGGATCGGCACCGACGGGCACGTCGCGTTCAACGAGCCCGGCTCGTCGCTCGCGTCCCGGACCCGGATCAAGACGCTCACGCGCCAGACGCGCGAGGACAACGCGCGGTTCTTCGGCGGCGACGTCGACCAGGTCCCGACGCACTGCCTCACGCAGGGGCTCGCGACGATCATGGCGGCGCGGCACCTGGTGCTGCTGGCGACCGGTCGGGGCAAGGCCGAGGCGGTGCACCAGCTCGCCGAGGGGCCGGTCAGCGCGATGTGGCCGGCGACCGTCCTGCAGCACCACCCGCACGTGACGGTGCTCGTCGACGACGCCGCCGCGTCCCGCCTGCAGCTCGCGGACTACTACCGCGAGACGTACGCCGCGAAGCCGGGCTGGCAGGGCCTCTGACGCGTGCCCGTGCCGTGCGTCACGGCAGCAGCGCCCGCAGGAGCGCGAAGAACGCGGCGGCGACCGCGGCCATGGCCGGCAGCAGCCACGCGAGCGCGATCCCGGCGCGCACGTTGCGGCGACGCTCGTCGCGCGGGTCCGACCCCGGCGCGACGACCACCGTGTGCTCGGGCCGGCGCACCGCGATCCAGGTCTGCCACCCTGCCTCGGCCAGCAGCAGCACGGCGCCGACGACCGCGGCGACGGCGGCTGTCGTTGTGACGAGAGGCGCGGTCGCGACGCGGTCGAGGACGACGAGCGCGACCAGCAGCGCGGCCACGGTGCCCGCGAGCGCGAGGCGGCTGCGCACCGCGACCTGGACGGTGGCGACCGCGCCGCCGACGAGCACGAGCGGCAGCAGGACGCGGCCGACTGTCACGTCGAGCGTCGGTCCGTCGGCGCCGACGGCCCACAGCAGGAGCAGCAGCCCGACGACGCCGACGGCGGCGGGGACGAGCTCGCGCCCGACCCCGGCGAACCGCGGCGCGTGGGTGTCGACGCGGCTCGCGGCGTAGGTGCGCGCGTCGCCGAACGCGTCGGCCGCGGTCTGGCCGCTGTCGGCGCAGAACTGCTCGACCTCCGCGAGCGCCTCGCCGACGGCGCGACCGTCGGCGCCGCGGTCGCGCAGCTCGAGCACGAACGTGGTGCGCCAGTGCTCGGGGACCAGCGTGGACGTGGGCGCCGACGGGTCGGTCATGCGCGTGCCTCCTCGGGGCGGTCGCGGCGGTCGGCCGCGGACGTGAGCTCGACGGTGAGCGTGGCGAAGGTCCGCCACGCGTCGGCGCGCGCGGCGAGCGCGGTGCGTCCCGCCGCCGTGAGCGCGAAGTACTTCCGGCCGGGGCCGCCCTCGCCGGGCTCCCAGCGCGTGGTGACGTGCCCGGCCTGCTCGAGGCGGGCGAGCAGCGGGTAGAGCGTGCCGCCCTTGATCGTGCCGACGCCGAGCTCGTCGAGCCGGGCAGCGAGCGCGTACCCGTAGGTCTCGCCCTCGGCGAGGACGGCGAGGACGCACAGGTCGAGGACGCCGCGCAGCCACTCGCCGGGCCAGGGGGTCGTCGTCACGAACTAGACAGTACGACTATCTAGTCAGCGTGTCTATCTAGTCGGCGCGGTGGTGTCGCACTCGGGAGCGTGGGTGCCGCGACGTAGACTCCTGCGCATGACCGAACCCCTCCCGCCGACCGGCCCCGCCGACCCGAACGACCCGGGCCAGGGCACGTCGACGAGCGTGCTCGAGCGCCAGGAGACGCACGAGCAGGTCGAGCCGGGCGATCACGAGCGCTTCGCGCACTACGTGCGCAAGGAGAAGATCATGGAGTCCGCGATGAGCGGCAAGCCCGTGGTCGCGCTCTGCGGCAAGGTCTGGGTGCCGGGCCGGGACCCGAACAAGTTCCCGGTGTGCCCCGTGTGCAAGGAGATCTACGAGGGGCTGCGCGAGCCGCAGGACGGTGAGGGTGCGTCCGGCGACGGTGGCTCCGAGGGCTCGGGCGGGGGTCGTCGCTGGGGCTTCGGCCGCGGCGGCAAGTGAGCGCGGCCGCACGCCCGTCCTCCACCACGTCCCACGCCTCCACGTCGGCGGCCTCCCACCTGCCGCCGGCGTTCCCCGGGCGTGCGCCGTGGGGGACCGCGGGCAAGCTGCGTGCGTGGCAGGCCGAGGCGCTCGACCTGTACCGGGAGCGCGCGCCGCGTGACTTCCTCGCGGTCGCGACGCCGGGAGCGGGCAAGACGACGTTCGCGCTCCGCATCGCGACCGAGCTGCTCGAGGCGCGCGCCGTGCGCCGCGTCACGGTCGTGGCGCCGACCGAGCACCTGAAGAAGCAGTGGGCGGACGCCGCGGCGCGCGTCGGGATCCGGCTCGACCCGAACTTCTCGAACGCGCAGGGCCGCCACGGCCACGGGTTCGACGGGGTCGCCGTCACGTACGCGCAGGTCGCGTCCAAGCCCGCGCTGCACGCGGCGCGGACGACCGCCGAGCGCACGCTCGTCATCCTCGACGAGGTGCACCACGGCGGCGACGCGCTCTCGTGGGGCGACGCGGTCCGGGAGGCCTTCGAGGACGCGACCCGACGCCTCGCGCTCACGGGCACGCCCTTCCGGTCCGACACCGCGGCGATCCCGTTCGTGCAGTACGCGCGGGACCACGAGGGGATCCGCCGGAGCGTCGCGGACTACACGTACGGTTACGGCGACGCGCTGCGCGACCACGTCGTGCGGCCCGTGATCTTCCTGTCCTACAGCGGCTCGATGCGCTGGCGCACGCGCGCGGGCGACGAGGTGAGCGCGCGCCTCGGCGAGCCGCTGACCAAGGACATGACCGCCCAGGCGTGGCGGACCGCGCTCGACCCGAACGGCGAGTGGATCCCGAGCGTGCTCGCCGCGGCCGACCGGCGCCTCACCGAGGTGCGGCGGGCGGTGCCCGACGCGGGCGCGATGATCATCGCGACCGACCAGACCGACGCGCGCGCGTACGCCGGCCACCTGGCGCGGCTCACGGGGGAGTCGCCGACGGTCGTGCTGTCCGACGACGACGGCGCGAGCGACCGCATCGACGAGTTCTCCGCGGGCGACTCGCGCTGGCTCGTCGCGGTCCGCATGGTGTCCGAGGGCGTCGACGTGCCGCGTCTCGCGGTCGGCGTCTACGCGACGAGCACCGCGACGCCCCTGTTCTTCGCGCAGGCCGTGGGGCGGTTCGTGCGGGCCCGCAAGCGGGGCGAGACGGCGTCGGTGTTCCTCCCGTCCGTCCCGCAGCTCCTCGCGCTCGCGAGCAGCCTCGAGCTCGAGCGCGACCACGCCCTCGACCGGCCGCAGACGGCCGAGGAGCAGGGCGTCGACTTCAACCCCGAGGACGCGCTGCTCGCGGCGGCGAACGCCGAGCAGAACGGCCCCGACGCGGTCGGGCCGGACGGCAAGCAGGGCACGTTCGAGGCGCTCGAGGCGCAGGCGTCGTTCGACCGCGTGCTGTTCGACGGCGGCGAGTTCGGCACCGAGGCCGCGGTCGGCTCGGACGAGGAGCTCGACTTCCTCGGCCTGCCCGGCCTGCTGGACGCCGACCAGGTGTCGGCGCTGCTGCGGCAGCGGCAGGCCGACCAGCTCAAGGGCAAGCGCCGCCCGGCGGCGGCCGAGCCGGCGCCCGAGATGGACCACCGCAAGCAGGCGGAGCTGCGCAAGGAGCTCGCGCAGCTGGTCGGGGCGTGGTCGCGGCGGAGCGGGCAGCCGCACGGCGCGGTGCACGCGGAGCTGCGCCGACGGTGCGGGGGACCGGAGGTCGCGCTCGCGGACCCGGCGCAGCTGACGGCGCGTGTCGCGATGCTGCGCGGCTGGTTCGTCGGCAAGAAGTGACGCGCGATACGCCTCGGTAGCGCGACCAGGCAATCCCCGTCTCACCATGTGGGACAGTGACAATTCCCTCATATGCCCAGGTCAGAGCGCTGGACGCGCGACCACATAGCAGCGTCGCTTCGTCGTGCAACTCGTCCTCTCGGCGTGCGGAGCCCTCGCGGGTTCGGCAACGTCTTCCTCGTGCTTCACGGCGCCGGGTTCCCCCGGACGCTCACGGTGACCACGAAGAAAGGGGTCGCACCATGCCCAGCTGGCTCATCCTCGTCCTCGTCGGAGCGGTTCTCCTCATCCTCGGCTTCGCCGGGGTCGGTGAGTTCCTCCTGTGGATCGGTATCGCCGTCCTGGTCGTCAGCCTGATCCTCGGCCTGGTCGGCCGCGGTCGCGGCCGCGCCCGGATCTGACCGGGCCGCGGCGCGGGCGGCGGGGGTCTAGCCCCCCTGTACCCCCGCCCCGCGTCCGCGGCCTGGTCCTCGCGCAGCGGTCTGGCCGGACGGTCCCTCAGTCCCGTCCGGCCAGCCGCAGTGTCACGGTCGGCACCGCGGCCTCGTCGGCCGACAGCCGTCGCGCACCGCGCGGCAGCTCGTCCCGCGAGGCGCGGTGCCGATCCCGTGCCCGGCGCACACCCTCGGGACCCGTCCACGACGGGTCCACCTCGCCGCCGGTCACGAGGGGCACGTGCAGCGCCCGCAGCTCGCCGCCCTCGGGCTCCCACGCCGCGACCGCCGCGTCGGGACCCGTGACCAGCACCTCCTCGACGGCCCGCCCGTCCGGCCCCCGCCGTCGCGCCGCCGTCTTGCGGCCCCCGACGCTCGTCTTCGCCGACGACCTCTTCTCGACCGGCGCGAGCGCACCGTCACGGCCCTCGCGGGCCACGAGCTTGTAGACCATGCCGCACGTCGGCGCCCCCGAGCCGGTCACGACCGACGTCCCGACGCCGTAGACGTCCACCGGTGCGGCCGCGAGCGCCGCGATCGCGTACTCGTCGAGGTCCGACGTCACCACGATCCGCGTGTCGTGCGCGCCGGCGGCGTCGAGCTGCGCGCGCACCTCCTGCGCGAGCACCCCGAGGTCACCCGAGTCGAGCCGCACCGCGCCGAGACCCGTGCCGGCCGCGGCGAGCGCGCGCTCGACCCCGCGCTTCACGTCGTAGGTGTCGACCAGGAGCGTCGTGCCCGGCCCCTGGGCCGCGACCTGCGCCGCGAACGCCGCCTCCTCGTCGTCGTGCAGCAGCGTGAACGCGTGCGCCGCGGTCCCGATCGTGTCGAGGCCGTAGCGGCGCCCCGCCTCGAGGTTCGACGTCGCCGCGAACCCCGCGACGACCGCGGCGCGGGCCGCCGACACCGCGGCCTCCTCGTGCGCGCGCCGTGCGCCCATCTCCAGCACCGGCCGGTCGACCGCGGCGCTCGTCATGCGCGACGCCGCCGACGCGACCGCGGAGTCGTAGTTGAGGATCGACAGCGCGAGCGTCTCCAGCAGCACCGCCTCGGCGAACGTGCCCTCGACGACCAGCAGCGGCGACTGCGGGAAGAAGACCTCGCCCTCGGCGTACCCGCGGATCGACCCGGTGAAGCGGTACGCGGACAGGAACTCGAGCGTCGCGTCGTCGACCACGCCCTCGTCGGAGAGCCAGTCGAGCTCGCGCGACGTGAACCGGAACGCGGGGAGCGCCTCGAGCAGCCGGCCCGTGCCCGCGACCACCCCGTACCGACGGCCGGGCGGCAACCGGCGCGTGAACACCTCGAACACGCAGCGGCGGTGCGCGGTGCCGTCGGCGAGCGCCGCCTGCAGCATCGTGAGCTCGTAGCGGTCGGTGAGCAGCGAGGTCACGGGGACGGCGGCGGGCTGCGGGTGCGTCATGCGGCCAACGTAGGGCGCCCGGGGACAGGCGGCGCGCCCGGCGCGCACGGGCACCTACAGTGGTCGGGTGCCCGTCCAGACCGCGCCCGACGAACGCGTCGAGGCCGCCGAGCAGGCGGCCGTCGCCGACCCGTGGGTCACCATCGTGTGGAACGACCCCGTGAACCTCATGTCCTACGTGACCTACGTGTTCGAGACGTACTTCGGCCACCCGCACGAGAAGGCCGAGAAGCTCATGCGCCAGGTGCACGAGGAGGGGCGGGCCGTGGTGTCGAGCGGGTCCCTCGAGGGCATGGAGGTCGACGTGCAGGCGATGCACGGGTTCGGCCTGTGGGCGACCCTGCAGCGCAGCGGGGTCTGATGCGCGCGTTCACCGAGAAGCACGGTGCATTCGTCGCACGGCTCGACGCCTCCGAGCGCGAGGTCGTCGCCGCGCTCGTCGCGGACGTCGCGCAGCTGCTGGGGGCGCCGCGGTTCGACGAGGTCGGTCCGGGTGCGGCGCCCGAGGTTCCGCTGCTCCGCACCGAGGACGTCGCCCCGCCGCAGGACCCGGCCGTGCGTCGGCTGCTGCCCGACGCCTCGCAGGACGACCCGGACGTCGCCGCCGAGTTCCGCCGCCTGACCGAGGACGACCTGCGCGCCCGTAAGGTCGCGCGCCTCGGGGTGATGTGGACGCTGCTGACGACGCCCGGCGACGGCCGACGTCAGGACCTCCTGACGGTCGCCCCGAAGGACGCCCCCGAGCTCGCGGCGGCCATCACCGACCTGCGGCTCGTGCTCGCCGAGCGCCTCGACGTGCGCACGGACCAGGACGCCGAGCAGCTGTACGACGTGCTCGCCGACGACGCACAGGGTCAGGACGTCGACGTCCGGCGCTACCTCGTGTCGCTCTACGGCGCGCTCAGCTGGCTGCAGGAGTCGCTGGTCGGGCTCATGCTCGAGCACGCGCGGCGCGGCGGTGCGTCCGGCGGCCCGTCGCACGAGGGTTAGGCTCTCGCCCGTGAACGACGCCCCGATCGGCATCTTCGACTCCGGCGTCGGCGGTCTCACGGTGGCACGGTCCATCCTCGACCAGCTGCCGCACGAGTCGACCCTCTACATCGGCGACACGCTCAACACCCCGTACGGGCCCAAGCCGCTCGCCGCGGTGCGCGCGCACGCGCTCGAGGTCATGGACGACCTGGTCGACGCGGGCGTGAAGCTGCTGGTCATCGCGTGCAACACCGCGTCGGCCGCGATGCTGCGGGACGCGCGCGAGCGGTACACGCTGCGCCGCGGCATCCCCGTCGTCGAGGTCATCCTCCCCGCGGCCCGCCGTGCGGTCGCCGCGACCCGCACC
Organism: Cellulomonas fimi; assembly: GCF_028527925.1. Taxonomy (GTDB): domain Bacteria; phylum Actinomycetota; class Actinomycetes; order Actinomycetales; family Cellulomonadaceae; genus Cellulomonas; species Cellulomonas fimi_C. Next base: position 8,237 of record NZ_JAPESW010000021.1, read on the forward strand.
GGCCGGATCGGCGTCATCGGCACGCGCGCGACCGTCGAGTCGCGCGCCTACGACGACGCGTTCGCCGTCGCCCCGGGCGTCACGCTCACCACGCAGGCGTGCCCGCGCTTCGTGGAGCTCGTCGAGGCCGGCATCACGTCGGGGCCCGAGGTGCTGGCCGTCGCGCGCGAGTACCTGGAGCCCGTCAAGGAGGCGGGCGTGGACACGCTCGTCCTCGGCTGCACGCACTACCCGCTGCTGACCGGCGCGATCTCGTACGTCATGGGTGACGAGGTCACGCTCGTCTCGAGCGCCGAGGAGACCGCGAAGGACGTGTACCGCACGCTCGTCGCGCACGACCTCGAGCGTGACCCGGTCGCGGGCCCACCGTCGCACCGGTTCCTCGCGACGGGCGACCCGGACGCGTTCCAGTCGCTCGCGCGCCGGTTCCTCGGCCCCGAGGTCGAGTCCGTCGAGTCGCGGATGGCGCTGCGATGAGGCTCGTCGTCGTGGGCAGCGCGGGCTCGTTCCCCGGTCCCGACGCGGCCGCGTCCGGCTACCTCGTGCAGGCCGACGACGCCGACGGGCGCAGGTGGACCGTCCTGCTGGACCTGGGCAACGGCGCGCTGGGGCCGCTCCAGCGGTACGGCGACCCGACGCGGCTCGACGCGATCGGCCTCTCCCACCTGCATGCGGACCACGTCGCCGACATGGTCGTGCTCAACGTGCTCCTGCGGTACCACCCGGACGGTGCCCTGCCGCCCGTCGACGTGCACGGCCCCGGGGGCACGGCGCAGCGGCTCACGCAGATCGCGGGCGGCGACCCGGCGACCGACGTGGGCAAGCAGTTCACGTTCCACGCGTGGGACCCCGAGGCGCCCGTCGTCGTCGGCCCGCTGACGCTGACGCCGGTGCCGGTCGAGCACCCGATCCCCGCCTTCGGGATCCGGGTCACCGGTCCGTCCGAGGCCGACCCGTCGGCGACCGTGACGCTCGCGTACACCGGTGACACCGACGCGTGCGCGGGCCTCGACGCGCTCGCCGACGGCGTCGACCTGCTGCTCGCGGAGGCCGCGTTCGTCGAGGGGCGCGACGACGCGGTGCGCGGCGTGCACCTCACCGGCAGGCGCGCCGGCGAGGCCGCCGCCCGCGGCGGTGCCCGGCAGCTCGTGCTCACGCACATCCCCGCGTGGAACGACCCGCAGGTCGCGGTCGCGGAGGCGCGCGCGGTCTACGACGGACCCGTGGCGCTCGCCCGGCCGGGCGACGTGCACACCCTCTGACGCGACACCCGCGGACGCGCCCCAGCGACGACGGGCCCGGCTGGCACGCTGTGCGGTCATGCGCACCCGTACCGCCCGCCCGCCCGCGGGTCCGTCGTTCGACGTCGCCGTCCGATGGGCGCCCCGGTGGGCCCGGGTGTTCCGCCGGTTGCGCCGGTCGCACCGCCGCAGCCGGGAGGGGGCGGACGTCGCGCTCGACGGAGTGGGGGAGCTCGCGGGCGGCCTCGACGACCTCGGCGGGGTGGTCGCGTGGATCGTCGGCGCGGTCGCATTCGTGCTCGGCGTGCTGCTCGTGTGGCTCTTCCTGGTGCCGCTGCTGCTCGTCGTGCTGGACCTCCTCGTCGTGGTCGTCGTCCTGGTCCTCGCGTTCGTCGGGCGGCTGCTCCTGCGCCGCCCCTGGGCCGTCGCGGTGACGCCCGCGGGCGACGACGACGCGCCCGCCGTCGCGGTCGCCGACGTCATGGGCTGGCGTCGTGCGCTGCGCGTCCGCGACGCGATCGGTGCGCGGCTGGCCGCCGGTGCGCCGCCCGAGCAGGCGGTGCTCGACGTCGCGCTCGGCGACCCGGCGGTGACCCCGCGTGCGGTCGTCCCGTCAGTGCCGACCGCACCGGAGGCGTGAGCGGGCAGCGACCCGCCGACGCGCGGGCCGCGGTCGGACGCCCGGCCGGGGTGTCGCGCCGCGCGGTTAGGCTCGTCCGCATGACCGCCACCACCCCCGCGCTCCGCGCCGACGGGCGTCGCCCCGACGAGCTGCGCCCCGTCACGCTCACCCGCCGCTTCCTCGACGCGGGGGAGGGCAGCGTCCTCGTCGAGTTCGGCGGGACCAAGGTGCTGTGCGTGGCGTCGTTCACCGAGGGTGTGCCGCGCTGGCGCAAGGGCTCGGGCGAGGGCTGGGTCACCGCCGAGTACGCGATGCTGCCGCGTGCCACCACCACCCGGTCGGACCGCGAGTCGGTCAAGGGCCGCGTCGGCGGCCGTACGCAGGAGATCTCGCGCCTCATCGGCCGCTCGCTGCGCGCCGTCGTCGACGTGTCGGCGCTCGGCGAGAACACGATCGTCCTCGACTGCGACGTCCTCCAGGCCGACGGCGGTACCCGGACCGCGGCGATCACGGGCGCCTACGTCGCGCTGGCCGACGCGGTCGCGTGGGCGACACAGCAGCGCATCGTCAAGCCCGGCCGCACGGTGCTGCGCGACTCGGTCGCCGCGGTGTCCGTCGGCATCGTCGACGGCGTCCCGGTGCTCGACCTGCCGTACGTCGAGGACGTCCGCGCCGAGACCGACATGAACGTCGTCGTCACCGGCTCGGGCGCGTTCGTCGAGGTGCAGGGCACGGCGGAGCACGCGCCGTTCGACCGGCGCGAGCTCGACGCGCTGCTCGACCTCGCGGTCGCCGGTGGTGCGCAGCTCACCGCGCTGCAGGCCGCGGCGCTCGCGTCCGCGCCCGGCGACGGCACCGCGACGCGCCTCGTCACGGGGGTCGACGCGGTGGACGTGGACGAGGTGGGCGCGTGACCGTGCCCGCCGGCGCGCGGCTCGTCCTCGCGACCCACAACGCGCACAAGATCGGCGAGCTCCGCGCGATCCTGTCCCCGTCGCTGCCCGGCCTCGACGCCGCGGCGGTGGTCGGCGCGGGCGCCGTCGGCGCGCCCGAGCCCGTCGAGGACGGCGTGACGTTCGCCGAGAACGCGCTGCTCAAGGCGCGTGCGCTCGCCGCGTTCACCGGCCTGCCCGCGGTCGCCGACGACTCCGGGCTCGCGGTCGACGTGCTCGGCGGCGCGCCCGGCATCTTCTCCGCGCGCTGGGCCGGCCGGCACGGCGACGACGCCGCGAACCTCGACCTGCTGCTCGCGCAGCTCCGCGACGTCAAGCCCGAGCACCGGGGCGCACGCTTCGTGTGCGCCGCCGCGCTCGTCACGCCCGACGGGTTCGAGCACGTCGAGACGGGCGCGCTCGTCGGCACGCTCGCCGCCGCACCCCGGGGCGCGCACGGCTTCGGCTACGACCCGGTGCTCGTCCCGCTCGGCGAGGAGCGCACGTGCGCCGAGCTCGACCCGGCCGAGAAGAACGCGATCAGCCACCGCGGCCAGGCGTTCCGCGCGCTCGCCCCGACGCTGGTGCGGGTGCTGGGCGGATGACGCTGCCCGCCCGGCGGGACGTGCACGCGGTCGTCGACCACGTGCACGTCGCCGCCGACGCGGTGACGTTCGCCTACGGGGAGCAGGTCGTCCTCGACGCCGTCGACCTCGTCGTGTCCGCGGGTGACCGTGTGGGGCTCGTCGGGGAGAACGGCGCGGGCAAGACGACGCTGCTGCGGCTGCTCGCGGGCGACCTCGCGCCGCTGTCCGGGTCCGTGCGTCGCGCGGGCACGCTCGCGGTCGTCGAGCAGGAGCTCGACGAGCCCGCGGGGACCACGGTCGGGTCGCTCGTCGAGCGGGCGCTCGCGGCCGTGCGGGCCGCGTCGGCCGAGCTCGAGGCCGCGATCGAGGGTTTCGACCACGAGTCCGGCGACCTGACCCGGCTGACGGCCGCGATGACGCGGTACGAGCACCTCGCCGCGTGGGACGCCGACCGGCGCGTCGACGAGGCGCTCACGCGGTTCGGCGCGCCGCGCGACCGCGACCGGGCGCTCGACCGGCTCAGCGTGGGGGAGCGGTACCGGGTGCGGCTCGCGTGCCGGATCGGCGAGCGCGCGGACGTGCTGCTGCTCGACGAGCCGACCAACCACCTCGACGCCGCCGGGGTCGACTACCTGACGGCCCAGCTGCGGGACTGGCCGGGGGCGGTCGTCATCGTCACGCACGACCGGCGGCTGCTCGACGACGTCATGACGGCCATCCTCGACCTCGACCCGTCGATGGACGGCCGCCCGGCGCTGTACGGCGCGACGCGCTACGCCGACTACCGGTTCGCGAAGGACCAGATGCTGCGGCGCTGGCGGGCCCGGTACCGCGCGGAGCGCAAGCGCGCGCAGGCGCTGGCCGAGCGGCTCGACACCGCCTACGAGGGGCTGTCCGACGAGTGGCGCCCGCCCAAGGGGTCGCAGAAGCACCGCCGTGGCACGCGCGCCCGCATCCACGTGAAGGCCGCCGACCGGCTGATCCAGCGCCTGGAGGCCGACGCCGTCGAGGTGCCCGTGCCGCCGCCCGCGCTCGCGTTCCCCGACCTGCCGTCGGTGCCCAAGCCGCTCGCGGGTGACCGCGGCGGCGGCGGACCGCTGCTGGAGCTGCGCGCGCCGCGCGTCGACGGCGGCCCCGGCGGGCGTCCCCGGCTCGACCTGCCCGGGCGGCGCATCGAGGTCCCGCCGTGCGGCCGGCTGCTCGTCACGGGCCCGAACGGGTCCGGCAAGTCGACGCTGCTCGCGGCGCTGGCGGGCACGGTCGCGCTCGACCGCGGGACGCGCGCGCTCGCGCCGGGGGCCCGGCTCGGGGTGCTCGCGCAGGAGGGTCCGACCGAGCACGCCGCCCCGGCGGCCGCCGACGGGTCGTCGCCAAGCGCGTTCGACGCGTACGCGCGGCACGCGCTCGACCTGCTCGACGCCGGCCGCATCGACCCCGAGCAGCTCGTGCCCGTCGCGGCGCTCGGGCTGCTGAGCGAGGAGGACCTCGAGCGGCCGTTGCGCGAGCTCTCCGTCGGTCAGCGCCGCCGGTTCGACCTCGCGTGCGCGCTTCTCGCCGCGCCGCACCTGCTGATCCTCGACGAGCCCACGAACCACCTGTCCGTCGGGCTGGTCGACGAGCTCACCGACGCGCTGCGGCTCACGTCAGCGGCGGTCGTCGTCGCGACGCACGACCGCAGGATGCGCGCCGACCTGGCGGACTGGCCGGAGCTCACGCTCGGCTGAGCGACGGACGCACCGGCGGGCGCGCCCGTCGCGTCGTCACGTCAGGGTCAGGGCAGGCGGCCGACGTGCGCCATCGCCTGGCGCAGCAGCAGCCCCTGGCCGCCGTTCATCTCGACCTGCACCTGCTCGGCGCACGCCTCCTCGGGCGTGAGCCACGCGAGGTCGATCGCGTCCTGCTGCGGGCGGCAGTCGCCCGACACGGGCACGACGTACGCGAGCGAGACCGCGTGCTGGCGGGGGTCGTGGTACGGCGTCACGCCGGGCGTGGGGAAGTACTCGGCGACGGTGAACGGCTGCGGCGACGCGGGGATCTGCGGGAGCGCGACGGGCCCGAGGTCCTTCTCGACGTGCCGCACGAGCGCGTCGCGCACCCGCTCGTGGTACATGACCCGGCCGCTGACCAGCGCGCGCGACATCACGCCCTCGGGCGTGACGCGCAGCAGCAGCCCGACGGCGACCACGTCGCCCGAGTCGTCGACGCGCACGGGCACGGCGTCGACGTAGAGGATCGGGATCTGCGAGCGGACCTTGGCGATGCGCTCGGGGCTGAGCCAGCCCGCGGGGCGCTCGGGTCCGGGTGGGAACTCGGCGGTGTCGGTCACGGTGCAGTTCTACCGCGAGCCGCGGGCGGTCGCGGCCAGGCGCGCGTGCCCGGGTGCTCACAGCGGCCGCGGGAATATCGGCCGGGGCGCGTGCGCTCTACGTGGCGGACCTGACAACCAGGAGGTGCCACGTGGCGACGACCACGCTGACGGCCGAGACGATCGGCCAGGTCATCAACGAGAACGACATCGTGCTCATCGACTTCTGGGCCGAGTGGTGCGGACCGTGCAAGATGTTCGGCCCCATCTTCGAGAAGTCGTCGGAGGAGCACCCCGACGTGGTGTTCGGCAAGGTCGACACCGAGGCCGAGCAGCTCATCGCGGCCCAGCTCCAGATCTCCGCGATCCCGACGATCATGGCCTTCCGCGAGGGCGTGCCGGTCTACCGGCAGTCCGGCGCCCTGCCGGGCCCGATGCTGGAGAAGGTCGTGGCCGCGGTGAAGGATCTCGACATGGACGAGGTGCGCGAGAAGATCGCCGCCGCCGAGCAGTCGGCGACCGCCGAGGCCTGACGCGTGCGGCGTCGCGCGACCCGCACGGGTCGGCGCGGCGCTGACGAGCCAGGACGTGCATGACGGCCCGGCCGCAGGGGTTCCGCCCCCGCGGCCGGGCCGTCGTCGTACCCGGCGTGCCGCTGCCAGACCCCCGGGTTACGGTTTCCTGACACCGCTCTCACACCGAGCGCGTCCAGAGGGGGCCGCGCGGGGAGCGGTGCGGTGGGCCGCAACGAGGCGGCCGGCCGATCACGCAGGGGCTGCCGCACGACGTCGTGCCGCTCACCCCTGCCCAGAGGGGCTGACATGAGCACATCACCATCCCGGCGTCGTCCGGGAACGACCGCACTGGTCCTCATCGCCGCCGGCCTGCTGGCCGGTTCCGTCGTCGTCGCACCGGCCGCCACCGCGGCGGACACGGTGCCCGTGGGGCGGGGGAGCTATCTCACGTCGCCGCCCGGGCCGACGCCGGAGGGCTGCGACGCCCTGGAGGCGGACCCGCGCGCGTACCTCACGGACGACGCGCCCGCCGGGCCGCTGCCGACGAACGACTGGTGGTCCTCGCTGCTGTTCAAGCGGTGGAACTGCACGGCGTCCGAGCCGCTGCACGCCCACCCGGTGTCGTACCAGCCGACGGAGTCCGGCCTCGGGCTCTCGGTGACACGTGACACCGTGGTGTCCGGCACCCCCGGCGGGGTCGGCGAGTTCCACTACCCGTACAGCCAGGACGTGCTCGTCGGCGTCGCCGGCCTGCGCGCACCGGTCGTCGAGGTCGCCGACTGGAGCGACTGGACCGTGACGCCGTCGTGGGAGAGCGGCGGCAAGCGGCTGCGCGCCACGATCGGGCACGGCCTGCCGATCAGCTGGTACCACCTCACCGGCGGTGACGCCGTGCTGACCGCGGCGGACGACCTGCGCGTCTGGCTGCGCGACGGCTCGACCCTGGGCTTCACGGCGGGCGGCAGCGACTACGTCGCCTACGCGCCGAGCGGCGCGTCCTGGACGGTCTCCGGCACGACGCTCACGAGCGGGCTCGCGGGTCGCGGCTTCCTCGCCGTCGCGGCGCTCACGACCGCGTCGGGATCGACCGACGCGCAGCGCACCACCGAGGCCCGGGCGCTCGCGCCCTACGCGTTCGACGAGGTCACCGACTCACGCGTGTCGTGGACGTACGACGAGGGCGCGTCCCGCGTCCGCACGACGTACGCGCTCACGACGACCGCGCTGCAGGGGAAGTCGCGCGGCACGGTCGTCGCGCTCTACCCGCACCAGCAGCGGTACGTGGCGGACACGGAGGGCCCGGGGACGACCAGCGAGCTCGGCACCTACGTGTCACCGCGCGGCACGATGACGGCCTACGCCGGCGCCACGTCGTTCACCACGACGACGCCGTTCACGGGCATCCTCCCCGAGGTGCCGGCCGTCGCGACGTCGACCGGCCCCGCGCGCGACCGGCTCGACGCCCTGCTCGACGAGGCCGCGACCGACGACCTCGGGGTCCTGCGCGCCGACACCTACTGGACGGGCAAGGCGCTCGGGCGGGCCGCCCGCATCGCCGAGATCGCCGACCAGCTCGGCCGCACCGACGTGCGCGACCGCACGCTGACCGCGATGCGCACCACGCTCACCGACTGGTTCACCGCGACCGGCGGCAAGACCGAGCGCGTGTTCGCCTACGACGCGCGCTGGGGCACGCTCATCGGATACCCCGCGTCGTACGGCTCCGACACCGAGCTCAACGACCACCACTTCCACTACGGCTACTACGTGGCCGCCGCGGCGACGCTCGCGCGGTTCGACCCGCAGTGGGCCGCCGACTACGGCGGCATGGTCGACGTGCTCGTGCGCGACGCCAACGGCTACGACCGGTCCGAGAAGCGGTTCCCGTTCCTGCGCGACTTCGACCCGTACGCCGGGCACGACTGGGCGTCCGGCCACGGGGCCTTCGCCGCCGGCAACAACCAGGAGTCGAGCTCCGAGGGCATGAACTTCGCCGCTGCGCTCGTCCAGTGGGGAGAGGCGACGGGGCGGCAGTCCGTCCGCGACGCGGGCGCCTACCTCTACGCGACGCAGGCCGCCGCGATCCAGGAGTACTGGTTCGACCGCGCCGAGGCCATCCCCGACGGCTTCGGGCACAGCACCGTCGGCATGATCTGGGGCGACGGCGGGGCGTACGCGACGTGGTTCAGCGGCGAGGCCGAGATGATCCAGGGCATCAACACCCTGCCGATCACGGGCGGGCACCTCTACCTCGGGCTGCGTCCCGACGACGTGCGCGCCAACTACGCCGAGCTCGTCCGCGCCAACGGCGGCCCGCCGACCGTCTGGCAGGACATCCTGTGGAGCTACCTCGCGCTCGGGGACGGTCCCCAGGCGCTGCGCGAGCTCGAGGCGAACCCGGGCTACACCGTCGAGGAGGGCGAGTCGCGGGCGCACACGTACCACTGGATCGCCAACCTCGCGGCGCTCGGGACGCTCGACGCGACCGTCCGGGCCGACCACCCCCTGGCCGCGGTGTTCCGCGGGTCGCAGGGGCGGACGTACGTCGCGTCGAACGTGACGGCGGCGGCGCTCACCGTGCGGTTCTCCGACGGCACGACGCTGCGCGTGCCCGCCGGCCGGACCGTCACGTCCGGTGCGCACACGTGGAGCGGCGGCAACGGACCGGGCGGTCCGACGACCACCCCGACTCCCAGCCCCACGCCGACCGCGACGCCGACGCCGACCCCCACACCGACGCCGACGCCCACGCCCACGCCGAAGCCCACGCCGAAGCCGACGCCCACGCCGACCCCGACACCGACGGTGCCGTCGTCGGACGCCTCGACGCTCTACCTCGACGGGGACGGCGGGCTCGTCACGAGCCCGGTGACGTCACCGGCGACGGTGACGCTCCCGCGCGCCGCGGGCATCGACACGGCGACCGAGCCGGCCGCCGCGGTCGTCGCGACGGTCGAGGGCGTGAGCGGCGCGCCCACCACGGCAGGGACCCGGTTCGACCTCGCGCTCGACGCGGGCGGCGTGGTCGGCAACGGCACGCGCGTGTCGGTGTCGTACGACCTCACGGGCGACGGCACGTGGGACCGCGTCGAGGTCTACCGGTACTTCGCGACCGACCCGGTGCCGGGCGTCGAGCGGTACACCGAGGTCGTCGGCACCGAGCGGGTCACGGGCACGCTCGGGCGGCTGACGAACGGCACGGTGCGCGTCGCGGTGTGGAACGCGATCGGCTCCGGCCCGTCGACGGTCCGCCTGGCCGACTCGGTGGTCCGTCTCCCGCTGCGCCCCGCGAGCTGACGGTCTGACGCGCGACGGCCCGGCACGGGGGAGCTCCCCGGTGCCGGGCCGTCGTCGTGGTGCGGGAGACGGGACTCGAACCCGCACGCCCTCTCGGGCACCAGGACCTAAACCTGGCGTGGCTACCGTTTCACCACTCCCGCGCGCCCGAGTGTGGCACACGTCGCGGTGGTCACCGGGGTCCGCCGGGGCGGCCGCACGGTCGGTGGGGTCTCGGCCCGCGGTCAGGCGATCTTGAGGTCCCGGCGCAGCTTCGCGACGTGCCCGGTCGCCTTCACGTTGTACTGCGCGAGCTCGACCTTGCCCTCGGGGTCGACGACGACCGTCGAGCGGATCACGCCCGTCACGGTCTTGCCGTAGAGCGACTTCTCGCCCCACGCGCCCCACGCCTCGAGCACGCCGCGCTCGGTGTCCGACGCGAGCGGGAAGGTCAGGTGCTCGGCCTCGGCGAACTGCGCGAGCTTGTCGACCGGGTCGGGCGAGACGCCGATGACCTTGTACCCCGCGCCCTGCAGCGACGCTAGCGAGTCGCGGAAGTCGCACGCCTGCGTCGTGCAACCCGGCGTCATCGCGGCCGGGTAGAAGTACACGACGACGTGCTCGCCGCGCAGGTCGGACAGCGTGACGCTGCCGCCGTCCGCGGTGGGCAGCGTGAAGTCGGGGGCGAGGTCGCCGACGGCGAGACGAGGCACGAGGACGCTCCGGTGGTCGCAGGGGAGGCGTCGGCCGGTCGACGCCGCGGTCAGCCTACGTCGCGCGCACGGTAGCGTCGTGCGGGTGACCGCTCCCGCTCCCGACGCCCGTCCCGGGCTGCCGATCCGCATGCTCAACGACCGTCTCCTCGTGTCCGTCGACGGCGACCCCGCCGAGCGCCGGTCGTCCGCGGGCATCGTCATCCCGGCCACCGCGGCCGTCGGCAAGCGGCTCGCGTGGGCGTCGGTCGTGGCGGTCGGCCAGCACGTGCGCCAGGTCGAGCTGGGGGACCGCGTGCTGTTCGACCCCGAGGACCGTGCCGAGGTCGAGCTGGCCGGCGCGACGTACCTGCTGCTGCGTGAGAAGGACGTGCACGCGGTCGCGACCGAGCGCGGCTCCGGTGAGGGCACCGGGCTGTATCTGTGACGATCCTGGGGAACCGGACACCGACCTTGCACGACGCGTCCCCGTGGTGTGCCATGGAGACAGCCGGACGCCTGACCAAGGACCACCAGGAGCCCCCGATGAGCGACGACCAGCCCGAGACCCTCGCCGTGCCCGACGCCGAGCGTGTCCGTGAGCTGCTCGAGGCGCACGTGCCGCTCACCCTGATCGCCGACCTGACGGCCGCCGAGGCCGTGCCCTCGCAGGAGATCCTCGAGAAGGAGGGCCTGCCCGAGGAGGAGTGGTGGCAGCCGGAGAACGGCACCCCGCAGGCCAGCGGGGACGGCCGTTCCTGACGTCGCGTGACGGTCGTCACGACGGCCCGATCCGATTGGCTTCCCGGGCCGGACGGCTGCTAACGTTCTCAACCGCGCGCCATTAGCTCAATTGGCAGAGCAGCTGACTCTTAATCAGCGGGTTCGGGGTTCGAGTCCCTGATGGCGCACCAGCACGAAGGCCCTTCACCGCACGGTCGGTGAGGGGCCTTCGTCGTGCTGCGAGGGGACCTCGTGGTGCGGGACGACGTCGCCGTCGGCTGCCGCGGGCGCCCGGTCGCGCGCGGACTCGACGGGCAGCAGGACGGCCCCGACGAGGAAGCAGACCGCCCCGACGAACGTCCCCGCGTTGACGAGCGCCACGTTCGCCATCTCGTCGGTGCCGTGCAGGTAGCGGGCCGCGACGGCGGCCACGCCGAACGCGATCGAGCCGGCCAGGTTGAGGGCGGCGATCGTCCACCCGACCGACCGGTCCGGGCGGGGGAGCGCGCCGCGGTTCACCTCCGCGTAGGCGAACCAGCTCGCCACGAGGAAGCACACCGAGCCGAGCACGTCGGGCGCCCACACGAGCGTCTTCTCGCCCGCGACCGCGAGGCCCGCGCGGGTCGCGCTGAACGTGCTGACGTTGAACAGCACCGTGCCGACCAGCTGCACGGCGGACGCCCACAGGTCGATGCGGTCCGGTCGGAAGCCCACGAGGGCTGCGAGCCGGCCGCGCGGAGGCGTGGTCGCGAGGACGTCCCGCGGTGCGCGCGCGGCCTCGTCGTACTGCAGGTACGCGGCGCTCGTGAAGAACACCGACCCGACCGCGAACGTCCACGCCGTGACCGCCGGCGCCACGGCGTCGACGTACGCCGGCAGCGACCCCAGCGCGAAGCACACCGAGCCGATCGCGAAGAGCGCGCCGATCCACCAGCTCCACGCGTCGGCGCCGCGGTGGCCGCCTGCGGCCGTGGGAGCCGCCGCTGCGGGTGCGCGCAGGCCCAGGCCCTTGCGGTGCCGCCGCGACGTCCACTCCACCTCGGCGCCGTCCGGGCGCCGCAGGACGGCGTGCGTGACGAACGGACCCGGGCCGCGGGCGTCGACCGCGGTCCAGCCGTCCGGCAGGTCGGGCAGCGCCGAGGTGCGCGTCACGCCCGCAGACCGGTACGCGCCTTCGCGTGGGCGGCGGCCTTGTCGGGCGCCGTCCACACGTCCGGCTTGGCGGCGGAGCGGACGGTCGGCTGCTCGGCGGCGAGCGACTCCCACGCGTGGTCGAGGTCGCGCAGCAGCATCTCGATCATCGTGCGGCTCAGGTCGAGGCGGACGACGACGCGCATCAGGTGCACGTCCTGCGCGTCGGCCGGGAGGCTGTAGGCGGGCACGATCCAGCCGTTCTCCCGCAACCGGGCCGACATGTGGTAGACGTCGAAGCCGGGATCGTCCTTGATGCGGAAGGTCACGACGGGTTCGGCCAGGCCGGGGTTGAGGATCTCGAACCGGCCCGACGCCGTGAGCGCCTCGTTGAGGTGGCGGGCGTTGGCGAGCATCGTCTCGACGATCGCGGTGTACCCGTCCCGGCCGAGCCGCAGGAAGTTGTACATCTGCGCCTGGATCATCGCGGACCCGCGCGAGAAGTTGAACGTGTACGTCGGCTGCGCGCCGCCCAGGTAGTTGACGCTGAACACGAGGTCCTCGGGAAGCCGCGACGCGTCGCGGAAGATCAGCCAGCCGACCCCCGGGTAGACGAGCCCGTACTTGTGCCCGGACGCGTTGATCGACGCGACCTGCTCGAGGCGGAAGTCCCACCGCAGGTCAGGCTCGGCGAAGGGCGCGACGAACGCACCGCTCGCGCCGTCGACGTGCAGCGGGATGTCCCAGCCCTTCTCCGCCTTGATCCGCACGAGCAGGTCGTTGATCTCCTCGATCGGGTCGGCCTCGCCGATGTGCGTCGTCCCCAGGACGGCACCGACGGCGATGGTGTTCTCGTCGACCTGCGCCTCGACGTCGGCCGCGCTCAGCACGTAGCGGTCGGGCCGCATGGGGATCTTGCGCATCTCGACGTCGAAGTAGTTCGCGAACTTGTCCCACACGACGTGCGTCTCCGCACCGAACACCACGTTCGGCCGGTCCGCGGGCCGGCCCGCCGCGAGCTGACGGTGCCGCCACGCGCGCTTGTGCGCCAGCAGGCCGAGCATGATCGCCTCGGACGAGCCGATCGTCGCGACCCCCACGACCTTCGCCGGGTCCGGCGCGTGGAACAGGTCGCCCAGCATGTGCACGCAGGCCTCCTCGACGAGCGACGCCGCCGGGTACTCCTCGTGGTCGATGTGGTTCTTGCGCAGCGAGTCGTGGATCAGCTGCTCGGCCTGGGGCTCCATCCACGTCGTGACGAACGACGCCAGGTTGAGCGTCTCGCGCCCGTCGAGCATGAGCCCCGTGTGCAGGAGCTCGTAGACCTCGTCGGACCCGAGGCCGTGCTCGGGGAACCGCGACCTGTCGAACTGCTCGCGGAAGCTCGGCCGCCCGTGGATCGGTCCGAGCGCAGCGCTGCCCTGGGATGTCTCGCTCACGTCGCCCCTCCGTCGTCGACGCCGGGAGCTCACGGCCGGTTGCCGTCTCCGGCGGACCCTCGGTGCGAACGTAGCAGCGCGGTCCGGACGAAAGCACCCACGACGGACACGCCGACGGCGCCGCAACCTGCGGACGGGCCCGCGGCCCGCCACGATGGGGCGATGCCGAGTCAGCAGGAGTTCGACGTCGTGGTGGTGGGCGGCGGAGCCGTCGGCGAGAACGTCGCCGACCGTGCGAGCCGCACCGGGTTGAGCGTGGCGCTCGTGGAGCACGCGCTCGTCGGGGGCGAGTGCTCCTACTGGGCGTGCATGCCGTCGAAGGTGCTGCTGCGCGCGGGCGCGGTGCTCGCAGCGGCGCGTGGCGTGCCGGGCGCGAAGGCCGCGGTCGCCGACTCCACGGTCGACGCGGCCGCCGTGCTCGCACGGCGTGACGAGATCGTGCACCACTGGGACGACGCCAGCCAGGTGTCGTGGGTCGAGTCGGCCGGGCTCACGCTGCTGCGCGGCCACGCGCGGCTCACCGGCCCGCGCACCCTGCTCGTCTCGGGCGAGACCGAGACGGAGGTGCGCGCGCGGCACGCGGTCGTGCTCGCGACCGGCTCCGAGCCCGTCGTCCCCGACGTGCCCGGCCTGGCCGAGGCCGGCTTCTGGACGAGCCGCGAGGCGACCGCCGTCCGCGAGGTCCCGGCGCGGCTCGCGGTCCTGGGCGGCGGCGTCGTCGGGGTCGAGATGGCGCGCGCCTACGCCGACCTCGGCTCGGAGGTGACGATCGTCGTGCGGGGCGGCCGTCTCCTCGGCAACGCCGAGCCGTTCGCGGGCGAGGCCGTGGCCGACGACCTGCGCGCGGCCGGCGTGCGCGTCCTGCTGCACGCCGAGACGACCGCCGTCCGGCGCGACGACGGCGGTGTGCACCTCGAGATCGGCGCGACCTCGGGCGGCCCGCACCCCGACGCGAGCGTCGTGCACGCGTCCGAGGTGCTCGTCGCGACCGGGCGCCGCCCCCGCACGGGGCAGCTCGGCCTCGAGACCGTCGGCCTGACACCGGGGGAGCCGCTGCGTGTCGACGACGCGCTCCAGGTCGTCGGCGTCGACGAGGGCTGGCTGTTCGCCGCGGGCGACGTCACGGGCCGCACCGCGACCACCCACCAGGGCAAGTACGACGCGCGCGTGGTGGGCGACGTGGTCGCCGCGCGCTTCCACCCGGACGGCGCCGACGCGGACGGCGGACCGGGCGCGGAGCGCGACGCCGCGCCGTGGAGCCGCTACCGGGCGACCGCCGACGTCGCCGCCGTGCCGCAGGTCGTGTTCAGCCGGCCCGAGGTCGCGTGGGTCGGCCGCACCGAGGCGCAGGCGCGCCGCGACGGGATCGACGTGCGGGTCCTGCGGTACGACCTCGCCGACGTCGCCGGAGCGTCCGTGGCCTCCGAGGACTATCCGGGCGTCGCGCAGCTCGTCGTCGACCAGGGACGGAACGTGGTCGTGGGCGCGACGTTCGTGGGGCCGGACGCCGCGGAGATGCTGCACGCCGCGACGATCGCCGTCGTCGGCGAGGTGCCGCTCGACCGCCTGTGGCACGCCGTGCCGTCGTACCCGACGGTCTCCGAGGTGTGGCTGCGGCTCCTCGAGGCCGCGGGCCTCTGAGACGACGGACGGCCCCGTCGGCGGCGGGTGAGCCGCCGGCCGGCGGGGCCGTCGTGTCGAGTCGCTCGCGGGTCAGTCGGTCGCGAGCGAGCCGTCGCTCGACAGCACGAGGCCGATGGCCGCGTCACCCTGGCGCACCGCGGCGCCGATCAGGCCGAAGTCGTACGACTTGAACTCGCCGATCTCCAGGCCGTACGTCTCCTCGAGGCCGGGCTGGCAGAACGGGCGCTCGGGGCACTCGGGCGGCCCGGCGAGGACGAGGCCACCGCACGCCTCGGCGAGCTCGGTCAGCGTGGTCACGTCGTGCTCGTCGGCGAAGGCCTGGGTGACCGCGAACGCGTTCTGGTCCTGCGCGGCCGACGGCTGCCCGACCGCGAGACCCGACTGCTCGGCGAGCGGCGTCAGGGCCGCGACGGTCTCGTCGACGTCGTCGCTCGACACCGACGGCGCGTCGGCGCCGTTCACGCGCGCGTTGAGGAAGTCGGCGAGCGTCGCCGCGTACTCGGGCACGGTCGAGAGCGTGCCGTCGACGAGCGCCGGCAGGTAGGTGTCGCGGTTGCCGATGGTGCGGACCTCGACCTGGTAGCCGGCCGAGCGCAGCACCTCGCCGTAGATCTCGGCGAGCGTCGCGCTCTCGGAGAAGTTCGCGGCGCCGACGACGAGGGACTGGCCGGCACCCGCGGACGCGTCGCTCGCGGCGAGGCCCTCGTCGGCGACGAACTCCTTCGCGACCTCGCTCGACGTGCGGCGGTCGATGTCGACGGCCTTGTTGAGGTCGATCAGCTTGTCGGTGTCGAGCGCCGCCGACACGGTGTCGAGCAGCTCGATCACCGCCGGGCTCTGCTGCGCCACGCCCGCGTTGACCGCGGGGATGATGTTGTCGGCGTTCTGCAGGCCCCCGTCGTCCTCGAGGACGACGAGCTGCTCACCCGCGACGGGGTCGCAGACGGGCTTGCCCGAGGTGCCGGACGAGGTGGGGTCGGCCTCGCCGCCCCCGGAGCCGGGAGTGCCGCACGCGCCGAGCACGAGCACGGCGGCGGCGAGGATCGCGAGACGGGCGGGACGGGTCGTGCGCATGGCGGTCTCCTGACGTCTGCCGACGACGGTCACGGGTGGGTAGCCCCGCTGGTCGAGGGTGCGGAGCGGGTCATCTCGAAGGGGCGGGTTCATTGGACAGGTCGGGGGTGGTGGCGGCAACCGGGGCAGCGGCACCGTGGGCCGCGTCACGTCGACGACCGCGGCGCGCGCCCGTCGGACGCGCGGCCCGGTCGCGGGAGCGCAGGCCGGCTGGCGTGACCGCGCGCTGGGCGAGCGCGAGCAGCCCTTCGGCGATCAGGCACAGGGCGGCGACGAGCAGGCCGCCCGCGAGCACCTGCCCGTAGCGCTGCGTGCCGAAGCCGGTGACGACGATCGTGCCGAGGCTCCGACCGCCGACGAGCGCGGCGAGCGGCACGGTCGCGAGGACCTGGACGGCCCCGGTGCGCACGCCCGCGGCGAGCAGGGGCACGGCGAGCGGGAGCTCGACGGCCCACAGCCGCCGCGTCCCGGACATGCCGACGCCGCGTGCGGCGTCCCGGATGCCCGGGTCGACCTCGCCGAGACCGGTGACCGCGCCGGACAGGAGCGGCGGCACGGCGAACACGGCGCACGCGAGGACCGTCGCGGGGTTGCCGAACAGCCCGCTCGCGGCGAGGAGCGTGAGCAGCGCGAGCGTGGGCAGCGCGCGCGTGGTGTTCGCGACGACGACGCCGACCGTCGCGCCGCGACCGCGGTGCCCGAGCCACAGCCCCAGCGGCAGCGCGACGACCGCGGCGAGCAGCACGGCCTGCACCGACACCACGACGTGCGCCCAGGTGAGCGCGAGCACGCCGTTGCGGCCCGTCCAGTTGAGCGGGTCGTTGAGCCAGGCGAACGCCTCGGCCAGGATCTCCACGCGTCGCCCCCCTCAGACCGGCCGCGCCGTGCGCGCCCACGGCGTGACGAGCCGCCCGAGCCCGGCCAGGACGAGGTCGCACACCAGGGCCAGCAGCAGGCACAGCACCGTCGCCGTCATGATCTCGGCGTGGTAGTTGGAGCGGAAGCCCCGGAACATCAGCTGCCCGAGGCCGCCGTACCCGACGACGACCCCGACGGTCACCAGCGCGACGGTGGTCACCGTCGCCAGCCGCAGTCCCGCGACGATGCTCGGGAGGGCGTTCGGCAGCTCGACCGTGAGCAGCAGCCGCGCGCGCCCGTACCCCATGCCGCGCGCGGCGTCGCGCACCGCGGGGTCGACCCCTTCGAGCCCGACGACCACGTTGCGCGTGAGGACCAGCAGCGCGTACACGACGAGCCCGATGAGGACGGTGGTGCGGCCGATGCCCGTGTACGGCGCGAGGACGGCGAACAGGGCGAGCGACGGGATCGTGTACAGGACGCCCGCGACGCCCAGCACGGGACCCGCCCAGCGCCGCCGGACGTGCGCCCACGCGCCGAGGGGCAGCGCGACGAGCGTCGCGATGACGACGGCCTGGACGGTGAGCGACGCGTGCTGCGCGAGGAACCCGAGGACGTCCTCGGCGTTGCGCTGCAGGTACTCCCAGGAGAACCACGGGTTGTCGGGCTGTGCTGCTGACAGCATCCGCCGACGGTAACCGCGACCACCGACAGCCGCACCCGGCGTCCGCTCCGCGGCCCGTCCGCCGACCTGCTGCGACGCCCGGGGGAGGCGGCCGTCGGAGGTGGGCAGTAGCGTCCGGGGGGTGGTCCAGCCTGCCATCGCGTTCGAGCACGTGCGCAAGGAGTACCCCGCCGCCCACGGCCGCGGCGGTGCCGCCGTCGACGACCTCTCGCTCGAGGTCCGCCCGGGGGAGGTGCTCGTGCTCGTCGGACCGAGCGGCTGCGGCAAGTCGACGACCCTGCGCATGGCCAACCGGTTGGTCGAGCCGACGTCCGGCCGGATCGTGCTGGAGGGCGACGACGTCACGCACGTCGACCCCGTCGCGCTCCGGCGCCGCATCGGCTACGTCATCCAGGACGTCGGCCTGTTCCCGCACCGCACGGTCGCGCAGAACGTCGCGACCGTCCCGCGCCTGCTCGGCTGGGACCGCCGCCGCACCTCCGCGCGTGTCGACGAGCTGCTCGCGCTCGTCGGCCTCGACCCCGCGAAGTACGCGCGCCGCTACCCGCACGAGCTCTCGGGCGGCGAGCGGCAGCGGGTCGGCGTGGCGCGCGCGCTCGCGACCGACCCGCCCGTGCTGCTCATGGACGAGCCCTTCGGGGCGGTCGACCCGGTCGGCCGGCGGAGGCTCCAGACCGAGTTCGCGCGCATCCAGCGCGAGGTCGGCACGACGGTGATGCTCGTCACGCACGACATCGACGAGGCCGTCCGCATGGGCGACCGCGTCGCCGTCCTGTCCGCCGGCGCGCACGTCGAGCAGCTCGCGACACCGCTCGACGTGGTCGCGCGCCCGGCCACGGACGCCGTCGCGGACCTCGTGGGGCGCGGCCGGCTCGCCCGCCTGCTGGCGCTGGGCCGGCTCGCGCGGGAGGACCTGGACCCGCCGCGCGGTCCCGCGGACGCCGGCCCGACCGACGCGCGGCCCGCAGGGGCGGTGCCGGGCGACGCGCCGGCGGTCGCCGTCGGCGACGAGCTCGACGACGTCCTCGCGGCCATCCTCGACGGGCCGGACGCCGCCTCCGACGGCCGTGTGGACGTGCGCGAGCAGGGCCGGGTCGTCGGGTCGGCGTCGGCCGCCACGGTGCTGCGCGCGCTGCGTCGGCTCACGGACGAGGCCCCCGCCGACGGCGCCTCCGGTGGGACCGCGGGTGACCGCCTGCCGGACCGGTCGGCCGACGCGGCGACGGGCGGCGACCCCGTCGGTACGCTGCCAGCGTGACCACGCCCACGACCGCCCGGCTCGCCATCGCGACCTGCTCCGCGCTCCCGGACCTGGACCCCGACGACCAGCCGCTGCGGGAGGCGCTGCTCGCCCGCGGCGTCGCGACCGACGTCGTCGTCTGGGACGACCCGACCGTCGACTGGTCGACGTACCCCCACGTGCTGATCCGCTCGACGTGGGACTACACCGAACGCCCGCGCCTGTTCACGGAGTGGACGCGCCGCGTCGGGCGGTCGAGCGTGCTGCTCAACCCCGCCGACGTCGTCGTGTGGAACATCGACAAGACGTACCTGCGCGACCTCGAGCAGCGCGGCCTGCCGATCGTCCCCACCATCTGGCTCGACCCCGAGCGCAACTTCGACGCGCGCGCGATCCACACCCGGTTCCCGGCCTTCGGCGACTTCGTCGTGAAGCCCACGGTGAGCGCCGGCTCGCGCGACACGGGCCGCTACCAGGCCGACGAGACCCCCTCCCGGGCCCTGGCCATCCGGCACGCGAAGAACCTGCTCGGCGTCGGTCGGCACGTGATGATCCAGCGCTACCTCAAGCAGGTGGACACCGTGGGCGAGACGGCGCTCGTGTACGTCGACGGGCAGTTCAGCCACGCGGTCCGCAAGGGCGCGCTGCTCGAGGGCCCGTACCGCGAGGGCGAGACCGAGGGCGTGCTGTACCGCCGCGAGGTCATGTCGGCGCGCGAGGCGAGCGACGCCGAGCGCGAGCTCGCGGACGGCGTGGTCGCGGCCCTGGCCGAGATCTTCCCCGAGCACGGGAACCCGCTGCTGTACGCGCGCGTGGACCTCATCCCCGACGACGAGGGCCGCCCCGTGGTCCTCGAGGTCGAGCTCACCGAGCCGTCGTTCTTCTTCGGCTACGCGCCCGGGTCCGTCGACGTGTTCGCCGACGCGCTGGTCCGCCGTCTCTGAATCGGGTTCCGGACCACCCTCCGGCACCCGGTACACTTCTCGTCGGCCCCGACGTTCGCGTCCGGGACCGGTCCGTGGGTACCACCACCTGCGGGCGGATCGTGGTGGCTATAGCTCAGGTGGTAGAGCACCTGGTTGTGGTCCAGGGGGTCGCGGGTTCAAGTCCCGTTAGCCACCCCAGCACGAAGGGCGTCGACGGTTCCCCGTCGGCGCCCTTCGTCGTCCCCCGGCCGGGCCGGTCAGCTCGCGGGGGTCGAGCCCTTGACCGACGTGGCGACGACCTGCGCGGCGATCTGCCGGGCGGTCGCGGAGTCGGGTCCGGGCTGCGCGGGCAGGAGGGCCGCGCGGTAGTACCGCAGCTCGTCGATCGACTCGAGGATGTCGGCGAGCGCCCGGTGGCCGCCGTTCTTGCGCGGCGACGCGAAGTACACGCGCGGGTACCAGCGGCGCGCGAGCTCCTTGATCGACGACACGTCGATGACGCGGTAGTGCAGGTGCGCGACGAGCTCGGGCATGTCCCGGTCGAGGAACGTCTTGTCCGTGCCGACCGAGTTGCCCGCGAGCGGCGCCTTCGACGGCTCGGGCACCCACGTGCGCACGTAGTCGAGCACCTGCGCCTGCGCGTCCTCGAGCGTCGTGCCCGCCGCGAGCTCGTCGAGGAGGCCCGACGTCGTGTGCATCGCGCGCACGAAGTCGTTCATCTGCTCGAGCGCCGCGTCGGGCGGTCGGACGACGACGTCCACGCCGCCGCCGAGGACCCGCAGCTCGGAGTCCGTCACGACGGCGGCGACCTCGACGAGCGCGTCGGCGCCGAGGTCGAGGCCCGTCATCTCGCAGTCGATCCACACGATGCGCTCGGCGCTCTCGTGGCCGTTGGAGGTCGTGGCGGGGGACGTCGCGGGGGTCGGCGTGCTGGTCACCGGGCCAGCCTACGGGGGGAGGGGCGCCGACCGGCGAACCCGCGCGAAGCGGGCGGTCCCGTCAGCGCCGGGCGTCGTCGCCCGGGTGCGGTGACGGGACGGTCGAGGCCAGCGCACCGGCCACGAGCACGAGCACCGCCACGCCGCCGACGCACCACCATGTCGTCGTCCACCCGACGCCGGTCCAGCGCAGGACCGCGAGCGTCGCGGCACCGGCACCGACCGCGAGGACCAGGCGCTCGAGCCACCGGACGGCGGACGCCCGCACGCGCTCTCCGCGGCTGCGGGGGACCGGGCCGCCGGCGGTGGCGTGCCGCCCCATCAGCGCGCCTTCCTCGTGCGGCGGCGGGGGTCGAGCGGCATGGCGGACATCGTGGCACGGCGGCGGGGTGCGGGAGGACGCGGTCCTCCCGCCGGGTGACGCGCATCCCGCGGCTGAGGGCGCGGCCGCACACGACCGAGGCCGGCGCCCCGGGTGGGGCACCGGCCTCGGTGCGGCGGCGTCAGCGGGCGACGGCGCCGGAGTAGCTGCCGGCGATCAGACCGGCAAGGACCAGGGGAAGCGCGGCGCGCTCGGTATGCGGCGGACGCCTCGTGGCGTCGGACGCGTGTCTCGCGGCGGTCACACGCGCACGGGCGCGGGCGATCGTCGCCTCCTCGAGGCGGCGGGCGTTCTCCTGGCGGGCGAGCTCGTGGGTCATGGTGGGATGCACGGTGGGCTCCTCGGGCACGACGACGGGACCGTCGCCGGTGGGTGTGGGGTGATGTGGGCATGACGAAGCCGGGCCTTGTCGGCCCGGTCGTCGGTGGATCAAGGACACCGAACCACTCGCCAGATACGCGTGTCACACGCTTTTCCGACGGGTTCGCGCCGCGTCCCGGCGGGTGTCCGCGGGTGATCTCTGCCGCACCGGGCGCCGCACTCCGGGAGGAACCGGACAACGGGCGGGCGTCCAGATGCCGCTGTTCGTCGCCCGTGGCTACCGTCGGTCGCATGGGGGTGGAGACCACAGAGGACGCGCGGCTCGCCGCGCTCGCCCAGCTCGACATGCTCGACACGGCGCCGGAGGAGCGGTTCGACCGGGTCGTGCGGCTCGCGCAGCAGCTCTTCGGCGTGCCGACGGTCTTCGTGTCGCTCGTCGACCGCGACCGCCTGTTCTACAAGGCGAAGGTCGGGCTCGAGCAGGACGAGGCCGAGCGGGACACGTCGTTCTGCCGGTTCACCATCGAGCAGCCCGACACGTTCGTCGTCGAGGACGCGACCGCGGACCCGCGGTTCGTCGAGAACCCGTGGGTCGTCGACGACCCGCACCTGCGCTTCTACGCGGGCCACCCGCTCGTCGCGCCCGGCGGTCACCGGGTCGGCACGTTCTGCCTCATGGACGTGCAGCCGCGCGAGTTCGGCCCGCAGGACGCCGTGCTGCTGCGCGACCTCGCGTCGTGGGTCGAGCAGGAGCTCGTCGTCGACGACGAGCTGCAGCGCGCGGCCCAGGTCCAGGCCGGGCTGCTGCCGCGCACCGTTCCCGACGTCCCGGGCTACGGCATCGCGGGCGCGTGCCTGCCGGCGCGCGGGGTCGGCGGCGACTTCTTCGACTGGGCGCTCACCGACGGTCGGCTCGCGTTCACGCTCGCCGACGTCATGGGCAAGGGCGGGGGAGCGGCGATCATCGCGGCCACCGTCCGCGCGGTGCTGCGCGCGGCGTCCCGACGGGGGAGCGTCTCGGACGCCGTGGCGACCGCCGAGGAGAGCCTCGCGCTCGACCTCTCGGGCACGTCGATGTTCGCCACCGCGTTCCACGCGCACCTCGACCCCGGCACCGGTCGCGTGGACTACGTGGACGCGGGTCACGGGCTCGCGGTCGTGGTCCACGCCGACGGCACGACGACGCGCCTCGAGCCCGGCGGTGCGCCGCTCGGCTTCGCGGCCGCGCTCGACCCGGACGCCCCGCCGCCGGTGCGCGACGCCGCGCACGTCCTGCTGGCTCCGGGCGACCTGCTCGTCACGTTCAGCGACGGCGTGCTCGACGTGCTCGACGGCACGCTCGCGTCCGTCGACGAGGTCGCGCGGCGGCTCGGCGGGGCGTCGAGCGCACGCGACGCCGTCGACCGCGTGCTCGGGCTCGCGCGCGGGACGTCCGACCGGCCCGACGACCTCACGGTCGTCGCCGTGCACCGGGAGCCGTGATGGGGCGGCTCCTGCTGCTGCGCGTCGTCGTCGCGCTGACCATCTTGCTCGGCGCGAACTACGTCGTCTGGCGCTGGCTCGAGTCGGTCAACTGGTCCGCGTGGTGGATCGCCGTGCCGCTCGTGATCGCCGAGACGTACAGCTTCGTCGACGTCGCGCTGTTCGGCGTGACGATGTGGCGGGCGAGGGCCCGCCCTCAGCCCGACGCACCGGCGCCGGGCCTCACCGTCGACGTGTTCATCACGACCTACAACGAGCCGCTCGACCTCGTCATGAGGACCGCCGTCGCCGCGCGCGACATCCGGTACCCGCACCGCACGTGGATCCTCGACGACGGCGCCCGGCCGGCCCTCGCGGCCGCCGCGCAGGACGCCGGCGTCGGCTACCTGGTGCGCAGCGACGACTGGCAGGACCGGCCGCGGCACGCCAAGGCCGGCAACCTCAACAACGCGCTGTTCCAGACGGACGGCGAGTTCCTGGTCGTGCTCGACGCCGACCAGATCCCCGACCCGGCGCTGCTCGACCGGACGCTCGGCCACTTCGACGACCCGCAGGTCGCGCTCGTCCAGACCCCGCAGTGGTTCACGAACGTGCCCGACGCCGACCCGCTCGGCAGCCAGGCACCGCTGTTCTACGGCCCGATCCAGCAGGGCAAGGACGGCTGGAACGCGGCGTTCTTCTGCGGCTCGAACGCGATCCTGCGGCGCGACGCGCTCATGCAGCTCGGCCTCGTCGGGTACGTGCGGGCCACCGAGGCAGCCGTCCGGGACGCGCTGCGCACGTCGCGCGCCGTCCTGGCGCGGGCCCGCCGCCGTGCCGACGACCCGCGCGTCGCCGCCGCGGTCGACCAGGTCTCGGTCGCCGCGCGCACCTCGCTCGCCGAGCTCGACGCGGGCCGGCCGCTCGGCGAGGTGACCTACGCGTTCCAGCGGCGCGTCGACGAGGTCTCGGGCGGGCTCGTCGACACCGACCTCGCGGCGATCCGCGCCGACCTCGACGCGATCGGCGCGTGGCCCGTCGACACGGACACCGAGCTCGGTGCGACGGTCGTCGACGACGCGGCCCTCGCCCGGCTCGCCGACCGCGAGCTGTCGCCGCTCGGGGCGCTCGCCTCCGTGCAGGCGCTCGTCAAGGCGGTCGACGTGGACCGTGGCGACGAGGCGCAGCCCGTCATGCCCGTCGCGACCCTGTCCGTGACCGAGGACATGGCGACCGCGATGCGCCTGCACGCGCTCGGCTGGCGGACCGTGTACCACCACGAGGTCCTCGCGCACGGGCTCGCTCCCGAGGACCTCGGCACGATGATCACGCAGCGCCTGCGGTGGGCGCAGGGCACGATGCAGGTCTTCCTGCAGGAGAACCCGCTCACGGTGCGCGGCCTGCGGCTCTGGCAGCGGCTCATGTACTTCGCGACCATGTGGAGCTACCTGTCGGGCTTCGCCGCGATCGTGTACCTCGCCGCACCGGTGATCTTCCTGTGCTTCGGCGTCCTGCCCGTGACCGCGTGGACGTGGGACTTCTTCGCGCGGTTCCTGCCGTTCCAGATCGCGAGCCAGGTGCTGTTCCTCGTCGCCGCCCGCGGGATCCGGACGTGGCGCGGGCAGCAGTACTCGCTCGCGCTCTTCCCGGTCTGGATCAAGGCGACGTGGACAGCCGCGGCCAACGTCTGGTTCGGACGGCCGCTCGGGTTCGCCGTCACCCCGAAGGTGCGGCAGGACGGCGGCGGGTCGTGGCGGCTCGTCGTGCCGCAGCTCACCGCCATGGCGGTGCTCGTCGTCGCGGCGGTCGTCGGGATCGTGCGCTGGGGGCTCGGGTACGCGCCGTGGGTCGGCACGTCCGTCAACCTGGTGTGGGTGGTCTACGACCTCGTCGTGCTCAGCGTGATCGTGCAGGCGCTCCGGTACCGCGGATACCAGGGCGCGGAGAGGATGGACTGATGGAGATCGAGACCGACCTGCGACCCGACGCCGCCGTGCTGCGCCCGGCCGGGCGCCTGACCATGGTGACCGCGTCCGAGCTGCGCGCCCGCGTCGACGAGACGGTGGCCGCCGGGCACCGCGTCGTCGTGCTCGACCTGGCCGACACCACGTTCATGGACTCGTCCGGGCTCGGCGCGCTCGTCGGCGGGCTGCGGGCGACGCGCGAGGTCGGCGGCGACCTGCGCATCGCCCGGCCCGGCGCGCAGATCCGCACGGTCCTCCAGCTCACGACCATGGACCGCGTGCTGAAGCCCTACGACACGGTCGAGGACGCGCTGCGTGCCTCCTGACGCCCGCGTCGAGGCGGACCTCGGCGGACCGGACGGCTCCGTCGTCCTCGAGCGCGTCCACGACGCGCTCGAGAAGCTCTGGCGCGCGGTCGACGTCGGCGAGACCGACCGGATCGCGCTCGAGACCGCTGTGGTCGAGGTCGCCGGGAACGTCCTGCGGCACGGGAACGACGACGGGGGCGGGCACCTGCTGCTGCGTGCCGACGAGGGCAGCCTGGTCGCCGAGATCACGCAGCCCGGGCGGCCGCCGCAGGTCGACCTCGATGCCGCGATGCCCGGCGCCGACGCCGAGTCGGGCCGCGGGCTCGCCCTGACCCGCATGCTCGTCGAGCTCACGTGCTCCGAGCGGGACGGTGCGACGCTCTGGACGCTGTCCCGCCCGCGCGGCTGAGCGTGGACACGCGACTGCGGAGGTCTCGACCGTGTGGCGCCCCCGGCAGGACTCGAACCTGCAACCGACGGATTAGAAGGCCGTTGCTCTATCCGTTGAGCTACGGGGGCCAGCGACGCCCCAGCCTAGTGTTCGCCGCGCCCCCCGAGCGTCCCGGCGGGGTCCCCGACGGCACCGCACGGAGAGCTGCACAACCCGCATCCGGTCAGGATCGGGGCACGCCTCACAGCGTGGCGCGTTTGTCCAGGTCAGATCGCGCCACGACAATGAGCGCGTGAGCGCGCAGCCCGGCACCGTCCCCGCGCCGCCGGCGCACGGGTCGCACGCGGCGCCGCCCAGCCGTGCGCGGCACGCCGCGAGCGACCCGCGCGAGGTCCTCGCGCGTCCCCTGGCGGCCACCTCGCTGCTGGACGCGGTCAAGGACCTGCGTCGCGACGTCGAGCGCACCGGCTTCCCGCTGGACCTCGACGGCACCGCGTCGGCGCGGGCGTCGCGCGCCCGGCTCGTCGACCAGCTCACCGAGCACCTCGTGCCGCGCCTCACCGAGCTGTCCGCCCCGGCCGTGGTCGTCGTGTCGGGGTCCACGGGCGCCGGGAAGTCCACGCTCGTCAACTCGCTCGTCGGGCGCGAGGTCAGCGAGGCGGGCGTGCTGCGCCCCACGACGCGCCGGCCCGTGCTCGTGCACCACCCGCTCGACGACGAGCTGCTGTCCCACCACCCGGTGCTCGAGCTCGTCGAGGTCGTCGCCGACGAGGCGGTGCCCCGCGGCATCGCGCTGCTCGACGCGCCCGACCTCGACTCGGTGCTCGACTCGAACCGCGAGCAGGCGCACCGGCTGCTCGAGGCCGCGGACCTGTGGCTGTTCGTCACCACCGCCGCCCGGTACGGCGACGCGCTGCCGTGGCGCGTCCTCGAGGCGGCCGTCGAGCGCGGCACGTCCATCGCGATGGTCCTCAACCGCGTCCCGCCCGCCTCGCTGCCGACCGTGCGCGGCGACCTCCTCGACCGGCTCCGCACGCACGGTCTCGAGGGTTCGCCGCTGTTCGTCGTGCCGGACCTCGGACCGCACGAGGGGATGCTCTCGTCGGCGGTGGTCGCGCCCGTGAAGCGCTGGCTCATGATGCTCGCCGGGCCCGACCGGGCGCGGACCGTCGTCGGTCGCACGCTGCGCGGGTCGCTGTCCGCGCTGCGGCCCTGGGTCGACGAGCTCGCCGAGGCCGTGCAGGCGCAGTCCGACGCCGCCGCGCGCATCGCCCGCACGCTCGACGACGCGCTCGACGCCCCCACGCGGCAGGCGGTGGCCGCGCTGCGGCAGGGTGCCGTCGCGGACGGTGCGGTGCGCGCCCGCTGGGCAGAGCTGACCGCCGACGGGGCGCCGCTCGCGTCCGTGCTGCGTGCGTCGGGCCGCGTCACCGGGTCGTCGCGCGAGGGCCGCGCACGTGCCGCCGCGGTCGGGCCGCTCGTGGAGGACCTCATGCGCTCGGCCGCCGCCGTGCTGGGCGCGGCGGGTGCGCACGCACAGGAGGTGCTGCACGAGACCCTGACCGGTCCCGACGCCCCCGCGGGCGGTCCGTCGGTCGACGCCGCGTGGGACGTGCAGGCCGACCGGCCCGTGCGCCTGCGCAGCGCCGAGCTCACCGCCCGCGCGTGGACCGCGCAGGGTCCCCGGGCGCTGCGCGCCGCGCTCGCGGTGCCGCCGCCGACCAGCGACGAGGACGGGCGCCCCCGCAAGCCGCGGGACGTCGCGCGCGAGGGGCGCCGCCGCCAGAAGGCCGAGAAGGCGCTCGGCACCGAAGGGCTCGCCGCGCTCGCGCTCGCGGGCGCCGCGGGCGTCGACGAGGCGACCGAGCTGCTCGTCGACCTCCTGGGTGCCGCGGGGCGCAAGGCCGTCGCCGACCTGCGCGACGACGTGGAGTCGCGGGTCGAGGCGCAGGTCGCGCTCGAACGCGCGTCGGTCGGCAAGGTGCTCGCCGACCCCGACCTCGCCGAGGACGCGGCGTCGCTGCTGCGCCTGCGGCTCGCCGTGCTGAAGGGACTGACGTGACGACCGAGGGGACCCGGAGCCACGCCGTGCACCGGCACGTGCTGGACGCGGCGCTGCACGGCGACGAGACCGTCCGTCTGGAGGAGCGCGTCGGTGCGCTCGACCAGGCGCTCGTCGTCGGCGGGGCGCGGCTCGAGCCGCCCGTCGTGGCGCGCGTCGGGCAGACCATCGATCGCGTGCGCGAGCGGCTCGAGCTCGGCGTCGACCACGCCGTCGTCGCGCTCGTCGGCGGCACCGGGTCGGGCAAGTCCAGCATGTTCAACGCGGTGTGCGGGCTCCCGCTCGCCGACGTGGGCGTCAAGCGCCCGACGACCTCCGACGTGACCGCGTGCGTCTGGGCGACGGACGGCGGGGCGCTCCTCGACTGGCTCGGCGTCCGGCCCGACCGACGGACGGTGCGCGAGAGCCTGCTCGACGGTGAGAGCGAGGCGCCGCTGCGCGGCCTCGTGCTGCTCGACCTGCCCGACCACGACTCGATCGCGCCCGAGCACCGCGAGGTCGTCGACCGGCTGCTGCCGCAGGCCGACCTGCTCGTGTGGGTCGTCGACCCGCAGAAGTACGCGGACGACGCGCTGCACTCCGGCTACCTGCGCCGGCTCGTCGGGCACGAGGCGTCGATGCTCGTCGTGCTCAACCAGGTCGACACCGTGCCGCCCGAGGTCCGCCCCGAGCTCGTCGCGGACGTCGCGCGGCTGCTCGAGGAGGACGGGCTGACCGGCGTGCCCGTGCTCGCCGCGTCCGCGCGGACGAACGAGGGCGTGGCCGCGCTGCGCGAACGGCTCGCGCGCACCGTCGAGGGACGCTCGGCGGCCGCGCGCCGGGCCGGTGCCGAGGTGAGCGACGCGGCGACCGCGCTGGGCGGGCAGGTCGCGGACCGTGAGCCGCCGCCCGCGGCGCTCGCGCTCGGCGGGGTGGTCGACACGCTGGCCGACGCGGCGGGCCTCCCGGCCGTCGCGGGCGCCGTGGCCGCGGTCGTCCGGGGCGGTGCGTCCGCGTCCCCGACCTTCGGGCCCGTGCAGGAGGACTCGGTCGCGCTCGCGCGCTCGGACTGGCTCGCGGCGGCGACCGCCGGGCTGCCGCGCTCGTGGAAGCAGGACGTCGCGCACCGGGTCGCGACGACACCCGAGCTCCGGCTGGCCGTGACGGACGCGCTCGCGCAGGTGACGGTCGTCGCGCGGCGGTCGGTCGCGGCCGCGTGGCTGCTGGGCCTCGGCGTGCTGCTCGCGGCCGGCGCCGTGACGATCGGGTCGGTCGCGCTCGGGTCGGGGTTCGCGAGCGTGCGCGCGAACCCGTGGGCACCGGCGCTCGCGCTCGCGCTGCTCGTGGCGGCCGTGCTCGCTGTGGTCGCGTCGTTCTCGACGAGGCGTGCGGCGGCGCGTCGACGGGCGTCGCGGGTGCTGCGCGACGGGCGGGCGGCGCTCGAGCGGGTCGCGCGCGGTCGGCTCGCGGACCCGACGCTCGCGGTGCTCGACGAGCACCGGGCGGTGCGCGAGCTCGTGGACGCGGCGCGCGGGTGACCCGAGCCGCGGCTTACGTCGCGCATCCGGCCTGACGCGGCTCCGGACCGATGCGTGGTGCGGCGCTGTCGCCGGGCGACGGTGCGGTGAGCCGTCCACAGCCCGCCGCCCGCCGCACCGGCCCACCGGTCCGCGCCGCGCCCCGTCGGCGGGCCGCGCGCGGGGCCGACGCTGGCGCCACACGCCCCGCACCGGCGGGGCCGCGCCACAGGAGACCAGCATGAGCACGCACTCCCTCGACCTGACCCTGGTGGGCTGGGTCGGCAGCGACGTCCGCCACTTCACCGGCCCCGGCACGGTGCCGTTCACGTCGTTCCGCATGGCCAGCACGCGGCGGTGGTTCGACCGGCGCGAGGGCGCCTGGCGCGACGGCCGGACCGAGTGGTTCACCGTGAAGATCTGGCGGTCCGGCGCGCTCAACGTCGCCGAGTCGCTGCGCAAGGGCGACCCCGTCGTGGTGCACGGGCGCCTGTCCACCGAGGAGTGGCAGGCCGACGACGGCCCGCGCACGTCGCTCGTCGTCGAGGCGAGCGCCGTCGGCCACGACCTCACGTTCGGCACGTCGCGGTTCGCGCGCACGGTGACCGCCGGGACCGACGCGGGCGAGGCCGAGCCGGCCGGCGCCGGCCGGGACGGCGAGCGCACGCCCGTCGACGTCACCGGCTACGCGGAGGTCGGCGACGACCTCGTCCCCGGTGAGCACGTCGACGACGACGGGCCCGGCGTGGTCTCCGGGCGCGTCGACGGGCCGCTCGCTCCGGTCGTCGTGGCCTGATCGCCTAGGCTGGGGGACCGCAACCGACGACGCGGCCGGGCCGCCGGGTGGCCGACACCCAGGGCGGCCCGCCGACGTCGTCCACCATCCACGACACCGAGGCGGACGACAGGCCAGTGGCTGAGTTCATCTACACCATGTACAAGGCGCGCAAGGCGCACGGCGACAAGGTCATCCTCGACGACGTCTCCCTGAACTTCCTGCCCGGCGCGAAGATCGGCGTCGTCGGCCCCAACGGCGCCGGCAAGTCGACGATCCTCAAGATCATGGCCGGGCTCGACCAGCCGTCGAACGGCGAGGCGCGCCTGAGCCCGGGCTACACGGTCGGGATCCTCCAGCAGGAGCCGCCGCTCAACGACGACAAGACCGTGCTCGGCAACGTCGAGGAGGGCGTCGCCGAGATCAAGGGCAAGCTCGACCGCTACAACGAGATCTCGGCCCTCATGGCCGACCCGGACGCGGACTTCGACGCGCTCCTCGCGGAGATGGGCCAGCTGCAGGAGGCCATCGACGCCGCGGACGCGTGGGACCTCGACGCGCAGCTCGAGCAGGCGATGGACGCGCTGCGCTGCCCGCCGCCGGACGCCGACGTCAAGGTGCTCTCCGGTGGTGAGCGCCGCCGGGTCGCGCTCTGCAAGCTGCTCCTCGAGAAGCCCGACCTGCTGCTCCTCGACGAGCCCACCAACCACCTGGACGCCGAGTCCGTGCAGTGGCTCGAGCAGCACCTCAAGTCGTACCCGGGCGCGATCCTCGCGGTCACGCACGACCGGTACTTCCTCGACAACATCGCCGAGTGGATCTGCGAGGTCGACCGCGGTCGCCTCTACCCCTACGAGGGCAACTACTCGACGTACCTGGAGAAGAAGCAGGAGCGCCTGCAGGTCCAGGGCAAGAAGGACGCCAAGCTCGCGAAGCGCCTCAAGGACGAGCTCGACTGGGTGCGTCAGAACGCCAAGGGCCGCCAGACGAAGTCGAAGGCGCGTCTGGCCCGCTACGAGGAGATGGCGGCCGAGGCGGAGCGCACGCGGAAGCTGGACTTCGAGGAGATCCAGATCCCGCCGGGCCCGCGCCTGGGCAACGTCGTGCTCGAGGCGTCGAACCTCGAGAAGGGCTTCGACGGCCGCGCGCTCATCGACGGGCTGTCCTTCACGCTGCCGCGCAACGGCATCGTCGGCGTGATCGGCCCGAACGGCGTCGGCAAGACGACGCTGTTCAAGACGATCGTCGGCCTCGAGCCGCTCGACGGCGGCGACCTGAAGATCGGCGAGACCGTGTCGATCTCCTACGTCGACCAGTCGCGCGGCGGCATCGACCCGAAGAAGACCCTGTGGGAGGTCGTGTCCGACGGGCTCGACTTCCTCAAGGTCGGCAACGTCGAGATCCCGTCGCGCGCGTACGTCGCGTCGTTCGGGTTCAAGGGCCCGGACCAGCAGAAGCCCGCGGGCGTGCTGTCGGGTGGTGAGCGCAACCGCCTCAACCTCGCGCTCACCCTCAAGCAGGGCGGCAACCTGCTGCTGCTCGACGAGCCCACCAACGACCTCGACGTCGAGACGCTCGGCTCGCTCGAGAACGCGCTGCTCGAGTTCCCCGGCTGCGCGGTCGTCGTGTCCCACGACCGGTGGTTCCTCGACCGCGTCGCGACGCACATCCTCGCCTACGAGGGCACCGAGGAGGACCCGGCGAACTGGTACTGGTTCGAGGGCAACTTCGCGTCCTACGAGGAGAACAAGGTCGCGCGCCTGGGTGCCGACGCGGCGCGCCCGCACCGCGTGACGTACCGCAAGCTGCGTCGCGACTGACCCCTGCGACGACGGGCCGTGCGGAGTGATCCGCACGGCCCGTCGCCGTTCCCGTCCAGGCGTGGTCGGCGCGCGGTGCACGACTCGGTCGGCGCGCGGTGCACGACGTGACGAGGCAGGCTGGGGCGGCACGGCCGACAGCAGGTGCTGAGCGGCCGACCGACGACGGAAGGACGGCGCGTGACGACGAGCGAGACCAAGAGCCTCGTCGACGCGCTCCTCGGCCTGCGTGACGCGCTCGACGCGGTGTCGCTGCCGTTCGTGACGCCGGTCGCCGCCCCCGCGGAGGCGGAGCGCCGGCGGCTGCTGGACCAGCTCGACGACCACCTGCTGCCGCGCGTGCGCGACCCCGACGCCGCGACGCTCGTCGTCGTGGGTGGCTCCACGGGGGCGGGCAAGTCCACGCTGCTCAACTCGCTGCTCGGCGAGCACGTGAGCACGGCGGGCGTGCTGCGGCCGACGACGCGCAGCCCGGTGCTCGTGCACCACCCGGACGACGCGCCGGACGTCGACGCGGCGCGCGTGCTGCCCGGCCTCGCGCGGCTGCGCGAGCACACGGGCGGCTCCCGGGCGTCCGACGGGCCGCGTCACCGGGGCTCCGAGGCGACCGGCGATCCGCGCCGCGGTGACCTGGGCACGGACGGTCGCGCGCTGCGGACCGTGGCCTCGACGACGCTCCCGCGCGGGCTCGCGCTCGTCGACGCACCGGACGTCGACTCGGTCGAGGAGGCGAACCGGGACCTCGCCGGCCAGCTGCTGCGTGCCGCGGACGCGTGGCTGTTCGTCACGACGGCCGCGCGCTACGCCGACGCCGTCCCGTGGGAGCTGCTCGCCGAGGCGCAGCGCCGCCGCACGCACCTGGCGATCGTGCTCGACCGCGTCGACGCCGGCACGGAGGACGCCGTCACCGCGGATCTGCGCCGCATGCTCGCGGACCGCGGGCTCGGCGACGCGGCGGTGCACGTCGTCCGCGAGAGCACGCTCGAGGCCGGCCTGCTGCCGGAGGTCGAGATCGCCGGCGTGGCCGACTGGTTGATGGCGCTCGCGCTCGACCCGGACGTGCGTGCGCGCGCGGTGGCCGCGACACGCGACGGCGCCGTGCTCGACGTCGCCGTGCGTGCGCGGGTGGTCGCCGACGCCGCCGACGACCAGCGGGTCGCCGCGGACCGGCTGCGCGACGCGGTCGCCGCCGCCTACGACGCCGCGCGCACACGGGTCGCCGAGCAGACGTCCGACGGCACGATGCTGCGTGGCGAGGTGCTGGCGCGGTGGCAGGACGTCGTCGGGACCGGCGAGTGGTTCCGCCGTCTCGAGGCGGGCGTGTCGCGTGTCCGCGACCGCGTCGTGGGCGCGATGACGGGTCGCCGGGCCGCCGACCCGGGGCTGGCGCAGGCCGTCGGGCACGGCGTCACGGCGCTGGTCGTCGACGCCGCGGAGGACGCCGCGTCGCGCGCCCACGCCGACTGGCACCACGACCCCGCGGGGCAGCCGCTGCTGCAGGGCCTCGCGCTGTCGCGCGCGTCGGCGGACCTGCGCGTGCGGGCGGAGGAGCAGGTGCGGGCCTGGCAGGACGACGTGCTCGAGCTCGTGCGCGGCGAGGGCGCGGAGAAGCGGGCGACGGCGCGGGCGGTCTCGTTCGGCGTCAACGGGCTCGGTGCGGCGCTCATGGTGGCGGTGTTCGCGTCGACCGGCGGGCTCACGGGCGCGGAGGTGGGCATCGTCGGCGGCACCGCGCTGCTCGCGCAGCGGCTGCTGGAGGCCGTCTTCGGCGACGAGGCGGTGCGGCGCCTGACGCGCACGGCGCACGAGCGGCTCGACGCGCGCGTGGCCCGGCTGCTCGACACCGAGGCGTCGCGGTTCACGTCGGTGCTCGAGCCGCTCGCGGCGGGCGTCGTCGACGGCGGGGCGTTGCGCGCACGCGCGTCGCTGGTCGAGGTCGCGGCGCGCGCGGCGACCGGCGACGGCGGCGAGCCGGCGGCGGGTGCTGCGGCACGCACCCCGGGGTCGACGCCGACGGCAGGACCCGGCGGACGGTTGCGCGGGTCGGGGCTCGGGGACCGGCGGCGTGACGGGCCGCGACGGGACGCCGACCGCGGCGATGCCACCGGCGTGGAGCCCGCCGGGACGGACGAGGGAGGCTTGCGCGGGTGGTGGGCGCGCGTGCGCCGGGGCGGCCGCGCATGAGCCCCGCGGACGTGGACCCCGCGACGCGGCTGGCCGCGCTCGAGGAAGCCGTGCGGCTCGCGTCGGGTCGCGTCGACCCGCAGGTGGAGTCGTCGGCCGCGGACGTGCTGGGCCGGGCGCGCGAGCGGCTCGCGCTGTCGGGCGAGTACACGGTCGTGGCGCTCGCGGGCGCGACCGGGTCGGGCAAGTCGTCGCTGTTCAACGCGCTCGTCGGGGCGGAGATCGCGCGCCCGGGCGTGACGCGTCCGACGACCGGCCGCCCGCTCGCGGTGGTGCTGCCGCCGCCCGGATCCGGGGCGGCGTCCTCGTCCGGTCCGGACGACCTGCTCGACTGGCTCGAGGTGCGCGACCGCGTCGTGGTGGGCGGTGAGTCGCAGGACGCCGCCGGCGCCGACGTCGTCAGGGCCACGGGCCGGACAGGCGGCCTCGGCGGCCTCGGCGGCCTCGGCACGCTCGTGCGGCGGCGTCCGCGCGCCGTCGACGCACCGCCCGCCCTGCCGACCGGTGCGGTGCTGCTCGACCTCCCGGACCACGACTCGGTCGTCGCCGAGCACCGGGCGGTCGCCGAGCGCCTCTACCAGCGCGCCGACCTGCTGGTGTGGGTCGTCGACCCGCAGAAGTACGCCGACGCCGCCCTGCACGTGCGCTACCTGCGACCGATGGCGGGGCACGCGGCGGTCCTGCTGCTCGCGCTCAACCAGGTCGACCGCCTGACGCCGCACGAGGTCACCGAGGTCGTGGCCGACGTCCGCCGGATCGCCGCGCAGGACGGGCTGCGGGACGTCACGGTCGTGCCGGTCAGCGCGGTCACGGGCGAGGGCGTGGACGCGCTGCGCGACCACCTCGCGGACGCGGCGCGACGTCGGCGGGCTGCGACGCAGCGGGTCGTCGCCGACGTCCGTGCCGCGGGTGCCGCGCTCCTGGAGGCGAGCGGCACGGCGCCGACGACGGGGTCCGGGGTGGACCGCGCGTCGTCGCGCCTCGTCGGCGCGCTCGAGGTCGCGGCCGGCGTCCCGCTCGTCGTCGACGCGACCCGTCGCTCGACGGCCCGGCAGGCGCACGCGGTCACGGGCTGGCCGGTGACGCGGTGGGTCGGACGCCTGCGCGCGGACCCGCTACGGCGCCTGGGGCTGGGGCGCCCGGCCGCGCTGGACGCGATCACGGGCCGGTCGACCGCCGCCACCGTGTCCGAGGACGAGGTCGCGTCCCGGCGCTCGTCGCTACCGCGGCCCGCGACGACGGCGGGTGCGCAGGTCTCGATCGCGGTCCGCGACTTCCTCGACGTGGCCACCGCGGGCGTGCCCGACGCGTGGACCCTCGCGGCGCGTGCCGCGGTGCCGCGCGACGCGATCCCCGACGCGCTCGACCGCGCGGTCGTCGCCTCAGCCCCGGCCGGTTCGCGGGACCCGCGCTGGTGGCGCGCGGTCGGGACCCTGCAGTGGGTGCTGCTCGCGGTCGCGGTCGCGGGCGCGGTGTGGCTCGCGGCGCTGGCGGGCCTGGCCTACCTGCGGCTGCCCGAGCCGCCGACGCCGACGTGGGGCGAGGTCCCCTGGCCGACCGTGCTCACGGTCGGCGGCCTGCTGCTCGGCGTGCTGCTGGCCCTCGTGTCGCGCCTGCTGGCCGGGATCGGCGCACGGCGGCGGGCCGCACGGGTGCGCCGGCGGCTGCGCGCGGGCGTCGAGGACGTCGCGCAGGAGCTCGTGGTGCGGCCCGTCGCGGACGAGCTGGCGGCGTGGGCGGCGTGCGGCGCGGCGGCCGCACGAGCGGCGGCCTGAGCAGCCCCGCGGTCGGCCGCCCGCGCAGCCGGACGTCCCCGCACGGGCGGTGGGACGTCCGGGCCGCAGGGGAGCGGCGGTGCCCTCGTAGGATCACGGACGGCGAAGGAGGTCGTGTGGCTCGGCTCGAGGTCCCCGTGCAGCTGCGCTGGTCCGACATGGACGCGTACGCGCACGTCAACAACGTGGAGATGCTGCGGCTGCTCGAGGAGGCGCGCATCGAGGCGTTCTGGCGTCATCCCGAGGCGCAGGACGGCACGCGGCCGGACGGCACGTGGCCGACCGCGGTGCTCGACGCCGGTCCGGGTGCGCAGACGTCGACGCTCGTCGCCCGGCAGGAGATCGAGTACCTCGTGCCGCTCGGGTACCGGCGCTCGCCGGTGCTGGTCGAGATGTGGCTGGGTCACCTGGGCGGCGCAAGCCTCGACGTCTGCTATGAGGTCCGCGACCGCCCGGCGGCCGACCCGGGGAGCACGGTGTACGCGCGGGCGACCACGACGCTCGTCCTGGTCGATGCCACGACCGGCCGCCCTCGGCGTCTCGGTGACGCCGAGCGGGAGGCCTGGCAGAAGTACGTCGAGGAGCCCGTGCGGCACCGGCGGCGTCCCGGGTCCTGAGGGCGCGATCGCACACGGGCGTGCACGCCCGGCAGGCGCACGCCTGAGCAGCCGGGCGGTTCAGGCCGGTGCGCGTCCCGGTCGCGCCCGCCAGCGGCGCAGGTGCCGGCGGGACGGTGCGTCGTCGGGGCGGTGCAGGTCGATCGTGCGCAGCGCCCGCCGCACGCGTCCCCACAGCCCGCGCCAGTCCCGCAGCGGTCGCGCGGAGATGCCGACGACGAGCGTCGGGTCGTGCCGGATCGTCCCGACGTCGCCCACGTGGTAGCTGAGGTCGACGTCGTCGTGCAGGTCCTGCCGCGTCCGGTGGACGGACCCGGCGACGCGTTCCCACACGCTGCGGCGCATCGCGAGGTTCGAGCCGAACAGCGGCGGGTGCGCGAGCGCGCCCCCCATGAGCACGCGGTACGCGCGCATGTACAGGACGTCACCGAGCACGCGGACGAGCCGGGACGGCCCGACGAAGCGCCCCGGGCCGGTGACGGCCGCGAGCGCGGGGTCGTCGGCGAACGCGGACGCGAGGCGCTCGACCCAGTCCGGCGGCGGGACGCTGTCGGCGTCGCAGCGCGCGATGACGTCGCCGACGGCGGCGTCGTAGCCCGTCGCGGACGCGGCCCAGATGCCCGTCGTGCCCTCGTGCAGGCACCGTGCACCGTGCCGGCGGGCGACGTCCGCGGTGTCGTCGCGCGACCCGTTGTCCACGACGACGACCTCGAGCGGGGGCACGGTCTGCGCGGCGAGCGCGGTCAGGCACCGGTCGAGCAGCGTCGCGTCGTCGCGCGACGGGACGACGACCGAGACCGTCGGCGGCGTCATGCGCGGGCCTCCGCCGCAGGCACGGTCCTGTCGGTGCGCGCTCGCTCGGCGCGCTCGGCCGCGCGCGCCATGTTGCGCTGCATGCCGCCGAACACGACGCCGTGGAAGGGGGCGACGGACCACCAGTAGAGCTGCCCGAGCAGGCCGCGCGGGTGGAACAGCGCGCGCTGCGCGAACACGGCGGGCGGGCGGCGCCACCGGTCCCGGTCGAGCGTCGCCCCGGTCGGCGGGGCGCCGTCGCCCGCCCCGTCCGGGTCGGGCGCGTCGTCGTCGACCTCCACGCGCAGCTCGAGCCAGGCCAGGCCGGGCACGCGCATCTCTGCGCGCAGCCGCAGGAGCCGGCCGGGCTCGACCTCCTCGACGCGCCAGAAGTCCACCGCGTCGTCGACGAGGAGGCGCCACGGGTCGCGTCGCCCCCGGCGCAGGCCGGGCCCGCCGACGAGCCGGTCGCCCAGCCCGCGCACGCGCCACGCGAGGGGCCACGAGTACCACCCGTTCTCGCCGCCGACGGACTCCAGCACGCGCCACAGCGCCGCGGGCGACGCGTCGACGGTGACCCGGCGCTCGTCGACGTAGAGCGAGCCGCCGGCCCAGCCGGGGTCGGACGGCAGCGGGTCGCTCGGCGTGCCGGGCGCGGACGCGGACGACCAGCGCGTCGAGACGGCCGCGTCGTGGACACGCCGCAGCGCGAGGCGGACCGCCCGGTCGAACCCGACGAGCCCGTCGGGCGGGTCGGGCACCCAGCGGGCGATGTCGTGCTCGTCGCAGACGACCTCGTGCACGAGCGACTCGACGAGCGGGCGGGCGAGGCCGCCCGGCACCGGCGTCACGAGCGACACCCACAGGCTCGACAGGCGGGGCGTGAGCACCCCGACGCCGACGATCACCCGTCGCGGGAGGCCCGCGACGGCGGCGTAGCGCTGCATCATGTCGCGGTACGTGAGGACGTCCGGGCCACCGATGTCGAACCCGCGGCTCACCTCGGGCGGCATCGCGGCGGCGCCCACGAGGTAGCGCAGCACGTCGCGGATCGCGATGGGCTGGATGCGGTTCTCGACCCAGCGCGGCACCGTCATCGCCGGCAGGCGCTCGGTGAGGTAGCGCATCATCTCGAACGACGCCGAGCCCGACCCGAGGATGACGGCCGCGCGCAGCACCGTCGTCGGCACGCCCGACGCGAGCAGGATCTCGCCGACCTCCGTGCGCGACGCGAGGTGCGGCGACAGGTCCTCGCCCTCGGGGTAGAGCCCGCCGAGGTAGACGATGCGGCGCACACCGGCCTCGCGCGCGGCGCGCGCGAACGTCAGCGCCGTCATCCGGTCCCGCGACTCGAACGTCCGGCCCGAGCCGAGCGAGTGGATGAGGTAGTACGCGACGTCGACGCCCTCGAGCGCCGCGCGGATCTGGTCGAGGTCCGACGCGTCGGCCTCGACGGCCTCGACGTCGTCGATCCACGGCCGGCCGCGCAGCCGCTGCGGCGAGCGCGCGAGGGCACGCACGCGGTAGCCCGCGGACAGCAGCTCGGGCACGAGCCGGCCGCCGACGTAGCCCGTCACGCCGGTGACCGCGACGAGCGGCGCGTCGGGACGCGGGCGCCCGTCCGGACCGGTCCCCGGGACCAGGCCCGGCAGCGTGGCGGCGACGGGCTCGGGCGCGAGCGCGGAGTCGTCGGCGCCCGGCGCGTCGGCCACCATCGAACCGTCCGACGGCGGGGTCGGCGGCGGTGCGGCGTCGCTGGGTGTCATCGAGGCAGTCTCCGTGGGGTGCGGGCGGTGCGCACGTCGGGGGGCGCGTGCGGGCGCGCGGGGCGGGACGACGGCGGGGTGGATCACGACGACAGCAGCCGCAGCGTCTCGCGCTCGGCGACGCGCTGCGACCGGGTCGGCCGGATCGTCTCGCCCCGCTCCCACAGGTCGACGACGCGCGGGTCGATGTACGACGCCCGGCACACCGCGGGCGTGTTGCCGAGCTCCTCGGCGACGTCCTTGACGACCCGCGTCACGACCGTGCGGCGTGCCCGGTCGCTGCGCGGGGCCGCCCCCGCCGCCGCGAGCCCGCGCGCGGCCAGGACCGTTGCGTGCCACGTCCGGAAGTCCTTCGCGGACGCGTCGTCGCCCAGCCGCAGCTTCACGTACTGGCCGACGTCGGCGCTCGTGACGTCGTGCCAGACGCCGTCGTCGTCCTGCCATGCGAGCAGGTCCTCCATGTCGTCGCGGCGCCGCACGAGCGTGCGCACGAGCGTCGCGACCGCGTCGTCCTCCACGACCGTGTCGCGCACCTGCCCCGACTTCGCCGGGAAGTGCAGGTGCACGCGCCCCTCGTCCGACCCCGGCTCGGGCGGCAGCACCCGCACGTGGTCCTTGCGCAGCGTCGCGAGGCCGTAGGAGCCGTGCCTCGCGGCGTACCCCTCGCCGCCGACCCGCAGGTACGCCAGGTCGAGCAGCCGGAACGCGAGCGCGAGCGCCTTCTGCTTCGGCATCCCCGGCAGCGCCAGGTCGCGCTCGACGTGCTTGCGCGCGGTCGGCAGGCGGCGCGCGACGTCGAGCACGTGGTCGTGCTTGAGCCGGTCGCGCCGCAGGCGCCACTGCGCGTGGTACAGGTACTGGCGGCGTTCGGCGTCGTCGAGCCCGGCCGCCTGGATGTGGCCGTTCGGCCACGGGCTGATCCACACGTCGCGCCACGCCGGCGGGATCGCGAGGCTCGTGATCCGCTCGAGGTGCTCGACCTCCGTGATGCGCACGCGCTGCACGTCGAGGTAGACGAACCCCTTGCCCGCGCGGCGGCGGGTCCAGCCGGGGGCGTCGATGCGGACGCGGCGGAGGCGGACCATGCCGGGAGTGTCACCCGGCGGCGGCCGTCCCGCGCGCCGAGCGTCGCGAGCGCCCCGACCGGCCGTCCCGGTCGGGGCGGCCCGTCAGTCCGGGAAGCGGACCATGCCCTCCTGCGCGATGGACGCGACGAGCGTCCCGTCGCGCGTGAAGACCCGCGCCGCCCCGAGACCACGACCACCCTGCGCGCTCGGCGACGTCTGGACGTACAGGAGCCAGTCGTCGACGCGCGCGTCCCGGTGCCACCACATCGCGTGGTCCAGGCTCGCGATCGACATCCCCGGCGTCACCCACGAGCGTCCCGACCGGCGCAGGACCGGCTCGAGCATGACCTGGTCGCACGCGTACGCGAGCAGCGCGCGGTGCAGCAGGCGGTCGTCCGGGAGCGGGTCGCGCGCGCGGAACCACACCTGCTGACGTCCGGTGGCCTCGGCGGCGCGGCCCAGGTAGATCGAGCCGTCGACGTGCCGCACGTCGAAGGCGGACTCCTGCGCCCAGAACTTCGCGGCCGGGTGGTCGATCGTCCCGAGCAGGTCGAGCGCCGACGGCACGTCCTCCGGCGCGGGGACGCCGTCCGGCATCGCGTCCGCGTAGTCGACGCCGTCCTGCTCGGTCTGGAACGACGCGATGAGCGACAGGATCGGCGCACCGCCCTGCAGCGCGTGCGTGCGGCGGGCCGTGAACGACCGGCCGTCCCGCAGCCGCTCGACCGCGAACGTGATCGGCTCCGTCACGACGCCCGCGCGCAGGAAGTACCCGTGCAGCGAGTGCGGCAGCCGATCCGCGTCGACCGTGCGGCCCGCGGCGAGCAGCGCCTGGGCGAGCACCTGCCCGCCGAACACCCGCCCGTTGGGCTGCGGGAGGCTGTGCCCGGAGAACTGGTCGGGCACCGCCGGGTCGGGCGTCAGGGCCAGCGCGTCCAGGACGGCGGCGGTGGGGGAGACGGGCGCGTCGCTCATGCCCCGAAGCGTGCCACGGCTGCTCCCCGGAGCGTGCTCAGCGGCGCGTGAGCCGCGCTACTCCTCGAAGGTGTTCAGCAGCGAGTGCGCCGCGCGCTCCAGGTAGTCCCACAGCTCGGCCTTGTGCAGGGGTGCCAGGTCGAGGCTGTCGACGGCGACGCGCATGTGGCGCAACCAGCGGTCGCGCGCGTCGGGGTTGACCTTGAACGGGGCGTGCCGCATGCGCAGGCGCGGGTGGCCCCGCTGCTCGCCGTACGTCGTCGGACCGCCCCAGTACTGCTCGAGGAACATGGTCAGCCGCTCGGCGGCCGGCCCGAGGTCCTCCTCGGGGTACATCGCGCGCAGCACCGGGTCGTCGGCCACGCCGCGGTAGAACTCGTCGACGAGCCGCACGAACGTGTCGTGCCCGCCGACGGCTGCGTAGAACGAGTCGGGTCTCACGCCGTCCATCCTCACACGCACGCGCCTGCGCCAGGACGAGGCGTCGGTCACCCCGCCCGGACGCCGGTACGCCCCGTCGCGCCCGGCGTCAGAGCCCCAGCTCGGCGAGCACCGGCAGCCCGGCGCGCACGACGTCGTGCGCGTCGGCGGCGGTGGACGCCGCGAGCGCCAGGCTCGCGAGCCGGCGGCACTCGTCGAGCGGGGTCGCGGCGAGCACGGCGGCGACGTCGGGCAGCGCGCGCGGGGTCATGGACAGCGACGTGACCCCGAGCCCGACGAGGACGACGGCCAGTGCCGGCACGGCGGCGGCCTCGCCGCAGACCCCGACGGGCCGCCCCTGCTGGGCGCCGCCGCGGCACGTCGCCGCCACGAGCTGGAGGACGGCGGGCTGCCACGCGTACGACAGGTGCGCGACGGCACCGAGCACGCGGTCGGCGGCCATCGTGTACTGCGTGAGGTCGTTGGTGCCGATGCTGGCGAACGACGCGTGCGCGAGGATCGGCCCGGCGAGCAGCGCGGCGCTCGGCACCTCGACCATGACGCCCGCGGTCTCCAGGCCGTGCCGGGCGCACGCGGCGACGAACTCCTGGGCCTCGTCGACGGTCGCGACCATGGGCGCCATGACCCACACCGTCGCGGACTCGGCCGCGGCGGCCCGCGCGATCGCGGTGAGCTGGTCGTCGAGGACCTCGGGGTGCGCGACGGACGTCCGCAGGCCCCGCACGCCGAGCGCGGGGTTGGCCTCGGGGTCGCCCGCGAGGAACGGCAGGGGCTTGTCGGCACCGGCGTCGAGCGTGCGCACGACGACCTTGCGGCCCGGGAAGGCGGCGAGCACCTGCCGGTAGGCGGCGACCTGCTCGTCGAGGCCGGGCGCCTCGTCGTGGTCGAGGAAGACGAACTCCGTGCGGAACAGCCCGACGCCCTCGGCGCCCTGCGCGGCGGCGTCGAGCGCGTCCTGC
Source organism: Cellulomonas fimi (assembly GCF_028527925.1). GTDB lineage: Bacteria > Actinomycetota > Actinomycetes > Actinomycetales > Cellulomonadaceae > Cellulomonas > Cellulomonas fimi_C. The sequence continues at coordinate 50,621 of NZ_JAPESW010000021.1, forward strand.
GGGCTGCCGACGTTCGCGAGCAGCTCGACGCGGTGCCCGTCGGCGGTACGGCCGTGGCCGTCGAACGTGCGGACCTGCGCCGCGAGCGCCCGGGCGGCGGTGACCTGCGCCTCGTCGGGCGCGACCGTCACCGTGCCCGCACCGCCGTCGACGAGCACCTCGTCACCCTCGTCGACCGTGGTCTCGATCCTGCGCGCGGCGACGACGCACGGGATGCCGCGGGCTCGCGCCAGGATCGCGGTGTGCGACGTCGGGCCGCCCGCGCCCGTGACGATGCCCAGCACATGGGCGGGGTCGAGCGTCGCGACCAGCGCGGGCGCGATGTCCGTGGCGACGAGGACGTACGGGCGGTCACGCTCGGGCAGGCCGGGCGCGGGCCGCCCGGTGAGGTCGGCGACGAGCCGGTCGCGCACGTCCTCGATGTCGCGCACGCGCTCGGCGAACAGCCCGCCCAGGGCGGCGAACTGCTCGGCGACCGCGTCGGCGGCCTCCCACACGGCACGCTCGGGCACGAGCCGGTCGGTGAGCACCCGCTGCTCGGCGTCGGCGACGAGCGTCGGGTCGGCGGCGATCGCCGCGGTCGCGTGCAGCAGGTCGGCGCTCTCGCCGTCGGCGCGCGTCGCAGCGGCGTCGAGCGCGGCCTGCACCCGCGCGGACGCCTCCCCGATGCGCGCGGCCTGCGCGGCGTAGTCGGTCCCGGGCGGGAGGCGGCGTCCCGACGGCGGCTCGGCGACGGGCTCGGGCAGGAAGGCCGCAGGCCCGACGGCACGGCCGGGGCCCACCCCGATGCCGGTGACGACGGTGGGCGGGTGGGGGCTCACGGTGCTGCGACCTCCTCGTCGACGTTGCAGGGCAGTCTCATCCGTCGGGGTGCCGCAGTGCCAGCGGACACGCACCGGCCCCGCGGCCGGACCGGGGTTAGGCTTGACGATGCGCGCCGACCGGCCGGCGCCGATGACCTGGGGAGTTCCATGAGCAAGGCAGAGCAGATCCTCGCTGCGCTGGGCGGCGACGGGAACGTCGTCGACCTGGAGCCGTGCATCACGCGGCTGCGCGTGGAGGTCAGCGACGCCCACCTGGTCGACGAGACGGCTCTCAAGGCCAGCGGCGCGTTCGGCGTCGTGCGGTCCGGGCACATCGTCCAGGTGATCGTCGGCCCGGAGGCCGACAACCTGGCGGCGGAGCTCGAGTCGCTGCGCTGACCTGACGTCCTTCCCGGCCGGACCGCTGCTGCGGCCCGGCCGGTGGCGTCCCTGGACCCTGACGCCGTCAGACGGAGTCGCCGGGAGGCGCCGCACGTCGCGCGTCGCGCTGCTCCACGGCGTCGTGGACGGGCGTGTCGTGCGGGTCGCGCGGAGGCGGCGCGTCCTGCGTCTCCTCGTCCTGCGGTTCCGTGGCCCGGTCCGGGTCGTCCTGACCCTCGCCGGGCTCGGCCGCCTGCGCGGACGGCTCGACGCCCGCGAGCTCGTCGCGGTGGGCCTTGAGCAGGTCGCGCTGACCCGCGAGCGGCACCCCGGCACGCTCGAGCACGTCGCGCGTCGCCGTCCGCAGCGACCGCGCCACGTCCCACTGCATCGCCGGCGACGTGCGGACCTTGAGCCGCAGCGTGATCGCGTCGGCGCTGAGCCGCTCGATACCGGTGATCGTGGGGGTCCCCTGCAGGTGCGCGCCCAGGGCGGGGTCCGACTCGACGCGCGCCGCGGCCTCGCGCAGGAGCGTGCGCACCTCGTCGAGGTCCGCGAAGTAGTCGACGTCGATCTCGACGACGGCCGTCGCCCAGCCCTGCGTCTTGTTGCCGACGCGCAGCATCGTCCCGTTGGGGACGTACCAGAGCGTGCCGTCGGAGTCGCGGATCTTGGTGACGCGCAGCGTCACGGCCTCGACGGTCCCGGTCGCGGGTCCGACGTCGACGATGTCACCCACCCCGTACTGGTCCTCGAGCAGCATGAACAGGCCGGTGAGGAAGTCCTTGACCAGGCTCTGCGCGCCGAAGCCGAGGGCGACACCGACGATGCCGGCGGACGCGATGAACGGCGCGATGTTCACGCCGAGCTCGGCGAGGATCAGCAGCACCATGATCGTCCCGACCACGACCGTGGCGGTCGACCGCAGGACGGACCCGAGGGTGCGGGCCCGCTGCGCGCGGCGGGCCGACGCGAGCGGGTCGGCGGCGCGCAGCAGCGTGCGGGCGACGTCGGACTCGCCGAGCGGCCGCATGACGCCGCGCTGGAACCACGGGGTGCCCTCGGCGACGTGGTCGGTGACGCCGCGGATCGCGCGCCGCAGCAGCACGAGGGCCAGGCTGCCGACCGCGACGATGATGAGGATGCGCAGCGGCAGCCCGAGGAACCACTCGAGCCACGCGTTGGGCGACGTCTTGTCGCCGGGCAGCAGATCCGGGTCGGACTCGGACGGGCTGGGCGCGGGTGTCGCGGCGAGCGCGAGGGCGAGCGCGCGGCTCATCGGGCCGCCCCCGTGCGGTCGGCGACGAACTGCAGCTGCTCGACGGTCAGCGCGACGGACCGGGACAGCGCGCGGGCGCCGTGGCCCACGCCCGTCTCCCGGCGGACGAGCACGGGTGAGCGGCCCGGGTCGGCGCTCGTCGCGGCCTGGAGCGCGGCCGCGAGCTTGCGCGCGTGCAGCGGGTCGACGCGCGTGTCGCCCTCGAACACGGTGAACAGCGTCGCCGGGTACGCGGTGCCGTGGACGACGCGGTGGTACGGCGAGTACCCGAGCAGCCAGCCGAGCTCGACGGGGTCGTCCGCGTCGCCGTACTCCTCGGTCCACGTCACGCCCAGCCCGAATCGCTGGTAGCGCACCATGTCGAGCAGGGGCGCGGAGCACACGACGGCCGCGAAGAGGTCGGGGCGCTGCGTGAGCGCGGCGCCGACGAGCAGGCCGCCGTTCGACCCGCCCCAGCACGCGAGCCGGTCGGGGGTCGTCCACCCGGCCGCGACGAGGTGCTCGGCGACGGCGTGGAAGTCGTCGAACACGTTCTGCTTGTGCGCGCGCATGCCGGACCGGTGCCAGTCCTCGCCCTCCTCGCCGCCGCCGCGCAGGTTCGCGACGACGTACACGCCGCCGGCCTCGACCCAGGCGAGCGTCGCGGCGGAGTAGGCGGGGTCGAGCGAGATCTGGAAACCGCCGTAGCCGTAGAGGATCGTCGGCGCGGGGGCGAGCGGGCGTCCGGCGGCGTCGAGCGCGTCGGTCCGGGCGAGCACGAACGCGCGCACGACCGTCCCGTCGGCGCTCGTGACCTCGACCTGCTGCGCGCGCACCGGCGGCACGTCCGCGACGGTCCCGGGCGGCGCGGCCCACAGCGAGGTCGTGCGGGTCGTCGCGTCGAAGCGCCGCACGCTCGGCACGGTCGTGTGGTCGGTGTAGGAGAACCACACGTCGGCGCCGCCGTCGGGCCGCGTGACGAGACCCGAGACCGAGCCCAGCCCGGGCAGGTCGACCGTGCCCAGCACGGCGCCCGTCGACGGGTCGTGCAGCGTCACCTCCGACACCGTGTGGCGGCGCCAGGACGCGACCAGCAGCGTCGGCGTCCGGTCGTCGCCGCCCCCGTCGGTGAACGCGACGTCCTCGAGGACCGCGGTCTCGTCCTCGGCGAGCAGCGTGCGCCAGTGCGGCACCCCGGGGCTCGTCGGGTCGGTCACCGCGACCCGGCCGCGCGGCGCGTCGAGGTCCGTGTGCACGTACAGGCGCCCGTCGCGCCCGACCCACGCACCCGTCTGCGCGTCGAGCCCGACGGCGACCTCGACGAACGACGGCGCCTCGACGCCCCCGGACGCCGTGAGGTCGGCGATCCACACGTCGGTGCGCGGCGCCGTCCCCGCCGACGCGGACACGATCAGCCACCGGCCGTCGCGGGAGACCGACACGCCGTAGTAGTTCGTGCGGTCCAGCCCCTCGCCGAACACCTGCACGTCGTCGTCGGGCGACGTCCCGACGCGGTGCAGCCACACCCGCCGGTGGTACTGCTGCTCGTCGGCCGGCACCAGGTCGGGCGCGAGCCGGCGCACGTAGAAGAACGCCTCGCCGCCCGGCAGCCACGCGACGGGCGAGTAGCGCGCGCGGTCGACGGGGCCGTCGACGAGCTCGCCCGTCGCGACGTCGAGCACGTGCAGCACGCTCTCCTCGGTGCCGCCGTGCGACACCTGGTACGCGAGCAGCCGGCCCTCCTTCGACGGCTGCCACGAGTCGAGCGTCGTCGTGCCTGTGGGGTCGAGCGCGACCGGGTCGATCAGCACGCGCTCCCGGCGACCGCCGCTGGCGTCCGGGTCCGGCTCGGAGACGAGCACGACGGCGTGCTCCTGCTCGCCCGTGCGCCGCACGAAGAAGTACCGGTCGCCGCGCCACGCCGGGGCGCCCACCACGCCCGCCCCGAGCAGCTCGCGCAGCCGGGCCGTGAGCCGGTCGGCCGACCACGGGCCGTCGCCGACCCGTGCGGTGAGCGCCTGGCGGTACTCGGCGTACAGCTCGTCCTGCGCGTGCGACCACGCGCTGGTCGCGTCGTCGTCGGCGTCCTCGAGCCAGCGGTACGGGTCGGCGACGCGGTGACCGTGCAGGTCCTCGACGAGATCCAGGCGGTGGGCGGACGGGTAGGGGCGCAGAGCGGGGACCGTCATGGTCCGCAAGGCTACGACGCGCTCCTGGCCGCCCGCGTCGGGGCTCGCGCGCGTCCGCCGACGGCGGAGAGGTGCGGGTCCGCCCGTGTCGCCGCTGGTCGGCGGCCTCTCGTCCTGCGGTCCGCGGGGGGCCTCTGGCAGGATCGGTGCGTGGCCGACGACCAGCAGACCCCCTCCGACGCGCTCCTGCGCCTCGCGGCCGCCTACGACATCACCCCCGACTACTGGGGGTTCGACGGGCAGCACAAGATCGCGTCGGCCGCGACCCTGCAGGGCGTGCTCAAGGCGCTGGGCGTCGACGCGTCGTCGCCCGAGCGCATCGAGCTCGCGCTCGCGCACCGCGAGGACCAGCCGTGGCGGCGCACGCTCCCGCCGGTCGTCGTCGTGCGGGAAGGGCGGCAGGCGCACGTGCCGGTCCACGTGACGCATGAGGACCCGGTCGAGGTCTGGCTCGAGCTCGACCCGGAGGCCGGCGGCGGCCGGCGCGAGGTGACGCAGGCCGACGTGCCCGTGCCGCCGCGCTCCGTCGACGGCCGCCTCGTCGGGCGCGCGACGTTCACGCTGCCGGCCGACCTGCCGCTCGGCTGGCACGAGATCCACGCCGAGGGTCCCAGCGCGCGGGCGCGCAGCACGGTGATCGTCACGCCCGACCGCCTCGAGCTGCCCGACACGCTCGACGCCGGCCGCGCGTGGGGCTTCATGGCGCAGCTCTACTCGGTGCGCTCGCGCCGGTCGTGGGGCGTCGGCGACCTGGTCGACCTCGCCGACCTCGGCGCGATGACGGCCCGACGCGGTGCCGACTTCCTGCTCATCAACCCGCTGCACGCCGCCGAGCCGCAGGTCCCGCTCACGCCGTCGCCCTACCTGCCGACCACCCGACGGTTCGTCAACCCGCTCTACATCCGCGTCGAGGAGGTGCCCGAGGCCGCGTACCTGTCGGCGGCCGACCGCACGCTCGTCGAGTGGGCGGGCGAGCAGGCCATCGCCCTCGACACCGACCCGGGGCCGATCGACCGTGACGCGGCCTGGACCGCCAAGCGCGCCGCGCTCGAGGTGATCTTCGCGTTCGAGCGGTCCGCCGCACGCCAGGCGTCCTTCGACGCGTTCGTCGAGGAGCAGGGCCCGGGGCTCGACACGTTCGCGCTCTGGTGCGCGCTCGCGGAGAAGCACGGCCCCGACCTGCGCACCTGGCCCGCCGAGCTCCTCGACCCGGGCTCCGACGCGGTCGCGGCGGCGGGTACCGAGCTCGCCGAGCGCGTGACCTTCCACCGCTGGCTGCAGTGGGTCGCCGACGAGCAGCTCGCCGACGCGCACCGCGCCGCGCTCGACAACGGCATGACGATCGGGATCATGCACGACCTCGCCGTCGGCGTGCACCCGCAGGGCGCCGACGTGTGGTCCCTCGGGGAGGTGCTCGCGCGCGGCGCGAGCGTCGGTGCTCCGCCCGACATGTACAACCAGCAGGGCCAGAACTGGTCGCAGCCGCCGTGGCAGCCCGACGCCCTCGCGCGCTCCGCCTACCGGCCCTACCGCGACATGCTCCGCACCGTCCTGCGGCACGCGGGTGCGATCCGCATCGACCACGTGCTCGGCCTGTTCCGCCTCTGGTGGGTCCCCGAAGGCTCCGCGACGCCGTCCGAGGGCGCGTACGTCCGCTACGACCACGAGGCGCTCGTCGGCATCCTCGCGCTCGAGGCCTACCGCGCCGGCGCGATCGTCATCGGCGAGGACCTCGGCGTCGTCGAGCCCTGGGTGCGCGACTACCTCTCCGAGCGGGGCGTGCTCGGCACGTCGGTCCTGTGGTTCGAGCGCGACATGAACGGCGACCCGCTCGCGCCCGAGGACTACCGCGAGCTCGTCCTCGCGACGGTCACGACGCACGACCTGCCGCCGACCGCGGGTTACCTCGCGGGTGAGCACGTGGCGATCCGCGAGCGTCTCGGCCTGCTCACCGAGCCCGTCGCGACCGTCCGGGCGGCGGCCGCCGCCGAGCGTGACCGCATGCTCGCCGCGCTGCGGGCGCGCGACCTGCTGGGCGACGACCCGTCGGAGCGGGAGATCGTCGAGGCGATGCACCGGTACGTCCTCGCGACGCCGTCGGTGCTCGTCGGGGTGTCGCTCGCCGACGCCGTGGGGGAGCGCCGCGCGCAGAACCAGCCCGGCACGGACCAGGAGTACCCGAACTGGAAGGTGCCGCTCGCGGACAGCGCCGGGCAGGTCGTCCTCGTCGACGACCTGTTCACCAACGCGCGGCTGCACTCGCTCGCACAGGTGCTCAACGAAGGCCGCTGGTCCCTGACCCCGTGACGCCCACGACCTCCTGACTCCCTGCCGTCCTGACTCCCTGCCCTGACCGTGGGGGGCGGGTGCGTGGGAGCATCGGCGGATGCCCGATCCTCTCGCCCGGCGGCTGCGCGTCGTCGGAAACACCGGCTCCGGCAAGACCACGCTCGCCCGCGCCGCCGCGCAGCGGCTCGGCGTCGCCCACCTCGAGCTCGACGCCGTGTTCTGGGCCGAGGAGTGGACGAAGCGTGACCTCGCCGAGGCGCACGCGATCGTCCGTGAGTTCCTGGCGTCGCCGCAGGCCCGCGACGGCTGGGTCGCGGACGGCAACTGGAACTCGCAGCGCCACGGTCTGCTCGACGACGCCGACGCGCTCGTCTGGCTCGACTACCCGCGACGCGTCGTCATGCGACGCGTCGTCGCCCGCACGTTGCGACGGGGCCTGCTGCGGCAGGAGCTGTGGCACGGCAACCGCGAGCGGCTGCGCAACCTGCTGCGCCGCGACCCCGACGAGAACGTGGTCCTGTGGTCGTGGACGCAGCACGCCCGCTACCGCGAGCAGTACGGGCGCCTGTACGCGGCGGGCGACGTGTCGATGGTCCGCCTGCGGCACCCGAGCGAAGCGCGGCGGTGGCTCGAGTCGCTGCGTCCCGCGGTCCCGATGTCGCCCGCGCGCGGCCCGGCGGGTCCGGGCTCGGACGGCGCCACGGATGCGGCGTCGGGCGAGCGCGAGGCATCGACGTCCGGTGACGCCGGGTGACCCGACGCCCGCGCCGGGCGCCTGGAAGCCGAGTGCACCGGTGACCCGACGCCGTCGCGAGCGGACACCGGGCACGCCGGTGGCCCGACGGGAGTCCCCGCCGGGCCACCGTGAGCGTCACGCCTTGCGGCGGTCCGTCTCCTGCGCAGCGAGCGCGCGTCGCACGCCGTCGCGGTTCTCGGCGACGAGCCGGCGGAGCGCGGGGGCCGCGTCCGCCTGGGACGCCAGCCACGCGTCGGTCGCGCCGAGCACGTCCACGCGGTCGTCGTCGGCGAGGTCCGTCGGGTAGAGGCCGAGGACGATGTTCTGCGCCATCTCGTTCGTCTTGTCGGCCCACACCGTGGCGAGCGCGGTGAAGTACGGCTCGACGTAGGGGAGCAGCAGGCCGCGGTCGTGCACGCGCCCGAAGCCCGCGATGGTGGCGGCCTGGATCGCGTTCGGCAGGTCGTCGCCGTCCACGACGGCGGCCCACGCGGCGGCCTTCGCCTCGGCCGTCGGCACTGCCGCGCGTGCGGCGGCCGCCGCACGCTGACCGGTCGCGGTCGCGTCGGCCGAGAGCTGCACGGCGATGTCCGTCTCGCCCGCGCGGCCACCGGTGACGAGCGACGTGAGGAGCTCCCAGCGCAGGTCGGTGTCGATCGTCAGGCCGTCGAGCTGCTCGCGACCGTCCAGCAGGGCCGCGACCGCGTCCAGCTGGGCGTCGGTCTCCGCACGCGCGGCGAAGGCCTTGACGAGCTGGAGCTGCGTGTCCGAGCCGGCCTCGGCGGACCGGGCCAGCTCGAGCAGCCGGTCGGCGGCCGCGACGGCCGTCGCCTGCCGGTGCTCGGGCGCGACGTACAGGTCGAGCGACGTCGTCAGCTGGCGCAGCAGCACGAGCACGACCGACGAGTCCGTCTCGTGGAGGATGTTGCCGAGCACGAGGTCGACGAAGTCACGGGCGGGCGTCTCGCCGTCGCGCGTCGCGTCCCACGCCGCCGTCCACACGAGCGTGCGGGGCAGCGAGTCGTCGAACGCGCCGAGGTGCTCGATGGCGGCCGCGAGCGACGCCTCGTCGAGCCGGATCTTCGCGTACGCGAGGTCGTCGTCGTTCACGAGCACGAGCGCGGGCCGCCGCTGGCCGACGAGCTGCGGGACCTCGGTCCGCGGGCCGTCGACGTCGAGCTCCAGGTGCAGCGTGCGCGCGAGCCGGCCGGTCGACGCGTCGAGGTCGTAGCCGCCGATCGCGAGGCGGTGCGGGCGCTGCACGGGGTGCTCGTCGGGCACCTCCTGCAGGACGGCGAACGACGTGATGGTGCCGTCCGCGTCGACCTCGATCTCCGGGCGGAGCAGCGTGACGCCGGCCTGCTCGAGCCAGAGCGCCGACCACGCCGACAGGTCGCGGCCGCTCGTCGCCTCGAGCTCGGTGAGCAGGTCGCGCAGCTCGGTGTTGCCCCACGCGTGCTTCGCGAAGTAGGCGCGCACGCCCGCGAAGAACTCGTCCTGGCCGACCCACGCCACGAGCTGCTTGAGGACGCTCGCGCCCTTCGCGTAGGTGATGCCGTCGAAGTTCACCTCGACGTCCTCGAGGTCGCGCATGTCCGCGACGATCGGGTGCGTCGACGGCAGCTGGTCCTGACGATAGGCCCAGTTCTTCTCGAGCGAGGAGAACGTCGTCCACGCGCTGGTCCAGGCCGTGGCCTCGGCGGTCGCGAGCGTCGAGACGTACTCGGCGAACGACTCGTTGAGCCACAGGTCGTCCCACCAGCGCATGGTCACGAGGTCGCCGAACCACATGTGCGCGAGCTCGTGCAGGATCGTGACCGCGCGGCGCTCGATGGTCGCCTCGGGGACCTTGGAGCGGAACACGTAGGACTCGAGGAACGTCACCGCGCCCGCGTTCTCCATCGCGCCCGCGTTGAACTCGGGCACGAAGAGCTGGTCGTACTTGGCGAACGGGTAGGGGACGCCGAACTTGTCCTCGAAGAACGCGAACCCGGCGCGCGTGATGTCGAGGATGTTGTCGGTGTCGAGGTGCTCGGCGAGCGAGCCGCGGCAGTACACGCCGAGCGGGACGGTCCGGCCGTCGCTGCTCGTGAGCTCGCCGTGCTCGCCGTGGTACGGCCCGGCGATGATCGCGGTGATGTAGGACGAGATGCGCGGGGTGGTCTCGAACCGCCACGTCGCGGTGCCCTTGTCGACGCCGCCGTTGCGGTTGACCCCGCCCTCGACCGGCTGCGGCTCCCCGACCTGCGGGTAGTTCGACACCACGACCCAGTGGGCCGGGGCGGTCACGGTGAAGGTGAACGTCGCCTTGAGGTCGGGCTGCTCGAACACCGCGAACACCCGGCGGGAGTCGGCGACCTCGAACTGCGAGTAGAGGTAGACCTCGTCGTCGACCGGGTCGACGAAGCGGTGCAGGCCCTCGCCCGTGTTCATGTACGCGGCGTCGGCGACGACCACGAGCTCGTTGTCCGCCGCCAGGTCGTCGAGCCGGATCCGCGAGTCGGCGACCACGTCGGCCACGTCGAGCGCGCGGCCGTTGAGCGTGACCTCGTGCACCGTCGGGGCGATGAGGTCGATGAACGTGCTCGCGCCGGGCGTCGCCGTGAACCGCACGACGGACCGCGACGCGAACGTCGCCGGGCCGGTCGTCAGGTCGAGCGTGACGTCGTACGACTGCGGGCTGACGACCGAGGCACGCTCGCGCGCCTCGGCACGGGTGAGGTTCTCAGCGGGCACGCTGGCTCTCCTTCGAGAAACGGTGACGGCTCGTGGCCGGGACCGATCATCGCACGCATGGCCGTGCGCTCCGCCGCCCGGGACGCGCACGCCTGTGGGACGCGCGTCCGAGGCGTGGGCTGTGGACGGCTCGATGTGCGATCGACGGCGGGCGCGGGTGAGACTGCGGGCGGCCGCGCTCGCGACCGCCGCCCGACCCGAGGAGCACCCGTGACCGTCACCGACACCCGCCTCGTCGTCGACTTCTGGTTCGACCCGGCCTGCCCGTGGGCGTGGCTCACGTCGCGCTGGATGGACGAGGTGGCGACGGTGCGCGACGTCGACGTCCGGTGGCACGTCATGAGCCTCTCCGTCCTCAACGAGGGCCGTGACCTGCCCGAGAACTACCGCGTGCTCATGGACGACTCCTGGGCGCCCGTGCGCGTGCTCGTCGCCGCGGCCCGCGACCACGGCGACAAGGTGCTCAAGCCGCTCTACGACGCGCTCGGCACCCGCCGCCACACCGACCGCCGCACCGACACCGCCGCGATCGTCGCCGAGGCGCTCGCCGAGGTCGCTCTGCCCGAGGACCTCGCCGCGGTCGGTGCGACCGACGAGGTCGACGACCTGCTGCGCGCGTCGCACGGCGAGGCGATCACGCTGGTCGGCGACGAGGTCGGCACCCCGGTCGTCGCGATCGGCGGCGTGGGCTTCTTCGGCCCGGTCATCACGCCCGCCCCCACGGGCGAGGACGCCGGGAAGCTGTTCGACGGGCTCGCTCTCGTCACCCAGGTGCCCGGCTTCTACGAGCTCAAGCGGACGCGCACCGTCGGCCCCGCCGTCTGACGCGCCCGAGCGTAGGGCCCCCGGCCGGCCTCGCCGCCGCCGGGGGCCTTTCGCCGAGGCAGGCGCCTGCGCCGACGCGCGCGGGTGGCTCGTCGGGTTCGTCCCGTGTGATCCTGTTCGACGCCCGCCCCCGGACTCAGGAGGACCATGACGTCGCAGCGGACGATCCGGACCCTGGTGATCGTCGACGCCGTCCTCGTCGTCGCGTTCCTCGTGCTCCTCGTCGTGACCCTCGCGACGCGCTCGGGGGGGTCGGGCGAGGCCGCCTCGACGGCGACGCCGACGCCGTCCGCCACCGCGAGCACCCCGCCCGCGGACGAGTTCCGGCTGCCCAGCGGCAACATCGCGTGCGCGATGTCCGGCGACGGCGTGACGTGCACGATCGCGAGCTACACGTACGCGCCGCCCGAGGTGGCCGGCTGCACCGGCGAGACGGGCCACGTCCTGACGCTGGGACCCGACGGCGTCGCGTTCGCGTGCGAGGAAGGGCCCGCGCCCACCGTCGCGGGGTCGGACGTCCGGACGCTCGAGTACGGCTCCGAGACGCGCGTCGACGGCTACACCTGCAAGAGCGGGACCGACGGCGTGACCTGCACGGACGCCGACGGCGTCGGCTTCCGGCTCGCGCGCGCGTCCTGGACGCCGCTGCCCTGACCCTCCAGCCGGGCGCCACCGGGATGACGAACGGGCCGGCGCGCTCGCACGCACCGACCCGTCCGCCCGTCGGTCACCAGATCCGCACGCGCTCCGCGGGGTCGAGGTACAGCGCGTCGCCGGGCTGCACGTCGAACGCGTCGTAGTACGCGTCGACGTTGCGCACGACGCCGTTGCAGCGGAACTCGTTGGGGGAGTGCGGGTCGGTCGCGAGCCGGCGCACGACCTCCTCGTCGCGCCCCTTCGACTGCCACACCTGCGCCCAGCCGAGGAACACGCGCTGCGCGCCCGTGAGCCCGTCCACGACCGGCGCCTCGGCGAGCGGGCGGCCGAGCGCGATCTCGTACGCGGCGAGCGCGATCGACAGGCCGCCGAGGTCGCCGATGTTCTCGCCGATCGTGAGCGCGCCGTTGACCTTGTGCGAGCCGTTCAGCTGCGCCGGGGAGAACTCGCCGTACTGGTCGACGAGCGCCTTGGTGCGCTTCTCGAACTCGGCGCGGTCATCCGCGGTCCACCAGTCCTCGAGCCGGCCGGCACCGTCGTACTTCGAGCCCTGGTCGTCGAACCCGTGCCCGATCTCGTGCCCGATGACGGCGCCGATCCCGCCGTAGTTCACGGCGTCGTCGGCGTCCGCGTCGAAGAACGGCGGCTGCAGGATCGCGGCGGGGAAGACGATCTCGTTCATCCCCGGGTTGTAGTACGCGTTGACCGTCTGGGGCGTCATGAACCACTCGTCGCGGTCCAGCGGCTTGCCGATCTTGTTCAGCTCGCGGTCCTGCTCGAACGCGTTCGCGCGGCGCACGTTGCCGAGCAGGTCGTCGGGCGACACCTCGAGCGCCGAGTAGTCGCGCCAGCGCACGGGGTAGCCGATCTTCGGCGTGAACGCCTCGAGCTTGGCGAGCGCCTTGGCGCGCGTCTCCTCGCCCATCCAGTCGAGCCGCGCGATCGACTGCCGGTAGGCCTCGACGAGGTGCGCGACGAGCTCGTCCATGCGCTCCTTGTGGCTCGGCGGGAAGTGCCGCTCGACGTACACCTTGCCGACGGCCTCCCCGAGCACGCCCTGCACGAGCCCGACGCCACGCTTCCAGCGGTCGCGCAGCTCCTGCGCACCCGTCAGCGTCCGGCCGTAGAAGTCGAAATTCGCCTCGACGAGCGCGTCGGGCAGGAACGGCGCCCGGTCGCTGACCACGTGGTACGCCAGCCACGCCTTCCACGCGTCGAGCGGCTCGCTCGCCCACAGCGCCGCGAACCCCTCGGCGAACGACGGCTCACGCACGACGAGGTCGTCGAGCGCACCCTCGGGCGCACCCAGGGCCTGTGCCCAGGCGACCCAGTCGAAGCCGGGCGCGCGCTCGGCCAGGGCCGTGAGCGTCATGGGGTTGTAGGTGAGGTCGGCGTCGCGGTCCTTCACGACGTCCCAGTGGTGCGACGCGAGCTTCGTCTCGAGGTCGACGACGGCGCCCGCGAGCGCGTCGGCGGCGGCCTCGTCGGCCGCGACGCCCGCGAGCAGGAGCATGCGCGCGACGTGCGGCCGGTACGCCGCGAGCACCTGCGCGTACTGCGGGTCGCGGTAGTACGACTCGTCGGGCAGGCCGAGCCCGGACTGCGCGAGGTAGACGATGTAGCGCTCGGGGTCCTTGGCGTCGTTGTCGACCCAGAACCCGACCGCCGACGCCGCACCCGTGCGCTGCAGCGCGCCCAGCGCGGTCGTGAGCTCGTCGCGCGTCGTCGCGCCGTCGACGAGGTCGAGGTCCTCGCGCAGCGGCTCGAGCCCCCGCGCCTCGATCGTGTCCGTGTCCATGAACGACGCGTACACCGCGCCGATCTTCGCCTCGACGCCGTCGCCGGCGCCCGCCGCGGCCGTGGCGGCGGCGTCCGCGATGATGTCGCGGACCTGCTCCTCGGCCTGGTCGTGCAGGGCGCGGAACGCGCCGTCCATCGCACGGTCCGCGGGGATCTCGTGGGCCGCGACCCACTTCCCGTTGACGTGGGCGAAGAGGTCGTCCTGGGGTCGGGTGGCGGGGTCGAGGGCGGTGAGGTCGATGCCGCTGCGCGTCATGGGCACAGCCTACGGACGCGGGAGCGCTCGTCGTCGAGCGGTGCGGCAGGATGACCCCATGCGGATCCATGTCGCCTCCGACCATGCCGGTTTCGAGCTCAAGGTCGCGCTCGTCGAGCACCTGCGCTCCGAGGGCCACGACGTCGTCGACCACGGGGCCGACACGTACGAGGCGCTCGACGACTACCCGCCGTTCTGCTTCGCCGCGGGCGAGGCGGTCGTCGCGGAGCCCGGAAGCCTCGGCGTCGTGATCGGCGGCTCGGGCAACGGCGAGCAGATCGCCGCCAACAAGGTCACCGGCGTGCGGGCCGCGCTCGCGTGGAACCTCGACACGGCGCGCCTGGGGCGGCAGCACAACGACGCGAACGTCGTCGCGATCGGCGCCCGGCAGCACTCCGTCGACGAGGCGATCGCGCTTGTCGACGCGTTCGTCGCGGAGCCGTTCAGCCAGGACCCGCGTCACCAGCGCCGCATCGACCTGCTGGCCGAGTACGAGCGCACGCGCGGCTGAGAACGCCTCGTCCGGGAGGGGGCGCCCCTCCGTCCGACGAGCGCCCCCTCCCGGACGACGCGCGCGCGGGCGCGCCGCCCCGCACGCGCGTCGGCCCGGTCAGAAGACCCAGCTGCAGGCCGGCGCGAGCGGCCAGCCGAACGCCGAGGCGGCCCCCTGCACCGCCTCCGCGCGGACCGGCGTGACCAGCCCGGCCCGGACCTGCGCGGCGAGCGAGCGCCCGCCGAGGTAGAGCGCCCCGAGCTCGCGCACGTCGAGCGCGACGTCCGCGGCGTCCTCGGTCCGCTCGACGCGCGCCTCCCACGCGCCGTCCGTCGCGCTGGTCGCCGTGGTGAGACGCCAGCGCCCCGCGTTGGCCGGCAGCAGCGCGTCCCGGACCTCGAGCACCACGTCGACGGGTGCGGCGTAGCGCCGGGCGGTGAGCGCCGTCGGCACGTCGAGCAGGCGGACCCACAGGTTGTCGACCATCTTCGGCACGATGCCGCGCGGGTCCACGAGCTGGTGCAGCAGCGCGTCGTCGACCGGGAGCATGGGCCCCTCGACCGTCGCGGTCAGGTCGAGGTCGAGGAGGAACGACCACAGCCGGTGCGTGGCGGCCGCGTCGACCGCGACGGCCTCGCGGACGCGGACCTCGTACCGCGGGCCGCCCTCGGTCCAGACGTCCTTGCGCCGCAGCGTCGCATACCCGCGGACGTCACCCGCGGCGTCGTGGACCGTCGCGAGCCGCAGCGGCTCCCCGCCGTCGCGCCAGGCGGGCGGGTCGACGAGCTGGCGGCGGCGCAGCACCTCCGTGTCGCGCGTGATCCAGCCGGGCCGTCCGGCGCCCGCGGCGCGGTGCACGGCGTCGAGCACGTCGCGGTGCGCGAACGCGTCGAGCGTCGTGAACCGGACGGTCAGGTCGGCGGACCCGGGGACGTCGCGCAGCGCGGCACCGCGGGACAGCTTCACGCGCAGGTCGTCGGCGGCCGAGCCGTAGCCGAACCGCCCGTAGATCGCGTGCTCCGCCGCGAACAGCGCGGAGACGGGCTCACCGCGGTCGAGCGAGCGCTGGAAGTGGGTGTCGATCATCGCGGTGAGCAGACCGCGGCGGCGCTGGTCGGGCCGCACGCCGACCCAGGTGAGGCCCGAGCACGCGACGCTGCCGCCGGGGACGGGCAGCGTGAACGGGAAGGACCCGTGCACGGCGGCGAGGGAACCGTCCGGCGCCTCGACGCCCATCGTGCGGTCGAACGGCACGGTGAGCGGCACGATGGCGTCGGTCTCGGCGGTGGAGTCGAACGCGAACGCGAGGCGGTCGGTCTCGAGGAACTCGGACTGGCGGGTCTCGGGCACCGCGACGACGCGGTACCCCTCGGGCAGCGGGCTCATGGCGCCCATCGTCCCGGGCGCACCGGCGTCCGCGCGAACGCTTTCCCGCGGCGTGGGGGATCGCGTCGACCCTGTTCGCGCCCGCGACCTGCGGATACGCTCGAACGATGACGACGGGCACGGTGGTCGGCCCGGGACCCCTCACGCGCATCGTGCTCGCCGTGCGGCGGCGCGTCCTGCGGTCCCAGCCGGGTCTGGCCGGCCTCCTGGTGCTGCTGTCCGGCGCGGTCGTGGCGGGCGTCGTCCTGCAGGCCACGTGGGTGCCGCCGGCGACCTTCCTCCTGCTGCTGCTCGCGGGCGTGCTGCTGCTGCGCCTGCACCCCCTCGCGGTCCTGTGCGTGGTCATCCTCCTCGAGGCGCTGATCCTCATGCTCGCGGGCGTGCGCCCGATGGTGCCCGGCGTCGTCGTCATCATCGGCGTCGCGACCGTCGTCGCCCTGGTGTTCGCCAACGAGCGGGACCGGCTGGGCCTGCGCGGCGCGCCCGGGGGGCACATGCTCGTCGACCTGCGCGACCGGCTGTCCGCGCACGGCCGCGTCCCCGCGCTCCCCGCCGGCTGGTCGGTCGACTCCGAGATCAGGTCCGCGCACGCCGACGCGTTCTCGGGCGACTTCATGGTCGCGCGGCTGCGCCGCGGTTCCGTGCTGGAGGTCGTGCTCGTCGACGTCTCGGGCAAGGGGCTCGACGCGGGCGTCCGGTCGTTGCAGCTCTCGGGGGCCTTCGGCGGGCTGCTCGGTGCGCTGCCCACCGAGTCGTTCCTGCAGGCGGCCAACGCGTACGTGCTCGACCAGGACTGGGAGGAGGGGTTCGCGACGGCCGTGCACGTCGCCGTGGACCTCGCGTCGGGCGACTACACCGTCGCGTCGGCCGGGCACCCGCCTCCGCTGCACCTGCACGCGGGAGCGGGCCGGCTCGACGTCGTCGACACCGTCGGCAGCCCCGCGCTCGGGGTCGTCGACGACCTGCCGTACCGCCCGCGGTACGGGCGCCTCGAGACCGGCGACGTGCTGCTGCTCTACACCGACGGGCTGGTGGACACGCCCGGCACGACGCTGGACCGCGGCCTCGACCGGCTCATGGGTGCGGCCGACCGCGTGCTCGCCCCGCGCGCCGGCGGCGCCGCGGCGGTGCTCGCGGCCGTGCGGGCCGACGACTCCGACGACCGCGCGCTCGTCCTGGTCCGGCGGGACTGAGCGCGGGCGCCGAGCGCGAGACCTGGTCGCGCCCGACCCGAGACCTCGGCCGGGCGGCGCGCTCGCGGGTGACCGGACACGGCCGTCGGCGGGTCCGGGGCGACGGTCAGTCGTCGGGGAACCAGATCGCGCGGCGGAGCGCGACGCGCGACCCGTCGGCCGTGCGGGGCGTCCCCTCGGCGACGAGCTGCTCCATCGCGCGCGCCCGGTGCCGTGCGGGCGGCGCCCCCTGCGCGTTGACGACACGCCACCACGGCACGCCGGACCCGGCGCGGCTCATCACCTGCCCGACCTGCCGAGGCCCGCCGCGCGGCCGCCCGCCGGCGCGCACGGCCTGCTCGCTCACCACCTCGGCGACGGTCCCGTACGTCATGACGCGACCCGACGGGATCGCCGCGACGAGGTCGAGCACGGCCTCGACGTAGTCGTCGTCCACGTCAGCGGGCCCCCGTGCGCGCGTCCACGTCAGACCGCGTCCGCGTCGGCCTCGACGGCCTCGGAGAGCAGCGCGGCGACCGCCGGAAGGGCGCGCGGGTCGGTCTGGACGAGCATCGTGGTGATCGCGGTGCCCTGCCAGGCCGGGAGCTGCGCGCGGATGTCGTCCGGCGTCCCGACGAGCGCGATCTCCCGCACGAGCTCGGTCGGGACGGCGGCGACGGCGCGCGCCTTGTCGCCCGCCAGGTAGTGCGCCTGGATCTCGTCGCACGCCTCGGCGTAGCCGAGCCGGTCGAGCACGTTGCGATGGAAGTTCGCGCCCTTGGCGCCCATCCCGCCCGCGTACAACGCGACGTGCGGACGGATCGCGTCGGCGGCCTGCTCGACGTCGTCGGCCAGGACCACGGGCACCGCGGCCGTGACCTCGAAGTCCTCGGGCGGCCGCAGCGCGCCGGACCGCTTCGCGAAGCCCTCGGCCAGCAGCGCACGGTGCTCGGCGTCCATCCGCGGCGTGTAGAACATCGGCAGCCAGCCGTCGGCGATCTCGGCCGTGAGGGCGGTGTTGCGCGGGCCCTCGGCGGCCAGGTGGATGGGCAGGTCGGCGCGCAGCGGGTGCACGGTCGAGCGCAGCGGCTTGCCGAGGCCGGTGCCCTGGTCGGCGGGCAGCGGCAGGCGGAAGAAGTCGCCGTCGTACGTCACGGGCGCCTCACGCGCCAGCACCTGGCGCACGACGTCGACGTACTCGCGCGTGCGGGCGAGCGGTCGCGGGTACGGCTGCCCGTACCACCCCTCGACGACCTGCGGCCCGCTCGCGCCCAGCCCGAGCACGAAGCGCCCGCCGGACAGGTGGTCGAGCGTGAGCGCCGCCATCGCCGTCGCCGTGGGGGTGCGGGCGGACAGCTGCGCGATCGCGGTGCCGAGGCGGATCCGCGACGTGCGGGCGCCCCACCACGCGAGCGGGGTCAGCGCGTCCGAGCCGTACGCCTCGGCCGTCCAGACCGAGTCGAAGCCGAGCTGCTCGGCGGCCAGCACGGCCTCCTGCGCACCCGGCGGCGGACCAGCCGACCAGTACCCGACGTAGTACCCGAGGCGCATCCGTCCACCCTCCGCTCGACCGGCGCGTCGGCGGTGACGCGCGGCGGTCAGGTTACCGGTCGGTCGCTTCGCGCGGACGCCCGGCCGCGACGAGCCCGGCAGGAGACGCTGCGCCGCTCGGTGCGCGCACGTCAGGAGACCCGGGCGCGCTCGGCGAGCGTGTTGAGCAGCGCGGCGCCCGTCGCCGCGTCGTCGACCGTGACGACCGTGGTGCGCCCGCCGGTCCGCTCGACGACGAGCGCGTCGCCGGCGCGCAGGACGAACCCGGCCCGCCCGTCGAGCGCGACGCGGTAGCCCCACCCGCCGAAGTCCCGCAGCGGGCTGACGGTCTCCGCGTGCGCCGCGACGACCTGCTCGAGCGGGACGCGCACGCGTGGCCAGCCGAGCGGCGAGCGCGCGACGAGACCGGCGGCGCTGACCGTGACGCGCAGGACCAGCATCGTCGCGAGCAGCGCGGCGAGGACGGCCGCGATCGCGAGGAGGAGCCAGGTGTCGAGCACGATCGACAGCACGACCTGGAGCGCGATCACCGGGAGCGCGACGCCGATCGCGGCGGGCGACCACACGCTCGCGGTCCAGGCGGCACGCTCACCGGGCGCGAGGGGGAGCCGTGCCGCGTCGGCGGGCGGCACGTCGCTCGTGACGACGTCCGGGTCGCCCGGCAGCAGGAGCGCCGCGACGACGCCGAGCACGAGGCCCGTCGCGAACGCCGCGGCCACGACCCCCGTGATCGGACCGGCGTCGCGCGCGTCGTCGAGACCGCGCTGCAGCGCGAGCGAGCCCACGACGAGGACCGCGAGGAGCGCCGCCATGCCGACCGACGTGCCGGCGGCGACGCGTCGCGTCGTGGCCTCGGCGCCGAGCCGCAGCGCGAGCACCCAGCACGACAGCGACAGCACCACGGACGTGAGGCCGAGCAGGAGCAGCGCACCGCCGAGCGTCGAGAAGTCGTCGGGGGTGCCGGCCGTGCCCCAGTGCGTCGCGACCGGGTCGGGCAGCTCGTCCGCCCACGTCAGCGCCACGAGCACCGCGACGGCCGTGAGCACGACGGGTGCGACGAGCGTGACGAGGGTCGTCGCCCGGCGGTGGGGGATGGTCGGACGGCGGTCGGCGGTCACCGGAGGGCCTCCTTGAGCAGGGCGAGCGTGGTGGCGGGCGGGACGTCGAGGCGGCGGGCGGTCTGCACGAGGCGCTCGACGGCCTCGTGCAGGGCCGCGAGGTCGTCGGTGCGCGCGACGACGGCGCCCCGGCCGCGACGGAGCTCGATGACGCCCTCGTCGCGCAGCTCCTGGTAGGCGCGCAGCACGGTGTGAAGGTTGATGTCGAGCGACGTCGAGAGCTCGCGGGCGGCCGGGAGGCGCGTGCCCGCGGAGAGCTCGCCGCGGGCGACGGCGCGACGCACCTGGTCCGCGAGCTGCTGGAACAGCGGCTCGGGGGAGGAGGGGTCGACGCGCAGGAGCATGCATCTACTCTAGTTGTTCGCAGACAACTAGAACAAGTGCACCAGTTCCGTCGCTCAGTCGGACGGCGCCTGGGCTCAGCGTGGACCGGCCGTCGGGCCTGTCAGATGTAGATCGCGGGGTCGTCGACCTCGACGTCGAACGGCGCCGCCTTCGGTCGCAGCCGGATCTGCGCGGGCACGCCGACGGCGATCGCGTCGGCCGGCACGTCGTGGATCACGACCGCGTTGGCGCCGACCTGGGCGCCGTTCCCGACCCACACCGGTCCGAGGATCTTGGCGCCCGCGCCGACGACGACACCGTCGCCGAGCGTGGGGTGGCGCTTGCCGCGCCGCATGGACTTGCCACCGAGCGTCGACCCGTGGAACAGCACCACGTCGTCGCCGACCTCGGCGGTCTCGCCGATGACCACGCCCATGCCGTGGTCGATGAACAGCCGCCGCCCGAGCCGGGCGCCGGGGTGGATCTCGATCCCGGTGGCTGCCCGCGCGAGCTGCGACAGCAGTCGCGCGGGCAGCCGGAGACCGGGCTCCCGCCACATCCGGTGCGCCACCCGGTACGCCCACACCGCGTGCACGCCGGGGTAGCCGAGGGCGACCTCGAGGGCCGATCGCGCCGCGGGGTCGCGGTGGCGGGCGGCGTCGAGGTCCTCCTTCAGGAGGTCCAGCAGGCGCAGGGGTGCGGTCATGAGCCTTCCGGTCTGAGCGGGGGACGGGCGGGGCGGAAGGGTCAGTCGAGCAGGTCCGCGTAGAGGATCGTCGACAGGTAGCGCTCGCCGAACGACGGGATGATCGCGACGATCAGCTTGCCCGCGTTCTCCGGACGCTCCGCCAGCAGCTTCGCGGCGTGCAGCGCGGCACCCGACGAGATGCCGACGAGCAGACCCTCCTCGGCGGCCGCGCGGCGCGCGGTGGCGACGGCCGTCTCGGCGTCGACGTCGATGATCTCGTCGTAGACCGAGGTGTCGAGGATCTCCGGCACGAAGTTCGCGCCGATGCCCTGGATCTTGTGCGGGCCGGGGGCGCCGCCGTTGAGGATGGGGGACTCGGCCGGCTCGACGCCGACGATCTTGACGTCCGGCTTGCGCTCCTTGAGCACCTGGCCGACACCCGTGATCGTGCCGCCCGTGCCGATGCCCGCGACGAGGATGTCGATCTCGCCGTCGGTGTCGGCCCAGATCTCCTCGGCCGTCGTGCGACGGTGGATCGCCGGGTTCGCCTCGTTGGCGAACTGGCGGGCCAGGATCGCGCCCTCGCGCTCCTTGACGATCTCGTCGGCCTTGTTGACCGCGCCCTTCATGCCCTCCGAGCCGGGCGTGAGGATGAGCTCCGCGCCGAACGCGCGCAGCAGCGCGCGCCGCTCCTTCGACATCGTCTCCGGCATCGTGAGGACGACCTTGTAGCCGCGCGCCGCACCGACGAACGCGAGCGCGATGCCCGTGTTGCCGGAGGTCGCCTCGACGATCGTGCCGCCCGGCTTGAGGTCGCCCGACGCCTCGGCCGCGTCGATGATCGCGACGCCGATGCGGTCCTTGACGGAGTTGGCCGGGTTGTAGAACTCGAGCTTGCCGACCACGGTGGCGGGGGCGCCGTCGGTGATCTTGTTGATGCGGACCAGCGGGGTGTTGCCGATCAGCGCGGTCGCGTCGTCGTAGATGCGGGCCATGGTTCCTCTTCGGTCGTGCCGCCGGCGTCCGAACCGGGCGGCGTGCAGGGGTGGGGGACTACGTGCAGGTCGGCCGGACCGCACGACGAGGCGTGTCGAGAGGCCGGCGGGGTGGTGCGGCGGGGCGAGGCCGTGCAGCGCGGACAGGCCCGCGAGCGCGGGGATGCCGACGAGGATGAGCGGCACGCGGGAGCGTCGCGCGACGAGCATGACGACGGGGATGAGCAGGACGACGCCGACCTCGAAGAACAG
>NZ_JAPESW010000022.1 GCF_028527925.1 Cellulomonas fimi
CCGGGGGCGGCATCACGTCGCCGCTCGACGTCACGGTCGGCAACGACCGCGCGCGGACGATCACGCTGACGTCGGAGTACTCGTGGCTCTACAACCAGTACCCGTTCACGAACGACCCGGACGCCGGTGAGGGTCAGGGCGACGACGACGAGCACGGCCGCGCGAGGCGGCCGTCGTCGTGCGCGCGCGGGGGTGAGGGTGAGCGGGGTCCGCACGGGAGCGCCTCCTTGCGCAGCCGGGACGGCGCCGCGGGACGCGGGCCGGGTGGACACACCGTAGGGACCTGACAGAACGCCAGACAAGAGTTCATGAACTTCCGCAAGAACTTGCGCCTGACGCGCAATCGGCCGACATCGGCGCGGGGTCAGGCGTCGAGGTGACGGACCTGGTCCCACACGTCGGCCCATGAGCCGACGGGCCCGTCGCACACCCGGACGACCTGCCCCTGCTCCTCGTTGTCGACGTCGACGCCCGCGTCGATCCGGGCGACCTCGCGGCAACCCCGCAACCAGTCGGGCGTGACCCGGTAGCCGACGACGACCACCGGG
Source organism: Cellulomonas fimi (assembly GCF_028527925.1). Taxonomy (GTDB): domain Bacteria; phylum Actinomycetota; class Actinomycetes; order Actinomycetales; family Cellulomonadaceae; genus Cellulomonas; species Cellulomonas fimi_C. Next base: position 549 of record NZ_JAPESW010000022.1, read on the forward strand.
CCGGTGCCCTCGGCGGGCGGTCCCCAGTCGCCGTAGCCGTTGTGCCCGCTGAACACGGGGACGCCGATGCCGGAGAGCTCGAGCGCACCGGCCTCGCCGTAGTTCGCGGTCAGGACCGCCTGCGCTCCGGAGTCGACGACGGACCGCTCGACGGTCGCGACGAACGCGGGCCAGCCGATCGTCTCGACCTGGTCCTCGGTGATCTCGGCGAAGACGGACCCGGCGAACGTCCGCTCCGGCAGCAGCGGGAGCGCCGCGGGCCACGCGACGAGCCCGGACAGGGCGACGACCGCGCCGACGCCGACGAGCTGGCGACGCGTGCGGTGCTCGGCGAGCCCGCAGGCCCCCGCGGCCACGAGCGCGGGCAGCAGGCCCAGCAGGTAGTACGCCTTGCCGCCCGTGACGAGGTACCCGACGAAGAGGGCGACGAACGCCCATGCCAGGACGCGGACGCGCGCGAGCTCCGGTGCGCGGAACAGCCGCACGACGCCGTAGACCCACACGGCCGCGGTGACCGGGCTGAGCAGCACGAGCACGAGGACGACGTAGCCGATCCGCTCGTCCGGCGTGAGGTACTCGGCGCGGATGTCCTCGGCGAGCACGAGCTGCGGCCACCCGTGCGCGGCCTGCCAGACGAGGTTGGGCACCCACAGCACGAGCGCGGTCCCGGCGCCCGCCCAGGCCCACGGCGACCGTAGGTGGTGCCGGACGGCGGGGGTCAGGGCGATGCCGAGCACGAGGGCGGCGAGCAGGAAGGCGACGAGGTGCTTGTTGTGCAGCGCGACGCCCGCGAGCGCCCCGACGGCGAGCCACAGCCGCGGTCGGTCACGCTGCAGGGTCACCGTCACGAGGTGGACGACGGCCGCCCCGCACAGCATGTCGGTCGTGGCGGTCGACAGGATGTGGCCGAGCAGTGCGGTCGCGACGCCCGTGCCGACGGCGACGGCGGTGAGGACCTGCGCGGACGTCCGGCCGCCGAGCTCGCGCGCGGTGAGCGCGGCGATCACCACGACGGCGGCGGCCATGATCGCGGGTGCGACGTGCAGGGCCGCGACCGAGCCGGGCGCGACGGTGTCGGCGAGCCGCGCGATCAGCGGGGTCAGCGCGGGCTGGTCGGGGTAGCCCCACGCGAGGCGTCGCCCGGCCGCGACGAAGTACAGCTCGTCGCGGTGCGGTCCGTACCGGCCGGCGACGGCCAGGAGCACCGCGAGCAGCCCGCCCGCGACGGCGAGCACGGGCAGCCAGGCCACGGGCGCACGACCGACGGGCGGCGGCGGTGTCCGTGCGGCCGCGGCGTCGGGCGGGTCGCTCTCCTGGGTCGTGCCCGGGGTGGGGGCGGCGTCGGCGGAGGCCACGACCGGGAGCGTAGCGACGCGTCCCGGGGGCCGACCAGGAGCGGCCGCAGGTCGCCGCCGCGCGCGGCGTGACCGGATCGCAACAAAAGGGGTGCCCCACATGCCCGATGTGAACGCTAACATCGCGCATGACCGAGGGGTCCGGTTCGCACCGAAGGTGCACACCGCCCTGCCCGGCAGTGCCGGGCGTGCACGACCGCGGTCCGGCCAGCGTCGGCCGGACCGGGGGTGAGGTGGGTTTCTCGAGGAGGAGAAGCATGGCCAGCACGACGTTCCACAAGCGCGCGATCACCGCCGGGCTCGCGGCCCTGGTGCTCGGCCTGTCGGCCTGCGCCGGCGGCGACGGCGACAGCGGCGGCGACGAGACCGCGGGCGGCGACGGTGGGGGCGACCTCATCTCCGTCGGCTTCGCGCAGGTCGGTGCCGAGTCCGGGTGGCGCACCGCCAACACGCAGTCCATCAAGGACGCGCTGACGAAGGAGGAGGGCTTCGACCTCAAGTTCTCGGACGCCCAGCAGAAGCAGGAGAACCAGATCCAGGCGATCCGGTCCTACATCGCGCAGGGCGTCGACTACATCGCCTTCTCGCCCGTCGTCGAGTCCGGCTGGGACGCCGTGCTCGAGGAGGCGAAGACGGCGAACATCCCCGTGATCCTCACCGACCGCGCGGTCGACACCGAGGACGAGTCGCTCTACGTGACGTTCATCGGCTCCGACTTCGTCGAGGAGGGCCGCCGGATCGGCACGTACGTGTCCGAGAACCTCGCGACCGAGCCGATCAAGGTCGTCGAGCTCCAGGGCACGACCGGCTCCGCCCCGGCCATCGACCGCAAGACCGGGTTCGAGGAGGCCACCGCGGACAACCCGAACGTCGAGATCATCGCGTCGCAGACGGGCAACTTCACGCGCGCCGAGGGCAAGACGGTCATGGAGGGCTTCCTCCAGGCGTACCCGGACATCGACGTCGTCTACGCGCACAACGACGACATGGGCCTCGGGGCGATCGAGGCGATCGAGGCCGCGGGCAAGGTCCCGGGCCAGGACATCAAGGTCGTGACGATCGACGGCGTCAAGGACGGCATGCAGGCGCTCGCCGACGGCAAGATCACCTACATCGTCGAGTGCAACCCGCTGCTCGGCCCCGACCTGGCCGAGATCATCAAGACGCTCGACTCGGGCGGCACGGTCGAGAAGCGCATCGTGACCAAGGACGAGGAGTTCGACCAGGCTGCGGCCCAGGAGGCGCTGCCGAACCGGCAGTACTGACCGACGTCCACCGCCCGCTCCCGGGACACGGCCCTGCCCGTGCCCCGGGAGCGGGTGCCGCTCGCCGGTACCGTGAAGAGGTACCGGCAGGTAGAGAGGTCGACGATGACCGACACCCAGACGGCGACGAGCACCGCGACGCTCGACGCGCCGCGCCCCGTCGTCACGATGACGGGGATCTCCATCGGCTTCCCGGGCGTCAAGGCGCTCGACGGCGTGGACTTCCGGCTGTTCCCCGGCGAGGTGCACGCCCTGATGGGCGAGAACGGCGCCGGCAAGTCCACGCTCATCAAGGCGCTGACCGGCGTCTACCAGGTCGACGCGGGGACGATCGAGGTCGACGGCGCGCCCGTCGCGTTCACCGGTCCCGCGCAGGCCCAGGCCGCGGGCATCAGCACCGTGTACCAGGAGGTCAACCTCTGCGAGAACCTCTCGGTCGCGGAGAACATCATGCTCGGCCACGAGGTCCGCCGGTTCGGCGTGGTCGACTGGCCCGCGACCCGCCGCGAGGCGCGCCGGCACCTCGCGACCCTCAACCTCGACGTCGACCCGCGCTCGCAGCTGTCGTCCCACAGCCTCGCGGTGCAGCAGCTCGTCGCGATCTCGCGCGCGATGGTCGTCGACGCGCGCGTGCTGATCCTCGACGAGCCCACGTCGAGCCTCGACGCCGACGAGGTCGCGCGCCTGTTCGACGTGGTGCGCGCGCTGCGCGACCGCGGCGTCGCGATCCTGTTCGTCTCGCACTTCCTCGAGCAGGTGTACGCGCTGTCCGACCGCATGACGGTCCTGCGCAACGGCACGCTCGTCGGGGAGTACCGCACGGCCGACCTGCCCCGGGTCGAGCTCGTGCAGAAGATGATCGGCCGGTCGCTCGAGGTGCTGGAACGCCTCGAGGAGGCCCCGAAGCCCGTGGTAGCCACGCGCGACGACACGCGCCCCTACCTGCAGGCGATCGGCCTGGGCCGCAAGGGCTCGATCGAGCCGTTCGACCTCGACGTGTACGCGGGCGAGGTCGTGGGCCTGGCCGGGCTGCTCGGGTCGGGCCGCACCGAGCTCGCGCGGCTGCTCTACGGCGCCGACCACGCCGATCACGGCGAGCTGCGCGTCGAGGACACCCCCGCGCGCCTGCGCACGCCGCGCGCCGCGCTCGCGCGCAAGATCGTCTACTCGTCGGAGAGCCGCAAGACCGAGGGCATCATCGCCGACCTCACGGTGCGCGAGAACATCGTCCTCGGCATCCAGGCGCAGCGCGGCTGGGTGCGGCGCGTGCCGAAGAAGAAGGCCGACGAGGTCGTCGACCGGTACATCGACGCGCTCGGCATCCGGCCCGCCAACCCGGACGCGCTCGCGGGCAACCTGTCGGGCGGCAACCAGCAGAAGGTGCTGCTGGCCCGGTGGCTCGCGACGCAGCCCAAGCTCCTGCTGCTCGACGAGCCGACACGCGGCATCGACGTCGGCGCGAAGGCCGAGATCCAGCGGCTCGTCGCCGACCTCGCGTCGCAGGGCATGGCGGTCGTGTTCATCTCCGCCGAGCTCGAGGAGGTCCTGCGCCTCTCGCACCGGATCGCGGTCCTGCGCGACCGTCGCAAGGTCGCCGAGCTCGTCAACACCGACGACGTGACGACGGACGACGTCGTCGACCTCATCGCCAGCGCCGGGACCACGGACGAGCCACCCGGCTCGCCGCCGGGGGACGAGGTCCAGGACGTCCAGCTCTTCGGGAAGGGGGACCGGGCATGAACGTCGTGCAGTCCGTCGTCCGGCACCGCCTGTTCTGGCCGATCGTCGCGCTCGTCGTGCTGGTCGTCGCGAGCACGCTCAAGTCGCCGACGTTCCTCGACATCACCGTCCGCGACGGGCACCTGTTCGGCGGGCCTGTCGACATCCTGCGCCGCAGCAGCGTCCTGCTGCTCGTGGCCCTCGGCATGACGCTCGTCATCGCGACGCGCGGCATCGACCTCTCGGTCGGCGCGGTCATGGCGATCGCGGGAGCCGTCGCGCTCACGCAGATCGCCGCGTCGCCCGACCCCGGCTCGCTCGCGACGGTCGCCGCCGCGATCGGGACCGCCCTGGTGATCGCGCTGCTCATCGGGCTGTTCAACGGGTTCCTGGTCGCCGTGGTGGGCATCCAGCCGATCATCGCGACGCTCGTGCTCATGACCGCCGGGCGCGGCATCGCGATGCTCATCACGGGCGGCAACATCACGACCGTCACGAGCCAGCCGTACAAGACGCTCGCGTCGGGGTACTGGCTGTCGCTGCCGGTCGCCGCGCTCATCGCGGGTGTCGTCTTCGCGGCGACCGCGCTGGTCACGCGCCGCACGGCGCTCGGCGTGCTCATCGAGTCCGTCGGCATCAACCCGTCGGCCAGCCGCCTCGCAGGCGTCCGCGCCCGCACGATCATCTGGACCGTCTACGTCGTGTGCGCGCTGTTCGCGTGCCTCGCCGGGTTCATCCGGTCCGCCGACACCATGGCGGCCGACGCGAACAACATCGGGCTGTTCATCGAGCTCGACGCGATCCTCGCGGTCGTCATCGGCGGCACGTCGCTCGCGGGCGGCAAGTTCTCGCTCACCGGCACGCTCGTCGGGACGCTCGTCATCACGACGCTCACGCTGTCGATCACCATCCTCGGCATCCCGGCCAACGCGGTGTCCCTGTTCAAGGCCCTCGTCGTCATCGCGGTCTGCCTGCTGCAGTCCCCGGTCGTGCAGCACAGGATGCGTGCCCGACGACGTCGCACGGCCCCCGTCCCGGTGGAGGTGCCGGCCTGATGTCCACCGACCAGCTCACCCGCCGCCTGCGCGGCCGCACGCCGTCCGCCGACACGACCGCACCGGCCCGCCGGTGGCGTCTCGACGACCGGTACCTGCCGGTCATCGGCACCGTCGTCGTGCTCGTCGTCATGCTCGTCGTCGCCGGGTCGCGCTACGAGAACTTCCTCACCGGGCGGGTCATGGCGAACCTGCTCATCAACAACTCGTTCCTCGTCGTCCTCGCGGTCGGCATGACGTTCGTGATCCTCACGGGCGGCATCGACCTGTCCGTCGGCGCGGTCGTCGCGCTGTCGAGCATCGTCGCCGCCTGGATGCTCACGAACGGCTGGGACGCGGTCGTCGCGATCCCGGCGGCGATCCTCACGGGCACGCTCATCGGGCTCGCGGTCGGCGTCATGGTGCACGTGTTCGAGATACAACCGTTCATCGCGACGCTCGCCGCGATGTTCCTCGCGCGCGGGCTCTGCTACCTCGTCGCGCCCGAGTCGATCCCGATCGCGGACCCGACGATCGTCGCGCTCGCCCGCACGCGCTGGGGGCCGGAGGACGGGTTCGTCCTCACGCCGTCGGGGCTCATCGCCCTGGTCGTCGTGGCCGTCGCGTTCGTGCTGCTCCACTACACCCGGTTCGGTCGCACGGTGTACGCGATCGGCGGCGGCGAGCAGTCGGCGCGGCTCATGGGTCTGCCCGTCGCGCGGACCAAGGTGCTGGTCTACGTCATCAGCGGGACGTGCGCCGGGCTCGGCGGGCTCCTGTTCGCGATCTTCTCCCGGTCCGGCTACGCGCTCACGGGCGTCGGCATGGAGCTCGACGCGATCGCGGCGGTCGTCATCGGCGGCACGCTCCTCACCGGCGGGTCCGGCTTCGTGCTCGGGTCGGTGCTGGGCGTGCTCGTGCTCGGCCTCATCCAGACGGCCATCACGTTCGAGGGCACGCTCTCGTCGTGGTGGACGAAGATCGTCATCGGCGGGCTGCTGCTCGTCTTCGTCGTCCTCCAGCGCCTGCTCGCGCTGCGACGCACCTGACGCACCCGGTCCGGCCCGCGGCGAGGCGCTCCGCCGCGGGCCGGACCGGCGTGCCCGCGGTAGCGGTGCGGCGGCCCTCCGGGGGCATGAGACACCCGTGCCGGGGTGTCGTCGCCGGTCGCTACCCTCGCGACCATGCCCGGCACCGACCTCATCGCCCAGCGCCTCGCGGTCGCGGGCTTCGACGACGTCACCGACGTCACGCCGCTCGACGGCGGCATGATCGCCGTCGCCGGGCTCGCGCAGCGGCGGTCGGGGACCCCGGTGTTCGCCAAGACGCTCGAGGCGGGCGCGGACGGCATGTTCGACGCCGAGGCGGAGGGCCTGCACGTCCTGCGGGAACGTGGCGGACTGCGGACGCCCGACGTCCTGCACGTCGCCCCCGACCTGCTCGTCCTCGAGGCGCTCGCGCCGCGCGTCGACACGACCGACCTGTGGGAGCGGCTGGCCCACGCGGTCGCCCACCTGCACACGTCGACGACCGGTACCCGGTTCGGCTGGCACCGCGACAACTTCCTCGGCCGCATGCGGCAGGACAACACGTGGGACGACGACGGGTTCGAGTTCTACGCCCGACGGCGCCTCCTGCGCTGGCTGCCCGAGCCGCGCGTGCAGGCCGCGTTCGACGAGCAGGACCGCCGCGCGCTCGAGCACCTCTGCGACCGGCTCACCGAGCTGCTCCCGCCCGCGCCACCGTGCCTCACGCACGGCGACTTCTGGTCGTCCAACGTCATCGCGACGCCCGACGGCGCCCCGGCGCTCATCGACCCCGCCGTGTCGATGACGTGGGCGGAGGTCGACATCGCGATGCTGTGGAGCGAGCCGCGGCCGCCCGAGTCCGACCGGTTCTTCGACGTGTACGCCGAGGTCGTCGGCCTCGACGCGGGCTGGAAGGACCGGATGCCGCTGCTGTTCCTGCGGCAGGAGCTCGCCCTGGTCGCGATGTTCGACCACGACTGGGGCGCCGCCGAGCGCGTCCGCGCGCTGCTCGCGCCGTACCGCCGCCGCCTCCCGTCCCGCGTCGCCCCGCCGTCCGGCGCCCCGGCCTCGCCTGCCGCAGCACCGTCCCCCGCCGCGGTACGGTCCGACGCGCCCACGTCCCCCGCCGGCACCCGCACGCACTGACCGCCACGCCCTTCCCGGAGAACCATGCCCCCGGTCTCGCTCGTCCTCTTCCCGGGACGCCACCACCTCGTCACCGCGTTCCAGGTCGGCTACCTGCGCTCCCTGCTCGACGGCCGCGAGGTCGACGACGCGGGCCGCCCGATCGACGTCGCCCCCGGCGCGGAGGTCGTCTGGGCGGTCACGTCCGCGACGCACACCGGGACGCGCCGCAACCCGCTGCCCGCGCACCGCCGGGAGTCGCTCGTCGAGCGCGTGAGCGTCGCCGCGGACCTGCCCTCGGTGGTCGCCCCGGTCGCCGACGTGCCGCCGTCGGCCCGCTTCGCGAGCACCGTGCTCGCGTCGGTCGAGCTCACGACCGGCCGTCGCCCGACGCCCGAGAACACGGTCGTCGCGTGCTCGACGCCCGAGGTCGCCGCGCTCTACGCCGCCGCCGGGTTCCGCGTCGCACCCGTCGAGGCCGGCACGACGCCCGCACCGTTGCGCCCGTGGGACGTGCTGGAGCTGCTCGTCGCGGGCGACCCGGCCTGGCGGGACCTCGCGCACCCGCAGACGGTCGCGTTCTACGACCGCTACCGACTCGCCGAGCAGATCCGGCTCATCCACACCGACCCGACCGTGGGCTCGGAGGGCGACCTCACCGAGACGCGCGACTACCGCACGTACACCGCGGCGTTCGACGACGCGTCGGACCGCAAGTGGGCGCAGGTCGCGCCGCACGTCGTGCCGGGCACGGTCGTCGACCTCGGCTGCGCCGCGGGCGGCCTGCTGGAGCGCGCAGCGCGCGACCCGCGGCTCGTCGAGTCGGACCTGTACGGCGTCGACGTCTCGCGGCACCTCGTCGCCGAGGCCGAGCACCGCAAGGCGCAGGGCGTCTTCGCGAACCCCAACGTGTTCTTCGCGCAGCGCAACCTGCTGCGGTCCTCGGTCTTCCCCGAGTCGTCGGTCAGCACCACGATCACGGTGGCCCTCACGCACGAGATCTCGTCCTACGGCGACGGCGTCGCGGACCTGCGCCTCCTCGCCGAGCGCATCTTCCGGCACACCGCCCCGGGCGGCGTCTGGATCAACAGCGACGTCCTCGGCCCCGACGACGGCGACCGCCTCGTCGACCTGGTCCTCGACGGCCCGGTGCGCCCCGACCACGCCGTCGCCGCCGACCTGTCGGGGCTCGCGCGGGGCGAGGTGCACGACCACGTCGACGCCCTCACGCCCGCCGAGCGGTTCGTGCAGTTCGCGCACGACTTCCCGGCGCTGTCGGGCGCCGACCTCGCGGTGAAGGGGCAGGTCACCGAGGCTGCGACCACGACCGTGACGCTCCCGCTGCGCGGCGCGATGGAGTTCCTCACGACGCGCGACTACGTCGACTCGTGGCTGTCCGAGTGCCACGCGCGGTTCTGCGACATGACGTGGGCCGACTGGGTGGACCTGCTCACGTCCGTCGGCTTCGAGGTCGCCGTCGGCTCGGCCCCGTGGACGAACGACTGGCTCGTCGAGAACCGCCTCTCGGTCGGCGCCGCGCTCCGCGACCCGGCCACGGGCGAGCCGGTCCCGTGGCCGGTCACGCACCTGCTCATGGTGGCCCGCAAGCCCCGCTGACCGTCGGGCTCGCCGGGGGCCTGTCAGGGCCGGGCCGCGAAGCGCTCCAGGAGCTCGGCGTGGCCGGACACGATGATGATGTCGTTCTGCGAGATGCGGGTCTCGGGCGTCGCGTAGACGAAGTCGATGCCCGGGCTCTTCACCCCGATGACGGTGACGCCGTAGCGCTCGCGGATGTTCGACTGCGCGAGCGTGAAGCCCTGCGTCTCCTTCGGCGGGCGCATCTTCACGACGGTGAACCCGTCCTCGACCTCGATGTAGTCGAGCAGCTTGCCGGAGACGAGGTGCGCGACGCGCGACCCGGCGTCGGCCTCGGGGAGGATCACGTGGTGCGCGCCGATGCGCTGCAGGATGCGCGCGTGCTCGGCCGAGATCGCCTTGGCCCAGATCTGCGGGATCCCCATGTCGACGAGGTTCCCGGCGATGAGCACGGACGCCTCGATGTAGGAGCCGACGCCCACGACGGCGACGGGGAAGTCGCGCGCGCCGAGCTGCTCGAGCGCCTCGGGGTTCGTCGCGTCGGCCTCCACGAGCGGCACGCGCCCGGCCCACTGGACGACGAGGTCGGGGTCGCGCTCGACCGCGAGCACGTCCTGCCCGAGCCGGTCGAGCGTGGCGGCGATCGCGGACCCGAACCGGCCGAGCCCGATGACGAGGACGCCCGCGTCCTTCTTCGACGCGCGTCCGGCGGTGCGGGCGGCGTCGCGGGCGGCGTCGCGCGAGGTGTCAGCCAATGATGGGCCTCTCTTCCGGGAGCCGGATGACCCGACGACGGTTGCGCAGCGCGAGCGCCGCCGCAAGCGTCATCGTGCCGGTCCGGCCGATGAACATGAGCACGGTGAGCACGTACTTCCCGGCGTCGGGCAGGTCCATCGTGATGCCCGTGGACAGGCCGCACGTGGCGAACGCCGAGATGGTCTCGAAGAGGATGACGTCGAGCGCCTCGCCCGTGATGGCGAGCAGCAGCAGCGACGCGACGAGCACGAACGTCGCGGAGATGAACGACACGGCGATCGCGACCTGCAGCGCCTCGCGCGGGATGCGCCGGCCGTAGGCCTCGACGTCCCGGTCGCCGCGCGCCTCGGCGACGATCGCGAGCAGCATGACCGCGAGCGTCGTGACCTTGATGCCGCCCGCGGTCGACGCGGACCCGCCGCCGACGAACATGAGCGCGTCCATGAGGAGCCAGGTGCCCTCGTGCATCTCCGCGATGTCGAACGTCGTGAACCCGCCCGAGCGTGGCATGACGCCCGCGAACAGCGACGCGAGGAACGTCGCGCTCGGGTCGAGCCCGCCGAACGTGTCGGGGTTGGTCCATTCGAACGCCGCGACGATGATCGACCCGAACACCACGAGCGCGACGCTCGTCGTCAGCGTGAGCTTGGAGTGCAGGTTCCAGCGGCGCGGTCGACGCAGGCTGCCGGCGATGTTGAGGATGACGGGGAAGCCGAGCGAGCCGACGAAGACGCCGATGATGATCGGCATCAGGACCCACCAGTCGGAGGCGTAGGGGAACAGCCCGTCCGGCGTCGGCACGAAGCCCGCGTTGTTGAACGACGACACCCCGTAGAAGATCGCGTGCCAGGCGGCCTCGCCCCACGACTCGTTGTACATGTGGAACCGCGGGAGCAGGACCAGCGCGATCGCGACCTCGAACGCGGTCGACGTGATGATGACCGTGTTGACGAGCGAGCCGACCTCGCCGAGGCGCGTGAACTTGGTCTCCGACGACACGAGCAGACGCTGCGTGAGGCCCAGGCGCCGGCTGACCGCGAGGCCGAGCAGCGACGCGAGCGTCATGACGCCCAGGCCGCCGATCTTGATCGCGACGAGGATGACGACGAGCCCCCACGTCGACCAGTACTCCCCGGTCGGCACCGTCACGAGGCCCGTCACGGTCGTCGCGGACGTCGCGGTGAACAGCGCGTCGGCGAACGGCGCGGGCCGGCCGGACGTCGTCGCCCACGGCGCGAGCAGCAGCAGCGTGATGACTGCGATGACCGACCCGAACACGCCGAGCGCGAGGCGTGCGGGCGACTGGCGCGCGGCGCGGTCGACGATCTCGCGCACGTGCCACCTCATGCCCGGCCCGCCCCGCGCCATCGAACCTCCGCCTCGTGCTCACCGGCGCCCGCCGGACTGGCCCATGCTGGCACGCCGGACGGCCCCGCTCGACACGTGCCCGCGCGCGCCCGCGGTGTCGCCCGGCGGGAGCCGCACGGAACCTGCGCCGGGCGGGTCGGATCGACACGGACGGGCGGCGGGTGCGACGGTGTCCGCATGACGTCGCGGGGGCTGCACCCACCCGTCCAGGCCCGGGTGGTGTGGTCCGCCGACATGCTCGCGTACGACTTCGGCCACGGGCACCCGATGACGTCGGAGCGCGTCGAGCTGACGATCCGCCTGGCCGAGGAGCTGGACCTGCTGGGTGGTCCCGAGGTCGACCTCGTCGACGCCCTGCCCGCGGACGACGCGCTCCTGCTCACCGTGCACGACCCGGAGTACGTCACGGCCGTCAGGGCGGCGTCGGACCACGGCGCGCGCGACCCAGTGCGCGGCCTCGGCACGACCGACGACCCCGTCTTCCCGCGCATGCACGAGGCCGCCGCGCGCGTCGTGACGGGCACCGTGGACTCGGCGCTCGCGGTGTGGGAGGGCCGCGCCGAGCACGCGGTCAACGTCACGGGCGGGCTGCACCACGCGATGCCCGGCGCGGCGTCCGGCTTCTGCGTGTACAACGACGCGGCGGTCGCGATCCGGTCGCTCCTCGCGGCGGGCGCGACGCGCGTCGCGTACGTCGACGTCGACGCGCACCACGGCGACGGCGTGCAGACGGTGTTCTGGGACGACCCGCGCGTCCTGACGATCTCGGTCCACGAGTCGGGGGCCGGGTTGTTCCCGGGCACGGGGTTCGCGCGGGAGATCGGTGGCGCCGACGCGATGGGCTCGGTCGCGAACGTCGCGCTGCCGGCGGGCACGGGTGACACGGGCTGGCTGCGCGCCATCGACGCCGTCGTCCCGGCGGCCGTGCGCGAGTTCCGGCCCGACGTCCTCGTCACGCAGCACGGCTGCGACTCGCACCTCATGGACCCCCTCACGCACCTGCGGGTCTCCATCGACGGTCAGCGTGCGGCCGCGGAGCTGATGCACGACCTGGCGCACGAGGTCGCGGGCGGCCGGTGGGTCGCGCTCGGCGGCGGCGGGTACGCGGTGCTCGACGTCGTGCCGCGGTCGTGGGCGCACCTGCTGGGCATCGCCGCGCACCGGCCCGTCGCGCCGGAGACCGACGTGCCGCTGTCGTGGCGCGAGCTCGTGCGCGACCGCTACGGCCGCCTCGGCCCGGAGCGCATGACGGACGGTCGGCCGGTGCGGCTGCGCCCGTGGTCGGGCGGGTACGACCCCGCCGACGACGTCGACCGCGCGATCCGCGCGACGCGCGCCGCCGTCTTCCCGTGCTGGGGACTCGACCCGGACCTCGACTGAGCCGGGAGCGCGGGTCGGCGCTGGGCCGACCGGGTGGGGACCGGACGGGGGAGTCCCATCCGTCTCCTCTTTCACACCAGTCCCAGCCGGCACTATCGTGGTCCGGCACCCGAGGGGGGAAGCGCGAGAGCCCGGCGCGTGGCCGAGCAGGACGAGAGAGCCGAGCCGATGAGCGACCAGCCGGGCCGCACGCGATTCCTCACCGTGGTCGAGGTCGCCGACGTCATGCGCGTCTCCAAGATGACCGTCTATCGGTTGCTGCACTCGGGTGAGCTGCCCGCGGTCCGCGTCGGCCGTTCGTTCCGTGTCCCGCAGGACGCGCTCGACCACTACCTCCGCACGGCGCGTGTCGAGCCCGGGCAGCAGGACGAGGGTCGCCTGTCGTCCTGACGCAGCGGGCGGTCTCGGACGGCGCGTCGCGGCGAGGGCCGTCGATCGCGTAAGGTAGGCACTCGGACTTTCCCGTGCGTGGGCTCGCGGCCTCTGGCCGATGGACGGCACCGCGCGTCGATCGACCACCAGCAGGGCCCGTGCCGGGCCCACACCCGGAAGCGAGTTGAGGACCCATGGGCTCCGTCATCAAGAAGCGCCGCAAGCGGATGGCCAAGAAGAAGCACCGCAAGCTGCTGCGCAAGACGCGTCACCAGCGTCGCAACAAGAAGTGACCCCTCGTCGCCGTCGCCCCGCTCGGGCGGCGTCGACGTCACCGGCCTGACGGCCGGACATCCTCGGGCCCGGCACGTGCCGGGCCCGACGTGTTCCCGCACCCGTCCGCTGCCCCGTGCCCGATGGCCCGGAGCCTCGTGTCGTACAACGATGTACGATTGCGCTCGCGCAGGTGTCGCAGGTGACAGCGCGCGTCGCTCTGCCACTATCGGTGAGGCGAGGTCCGGGAGCGGCGGGTCCACGGGAGGCACGCATGAGCAGGCGCACGGGTGCGGTGACGATGCACGACGTCGCCGCACGGGCGGGCGTGTCGATCAAGACCGTCTCCAACGTCCTCAACGGCTACCAGTACATCCGGCCCGCGACCAAGGAGAAGGTCGAGACCGCGATCGCCGACCTCGGCTACCAGGTCAACCTCACCGCCCGGAACCTGCGTCGCGGCCGCACCGGCCTCATCGGGCTCGCCGTGCCCGAGCTCTCGCTGCCCTACTTCGCCGAGCTCGCCGACTCCGTCATCCGCGCCGCCGAGGCCCGCGGGCTCACCGTCCTCATCGAGCAGACGGGGTCGGTGCGCGACCGCGAGCTCGAGGTCCTCACCGGCCAGCGCCGCCACCTCACCGACGGGCTGATCTTCTCCCCGCTCGAGCTCGGCCCGCAGGACGTCGACGCGCTCGACGTCGACTACCCGATGGTCCTGCTCGGCGAGCGCATCTTCGGCGGCCCCGCCGACCACGTGACGATGAGCAACGTCGACGGCGCGAAGGCCGCCGTCCGGCACCTGCTCGACCAGGGCCGGCGCCGGATCGCCGTCATCGGCGCGCACGAGGGCGAGACCGTCGGCTCCGCAGCGCTGCGCATGCAGGGGTACCGCGAGGCGCTCGAGGACGCCGGGCTCGACGTCGACCCGGCGCTCGTCGGCGAGGCCGGGCTGTGGCACCGCGCGACCGGCGCCGAGGCGATGCACCGCCTGCTCGACTCGGGCGTCGAGATCGACGCCGTCTTCGGGCTCAACGACGCCCTCGCGCTCGGCGCCCTGCACGCGCTGCACGCCCGCCGCGTCGACGTGCCGGAGCAGATCGCCGTCATCGGCTGGGACGACATCGAGGAGACGGCGTACTCGTCGCCCACGCTGTCGACCGTCTCGCCCGGACGCGAGCAGATCGCCCGGACCGCCGTCGACCTGCTGCTCGCGCGCATCGACGACCCCGACTCCGGGCGCCCGTACGAGCGCGTGATCGCCGACTTCACGATCGTCGGCCGCGAGTCGACCCTCGGCGACGCCGCTCCCGCGACCCCGCCGCTCGGCGCGAGCGCGATCGCCGCCGGCTGACCTCTCGAGCCGCAGGGCTCCGACGTCCCGTCGCGACCCTCGAGACGTCACGAGTGACGGTCATCTGCGTATGTCGACCGTCGACCTGGGATCCCACATCAGAACCGCGGCGTCTCCTCGTGAGGACCGCCCATGAGCGTCCTCGAAGTCAGGCCAGCGGGCCGTAGAGGTCCGCCGCGGCGGGGACGCCGTCCGGGTCGAGCGCGTCGAGCAGCGGCAGGACGCGGCGCTCCTCGAAGCGGAAGTGCGACTCCATGATCGCGGCGACGCCCTCGAGGTGCCGCGCGCGCTCGTCGGCGTCGGCGCCCGAGCGGATCGCCTCCCGCAGCGAGCCGAGCAGGTGGTCGATCATGCGGTGGTCCTGGCGGAGGTGGGCGACGACGGGCGCCAGGTCCGGGTGCGCCCGGAGCAGCAGAGGGAAGAGGGTGTCGTCCTCGCTGCGGTGGTGGCCGTCGAGCGCCGCGCAGAAGCCCCAGCAGTACAGAAGGGGGTCGCGGGCCGGGTCGGCGTCCGGGCCCTCGGGGTCGGCGTCCGCGTCGAGCGCGAGGTCGAGCGCCGCGCGCAGGCGTCGGTGGACCTCGCGGAGCTCGTCGGCGAGCGCGCGGGCGCGGTCCGGGTCAGGGGTGGGTGTGGTGATGGCGTCGTCTCTCGTCCGGGCGCCTGGCGTGCCTGACGCAGCCCGTCACCGGCACGCGACGCGTGAGCGACCCTAGCCCGGTGGGCCCGTCGGCCGGAAGGTCGGACGGGGCGCGCCGGCGCGGGACCTGCCGGCGGACGGGCCCGCTGGGCGGGGACCGCGTCGGGCGCGGTGCGACGCCCGCCCGGCGGCACGGTCAGGCGGAGCGGGTGTCCAGCGCGCCCAGGCGGCGGTCGACGAGCCAGCCGCCCGCCAGCAGCGGCAGCGCGACACCGACGAGCGGCCCGAGCACGGGCAGCGCGAGCACGGACACCGCGACGGCCGCGACGACGACGAGGACCGCCGCGCTCGTGCCGGGTGAGAGCAGCGGGAACAACGCGACGAACCGCCAGGCCCGACGGGCGGGCTCGTCGTAGCGGCGCGCGACCGCGACGAGCGTGAGCAGCGCGACGGCGAACCACGCGCCGAGCGCGAGCACCCCCGCGGCGAGCACGGCGGCCGCCGGACCGTCGACGAACCGGACGACGGCCGTGTCGGCGTACAGCAGCGCGCCGACGGGCCAGGCGGGTGCGCCGAGCAGGTTCGAGCGCCGCCAGCCCGCGCGGTAGGCGGACCAGAAGTCGCGCCAGAGCTGGTCCGACGGTCGCCCGTCGGCGAGGCGGGCGAGCAGGCGGCCGCCCGCGTCGAGCGCCGGGAACGCGCCGAGGAGGACGAGCCCGGCGAGCGTGCCGAGCAGGACGAGCGCGTTGACGCCGACGACGTGCGTCGCGACGCGCAGGACGCCCATGACGCGACCCGCCCAGCCGCCGACCTCGCCGGCGGGGGCGTCGACGGGGTCGGCGGTCGCGCGCGTCGGGGCGGCGCCGTCCCGCGCGAGCGCGGTGAGCGCGCGGCGGGCCTCGGCGTCGCGGTCGTCGACGGGCACGGCGGTCGTCATGCCGTCCGGGTCCCGAACAGCGTGCGGCCGCTGTCGTCGGTCGCGGTGAACGACAGGGCCGACCGGTCGCGCACGGCGTCCCACGACGGGAAGACGACGACGTGGAGCGGGGCGTCGGCCGGTCCGGCCAGGGGCCAGGTGCCGACGAACCGGCCGGACCCGAGCGCCCGGACACCTGCGAGCTCGGAGGGCGTGACGTCGACGACGTGCGACGCGGTGACGCCGCTCGCGGCGGTCTGCTCGAACGTCACGACCTCCCACGTCCCGACCAGGTCGGCCGTGTCGGACGGCCACGTCGACTCGTCGGTCGACTCCGCGGGACCGGCCCACGGCTGAGGCGACACGAGCGGCCAGCCGTCGTCGGTCCAGACGAGCCGGCGGACCTGCACCTCGTGCCGCGTCGGGTCGTCGCCGTCGCGGACGTGGTGCACGAGCAGCTGGACGTCGCCGTCGGTGAGCACCGACGCGTGCCCGGGCGCGAGCCACGTGCGGCCGCCGTCGAACCGGTGACCCGCGAGGACCGGCGTCCCGACCGTCGCGGGGTCGGCGTCGAGGTCGCGCAGGTCCCGGCCCGCGCGGTCGACGTACGGCCCGGTGACCGACGACGAGACCCCGACGCGCACGTGGTAGGTCGAGAACAGCGAGTCGTACGAGACGACGAGAGCCCACCCTCCGCCGGGGCGGGGCAGGACGAATGCGCCCTCGATCGCCCCCTCGACGGACCGCGGACGGCGTGCGACGAGCCAGCCCGGACCCCACGCCGGGCGGCCGGGGCCGGGGGAGTCGAGCGCCCCGCCGGTCGCGGGGTCGAGCTCGAGGACGTGGATCCCGCCGAAGAACGACCCGTACACCAGCCAGTGGTGCGAGCCGTCCACGACGACGTTCGCGTCGATCGCGTTGGGCCCGTCGGCGTCGTGCCGCGACGTGACGACCAGACCGCGGTCCTCCCAGGGGCCGGACGGGTGCGGCGCGACGGCCAGGCCGATCGCCGACGTCCGGGACCCGAACGTCGACGCCGACCAGTACATGCGCCACTCGTCGCCGACCCGCACGACCTCGGGCGCCCACAGGCCCTCGGCGCCGGTCCAGGCGGCGCCCTCGGACGGCACGCCGGGCAGCGCCCAGCCGTGGAACTCCCACGTCACGAGGTCCGTGGACCGCCGGACCTGCACGCCCGCGCGGACCGGCCCCTCGCTGTACGCGTCGGTCGAGAACAGCCAGTACGTGCCGTCGTCGTCGCGGACCGCGGTCGGGTCGTGCGCGTGCCGCCCGCCCCACGTGCTGGTGTCGAGGGCCGCCGGGTCCACACCCGGCTCCAGGAGCGTCACGGGTCAGCCCTTCGTGCCGGTGAGCGCGACGGACTCGATGATCTGCCGCTGGAAGATGAGGAAGACGACGAGGATCGGCAGCAGCGCCACGAACGACGCCGCCATGATCAGCGGGTAGTCGCGCTGGGTCGCGAACTCGACGTTGAGGTTGGCGATGACGACCTGCAGCGTCTGCCGCTCGGGGGTGTTCAGGTAGAGGATCGGCGCGAGGTAGTCGTTCCAGATCGTCATGAACCAGAGGATGAACTGCGCGGCGATGGCCGGCCGGATCATCGGCAGGATCATGATGCGGAAGATCTGCGGGTAGGACGCGCCGTCGATCTTCGCGGCCTCGATCATCGAGTTCGGCACGGACTCGAGGTACTGCCGCAGGAAGAAGATCATGATGATGTTGCCGAACAGCAGCGGCACGATCAGCGGCAGCAGGGTGTCGACCCAGTGCAGCCGGGAGAACATGACGAACTGCGGGATCATGATCGTCGGGTAGGGCACCATCAGGCCCGACAGCAGGACGATGAAGATCGCGTTCTTGTACGGCAGCCGCAGCTTCGCGAGCGCGAACGCGGCGAGCGCGGAGGTGAACGAGCCGACGACCGTGACCGTGCCGGCGACGATCAGGCTGTTCATGAAGCCCGACAGGATCGGCGCCTCGGTCCACATCCGGACGTAGGTGTCCCACTGCGGCGCGTCGGGGATCCAGACGGGCGGCAGCGCGAAGACCTCGGCCTTCGTCTTGAGCGACGTCGAGAGCATCCAGACGAGCGGCGCGAGCATCGCGGCCGAGCCGAGGACGAGGACGACGAACGTGATCGCGTCGGCCGTGCGGCGCGAGCGCGTGCGGCTGGTCGGGGTGCGACCCTCCGGCTTCGCGGGCGTGGCGTGGCGGGCGAGCCGGGGCAGGGTGGTCTGAGTCATGGCGTGTCTCCTGCCCTCAGTCGATGGCGAAGCTGTTGCGCCGGTTGAGGCGGAACTGGACGAGGGTGATGACGAGGACGAGGATCCCCAGCACGATCGACATGGCCGTCGCGTAGCCCATCTGCTGGTACTTGAACGCCTTGCGGACGATGTACCAGACGACGGACGCGGAGCTGAACTCGGGGCCGCCGGTGGGGGTCATGATGTTGATCTCGGTGAAGATCTGCGATCCCGCGATGACGTTCGTGACGACGAGGAAGAACGTCACGGGGCGGACCATCGGCATGATGATCGACCGGAACCGCTGGAACGCGTTCGCGCCGTCGAGCGCCGCGGCCTCCAGCAGCGACGCGGGCACCGACTGGATCGCGGCCAGGTAGAGCAGCGTCGAGTACCCCAGGCCCTTCCAGATCGCCATGATGATGATCGCGGGCTTCACGGTGGCGGTGTTCTGCAGCCAGTCCGGGCCCTGGATCCCGAACCACGCGAGCACCTGGTTCACGAGGCCGAAGTCGCCGTTGTAGGCGAACTGCCACACGATCGCGATCGCCGCGAGCGACGAGATGACAGGCACGTAGTAGATGGTGCGGAACGCGGTCCGGCCGGGGATCCTCCGGTTGAGCGCGAGGGCCAGCAGCAGCGACAGCGCGAGGCCGATCGGGATGCCGATCATGTAGAAGAACGTGTTGAACAGCGCCTTGTGGAAGTACTCGTCCGAGATCAGGTCGACGTAGTTCTCCAGCCCGACGAACCGCATCGGGCCCAGGCCGTTCCAGCTCGTCAGCGACGCGTACACCGCGAAGCCGATCGGGTACAGCGTGAACAGCAGGTAGCCGATCACGGGGGCGGCCACGAACAGCGCGGCCCACCGGTGCTCGGTGCGGTGCAGGCGCAGGATGTCGCGCTTCGAGCGCGTCGCGGGTGCGGGGGAGGCGGCGGTCGTGCCGGGCGCCTCGGGCGGGGTGTCGACGGTCGCGGTGCGCGGCATCCCAGGCTCCTTCTCGTTCCGGGTGTCCCCGCCGCCCGGCGGAGCGGCGTCGGGCGGCGGGGACGGGTGGGGCAGGGTCAGCCGGCCTGCTCGGCGTTCGCGATGGACTCGTCGAGGAGCGTCTGCATCTTCGGCTGCACCTCGGCCAGGTAGTCGGCGGCCGTCTGCTTGCCGTCGAGCACGGGCTGGATGTTCGTCCAGAGCTCGTCGTACCACTCGGCGCCGTACGTGAACGCGGCGGGCATGGCACGGCCGTAGTCCTGCGCGATGTCCAGGAACTCCTGGCGGTTCGCGGGCTCGGCGCCCTCCTCGGCGGCCCACTCCTGGGCGACGTCGATGAGGTTGGGGATCTGGATGTTCGCGTCGACCAGCGTCTGCTGCGCCTCGGGGTCCGCGCTCAGGTAGGTCACGAGCTTCGCGGCGTCGTCGGGGTGCTTCGACGTCGCGGAGACGCCGATGCCGAGCGAGCCGATCCACGTGGCGGGGCCGGCGTCACCGACGGTCGGCCAGGGGATCAGGTCGTAGTCGAAGTCCAGGTCGTTGTAGACCGAGACGTCCCACGGGCCGACCGGGAAGAACGCGATCTCACCGGCCATCCAGCGCTGGTAGGTGTCCAGCGTGGCGGCGTCGGACGCCGACGGCGTGACCTTGTCGACGTTCGTGAGGTCCGCGAACTTCTGCAGCGCCTCGGCGAACTCGGGCGTGTCGACGGTGACCTTGGTGTGGTCCTCGTTGGTCCAGTCGCCGCCGTTGCTCCACACCATCGACTGCAGGTTCCACTGCACGTTGAGGCCGGTGCCCCACTGGTCGAGCGTGCCGTCGCCGTTCTTGTCGACCGTGAGCTGCTTGCTGATGTCGACGAACTGGTCCCACGTGAGCGGGGTGTCCTTGTCGGGCAGCGGGATGCCCGCCGCCTCGAGCATCGTCTTGTTGTAGCCGAACGAGAACGGGCCGATGTCCTTCGGCAGCCCGTAGATCGCACCGTCGGGGGTGCCCTGGACCTCGCCGTCGAAGCGGTAGGAGTTGACGCCGTACTCCCAGATGTTGGAGAGGTCGACGTCGCTGTTCTCCACCTGGTCGGTGATGTCGAGGAGCACGCCGGAGGCGACGTAGGACTGCAGGCTGGCCTGCTCGATGTAGAAGACGTCCGGCACGTTGTTGCCGGCCACGGCGGCCTGCAGCTTCGTCGCGTACTGGTCGGCGTCGGTGACGATGACCTTGACCTTGGTGCCGGTGTCCTCGGTGTACTTCGCGATGGCGGCCTCGTAGGCGGCCTTCTCGTCCGGGCCCCCACGGAACATGAACGTGATGGTCTTGTCGCCGCTGTCACCGCCGGCGTCGCCGCCCCCGCTGCACGCCGTCAGCGCGAGGGTCCCGGCCACGGTGAACGCCGCCGCGGCGAGGAGCTTCCTCCTGGTGGTCATCTGCCTGCCTCCCGTTTCCCGGTGGATCGGTGAGGTCGTTGCCGTCGTCGGGACCGCGTCCGCCGGTGGGCGGGGCGCCGGAGCGGCTGCGGTCCGTCGTGGTCGTCGTTGACCTCTGTCTGCCTGGATCGACGTCGTCTCGTACAACGTTGATCTACAACGTTGCACAACATGGCACGACGATCCGCCATCGGTCAAGCCACGAACCGGTCACGGTCGGGCGCGGGCCGCGCGATTCGGTCGCGCGCGCTGTTTGACGGCGTGCCCGGTCGATGTGCACACTGCCGTCTACAACGATGTAGAACAGTCGACCACAGGAGCTCGCATGTTCCCCGTCCGCCTCACCCTCGACCCGGCCTTCACCGTCGGTCCCGTCCGCCGGCGCACCTTCGGGTCGTTCGTCGAGCACCTGGGCCGCTGCGTCTACACGGGCATCCACGACCCCGCGCACCCCACGGCAGACGCCGACGGCTTCCGCAAGGACGTCCTCGAGCTCACGCGCGAGCTCGGCGTCTCCACCGTGCGCTACCCGGGCGGCAACTTCGTCTCGGGGTACCGGTGGGAGGACGGTGTCGGCCCCGTCGAGCAGCGGCCCGCGCGCCTCGACCCGGCCTGGCACTCCCTCGAGCCCAACACCGTCGGCGTCGACGAGTTCATGCGCTGGGCGGCGCTCGCGGAGGTCGAGCCGATGATGGCCGTCAACCTCGGCACGCGCGGTGTGCAGGAGGCGCTCGACCTGCTCGACTACTGCAACGGCACCGCCCCGACGTACTGGGCTGACCAGCGCCGGGCCAACGGCGCTGCCGACCCGTACAAGGTCACGATGTGGTGCCTCGGCAACGAGATGGACGGGCCCTGGCAGATCGGGTCCAAGACCGCGCACGAGTACGGGCGCCTCGCCGCCGAGACCGGCCGGGCGATGAAGATGGTCGACCCGACGCTCGAGCTCGTCGCGTGCGGGTCGTCGGGCGTCGTCATGCCGACGTTCGGCGAGTGGGAGCGCATCGTGCTCTCCGAGGCGTACGAGCAGGTCGACTACGTCTCCGCCCACGCGTACTACTGGGAGGAGGACGGCGACCTCGGCTCGTTCCTCGCGTCCGCCACCGACATGGACCACTTCGTCGAGTCGGTCACGGCGACCGCCGACGCCGTCCGCGCGCACAAGAAGGTGTCCAAGCGCATCCACATCTCGTTCGACGAGTGGAACGTCTGGTACCAGAAGCGTGCCGAGTCCAAGCCGCCGACCGGCGACGACTGGCCCGTCGCGCCCGTCCTGCTCGAGGACCGCTACAACGTGGCCGACGCGGTCGTCGTCGGGAACCTGCTCATCTCGCTGCTGCGGCACACCGACCGCGTGCACGCCGCGTCGCTCGCGCAGCTCGTCAACGTCATCGCGCCCATCATGACCGAGCCCGGCGGCCGGTCCTGGAAGCAGACGATCTTCCACCCCTTCGCGCAGGCGTCCCGGTACGCCGCGGGCGACGTGCTGCAGGTCGCGATCGAGGCCCCGACGTACGAGACCGCCCGCTACGGCGACGCCGCGCTCGTCGACGCCGTCGCCACGCGCGACCCCGAGACCGGCGCGACCACGCTGTTCGCCGTCAACCGGTCGCTCACCGAGCCCGCGCTGCTCGAGGTCGACGCGCGGTCGCTGCCCGGCCTGCGCGTGCTCGACGCGTCCACCCTGTCCAACCCCGACCACACGTGGACCGCGACCGCCGACGACGACACGTCCGTCGCGCCGCGCGCCAACACGACCGCCGAGATCCGCGACGGGCGCCTGGTCGTGCAGGTGCCGCCCGTGTCGTGGAACGTCGTCCGCCTGGGCGCCTGACGTGCCGGATGCGCCTGAGGCCGCGTCGTCGGCGGGCCCGTCGTCCGCGGGCTCACCGACCGCCACCGGCACCGCCGCGACCTCGACCGGTCCCGGCGAGGGCGCGGCGGGTGGGCGCCGGCGCGGGCTCGGTCCGGTGACCACGCTCGTCGTCGGGGCGCTGCTGGTCGGCGGCGGTCTGGCCTGGTGGCTGTGGCCCGACCCCGCCGTCGCGGCGACCGACCTCGAGCCGTCCGGCGACGTCCGCGCGCACGACCCGGCGCTCGTGGTCGGCGACGAGGGCGAGCCCTGGTACGTGTTCAGCACGGGCGACGTGCGGCAGGGTCTCGGCGCACCGCAGGTCCGCCGCTCGCTCGACGAGGGTCGTACCTGGGAGGACGTCGGCACCGTGTGGGACGCGTCGACCCGGCCCGACTGGGCCTACGAGGCCGTCCCGGGCGTGCAGAACTTCTGGGCGCCCGAGGTGCTCGAGCACGACGGCACCTGGTACCTCTACTACTCCGCGTCGACGTTCGGCTCGAACCGCTCCGCGATCGGCCTGACGACGAACTCGACGCTCGACCCCGACGACCCGGACTACGCGTGGGTCGACCAGGGCCTCGTGTGGGCGTCGACGCCGGGGGAGACCGACTACAACGCGATCGACCCCGGCGTGCTCGTCGACGACGACGGCCGCGGCTGGATGGCGTTCGGGTCGTTCTGGGGCGGGATCCAGCTCGTCGAGCTGTCCTTCCCGTCGGGCATGCCCGTCGACCGGTCCGCAGAGCCGGTGACGCTCGCCTCGCGCACGGGCGCGCCGAACCCCGTCGAGGCGCCGTACCTCGTGCACCGCGACGGCTGGTACTACCTGTTCTTCTCGCGCGACTTCTGCTGCCGCGGCACCGACTCCACGTACAACATCGCGGTCGGGCGCTCGCGCTCGGTGACCGGGCCGTACGTCGACCGGGACGGCACCGACCTCGTCGACGACGGCGGCACGCCGCTGCTCGCGACGACCGGCGACATGGTCGGACCGGGCGGGCAGTCGGTCTCGGGCGGGGTGCTGGCCTTCCACTGGTACGACGCGGCCGCCGGTGGCGAGATCACGCTCGGCCTGCGCGAGCTCGGCTGGGACGACGAGGGCTGGCCCGTCGCGACCACCCGCGCGGAGCAGGGCGCGGCGCCGGCGGGCTGAGGTCGCCGCGACGCGCGTGCGCCCGGAGCCGGGAGGTGGCCGCCGGTGCGCACGCCCGTCGCCGGTCGTGTCAGTGGTGGTGCGCGTGCCGGCCCAGGGAGGTCACGGGCGTCGCCCCCGGGCGTGTCCACTGCGGAGTCGGGCGGCTCGCGTCCCAGTCCTGCCGGCCGTCGGCCGTCGTGCGCCAGTACCAGCAGGGCCCGTTCCCCTCGGGCCAGCCGTCGGGCGTGTCCTGCCAGGCCTCGCGCCGCCCGTACGGGGTCAGGTCGAGCAGCGCGAACGCCGGGTTCGCGACCTCGGTGCCGCGGCCCGTCGTCGTGTACGTGAGGAAGACGCGGTCGCCGTCACGCAGGAAGCACGTGATCCGGCCCATGTCCTCGCCGACCGGCCACGCGACCCCGCGCACCGAGTACCAGGGCTCGGTGTAGCCCATGAACTCCAGGTACGGCGGGACCTCGTCCCACGGCCCCTCGGTGAGGACCGCGAAGGCGACGCCGCGCGCCCGCAGGTAGACCGAGTCGCGCAGCGCCCACGCCGAGACCGTGCAGCCCTCGCACTGCCCCTGGAAGGGCGCGCCGTCGTGCCACATGTGCTGGTACACGAGCAGCTCGTCGCGGCCCTGGAACAGGTCGACGAACGGCACCGGACCGTCCGCGCCCACCACCTCGACCGTCCCGTCGATCTCGACCATCGGCAGCCGTCGGCGCTCCGCGGCGAGCGCGTCGGCCGCGTGCGTGTGCGCCTTCTCGCGGAGCAGCAGCGCGTCCCGCGCCGACTGCCAGGTCGCGAGGTCGACGACGGGCGGGCGGCCCGCGCCGGTCGTCGTGGTGGTGTCCTGCGAGGTGCTCGTCATGGCGTCTCCCGTCGTGCGCTGCCGCCGGGCGCTGCCGTCCGGCGAGGTCGTCAGGAGGGAGGACCGGCGGCGGCGCGCGAACTCATCGGCCCCGGCGAGCGGGGGCGGCACCGCTCGGCGGCGGGCGCACGGCTCAGTCGAGGCAGAACTCGTTGCCCTCGACGTCCTGCATCACGAGGCACGACTCGTCGAACCCGTCGGCGAGCATGAGCCGGACCTTCCGGCCGCCGAGCGCCGTGAGCCGGTCGCACTCGGCCTCGAGCGTCGCGACCCGCTCGTCGCCGACCAGGCCCGTGCCGACCCGCACGTCGAGGTGCACGCGGTTCTTCACGACCTTGCCCTCGGGCACCTTCTGGAAGAACAGCCGCGGACCGGCCCCCGTCGGGTCGACGATCGCGAACGCGGCGTCGCGGCGCTCGGGCGGCAGCGCCTCCACGAACGCGTCCCACGAGTCGAAGCCCGCGGGCGGCGGCGGGACCACGTACCCGAGCACCTCGCACCAGAACCGCGCGACCGTCTCCGGCTCCGCGCAGTCGAACGTGACCTGAACCTGCCTGACCTGAGCCATCGCCCCAGGCTAGGGGCGGGGCGTCGTCAGGGCGCGGGCTGCCCCGCCGTCACAGCGCGCGCTCCAGCACGTAGTCGTCCTCGACGCGCGACCCGACGGTGAAGTGCTTCGTCCCGACGACGGCGAACCCCGACCGCTCGTAGAACGCCCGCGCCCGCCCGTTCTGCTGGTTGACGCCGAGCCACATGCCCGCGGCACCGCGCCGACGGCCCTCGTCGAGCGACGCGGCCATGAGCGCGTGCGCGACACCGGCGCCGTGGTGGTCGGGGTGCACGTAGCACTTGGACAGCTCGATCGTCGGGCGGATGGTGAGCGCCGCGCGCACGTCGTCGTCCGCCGGCCCGCCCTCGACGAGCATCGTGTACCCAGTCAGCGTCCCGTCCTCGTCGGCGACGAGCACTGCGCGCGCCGGGTCCGCGACGTAGTCGGCGAACCGCGCGGGCGACAGGACCGCCGCGATGAACTCCTGCTGGTCCGCCGCGGTCGACCCGGGCGGGCAGGCGAGCGGGAAGGTGACGGCCGCGAGCGCGGCGAGCGCGTCGACGTCGTCGGTCGTGGCGGGACGCACGGGCATGCGCGCCAGCATAAGGACGCCGAGCGTCGTGCCCGCGCCCCGGTCCGGCGACCGGTCCGGCTCGGCGAACGGTCGCGGGGTCCGACGAGCGGTCAGGAGCCGCCGCGCAGCGAGCGGCGGACGGCTCGGACGACCAGGCCCACCGCCCACGCGAGCCCCGCGAGGCTCGCGGCGTTGATGCTGCGGCGCGCGGTCCGGCCGCGGCTGCTGCGGAACTCCCGGACGGGCCACCCGACCGACGCGGCGTGCCGGCGCAGGCGCCGGTCGGGGTTGATCGCGCACGGGTGCCCCACCTCGGACAGGATCGCGACGTCGTTCGTCGAGTCCCCGTAGGCGTACGACTCCGCGAGGTCGATGTGGTCGCGCTCGGCGAGGGCCCGCACCGCGTCGGCCTTCGCCTGCCCGTGCAGCAGGTCCCCGACGAGCCGCCCGGTGTAGAAGCCGTCGTCGTGCTCGGCGACCGTGCCGAGCGCCCCCGTGACGCCCAGGCGGCGCGCGATGACCTCGCCGATCTCGACCGGCGTCGCGGTGACCAGCCAGACCTCATGACCGGCGGCGATGTGGTCGTCGAGCAGCCGCTGCGTGCCGGGGTAGATGCGCAGGCAGAGGACCTCGTCGTAGACGTCCTCGGCGATCGCCGTCACCTCGGCGACCGAGTGCCCGCGCATGATCTCGAGCGCGCGCGAGCGGACCTCGTCGATCTGCTGCTTGTTCTCGCCGAACGCGAGGTACCGCGCCTGGTGCACGCCGAACCGCAGGATGTCGCGCTTGCGGAAGAACCCGCGCCGGTACAGACCGACCGCCAGGTGGAACGACGACGCGCCCCGGATGATCGTGTTGTCGACGTCGAAGAAGGCGCCTGTGCGGATCTCGTCCGACCCCGGCTCGGCAGCGACGACCGGGACGTCCGCGGGAGCCTTGGCGACGCCCACCTCGGCGATCACGCGCGCGGTGGGGTGGGGCATGAGTGGTGTGGGTCTCAGTACAGTGGCGGGGTGCCATCTGTGCGAGGACGCGCGCGCGGTGGTCGCCGACGTGTGCGCGCGGACGGGTGACGCGTGGGTCGAGGTGGACGTCGACGCCCCGGACGGTGCCGCCGACGGGCGCGACCTGGTCGCGGAGTTCGGCGAGCTCGTGCCCGTCGTGCAGGTCGACGGCGTGACGCAGGGCTACTGGCGGATCGACGCGCGACACCTCGAGCGGGCCCTTTCCCGTCCCCGGTCGACGCCCTAACCTGTGCTGACGGCCGGACCGACGGCCGGTCGGGGGCTTGCGGGAGTCGACGTGGACACGCATGGCACGGCACCCCGGACGCGCGGCGCGGCGAGCGAGCCCGCGGGGTCCGGCGGGGGACGGGCGCGGACGGTGCCGCCCGCGACGGTGGCACGGCTGCCCGGTTACCTGCGCGCGCTGCACGCGCTCGCGGCCGAGGGGGCGGTGCTGACGTCGTCGGACGAGCTCGCGTCGCGCGCGGGCGTGGGCTCGGCGCAGCTGCGCAAGGACCTGTCGTTCCTGGGGTCGTACGGCCGCCGCGGGGTCGGCTACGACGTCGCGCACCTCTCGGAGCAGGTCGAGGTGGTGCTGGGCCTGACGACGCAGCGCCGCGTGGTGATCGTCGGCGTCGGCAACCTGGGGCACGCGCTCGCCAACTACTCGGGGTTCGCGGAGCGCGGCTTCGCGGTCGTGGGTCTCGTGGACGCCGACCCGGCCGTGGTGGGGACGACGGTCGCGGGGCTGGTGGTGCAGCCGTTCGACGAGCTGCACGCGCTGGTCCGCGCGAACGGCGTGTCGATCGGGGTGATCGCGACGCCGGCGGCGGGCGCGCAGGCGGTGTGCGACGCGCTGGTCGAGGCGGGTGTCGTCGGCATCCTGACGTTCGCGCCGCGGGCGTTGCAGGTGCCGGCCCACGTCGACGTGCGCGCGGTGGACGTGGCCTCGGAGCTGCAGATCCTCGCGTTCCACGACCAGCGCCGCACGGGGACCTGGGAGGCGTGACCCGCTCGGCTGCGCGGACGACGGAGCCCCGCCCACCTGGGTGGGGTGGCGGGGCTCCGTGCGGGGGTCCCGGTGTGCGGGACGGGGGCTCAGCCCTGGCGGATGGCCGAGACGTCGAGCGCGATGACGACCTTGTCGGCGACCAGGACGCCGCCGGCCTCGAGGGCCGCGTTCCAGGTCAGGCCGAAGTCCTTGCGCGAGATCGTGACGGTGGCCTCGAACCCGGCGCGCGTGTTGCCGAACGGGTCGACCGCGGTGCCGTTGAACTCGGTCGCGAGCTCGACGGACTGCGTCACGCCGTGGATGGTGAGGTCGCCGACGATGACGTAGTCGCTGCCCTCGCCGCGGATCTCGGTCGAGACGAAGGTCCACTGGCCGAACTTCTCGACGTCGAAGAAGTCGCCCGACTTGAGGTGGCCGTCGCGGTTGGCGTCGCCGGTCGAGACGGTCGACGGGTCGAGCGTGACGGAGACGGAGGTGTCGGCCAGCGTCTCGCCGACGGTGATGGTGCCCTCGGAGACGGCGACCGAGCCGCGCACCTTGGAGATGCCCGCGTGGCGGACCGTGAAGGAGGCCTCGGTGTGGGAGGCGTCGACGGCCCAGACGCCGGTGGTGAGGCCGGTGGGCAGGGCGGTGGCGGTGGCGGTCATGTGGAGCTCCTCAGTCGTTGAACGGTCAACTACCCCTGTTAGTTGACGATTGAACTACACTTGTCACCAGAGCGCAACACCTGTCCGAGAGGGAGCACGTGATGAGCACCACGGAGCCCGCGCCGCGCGGCGGCTGGCTCACGGCCGAGCAGCAGGTCCACTGGCGGTCGTTCCGGTCCGGCGTCGCCCGCCTGACCGCCGTCCTCGAGCACGAGCTCGAGGCGCGCACCGGCCTGTCCACGCACGAGTACGAGGTCCTCGTCCGGCTGTCCGAGCAGCCCGGCCGCACCATGCGCATGTCCGAGCTGGCCGACGGCATCGTGCACTCGCGCAGCCGCCTCACGCACACCGTCCGTCGCATGGAGGACGCCGGCCTCGTGCAGCGCGCCCCCTGTGCCGAGGACGCGCGCGGCGTCAACGCGACCATGACGGAGGCGGGCTGGAAGCGGCTCGTCGACGCGGCGCCCGAGCACGTGCAGTCCGTGCGCGACCACCTGGTCGACGTCCTCACGCCCGAGCAGTTCGCCGCGCTCGGCGCGGCCATGCAGGTGGTCGCCGACCGGATCGTCGGCGGCGGGTGCGACGACGACGACGCGGGTGTCCCGTGTCACGTCGCCTGACGGCCGGATCCGTCCGGGGCACCCAGCCGGGTTTGCGACACTGACCCCTATGGTCGCCACCACCGTCCACCTGCTGCGCCACGGCGAGGTGCACAACCCCGACGGCGTGCTGTACGGGCGCCTGCCGGGCTACCACCTGTCCGAGCGGGGCCACGCGATGGCGCGCGCGGTCGCCGACGCGCTCGCGGGCGAGCCCGGGACGGCGGGCGCCCCCGGTCGCCCCCGGCACGACGTCGTCGCCGTCATCGCCTCGCCGCTGCAGCGCGCGCAGGAGACCGCCGCCCCCATCGCCGCCGCGTTCGGGCTCGACGTCGGCGTCGACGAGCGGCTCATCGAGGCCGCCAACCACTTCCAGGGCAAGACGTTCGGCGTCGGCGACGGGTCGCTGCGGCACCCCGAGCACTGGCCCTACCTGCGCAACCCGTTCAAGCCGTCGTGGGGCGAGCCGTACCAGGAGCAGGTCGACCGCATGCTCGCCGCGGTCGCCGACGCGCGCCGCCAGGCCCGCGGTCACGAGGCCGTGCTCGTCAGCCACCAGCTGCCCGTCTGGGTCACGCGCCTCGCGCTCGAGAACCGCCGCCTGTGGCACGACCCGCGCCGCCGCCAGTGCAGCCTCGCGTCGCTGACGTCCCTGCGCTACGAGGACGACCGCCTCGTCGGCGTGGGCTACTCCGAGCCCGCCGCCGCGCTGCTGCCCGGCGCGTCCCACGTGGCGGGGGCATGACCGTGCGCCGCGCCCTCCTCCCGACGGGCCTGTCGACCGCGAGCCGCCCGGCGCCGGACCGTCCGTCCGTGGCGCGTCGGTCTCGCGCGCTCGCCCGCACCGCCGCCGCGCTCGCGGTCGTCGCCGCGCTCGCCGCCGGCTGCACGTCCGCGTCCGACGGCGACGCGCCCGCCGACGTCGTCGACCAGGGCTACCAGTCCGGCGACGGCAGCGCGACGACGTGGACCGCGGCGGACCGCAAGGGACCGGTCGAGATCGCCGGCACGGCGTACGACGGCAGCGCGCAGGACGTCGCGGACTGGCGCGGCGACGTCGTCGTCCTCAACACCTGGTACGCGAACTGCCCGCCGTGCCGCGCGGAGGCGCCCGACCTGGTCGCGCTCGCGAACGACTACGCCGACGACGGCGTGCGCGTGCTCGGGATCAACGGGACCGACGCCGCCGGGGCCGCCGACGCCTTCCAGCGCCAGTTCGACGTGCCCTACCCGAGCATCGAGGACACCGACGGCACCGCGATCGCCGCGCTCCAGGGCGTCGTCCCCGTGAACGCCGTCCCGACGACGATCCTGCTCGACCGCGACGGCAAGGTCGCCGCGCGCATCCTCGGCCTGGCCGAGGCGTCGACGCTCCGCACGCTCGTCGACGACCTCCTCGCCGAGCAGCCGGGCGGCGCCGCGTCGTGACCGCCGCCGTCGTCGTCCCCGCCCTCGCCGCCGGCGTGCCCGTCGCGGCCGACGTCGGCGACGTCTTCGGCCAGGCGGTCGTGTCCGGCTCGCTGCTGCTCGCGGTGCCGGTCGCGCTCGTCGCGGGACTCGTGTCGTTCGCGTCGCCGTGCGTCCTGCCGCTCGTCCCGGGCTACCTGGGCCTCCTCGGCGGGATGTCCGGGGCCGGGCCGTCGCGCTCGGGCCGCGCGGGCGCGACGACGCCCTCCGTCGGGACGACCCCGGGCACCGGGGGCACCGCCGTCGCGGCCGACGACGCGGCGACCGGCGACGAGGGCGCGGCCGCGCGCGCCACGACCGCCACCGCGGAGCGGCTCGCGCCCGCCCGCTCGCGGGTGCTGCTGGGCGTCGGCCTGTTCGTCGCCGGGTTCACGGCGGTCTTCGTCGCCTACGGCGCGCTCGCCGGCTCGCTCGGGGGCCTGCTGCTGCGCTGGCAGGACCCGGTCACGCGCGTGCTCGGGCTCGTCGTCATCGTCATGGGCCTGGGGTTCCTGGGCCTGATCCCGTTCCTGCAGAACGAGCGCCGCCTGCACCTCGCCCCCCGCGCGGGCCTGTGGGGAGCACCGCTGCTGGGCGTGACGTTCGGCCTCGGGTGGACGCCGTGCATCGGCCCGACGCTCGCCGCGATCCTCACGCTGTCCCTCGACGGCGGCTCGGCCGGGCGCGGCGCGCTCCTCGCGGTCGCGTTCTGCGTCGGCCTCGGCCTGCCGTTCCTGCTCGTCGCGCTCGGGCTCGAGAGCAGCACGCGCATGGTCGGCTTCCTGCGCCGCCACCGCCTCGCGATCATGCGCGTCGGCGGCGCGATGCTCGTGGTCCTCGGTCTCGCGCTCGTGACGGGCGTGTGGGGAACGTGGGCGTCCTGGCTGCAGGGTGTCCTGACGGGCTACGACCCCTTCGTGCCGGTGGTGTGACGTGACGACCTACCGCCCCGAGGGCCTCGACGACGCGTTCACGCAGCCGACCGACGCGCCCGACACCGGCGACGGCGGCTCCGCGGGCGCCCCCGTCCAGCTGCCGACGCTCGGCTTCACGGGCTGGCTGCGGTGGGCCTGGCGCCAGCTCACGAGCATGCGCGTCGCGCTGCTCCTGCTCATGCTGCTCGCCGTCGCCGCGGTGCCCGGCACCCTGTTCCCGCAGCGGGTGCAGGACCCGGCCAAGGTCGCCCAGTACCTGCTCGACCACCCGACGACCGGCCCGTGGCTCGACCGCCTCGGCTTCTTCGGCGTGTACTCGTCGGTCTGGTTCTCGGCGATCTACCTGCTGCTGTTCGTGTCGCTCGTGGGCTGCATCCTGCCCCGCACCAAGGTGCACCTCGCGGGGGTCCGCGGCCGCCCGCCGCGAACGCCGCGCCGCCTCGGCCGGTTCCCCGCGCAGGGCGGCGGGACGACGGACGACGACGCGCGCGCCGTCGCCGAGCGCGCCGCCGCCACGATGCGCCGCGGCTGGACGTGGCTGCCGTTCGTCCCGACGTACCGCGTCGACGTGCACGACGAGGGCGGTGGGACGTGGTCGGCCGCGGGGGAGCGCGGGTACCTGCGTGAGACCGGCAACCTCGTGTTCCACCTCGCGCTCGTCGGGCTGCTCGTGTCGGTCGCGACCGGCCAGCTGCTGCACTACCGCGGTCAGGCGATCGTCGTGCAGGGGCGCGGGTTCGCGAACGCGCAGGTCGACTACGACACGTTCGAGAACGGCACCGCGTTCGACCCGTCGACGCTCGTCCCGTTCACGCTGCGGCTCGACGAGTTCGACGCGCGGTTCGACCCCGAGACGCTCCAGTCCCGCGACTTCACGGCGCACGTCACGCTCACCGAGCCCGGCGACGCGCCGCAGGAGCGGACCATCAAGGTCAACCACCCGCTGAC
Organism: Cellulomonas fimi; assembly: GCF_028527925.1. Lineage (GTDB taxonomy): Bacteria > Actinomycetota > Actinomycetes > Actinomycetales > Cellulomonadaceae > Cellulomonas > Cellulomonas fimi_C. Next base: position 32,976 of record NZ_JAPESW010000022.1, read on the forward strand.
CGCGGGCGGCGCCAAGGTGTACCTGCAGGGCAACGGCTACGCGCCGGAGCTCACGGTCCGCGACGCGGCGGGCGAGGTCGCGTTCGCGGGTGCGGTGCCGTTCCTGCCCCAGGACGAGGTCTACACGTCGCGCGGCGTCGTCAAGGTGCCCGACGTGTCCGGCGACCAGGAGCAGATCGGCATCGTCGGCTACCTCCTGCCCACGGCGACGCAGGTCAGCGACACCCTGTACCGCTCGACGAACCCGCAGCCCGACGAGCCGCTGCTCGTGCTGTCCGTGTGGTCCGGCAACCTCGGGCTCGACACCGGTGTGCCGCAGAACGTGTACGAGCTCGACGAGTCGCGCATGGAGCAGGCGGTCGACGCCGACGGGAACGCGGTCACGCTGTACGTCCGGCCCGGCGAGACCGTCGAGCTGCCCGACGGCCTCGGGACCCTGGCGTTCGACGGCCTCCCGCGGTTCGTCGCGCTCGACCTCCGCCACGACCCGGCGCTCCCGTTCGTGCTCGTGTTCTCCCTGCTCGCGTTCAGCGGGCTCGCCGCGAGCCTGTTCGCGCCGCGCCGCCGCGTGTGGGTCCGCGCGACCCCGGGGACCGGTGACGACGCGGGACGTACAGTGGTCACCGCGGCGGGACTCGCCCGCGGCGACGACGTCGGCCTGCAGCCCGAGCTCGACCGTCTGCTCGCGGCGACGCTGCCGAGCACGACGACCGCACCGCCCGCGCCGGACCCGGAGGCCCCCGCCGACCCGGGCTCCGCCACGACGACCCCGTCCGCCCCGACCGTCCTCCGAGGAAGCGCGACATGACCACCGGTGACCTCTCCACGCTGCTCGTGTGGGCCGCGGCGACCGCGTTGACGATCGCGCTGATCGCGTACGCCGCCGACCTCGCGCGCATCGCCGACTCGACCCAGGGCCGCGCCGCGGCGAAGGCGGGGGCCCGCACCGCGGTCGCCGCCGGCGGCGGCTCGGTCGCGGTCGCGGAGGCGCCCCCGGCGGCACCCGCGGGCTCCGCGAAGGCCGAGGGCATCGCGCGCTCGACGACGTACCTGGGGATCGCGCTGCTGTTCGCGGGCGTCGTGCTGCGCGGGGTCGCCGCCGGTCGGTGGCCCACCGCGAACATGTACGAGTTCACGATCGTCGGCGTGCTCGTCGCGGTGTCGGTCCTCGCCGTCGTGCAGCAGCGGCGCGTGATCGCGTTCCTCGGGGTGCTCGTCACGGGCATCGCGGTGCTCGCGCTCGTGCTGGCCCTCAACGCCTTCTACATCCAGGCCGACGCGGTCCAGCCCGCCCTGCACTCCTACTGGCTGATCATCCACGTCGGCGTCGCGATCATCGCGACCGGCATCTTCACCGTCGCGTTCGCCGCGTCCGCGCTGCAGATCCTCGCCGACGTGCGCGCGTCCGGGCCCAAGCCCGTCGACGCCCCGCGCGCCTGGACCGACGGGATGCGCCGCGCGGTCGTCGGTCCGCGGTTCGCGTGGGTCGACCAGGTGCCCTCGCCGCGCGACCTCGAGGCGCTCGCCTTCCGCCTCAACGCGCTCGGCTTCGTGCTGTGGACGTTCACGCTCATCGGCGGCGCCATCTGGGCCGAGCACGCGTGGGGCCGGTACTGGGGCTGGGACCCCAAGGAGGTCGGCACGTTCGTCGCGTGGGTCGTCTACGCGGCCTACCTGCACGCCCGGACGACGCGCGGCTGGAGCGGCCGCCGCGCCGCGTACTTCGTGTTCGTGGGCTACGCCGTCGTGCTCGCCAACTTCACGGTCGTGAACCTCGTGTTCACCGGCAAGCACTCCTACTCGGGCCTCTGACCGGACCGACCCTTCCGGCCTGGTCACGCCGATGGTCCGGCGCGGGCGGCCGGGCGGTGGCGCGGCGGCCAGGCTCAGGACGTGGGGGAGCCGTCGCCCGTGCCCTGCTCGCGGCGACGGCGGTCCTCGTCGAGCTTGCGCAGGAAGTCGGGGTCGTCGTCGGGCGCGACCGGCCCGGTGCGGCGTCGCGGCGTCCACGTCGACCCGCCCGGCGCCGAGCCGCCGCCGCTCGCGCCGCCGGCCTGGCGGGCGGCCGCACGGCGACCGCGGCTGACGAGGATCCACACGATCGCGCCCAGGACGGGCACGAGGACGACGAGCGCCATCCACAGCACGGGGTGCACACCGAGCCGCTCCTCGTCGGAGCTGCGGGAGATGTCGAGCACGCTCCACACGACGAGGCCGACCACGATCACGAACGCGAGGTAGCGGGCCATCCACCCACACTAGGCGCGGAGCGGTCCCGGTGCCGTCCTAGGCTGGTGGGGTGCCCGTCGCGCTCTACACCCTCTACCGGCTGCTGCTCTTCGCCGCGTTCCTCGGCCTGCTCTGGTTCGCCGGGATGCGGTCCTGGCTCGCCGTCGTCGCCGCGGCGCTGCTCGCCTGGATGGCCGGCTACGTCCTGCTGCGCACGCCGCGCGACGCGGCCGTCGCCTGGATCGCCGCCCGCGAGGAGCGGCGCACGCGCGCGGGGACGAAGGGGCGTTCACGCGCGGAGCAGGACGCCGACGTCGAGGACGCGGCCGTCGACGCCGCCGGCGCGGCACGCACCGACGACGACGCGTCGGACGGCGGGAAGCCCACCGCCTGACGCGCTCCGTCAGATCGCCAGGCCGAGCCCCAGCAGGATCCCGAACGCGAGCTCGAGCATCCCGGTGCCCGCGAGCACGGGCACGAGCGCGCGGCCCCGCGCGCCCAGCAGCACGACGCCGGCCAGGATGCCGGCGGGTGCGAACAGCGGCAGGACGAGCAGCGCCCACGGCGCGGCGACCGCGCACGCCGCTCCGAGCGCGACGGGCACGAGGACGAGCGCCGCGTACACCCGCCGCGCCTTGTACTCGCCGAGCCGCACCGCGAGGGTGCGCTTGCCGACGAGGGCGTCGGTGGGAACGTCGCGCAGGTTGTTGACCATGAGCAGCGCGCACGCCAGCAGCCCGACGGCCACGGCGCCGAACCACGCGGTCCACGGCAGCTCCAGGGCCTGCGTCCACGTCGTGCCGAGCACGGCGACGAGCCCGAAGAACACGAACACGCCGACCTCGCCGAGCCCCCGGTAGCCGTACGGGTTGCGCCCGCCCGTGTAGGTCCAGGCTGCCGCGATCGCGAACGCGCCCACCGCGAGCAGGAACCACTGCGACGTCACGACGACCAGCGCGAGGCCGAGCAGTCCGGCGACGGCGAACGACAGGAACGCCGCCGCGCGGACCGCGCGCGGGCTCGCGGTCCCGGACGCGGTGAGGCGCAGGGGGCCGACGCGGTCGACGTCCGTACCGCGGATGCCGTCGGAGTAGTCGTTGGCGTAGTTGACGCCCACCTGCAGCGCCAGCGCGACACCGAGGGCGAGCGCCGCCCGGCCGAGGTCGGCCTCGTCGAGCTGCGCCGCGGCGCCCGTGCCGACCAGCACCGGTGCGGCCGCCGCCGGCAGCGTCCTGAGCCGTGCACCGGCCACCCACTCGCGTGCGGTCGTCACGCGCCGCTCCTTCCGGTCGGTGCGGGCGGGACGCCCGCGTCGTCGTGCACGCCCGTGGAGGTCGTGCGCTGCATGCCCTCGCGCGGCGGCGAGGTCGTGCGGTCGTCGCGGCTCGTGGGGCCCGCCCCGCGTCCGGATCCCGCCGCGCCGACGCCGGGCGTGTCGGTCCCGGTCGCACCGACGGCGAGCGGGTCCGTCGCGGTCGGGCCGGCGCCGAGCGCGTCCGTCGCGAGCCTCGTGACCGCCGCGCGGTCCACCTTGCCCGGGCCGCGCAGCGGCAGCTCGCGCACGGCGAGGAGGTGCCGGGGTGCGCTCGGGGGTCCGAGCCGGCGCGCGACGGCCTCCCGCACCGCGTCGAGCGTCGGCACGTCGCCCTCGCGTGGCACCACCACCGCGACGACGGCCTGGCCCCACTCGGCGTCGGGCACGCCGACGACGCACGCCTCGCGCACGCCGTCGAGCCCGGCGAGCACCGCCTCGACGGCCGCGGGCGCGACCTTGGCGCCGCCGGTCACGAGCACGTCGTCGGCACGTCCCAGCACCGCGAGCACGCCGTCGTCGAGCCGGCCGAGGTCGTGCGTGCGCAGCGCGCGACGGCCGTCGGGCAGGGCGACGAAGGCGTCGGCGTCCAGGTCGGGTCGGCCGCGGTAGCCGTCGGCCAGCACGGGCCCGGACAGCAGCACCCGCCCGGCGTCGTCGAGCGTGACGTCGACGCCCTCGAGCGGGACCCCGTCGTACACGCAGCCGCCGCACGTCTCCGTCATGCCGTACGTCGTGACGACGCGCACCCCGGCCGCGTGCGCACGCGCCAGGACGTCGGGCGCGGTCGCCGCACCGCCGAGCAGCACCGCGTCGAACGTCGTCAGCGCAGTCGTCGCCGCGGGGTCGTCGAGCAGCCGCACGAGCTGGGTCGGGACGAGCGACGCGTACCGCCGGTCGGTGGTCCCGAAGCCCGTGACCGCCTCGACGAACGCCGCGGGACGGAAGGGACCGGGAGGCACGACGACGGGCGCCGTTCCGGCCAGGACCGAGCGGGCGAGCACCTGGAGCCCCGCGACGTGGTGCGTCGGCAGCGCGAGCAGCCACCGTCCCGGTCCGCCGAGCCGGCGCTCGGTGGCCGTCGCCGAAGCCCGCAGGGCGGCGCCCGACAGCAGGACCTCGCGCGGCTCGCCCGTGGACCCCGACGTGCGGACCACGACCGCCACGCGCTCGTCGACGTGCGCGGCCTGCGTGGCAGCCGGCCGGGGCGCCGCGGGCCCCGCGGAGGTGGTCACGGGCCGCGCGCGCGTGGCGGCCGGGCGCACGTCGGCCGCGGCCGCCGAGGCGTCGGGCTGCTCGCCGAGGTCGGGGGAGGCGAGGGGCCGCACGGCCGGGCCCGTCCCGTCGAGGGCCGCGGCCAGCGCGTCGAGCAGCGCGTGCGCGGGCACGTCGCGCAGGGGCCGGGTCACGCGCCCAGCCTAGGTGCCCGTCGGCGAGCCGCCTGCCGCCCGGCCCGGACGCCACGTGGCGGCAACTAGAGTGACCGGCGGTCCGCCCCCGAAGGAGCCCTCCGTGCCTCACCTCCCCGCCCGTCCGACGCTGCGCCTCGGTGCGGTCCTCGTCGTCGCGGTGCTCACCGTCGGTGCCTGCGCGTCGGGGCCGAGCACGCCCGAGCGCACGACGCTCACGCAGGAGCCGATCGTCGAGGTCGCCAAGGCCGCACCGCCCGCCGTCGTCGTCCCGCCGCGCTGGCCCCTCACGGGCGAGGCGGCGGAGGCGGTCGTCGACCGGCCCGCGATCGCGGTCAAGATCGAGAACCCGCGCGAGGTGCGCCCGCAGACGGGTCTCGACCAGGCGGACGTCGTGTGGGAGCAGGTCGTCGAGGGCGGCATCACGCGGTTCGTCGCGGTCTTCCACTCGCAGGTGCCCGCCGAGGTGGGGCCGGTCCGCTCGATCCGCCCGATGGACCCGGCGATCGCCGCACCGCTGCACGGTGTCGTGGCGTTCTCCGGCGGTCAGCAGGGATTCGTGCGCGAGCTCGCGCAGTCGGGCGTGCAGGTCATGAGCCAGGACGGCGGCGCCCCCGGCTTCTACCGCAAGAAGGGCGTCCTGCCGGCGCCGCACAACGTCTACGGCACGCCTGCGACGTGGTGGGAGAACGCCGACGCGGGCCACCGCGCGTCACCGCCCGCGCAGTTCGCGTTCGCGCGTCGCGCGGAGCAGTCGACCGTCCTGACTGCGGGCACGCCGGCGACGCTGCTCGACCTGCGGCTCTCGGGCTCGTCGCACCCGCGGTGGACGTTCGACACCGCGAGCGGGACGTGGCTGCGGTCGGAGGGCGACACCCCGGCGACGGCGCGGTCGGGCGCGCGGCTGGCGGCGCGCAACGTCGTCGCGCTGCGGGTCCAGCTCGTCGACTCGGGCACGAAGGACCCCGCCGGGAACCCCGTGCCGGAGACGGTGCTGGTCGGCACGGGCGCGGGGACGGTGGTCAGCGGCGGCAAGGCGCTCGAGGTCACGTGGTCGAAGCCCGCGACCGACGCCGCGCTCGCGCTCACCGGTCCGGACGGCTCGCCGGTCACCCTCGCGCCCGGCGTGACGTGGGTCGAGCTGGTGCCGGCGTCGTCGGGCAGCGTCACCGTCTCCTGACCGCCGCCCCCCGCGTCGGGGCGCGCTGCGTCGGCCCCGCATGCGCAGTCGACGGACGCGCGCGGCGCGCGACCCGGGGATCGCCGGCGCCGACTGCGGGGCACGCCCGCCGCGCTCGTGAACCTGCGCGGGGCGCCGTGACACAGTGGTCCGCGTGACGAGGACGACGCGGGACGCGACGAGGGCACGACGAGGACGACCCGGGCGCGCGACGCTGCGCTGGGGCCTGCCGCTGGTCGGTGCGGTGCTCGCGCTCGCGGCCTGCGGCACGTCGGCCGAGCAGACGCCGCCGCCGACGCCCGTCACGGAGCGGCCGTCGATCGCGCCCGACAAGGGTGCCGCGCCGGCGCCGGTCGTCCCCCCGACGTGGCCCCTCACGGGCGTGCCGGGCGAGCCGGCCCAGCGGGCCGCGCTGGGCGTCAAGATCGAGAACACCGCGGTGGCCCGCCCGCAGACGGGGCTCGAGCAGGCGGACGTCGTGTGGGAGACGATCGTCGAGTTCGACGTCTCCCGGCTGGTCGCGGTGTACCACTCGCAGGTCCCGGCGGAGGTCGGACCGATCCGGTCCGTGCGGCCCATGGACCCGGCCATCCTCGCGCCGACGCACGGCCTGATCGTCTTCTCGGGCGGGCAGCCGGGGATCCTCGCGCTGGTCGAGGAGAGCGGCCTGCAGATGATCTCGCACGACGCGGGCGCGGACGGGCTGTACCGGACGCGCGACCGCGCGGCGCCCCACAACGTCTACGGCACGCCCGAGGTGTTCTGGGCGCAGGCCGACGCGAACCACCAGGCACCGCCCGGCGAGCAGTTCACGTTCGCGCGTAGCGCCGACCGGGCCGCGGCGGCCGTGGCCGGATCGCCCGCCACGACGCTCGACTTCCGCCTGTCGGCCGCGTCGAACCCGCGCTGGTCGTGGGACGGGGCCTCGGGCACGTGGCTGCGGTCCGAGGGGCAGACGCCCGCGACGGCGCGCAGCGGCGCGCGGCTCTCGGCGGTCAACGTCGTGTCGATCACGGCCCCGCACCCGAACACGCAGTTCGGCGCGCAGGGCGGCGCACCCGTGCCGACCTACGAGCTCGTCGGCTCGGGGGACGGCGTCGTGGCGACGGGCGGGAAGACCGTCGCGGTGCGGTGGCAGAAGGACGCGCAGGACGCACCGATGCGGCTCTTCCTGCAGGACGGGCGCCCCGCCGACCTCGCACCGGGCAACACCTGGGTGGAGCTGGTGCCGGCCGCGTCCGGGTCGTTGACCGTCGGCTGACGTCGTCGCGGCCGCTCCGGGAGCGTGCCGGGGTCATCCTCCGGGCGGAACGTTGTCCCCCCGAGGGTGGGTTCCGCGCCGCGAGGTTCCCGACGTGAGGCCGACGCGTCCGCGGGGGCGTCCGGGCCAGGCTTGTCGTCATGGCCACCGAACACCTGCCCGCCCGTGAGCACAGCACCGCGTCGCTCGGCGCCGTCGTCGCGTCGGTCGTGATCCTCGTGGGTCTCGTCCTCGGCGCGACGCTGGCCGTCAGCCAGGTCGTCGACCTCGCGGCGTGGGCGTTCGGTCGTCAGTGAGCGCCGGCTCCCGCGCGCCTGCTGACGGGGTGGAGGGACCTCGTCAGTAGGCGTACGGGAAGCCGGACCAGTCGGGATCGCGTCTTTGGAGGAAGGCGTCGCGTCCCTCGACGGCCTCGTCGGTCATGTAGGCGAGCCGGGTGGCCTCCCCGGCGAACACCTGCTGACCGGCGAGGCCGTCGTCCGCCAGGTTGAAGGCGAACTTGAGCATCCGGATCGCCTGCGGCGACTTGGTCGCGATGATCCGCGCGTACTCGAGGCCGGCCTGCTCGAGCTCGTCGTGCGGCACGACGTCGTTGACGGCGCCCCACGCGTACGCCTGGTCCGCGGAGTACTCGCGGGCGAGGAAGAAGATCTCCCGGGCGCGCTTCTGCCCGACCTGCCGCGCGAGCAGCGCGGACCCGTAGCCGCCGTCGAACGAGCCGACGTTGGCGTCGGTCTGCATGAACCGGCCGTGCTCGCGGCTCGCGATCGTGAGGTCGGCGACGACGTGCAGCGAGTGCCCGCCGCCCGCGGCCCAGCCGCCGACGAGCGCGACGACCACCTTGGGCATCGTGCGGATGAGGCGCTGCACCTCGAGGATGTGCAGCCGGCCGGCGCGCGCGGGGTCGACGTCCTGCGCGGTGTCGCCGTCGGCGTACCGGTACCCGTCGCGGCCGCGGATGCGCTGGTCGCCGCCCGAGCAGAACGCCCAGCCGCCGTCGCGCGGGCTCGGCCCGTTGCCGGTGAGCAGGACGGTCCCGACGGACGACGTGGTGCGCGCGTGGTCGAGCACCCGGTAGAGCTCGTCGACGGTGTGCGGGCGGAACGCGTTGCGGACCTCGGGCCGGTCGAACGCGACGCGCACGACGGGCAGGTCGCGCCCGGTGGCGCCGGCGGCGCGCTGCGCGTCGTCGGGCCGCGCGTAGCCGCGGTGGTACGTGAGGTCGGTGAGGTCCTCGAAGCCCTCGACGGTGCGCCAGCGGCGGGGGTCGAACGTCGTGGAGACGGGTGCGGGCAGCGCGGGCTCGGTCGGGGAGGTGTTGCTCACGTCGTCACCCTAGTGTCCGATGATTCTGGTACGGTCGTACTAGAACGTGCGCGGGACGGCGGACCTGACACCCGGCGCGCACGACGCCCGCCGACGCAGGCGGGCTCGCACGGAGGTGCCTCCCCATGGCCTGGATCGTCCTCGTCCTGTCCGGCGTGCTCGAGGCGGGCTGGGCGCTCGCGCTCAAGCAGTCGGCCGGCTTCACCAAGCTCTGGCCCAGCGTCTGGTTCGTCGTGCTCGCGGCCGCGTCGTTCGCCGGCCTCAGCTTCGCGCTGCGCACCCTGCCCGTCGGCATCGCCTACGGCGTGTGGGTCGGTGTCGGGGCGGCGACCACCGCGGTCGCCGCCGCGATCATGCTGCACGAGCGCATGTCGGTGCTGACCGTCGTGTCGCTCGTCCTCATCGTCGCGGGCGTCGTCGGCCTGCAGCTGTCCGGCAGCAGCCACGCGTGACCCGCACGGCCAAGGGCACGCTGCGCCGCGACCAGCTCGCCGCCGCGGCCGCCGACCTCGTGCTCCGCGAGGGGCCCGGCGCGCTCACGCACCGCCGGGTCGCGGCCGCGGCCGGCGCGTCGCTGTCGGCGACGACCTACTACTTCGCCGACCTCGACGAGCTCGCGGCGGCCGCCGGGACCGTGCTCGCGCAGTCGTGGGCGCGCAACGCCGCCTCCGTGCTCGCGACGCTCGACGCCGGTCCGCCGACGGGCGCCGACCAGGCAGCCGCCGCGGTGGTCGCCGCCGTCCTGCCCCCGGGCGACGACGACGCCGTGCGCGCGCAGTACGAGCACCTGCTCGGGGCGGGGCGCAACCGCGCGCTCGCACGGGCGTTCGCCGGCGGGCGTGCGCAGGTCGACGACGTCGTCGCCCGGGTGCTCGCGGCCGTCGGGCTCGACCTGCCGCCCGCGATCGCGGTCGCGCTCGTCGACGGGGCCGTCGTCAGCGCGCTGTCGGAGGACCGCCCCGTCCGGCCGACCGCGCGCGACCTGCTCCTCGCCGCCGCCGGCTGACGGTCGCGGCGACGACGCCCGCTCGTGCCGGCGGTCGACCGCCGACCCCGTCGACGTCCGGGAGCGCCGGGCAGCCGACGTACGCTGGCCCGATGCCCGCCACGTCGTCCCCGGTCGTCTGGTCCGTGCCGATGCGGACCCGGTTCCGCGGCCTGACCAGCCGTGACGGGGTCCTGGTCCGGGGCGACGCGGGGTGGGGCGAGCTCAGCCCGTTCTGGGACTACGACGCGGTCGAGTCCGCCGCCTGGTGGCGTGCGGCACGCGAGGCCGCCGACGAGGGCTGGCCCGACCCCGTCCGCGCGACCGTCCCCGTCAACGTCACCGTGCCCGCCGTCGACGCCGCGACCGCGCACCGGATCGTGCGCGCGTCGGGCGGCTGCCGGACCGCCAAGGTCAAGGTCGCCGAGCCCGGGCAGTCCGTCGACGACGAGGTCGCCCGGCTCGAGGCCGTCCGCGACGCGCTCGGACCCGGCGGTGCGATCCGCGTCGACGCCAACGCCGCGTGGGACGTCGACACCGCGGTCGCCCGGCTCGCGGTGCTCGACCGCGCCGCCGGAGGGCTCGAGTACGCCGAGCAGCCCGTGCCGACCGTCGACGACCTCGCCGCGCTGCGCCGCCGCACGAGCGTCCCGATCGCCGCCGACGAGTCCGTCCGGCGGGCCGACGACCCTCTCGCGGTCGCGCGCGCAGGCGCCGCGGACGTCCTCGTGCTCAAGGTCCAGCCGCTCGGCGGGGTCCGCGCGTGCCTGCGGATCGCCGCGGACTGCGGCCTGCCCGTCGTGGTGTCGTCGGCGCTCGAGTCGTCGGTCGGGCTCGCGGCGGGCGTCGCGCTCGCGGCCGCGCTGCCGGAGCTGCCGTACGCGTGCGGCCTCGCCACGGCGCAGCTCCTGGCGGCCGACCTCGTCGCCGACCCGCTCCTGCCGGTCGACGGCGCGCTGCCCGTCCGCCGTCCTGAGCCGGACGCGCGGCTCCTCGCGGCGCACGCGGCCGACGAGGCCCTGACCGCGCGCTGGCACCGCCGGCTCGAGGACGTCCTCGCGGTCGTCGGTGGCCGCAGCCCGGGCGGCACCGCGACCCCTCCGGACGGCCTGACCGGCTCGCACGTGACGTGGACGGCATGATGTCCGACGTGACGACGCAGCCACGCGACCCGAGCCCGGCCACCACGGCCGCGCGCGTGCTCGTGCAGGCGCTCGCGACGCTCGGCGTGCGGGACGTCGTGCTCGCCCCCGGGTCGCGCAGCGCCCCGCTCGCGTACGCGCTCGCCGACGCCGCCCTGCCCGACGACGAGCGTCCCGCCGGCGCCCCGGCGATCCGCCTGCACGTGCGCGTCGACGAGCGGTCCGCGGGGTTCCTGGCGCTGGGGCTCGCGCGCGCGGCGGCGCACGACGAGGACGGTGCGCGGCCGGTCGCGGTCGTCACCACGTCGGGCACGGCGGTCGCGAACCTGCACCCGGCGGTCCTCGAGGCGCACCACGCGGGCGTCCCGCTGCTCCTGCTCACCGCCGACCGCCCGCACGAGCTGCGCGGCACCGGCGCCAACCAGACCACCGTGCAGCCCGGCATCTTCGGGCCCGCCGTGCGGCTCGCCGCGGACGTGCCCGCGCCCGTCGGGCTGCCCGACGAGGCCCGCGACCTGCGCCACCTCGCGTCGCGCGCGGTCGCGGCCGCCACGGGCGCGCGCACGGGCGACCCCGGACCCGTGCACCTCGACCTCGCCTACCGCGAGCCGCTCGTCCCGTCGCCCGGGCCCTGGCCCGAGCCGTCGGCCGTGGGGCTCGGCAACGTGCAGTCGCGCGGCGCGGGCGCTCCGGGTGCGGTGACCGCCGCGCTCTCGGCGGTCGTCGACGCGCGCGCGGGGTCGGCGTCGACCGCCGGTGCGGGCGGTGCCGCGGCGTCCGGTCGGCGTCGGGGGGCCGTCCCGACCGTCGTGGTCGCGGGTGACGGCGCCGGCCCGGTCGCGCGACGCGTCGCGGAGGCGTGCGGCTGGCCCCTGCTCGCCGAGCCGTCGTCGGGCGCGCGCGGCGGGCCGAACGCGATCGCGGCCTACCGGCTCCTGCTCGCGGACCCGCGGCTCGGCGGTGCCGTCCGGCGCGTGGTCGTCCTCGGCCGCCCGACGCTGTCCCGGCCGGTGCAGCGCCTGCTGGGCCGCGCCGACGTGGAGGTCGTCGTCGTCGCCCCCCAGGGCGGTGCGTGGCCCGACGCCGCGCGCAACGCGTCCGACGTGCTCACCGAGGTGCCGGCCCGCATGCTGCGCGGCCGCCTGCACACCCCGACCGGCTGGCTCGAGGCCTGGCAGACGGCCGGCAAGGCCGCCGACGCGGCGGTCGACGCGCTCCTCGGCGGCCCGGGGGAGCGGGACGCGCGACGCTCCCGGAGCGGCACGCGGGTCACGGGCCCGGCGCTCGCCCGCGCGGTCGCGGGGGTGCTGCAGCCCCACGACGTCCTGGTCGTCGGCTCGTCCAACCCCGTCCGCGACCTCGACCTCGTGGCCCGCTGGGACACCGCCCCGCTCGTCCTCGCGAACCGCGGGCTCGCCGGGATCGACGGCACGCTCTCGACCGCCGCCGGCGTGGCGCTCGGGCTCCCGCGCCGCCGCGTGCGTGCGCTCGTCGGCGACCTGACGTTCCTGCACGACGTGGGCGGTCTGCTGCGCGGCCCGCTCGAGCCCGTCGTCGACCTGCAGGTCGTCGTCGCGAACGACGACGGCGGCTCGATCTTCGCGACCCTCGAGCCCGGCGAGCCCGAGCGGTCCGCCGTCTTCGAGCGCGTGTTCGCGACCCCGCACGGCGTCGACGTCGCGGCCCTGTGCGCGGGGTACGGGGTGCGGCACACGCGCGTCGTCGACGCCGAGGGCCTGCTGCCCGCGCTCGCGGCGCCCGGGCCGGGCCTGAGCGTGGTCGAGGTCCGCGTCGACCGGACCGGGCGGCGTGCGCTCGGCGAGCGCGTCGCGGCCGACGTGGCGCGGGCCGTCGAGGGCGCGCTCGGCTGACCTTCCTGCCCGGCGCATGAGGAACTGACAGCAAGTTCCCAGGTTCGTCTGAGCCTCCCTCCAGCGCGACGTCCTTTCATGGAGGTCGACAAGGAGGGACCCACGATGACGACCACCCCTGAGCACGGCGCGGGCGAGAACCACCCCCAGGCGCAGCCGACGCAGCCGATCCCGCCGATCGGCGCGACGCAGCCCCTGCCCACGCAGCCGGCCCACCCGACCAACCCCTTCACCGCACCGCACCCCGCCGCGCCCGGCGAGGTCCACGCGCAGGAGCAGGCCCGCCGCCAGGCGGCGCACGAGGAGGCGCAGCGGGCGCGCGCCGAGCGCGACGCCGCGTACCACGCGCAGTGGGCGGCGGCGCAGCAGGCGGCCGCGCAGCACGCCGCGGCGCAGTCGTTCGCGCAGCAGCACCCGGCCCAGCCGTACCCGTCGCCGCAGCAGCCCGTCGCCGTGGGCGCGCATCAGCCGTCGGCCGTGCACCCGCAGGCCGCGCCGCAGCACGCGCCGTACGGGCCCGTCCGCACCGCCCCGGCGGGCGCCGGCGTGCCGCCGTACGGCCCGACCGCGACGCAGCCCGGCACCACCGGCCCGCGCAAGCGCCGCACGTGGATCCCCGTCGTGTCGGCCGCGGCGGCCGCCGCGATCCTCGGCGTGGCCGCGACCGGTGCCGCCTTCACGATCGGCGACGAGCGGGCCGACGGCTCGCGCCCGGCGTCGCTCGCCGAGATCGGCCGCGACTCCACGGACACCGTCCCCGTCGCGGGCTCGACGAACGACGACCCCGACTGGCAGGCCGTCGCCCAGGCCGTCGCGCCGTCGGTCGTCGCGATCGAGGTCAGCACCGGCCAGGGCGGCGCCCAGGGCTCGGGCGTGATCGTCGACGACGAGGGCCACATCGTGACGAACAACCACGTCGTGGCCGGCGCGCAGGGCAAGGTCCAGGTCACGCTGACCGACGGCCGCCTGTTCGAGGCGAGCGTCGTCGGCACCGACCCGACGACCGACCTCGCGGTCATCAAGCTCGACGACGCACCCGACGACCTCGTCGCGGCGGCGCTCGGCGACTCGGCCAAGGTCGAGGTCGGCCAGTCCGTCATGGCGGTCGGCAACCCGCTCGGGCTCGCGAACACGGTGACGACCGGCATCGTCTCGGCCGTCGACCGCCCGGTGTCGACGTCCGCCCAGGACGGCAGCCAGGCGACCGTGACCAACGCGATCCAGGTCGACGCCGCGGTGAACCCCGGCAACTCGGGCGGTCCGCTGTTCGACGCGCAGGGCCGCGTCATCGGCATCAACTCGTCGATCGCGACGATGTCGCAGCAGTCCGGCTCGATCGGCCTCGGCTTCGCCATCCCGGTGAACCTCGTGAAGAACATCGCGACGCAGCTCATCGACGACGGCACCGCCGAGCACGCGTTCCTCGGCGTGAGCCTGTCCGACGGCACCGCGACCGCCGACGGCGTGACCCGCCGTGGCGCGGTCGTCGAGGAGGTCAGCGCGGACTCGCCCGCGTCGAAGGCCGGCCTCGAGGCCGACGACGTCGTGGTCGCGATCGACGGCAAGGCCGTCGGCGGCGCCGAGTCGCTCACCGCGTACGTGCGGGCGCTCGCGTCGGGCGACGAGGCCACGCTCACCGTCGTCCGCGACGGCAAGGCGTCCGAGGTCGACGTGACGCTCGCCGCCCGGCAGGAGACGGCCCCGGCCCCGCAGGACCAGCAGGGTGGCCAGGGCCAGGGCCAGGGCCAGGGCCAGGGCCAGGGCCCGCAGGGTCCCGGTGACCTTCCCGGCGGCATGACGCCCGAGGACCTCTGGGAGTGGTTCCAGGGCCAGGGCCAGGGCTGACGTCTCGATCCCGAGAACCGCGGCCCCGGTGACGGACCAGCACCGGACACCGGGGCCGCTCAGGACACGCGGCTCGCTCACCTGAGCCGCTCACCGCGGTCGACCCGACCGCCACCGCCGGGCACCTGCACCCCCCCGGGTGCCCGGAACCCCGACCCGCACGGGTCACCGCCTCACGGCCGCGTCCCCCGCCCGTGACGGCGACGACACCCGTGCGGCGTCGCGAGGGCCGCTCTCCCCGGCGGCCCTCGCCGCCGCGGTCACCGACCGCGTCGACGCCCCCGGCCCCACGGACGGCCGGGGGCGTCGTGCTGCCCGGAGCGGGGCGGTGGGGGTCAGCGACGCGTCAGGCGTCGCGGCCGAGCGCGTCGCGCATCGGCACGAGCTTCGCCTCGGACTCGGCGAGCTCGGCGGCGGGGTCGGACGCGGCGACGATGCCGCAGCCCGCGAAGAGCCGCACCTCGCGCGGGTCCTGCGCGTCGACCTGCGCGGACCGCAGGGCGATGCCCCACTCGCCGTCGCCGTCGGCGCCCATCCACCCGACGGGCCCGGCGTAGCGGCCGCGGTCCATGCCCTCGACCTGCGCGATGAGCGCACGGGCGGCGGTCGTCGGCGTGCCGCACACGGCGGCGGTCGGGTGCAGCGCGGCGGCGAGCGCGAGCGACGACGGGTGCGTCGCGGTGCCGACCGGCGCGGCCAGCACGCCGGTCACGTCGGACGCGAGGTGCAGGACGTTCGGCAGGTGCAGCACGAAGGGCACGTCGGGCACGTTGGTCGACGAGCAGAACGGCTCGAGCGCGTGCGCGACGGAGGACACCGCGTACTCGTGCTCCTCGAGGTCCTTCGACGAGTGCGCGAGGATCGCGGCGCGCGCCATGTCCGCCGCGTCGTCGCCGGTCCGGCGGATCGTGCCGGCGAGCACGCGCGAGGTGACGAGGCCCTTCTCGGACCGGACGAGCAGCTCGGGCGTCGCGCCCAGGAGCCCGTCGACGCTGAACGTCCAGCACGACGGGTACCGGCGGGCGAGCCGCTGGAGGGCCCACCGCACGTCGACGGGGTGCTGGGTGCGCGCGCGCACGTCGCGCGCGAGGACGACCTTGTCGACCTCGCCTGCGCGGATCGCGGCGACACCGGCGGCGACGACGTCGCGCCAGTCGTCCGCGCGGACGGCGCCGTCGCGGTACTCGACGTCACCCGGGGCGACGGGCGGGACGTGCGGGCCGACGACGTCGGCGAGCGTGGGCGCCGCGCTCAGGCGCGGCCCGGCGGTGATGGTCGTGAGCCACGTGCGGCCGCCGCGGCGGCCGACGACCACGCGCGGCACGACGACGACGCCGCCCGCGGGGGAGTCGTCGTCGAACGCGAACGACGCGAACGCGACGGGCCCGGTGCCGGGCACGTGCACCTCGTCGCGGACCACGGCGTGCGCGAGGACGGACCGCCACGCCTCCTCGGCGCGCGCGAACCGGTCGGCGCCGGTGACCTCGACGCGCAGCGTCTCGCCCCACGCGACGATCCCGTCGCCGCGCCGCACCCACGCGAGCGGCGCGTCGGAGGGCAGCAGGTCGAGCAGGTCCGCGGGGTCGGGGGTGCCGTCGGCGTCGTGCGTCCGGCCGAGGTCGTCGAGGGCGACCGTCCGCACCACGAGCGGCTGGGGGACCGCGTCCGCGGGCGCGGCGGTCTGCGTGGTCATCACGTCCAGGGTAGGACTCGTCGCGTGCGGTGCCCGTCGGCTGCGGTGTGACGTACGCGGCACCGGCGAGCGGCGCGGCGCGCGGGACGCGGCTCGTCGGCGGAGGGCGGACCTGCGACGATGGGCGCCATGTCCCGTGCCTCGCTCGAGAAGGACCCCCGCGACGTCGCGCGCATGTTCGACGCGGTCGCGCACCGGTACGACGTCACGAACGACGTCATCTCGCTCGGCCAGGACCGCGCGTGGCGCAAGGCGACGCTCGGTGCGCTCGCGGCGCAGCCGGGGGAGACGGTGCTCGACCTCGCCGCCGGGACGGGCACCTCGGCGGAGCCGCTCGCGGACGCGGGCGTGCGGGTCGTCGCGTGCGACCTGTCGATGGGGATGCTCGAGGTCGGCAAGCGCCGCCGGCCGGACCTCGCGTTCGTGGCCGGCGACGCGCTGCACCTGCCGTTCGCGGACGCGTCGTTCGACGCCGTGACCATGTCGTTCGGCCTGCGCAACGTGTCCGACGTGCCGGCCGCGCTCGCGGAGCTGCTGCGCGTGACGAAGCCCGGCGGGCGGCTCGTGGTGTGCGAGTTCTCGACGCCCACGTGGAAGCCGTTCCGCACGGTCTACTCGAACTACCTGATGCGTGCGCTGCCGCCGGTCGCGCGCGCCGTCTCGAAGGAGCCCGAGGCGTACACGTACCTCGCGGAGTCGATCCGGGAGTGGCCGGACCAGCGCGCGCTGGGCCTGATGGTCAAGCGCGCGGGCTGGGAGCACGTGGCGTTCCGCAACCTGTCCGGCGGGATCGTCGCGCTGCACCGCGGCACGCGTCCGGAGTGAGCCGTGCGGGTCGGCCGACCGGGTGACGACGCTGGTCGCGGCCCGTCGTGCGCGGTCCGCCCGATTCTCACGGCCCTTCGCGGGTGGTGCGCCGTGCCCGCGACGCCGGTGACCGGCGTGGTGCCGATGCGGAGCCGCAGGCCAGCGGCCCTTCTTCACGCCGCCTCCACAGGTTAGGCACACCTTCGGAGACACCGTCAGATGCCGTGGTTACACTCGCGCTGACCGCACGTGAACATCGTCACAAGTGGGGAGCCGCTCGTGGTGGGGACGACGACGGATGACGCTGACGTCATCGTCGTGGGCGCAGGGCCGGCCGGCTCGAGCGCCGCGTTCCACTGCGCCTCCGCGGGCCTCGACGTGCTCCTCCTCGAGAAGGCGGCGTTCCCGCGCGACAAGGTCTGCGGCGACGGCCTGACGCCGCGCGCGGTCGCCGAGCTCGTCCGCATGGGGCTGCCACTGCGCGAGCAGGACGGCTGGATCCGCAACCGCGGCCTGCGCGTGATCGGCGGCGGCCACCGCCTCGAGCTGCCGTGGCCCGAGCTGTCCTCGTACCCGTCGTACGGGCTCGCGAAGTCCCGCATGTCGCTCGACCACACGCTCGCGTCGCACGCCCGCGCGGGTGGCGCCAAGCTGCTCGAGCGCACGTCCGTGACGGGCCCCGTGCGCGACGAGCGGACGGGCCGGATCGTCGGCGTCACCGCCCGCCCGGTCGACGACAAGGGCCACCGCGCGGGCGACGAGGTCGTCTACCGGGCACCCGTCGTCATCGCGGCCGACGGCGTCTCGACGCGGCTCGCCACCTCCGCCGGCCGCACCAAGCGCGACGACCGCCCGATGGGGGTCGCCGTCCGCACGTACTTCCGCACGCCCCGCCACGACGACCCGTGGATGGAGAGCCACCTCGAGCTCTGGGACGGCGAGCCGGGCCGGTCGGACCTCATGCCGGGCTACGGCTGGATCTTCTCCCTCGGCGACGGCACCGCGAACGTGGGGCTCGGCTCGGTGAGCTCGACCGCCGCCGCGACGAAGGTCGACTACAAGGCCCTGTTCGCCGCGTGGATGCGCAACGCGCCCGCCGAGTGGGAGTTCACGCCCGACAACCAGGTCGGTCAGGTGCGCGGCGCCGCGCTCCCGATGGGCTTCAACCGCGGGCCGCTGTACGCCGACGGCCTCATGCTTGCGGGCGACTCCGCGGGCATGGTCAGCCCGTTCAACGGCGAGGGCATCGCGTACGGCCTGCAGGCCGGCCGGGTCGCCGCCGACGCGATCGCGCAGGGCCTCGCGCGCGGGACGGCGGCGGGCCGCGAGCGCGCGTTCGCGACGTACCAGCGCCGCATGAAGGACGACCTCGGCGGGTACTACACGCTGGGCCGCGTGTTCGTCCGGCTCATCGAGCACCCCGAGGTCATGCGGATCTGCACCCGCTACGGCCTGCCGCGGCCGCTGCTCATGAAGTTCGTGCTCAAGCTGCTGTCCGACTGCTACGAACCCCGGGGCGGTGACATGGTGGACCGGGTGATCGCCGGGCTGGCGCGGATCGCACCGGCCGCATGAGCTGTCCGCCCCGCACCCGCCACCGGCTCGGCCTCGACGAAGAGGAGTGACGTCCTGATGGACAACCCGTACGCCCCGCTGCTCGTCCTCATGGGCATCGCGGCCGTGCTCGCGCTCGGCGGTGTCGGGGCCAGCGCGATCCTCGGACCCAAGCGCTACAACCGCGCCAAGCTGGAGGCGTACGAGTGCGGCATCGAGCCGACGCCGCACGCGGTCGGCGGCGGCCGGTTCCCCATCAAGTACTACCTGGTGGCGATGACGTTCATCGTCTTCGACATCGAGGTCGTCTTCCTCTACCCGTGGGCCGTCGCGTTCGGCGACCTCGCGGTGTTCGGGCTCGTCGCGATGCTCGTGTTCCTGGTGCTCATCACGGTGCCGTTCGTCTACGAGTGGCGGCGCGGGGGCTTCGAGTGGGACTGACGTCACGGACGAGGGCACGGCGGCCGGGAGAGGCTCCCGGCGGCGCGCTGACAGGCAGGGCCACAGGCACGACGGCACGGCGACGGACGGAGGGCTGACGCATGGGGATCGAAGAGGCTCCCTCGGGATTCCTGCTGACGACGGTCGAGGACCTGGTCGGCTACTTCCGCAAGGGCTCGCTCTGGCCGGTGACGTTCGGCCTCGCGTGCTGCGCGATCGAGATGATGGCCGCGGGCGCTCCGCGGTACGACCTGTCGCGGTTCGGCATGGAGGTGTTCCGCGCGTCGCCGCGGCAGGCCGACCTGATGATCGTCGCGGGCCGGGTCAGCCAGAAGATGGCGCCCGTCGTGCGGCAGGTCTACGACCAGATGTCCGCGCCGAAGTGGGTGCTGTCGATGGGCGTGTGCGCCTCGTCGGGCGGCATGTTCAACAACTACGCGATCGTGCAGGGCGTCGACCACGTCGTGCCCGTGGACATCTACCTGCCGGGCTGCCCGCCGCGGCCGGAGATGCTCATCAACGCGATCCTCACGCTGCACGAGCAGATCCAGAACGAGCCGCTCGGCGTGAACCGTCGTGAGGCCGCGGCCGCCGCGGAGGCCGCCGCGCTCGCCGCGACGCCCACCTCGCACATGACGGGCCTGCTGCGATGACCGACGAGAAGACGGGCCAGGAGAAGGACGCAGCGGCGGCCGTGAAGCCCGGCGACGCCGGCACCGGCGCCCAGAAGACCAGCGAGGCCGCGCTCGAGGCCGGCGGCCAGAACGTCCCGGCCGCGCGCACGCCGCTCGAGGTGGTCGACGTCCGCCAGGGCATGTTCGGCGCGCACGGCACGGGCGACACCTCCGGGTACGGCGGGCTCGTCGTGCCGGTCGTGCTGCCCGGGCCGAGCGAGCGGCCGTACGGCGGCTGGTTCGACGAGGTCGTCGACGTGCTGACCGAGGTCCTCGACGAGAACGGCACGGGCTTCGCGAACGCCGTCGAGTCGGTGGTCGTCGACCGCGAGGAGCTCACGCTGCACGTGGCGCGCGAGCACGTGGTCGCGGTCGCGAGCGCGCTGCGCGACGACCCCGACCTGCGGTTCGAGCTCAGCCTCGGCGTCAGCGGCGTGCACTACCCGCACGAGACGGGCCGC
This sequence comes from Cellulomonas fimi, assembly GCF_028527925.1. Classification (GTDB taxonomy): domain Bacteria; phylum Actinomycetota; class Actinomycetes; order Actinomycetales; family Cellulomonadaceae; genus Cellulomonas; species Cellulomonas fimi_C. The sequence goes on from NZ_JAPESW010000022.1 coordinate 53,166, forward strand.
GAGCTGCACGCCGTCTACCACGTGGTGTCGGTGACCCACGGGCGTCGCCTGCGGTTCGAGGTGACGGCTCCGGACGCCGACCCGCACATCCCGTCGACGACGTCCGTCTACCCGGCCAACGACTGGCACGAGCGCGAGACGTACGACTTCTTCGGCATCGTCTTCGACGGCCACCCCGGCCTCGCGCGCATCGAGATGCCCGACGACTGGCCGGGCCACCCGCAGCGCAAGGACTACCCCCTCGGCGGCATCCCGGTCGAGTACAAGGGCGCGACCGTGCCGCCCCCGGACCAGCGGAGGTCCTACTCATGAGCACCCCCCACGCGACCGCGCACCTGGTCGACGACGAGACCACGGGCGTCCCGACGTTCGAGGCGTCCGGCGGCGACTGGTCGGACATCGCCGAGGAGGCGGCGCGCCTCGGCGAGGAGCGCATCGTCGTCAACATGGGTCCCCAGCACCCGTCGACGCACGGCGTGCTCCGCCTCATGCTCGAGATCGACGGCGAGACGGTGACCGAGGCCCGCGCGGGCATCGGCTACCTGCACACCGGCATCGAGAAGAACATGGAGTTCCGCACCTGGACCCAGGGCGTGACCTTCTGCACGCGCATGGACTACGTCGCGCCGCTGTTCCAGGAGGCCGCGTACTGCCTGGGCGTCGAGAAGCTGCTCGGCATCACGGACGACGTCCCCGAGCGCGCGACCGTCATCCGCGTGCTGCTCATGGAGCTCAACCGCATCGCGTCGCACCTCGTGTGCCTCGCGACCGGCGGCAACGAGCTCGGTGCGACGACGATCATGACCGTGGGCTTCACGGCCCGCGAGGAGGTCCTGCGGATCTTCGAGCTCATCACGGGCCTGCGCATGAACCACGCGTTCATCCGCCCCGGCGGTGTCGCGCAGGACATCCCGCCCGGCGCGATCGACACGATCCGCGAGGCGCTGTCGTCCATGCGCCACTACTTCAAGCAGCTCGAAGACCTCATGCTGGCGAACCCGATCCTCCAGCTGCGGCTCAAGGACGTCGGCTACCTCGGGCTGTCCGGCTGCATGGCGCTCGGCATCACGGGTCCGGTGCTGCGGTCGGCCGGCCTGCCGTACGACGTGCGCAAGGCCGCGCCGTACTGCGGCTACGAGACGTACGACTTCGAGGTGCCGGTCGCGACCGAGGCGGACTCGTGGTCGCGCGTGATCCTCCGCATGGAGGAGTGCTACCAGTCGATGAACATCGTCGAGCAGACCCTCGACCGCCTCCAGAAGATGGGCCCCGGCCCGGTCATGGTGGGCGACAAGAAGATCGCCTGGCCCGCGCAGCTCGCGATCGGGTCGGACGGCATGGGCAACTCGCTCGACCACATCAAGGAGATCATGGGCACCTCGATGGAGGCCCTGATCCACCACTTCAAGCTCGTGACCGAGGGCTTCCGCGTCCCGGCCGGCCAGGTGTTCCAGACCGTCGAGCACCCGCGCGGCGAGCTCGGCGTGCACCTCGTGTCCGACGGCGGCACGCGCCCGTACCGGGCCCACTTCCGGGACCCGTCGTTCAACAACCTGCAGGCCGTGTCGATCATGTGCGAGGGCGGGCAGGTGGCCGACGTCGTCGTCGCCGTCGCGTCGCTCGACCCGGTGCTCGGAGGGGTGGACCGCTGATGTCGGTCGAGGAGATCGGGGGCGCCCGCATCCCGGGCGCGACGCACCGCACGTCGTTCGACGACGAGACGCGCGCGCGCCTGTCGGCGGACGCCGCGGTGATCAAGGCCCGCTACCCGCAGGAGCGCTCGGCGCTGCTGCCGCTGCTCCACCTGGTGCAGTCGGAGGACGGCTACGTGAGCCCGCGCGGCATCGCGTTCTGCGCGGCCGAGCTCGGGCTGACGACCGCCGAGGTCAGCGCGGTCGCGACGTTCTACACGCAGTACAAGCGGCACCCCAACGGCGACTACACGGTGGGCGTGTGCACCAACACGCTGTGCGCGGTCATGGGCGGCGACGCGATCTGGGAGGAGCTCTCCGACCACCTCGGCGTCGGCCACGACGAGACCACCGAGGACGGCGCGATCACGCTCGAGCGGATCGAGTGCAACGCGGCCTGCGACTACGCGCCGGTCGTGATGGTCAACTGGGAGTTCTTCGACAACCAGACGCCCGACTCGGCGCGCGACGTCGTCGAGGCCCTGCGCGCCGGGACGCCCGTCGCCCCGACGCGCGGCGCGGACCACGTGTGCACGTTCAAGGAGATGAGCCGCGTGCTCGCGGGCTTCTCCGACGGCCGCGCCGACGAGGGCGTGGGGGCCGGTCCCGCGACGCTGCGGGGCCTCGAGCTCGCGCGGCAGGAGGGCTGGACGGCGCCGCCGTTCACCGACGAGGAGCGCACGCGCGCCGCCGAGCAGGCCCGGACGCCCGCGCGGGGCACCCCGCGTGCCGCGGCACCCGCGGGTGAGCGTCCCGCGTCCGCGGCCGAGCCCACCCCCGCGGGTACGCCCGCGCCGGGTGCCGAGCAGTCGAGCGCCGAGCGTCCCGCGGTCAGCGAGCGCGACGTCTCGGCCGAGCAGGAGCAGCGCAAGCAGTCCTCCGACGACGCGAAGGAGTCGTGATGGCGACGACCCTGGCCCCGGTCCTCACGGACACCTGGGACGCGGACAGGTCCTGGACGCTCGGCGCCTACGAGCGTGCGGGCGGGTACCGCGGCCTGCGCCGCGCGCTCGGCATGCAGGCGGCCGACGTCGTGACGATGGTCAAGGACTCCGGTCTGCGCGGCCGCGGCGGTGCGGGCTTCCCGACGGGCATGAAGTGGGGCTTCCTGCCCGCGCCCGACGGCGGCCCGCGCTACCTCGTGGTCAACGCGGACGAGTCCGAGCCCGGGACCTGCAAGGACATCCCGCTCATGATGGCCAGCCCGCAGCACCTGATCGAGGGCATGATCATCACGAGCTACGCGATCGGCTGCCACCACGCGTTCCTCTACGTGCGCGGCGAGGTCCTGCACGTCTACCGGCGCCTGCAGCGCGCGATCGAGGAGGCCCGCGCGGCGGGCTACCTCGGCACGAACATCCTCGGCTCGGGCTTCGACCTGGAGATCACGCTGCACTCCGGTGCGGGCGCGTACATCTGCGGCGAGGAGACCGCGCTGCTCGACTCGCTCGAGGGCCTGCGCGGCCAGCCGCGGCTCAAGCCGCCGTTCCCCGCGGTCGCGGGCCTGTACGCGCGCCCGACCGTCGTGAACAACGTCGAGTCGATCGCGTCGGTGCCGGGCATCGTGCGCGGCGGCGCGGACTGGTTCAAGGGCATGGGCACCGAGCGGTCGACGGGCCATGGCCTGTTCAGCCTGTCGGGCCACGTGACGCGGCCCGGCCAGTACGAGGCGCCGCTCGGCATCACGCTGCGCGAGCTGCTCGACATGGCGGGCGGCGTCCGCGAGGGGCACCAGCTGAAGTTCTGGACGCCCGGCGGGTCGTCGACGCCGCTCTTCACGGCGGAGCACCTCGACGTGCCGCTCGACTACGAGTCGGTCGGTGCCGCCGGGTCGATGCTCGGCACGCGTGCGCTGCAGATCTTCGACGAGACGACGTCGGTCGTCCGCGCCGTGACGCGCTGGACCGAGTTCTACAAGCACGAGTCGTGCGGCAAGTGCACCCCGTGCCGCGAGGGCACGTACTGGCTGGTCCAGGTGCTCAAGCGCATCGAGGCGGGTCAGGGCACGCACGCCGACATCGACCTGCTGCTCGACCTGTGCGACAACATCCTCGGCCGCGCGTTCTGCGCGCTCGGCGACGGCGCGACGAGCCCGATCACGTCGGCCGTGCAGTACTTCCGGGAGGAGTTCGAGGCGGGCACGCATACGCCCGCCGACGTGCTCTTCCCGCCCGAGCACAGCTCGCTGTTCACCTACGCCCCCCGGCGCGGCCGGGCGGCCCTCGCGGGGGTGCACGCATGACCATCACGTCCTCCGGCCCGACGACGGCGACCCCGCTCGTCCCGGCCGCACCGGCGCCCGCCGCGCCCGAGCCGACGGACACCGTGACGTTCGAGATCGACGGCCTCGAGACGACGGTGCCCAAGGGCACGCTCGTCATCCGCGCCGCCGAGCAGGTCGGCATCCAGATCCCGCGGTTCTGCGACCACCCGCTGCTCGCGCCGGCGGGCGCGTGCCGCCAGTGCCTCGTCGAGGTCTGGGCCCCGGGCCGCGACGGCAACCTCGCGAAGATGCCGAAGCCGCAGGCGTCCTGCACGCTCGAGGCCACGCCCGGCATGCAGGTCAAGACGCAGCACACGTCGCCCGAGGCCGACAAGGCGCAGCACGGCGTCATGGAGCTGCTGCTCGTCAACCACCCGCTCGACTGCCCGGTCTGCGACAAGGGCGGCGAGTGCCCGCTGCAGAACCAGGCGATGTCGAACGGTCGCGCGACGACGCGCTTCGTCGACGTCAAGCGCACGTTCCCCAAGCCGATCGCGATCTCGACGCAGATCCTCCTCGACCGTGAGCGGTGCGTCCTGTGCCAGCGCTGCACGCGGTTCTCGGAGGAGATCGCGGGCGACGTGTGGATCGACCTGCAGAAGCGCGGCGCGCAGCAGCAGATCGGCACGTTCGACACGGACGTCCTCGGGTTCGCGGGCGACACCCCGGTGGGCGCGTCGACGCAGGACACGTCGGGCCGCCCGTTCGCGTCGTACTTCTCCGGCAACACCGTGCAGATCTGCCCGGTGGGCGCGCTGACCAGCGCCGCGTACCGGTTCCGGTCCCGCCCGTTCGACCTGGTGTCCACGCCGGGGATCGCGGAGCACGACTCCCAGGGCTCGGCGATCCGCGTCGACCACCGGCGCGGCGTCGTGCTGCGGCGGCTCGCGGGCGACGACCCCGTCGTCAACCAGGAGTGGATCACCGACAAGGACCGCTTCGCGTTCACGTGGCAGTCCGCGCCGGACCGCATCACGACCCCGCTGGTCCGCAACGCGGCGGGCGAGCTCGAGCCCGCGTCGTGGATCGAGGCGCTCGACGTCGCGGCCGCGGGCCTGCGCGCGGCGCAGGCGCCGTCCGACCCGCGGGAGACGGCGGTCGGTCTGGCCGCCCTCCCGGGTGGCCGCCTCACGCTCGAGGACGCCTACGCGTGGTCGAAGTTCGCGCGCGTCGCGCTCGGCACGAACGACGTCGACGGCCGCGCCCGCCCGCACTCCGCGGAGGAGGAGGCGTTCCTCGGCCACCACGTCGCGGGTCGCACGCTCGAGGTCACGTTCGGCGACCTCGTCGCCGCGCCGGCCGTGCTGCTCGTCGGGCTCGAGCTCGAGGAGGAGGCCGGCATCGCGTTCCTGCGGGTGCGTGAGCAGGTCGTCAAGAAGCGCACGCGCGTGCTGTCCGTCGCGCCGCTCGCGAGCCGCGGGCTCGAGCGGCTCTCCGGCACGCTGCTGGCGGCGGCCCCGGGCACGGAGGCGGAGGTGCTCGACGGGATCGTCGCCGGTGCCGACGACGTGCTCGGCGACGCCGCGGCCGCGCTCGCCGCCGAGGGCGCCGTGGTGCTCGTGGGTGAGCGGCTCGCGTCGTCGCCGGGCGCGTACTCGGCGGCGCTGCGGCTCGCGGCCCGGACCGGCGCACGCCTGGCGTGGGTACCGCGCCGTGCGGGCGAGCGGGCGGCCGTCGAGACGGGCCTCCTGCCGAGCCTGCTGCCGGGCGGTCGTCCGGTCGCCGACTCGGGCGCCCGCGTCGACATCGCCGCGGTCTGGGGAGTCGAGCACCTGCCCGCCGAGCCGGGACGATCGACGTCCGAGATCCTCGCCGGCGCACGCGCCGGCCTGCTGGGCGGGCTCGTCGTCGGCGGCCTCGAGCCGCGTGACCTGCCCGACCCGGCGATCGCGCGCGAGGCCCTCGACCGCGTGCCGTTCCTCGTCTCGCTCGAGGTCCGCCGCTCCGAGGTCACCGACCGCGCCGACGTGGTCCTGCCGGTCGCGCCGCCCGTGGAGAAGGCCGGCACGTTCGTCACGTGGGAGGGACGGCCCCGGCCGTTCACGCAGGCGCTCACGTCGCGCGCGCTGCCCGACCACCGTGTGCTCGACCGCCTCGCCGACGCGCTCGGTGCGGAGCTCGGCACGGGGTCGCTCGCGGCCGTGCACGCCGAGCTCGACCAGCTCGGCGGCTGGGACGGCGCGCGCGTCGACGCCCCGGACGTCGCGCCCGCCGAGCCGCCCGCCGTCGCCGCCGGGACCGCGGTCCTCGCGACGTGGCACCAGCTGCTCGACGACGGTCGCCTGCAGAGCGGCGAGCCGTTCCTCGCGGGCACGGCCAAGCGGCCCGTCGCACGCGTGTCGGCGGCCACCGCGGCCTCGGTCGGCGTCGTCGACGGGGGAGCGATCGCGGTCTCGACCGACGCCGGGACCATCACGCTGCCGGTCGTCGTCACCGACATGCCGGACCTCGTCGTCTGGCTCCCGACGAACGCACCCGGCAGCGCCGTGCGCGACGCCCTGCACGCGGACGCGGGTGACCTCGTCCGGATCGCCGCCGCGCCGGGTGAGCTCACGCGCGAGGAGACCGGCACCGGGCAGGATGCCGGTCGCAGTGCCCACGAGGAGGTCGGCGCATGACCCTGCAGCTCGCGGTCGACGGCACCACCGCCGTCGCGGCCGACTTCAGCAACGACAACTTCTGGATCTGGCTGCTCAAGGCGGTCGCGATCGTCGTCTTCCTGCTGACCAGCGTGCTGTTCGCGATCTGGTTCGAGCGCAAGGTCGTCGCGCGCATGCAGGTGCGGCCCGGCCCCAACGTGCACGGCCCGTTCGGCCTGCTCCAGTCGCTCGCGGACGCGATGAAGCTCCTGTTCAAGGAGGACGTCACCGTCAAGGCGGCCGACAAGCTGGTCTACATCGTCGCGCCGATGATCGCGGTGTTCTGCTCGCTGCTGACGTTCGCGGTCATCCCGTTCGGGCCGTCGGTCAGCATGTTCGGGATCGTCACGCCGCTGCAGCTCACGGACTTCCCCGTCGCGGTGCTGTACATCCTCGCGTGCGCGTCGGTGGGCGTGTACGGCATCGTCCTGGGCGGTTGGTCGTCCGGCTCGACCTACCCGCTGCTCGGCTCGGTGCGCTCGACTGCCCAGGTCATCTCCTACGAGCTCGCGATGGGCCTGTCGCTCGTGAGCGTGTTCATCCTCGCCGGCTCGATGTCGACGTCGCAGATCGTCAGCTCGCAGACGCAGGTCTGGTGGTTCCTGCCGCTGCTGCCCGCGTTCGTCCTCTACATCGTGTCGATGGTCGGCGAGACGAACCGTCTGCCGTTCGACCTCCCCGAGGCCGAGGGCGAGCTGGTCTCGGGCTACATGACCGAGTACTCCTCGATGAAGTTCGCGTGGTTCTTCCTCGCGGAGTACATCAACATGCTCAACGTCTCGGCGGTCGCGACGACGCTGTTCCTCGGCGGCTGGCGCGCCCCGTTCATCCCGGCGGACCACTTCCTCCAGCAGGGCTGGTGGCCGGTCCTGTGGTTCCTCGCCAAGCTCTGGGCGCTCATGTTCGTGTTCGTCTGGATCCGCGGCTCCGTCCTGCGCTTCCGGTACGACCAGTTCATGAAGCTCGGCTGGAAGGTGCTCATCCCCGCCGCGCTCGTGTGGGTCGTGTGCGTCGCGGTCGTGCAGGGCGTGCGGCAGTTCTCCGGCCTCGAGCTGCGCACGCTGCTGTTCGTCCTCGCGGGGATCGTCGTCCTGGGCCTGCTCGTGTCGTTCGCGATCCCCGAGCGCAAGAAGTCCGCGGAACCGCCCCAGCCGTCCGGGCGGCAGCCGTTCGACCCGTACGCGGGCGGCTACCCCGTCCCGCCGCTGCCCGGCCAGACGCTCCCGCCGTCGCCGCGCAAGCAGCGCGCCGCCCAGGCGGCCTCGACCGACGTCCCCCAGGTCACCCAGGAGGTGCACGGTGGCTGACCAGCGCAAGCCCACGGCCAAGGGCAAGCCCGCCGGCAAGAAGCCCGGCGCCGCCCGGCCCGCAGGCGCCACGCCCGCGGGCGGTGCGGCAGCGCCCGGCGCCCAGCCCGGCCGCACGGTCGCCCCGCGTCCGCGCGGCGGCGAGGTCACGACGCGCGAGACCGAGGGCTACACGTCGCTCATCGAGCCGCGCACCGGGCTGTCCGAGGTCCTCGCACCCGTCGGCGGGTTCGGCGTCACGCTGTCCAACATGTTCCGGCCGACGGTCACGGAGCAGTACCCGTCGGAGAAGGTCCCCGCCAAGCCGCGGTACCACGGGCGCCACCAGCTCAACCGGTACGCCGACGGGCTCGAGAAGTGCATCGGCTGCGAGCTGTGCGCCTGGGCGTGCCCCGCGGACGCGATCTACGTCGAGGGCGCCGACAACACCCCGGACGCGCAGTTCAGCCCGGGGGAGCGGTACGGCCGCGTCTACCAGATCAACTACCTGCGCTGCATCTTCTGCGGGCTGTGCATCGAGGCGTGCCCGACGCGCGCCCTGACGATGACGAACGAGTACGAGCTCGCGGGCCCGACGCGCGCCGGGATGATCTGGGAGAAGCAGGACCTGCTCGCACCGCTGCGCCAGGGCATGCTCGCGGCGCCGCACCCCATGGTCGAGGGCACCGACGACACCGCCTACTACCAGGGCAAGATCACCGGCCCGGACGACGCGCAGCGCGCGTGGGTCGCCGAGCACCGCCCCGACGACCCGACGCTGCCCGGCGGTGCGGGCGTCGAGGCCGCGAACGTCCCCGGCCCGACCGCCGCCGCGCAGGCCGCGCTCGCCGCCGCCGCGACCAAGCAGGGCTCCCGATGAGCGCGGTCCTCGGGCACGCGCTCAGCGCCGCCCCGCTCGGCATGACCGCGCTCGACGGCGGCGAGGCCGGCACCGGCGAGGCGGTGCTGTTCTGGGTGCTAGGCCCGATCATGGTGCTCGCCGCGCTCGGCCTGCTGTTCGCGCGCAAGGCCGTGCACGCCGCGATGTCCGTCGTGGTCGTGATGATCTCGCTCGCGTTCCTGTACGTCGCGCAGGACGCGGTGTTCCTCGGCGTCGTGCAGGTCGTCGTCTACACCGGCGCCGTCATGATGCTGTTCCTCTTCGTCCTCATGCTGGTCGGCGTCGACGCGTCCGACTCGCTCGTCGAGACGATCCGCGGCCAGCGCTGGATCGGCGTGCTCGCCGGCGTCGGCCTGGGCGTCGTGCTCGCGGGCGTCGTCGGCCGTGCCACGTACGGTCCGGCCCAGGGGCTCGACGCCGCGAACGAGGCGTCCAACCCCGTCGCGATCGCGCACGTCGTGTTCGGCGAGTACGTGCTCGCGTTCGAGGTCGTGGGAGCGCTGCTCGTGACCGCCGCGCTCGGCGCGCTCGTCTACACCCACCGCACCCGGCTGGTCCCGCGGGTCGGCCAGAAGGAGCGTGCGGACGCGCGCGTCGCCGCCGGTGCCCACCCGGTGTCGCTGCCCGCGCCCGGCGTGTACGCGCGGCACAACGCGATGGACGTCCCGGCCCTCGGTCCCGACGGCCGCCCGATCGACGACTCGGTCCCGCGCGTGCTGCGCGTCCGCGGCCAGGAGGCCGACGCGGCCGAGTTCGCCGCGCGCACCGAGCGCGTGCAGGCCGGCCGGCTCGCCGGTACGCGGTTCGCGTCGAGCGACCCGGCGACCGGCGACGGGCCCACGCCGCCGCCCGCCGCGGACCCGGACGGCGCGCGCGTCAACGTGCCCGACCTCGACGCGGCCGTGAGCGACAGCGGCCAGCACGGACCGTCGACCGGACCCCGCGGGGTCGCCGGACAGGAGGACCAGGCGTGAGCCTCACCCACTACCTCGTCCTCGCCACGATCCTCTTCACGATCGGGGCGACGACGGTGCTGCTGCGGCGCAACGCGATCATCGTGTTCATGGGCGTCGAGCTCATGCTCAACGCGACGAACCTGCTGCTCGTGACGTTCTCGCGGATCCACGGCGCGCTGACGGGCCAGGTCCTGGCGTTCTTCGTCATGGTCGTCGCCGCGGCCGAGGTCGTCGTCGGCCTCGGCATCATCGTCGCGATCTTCCGTACCCGGCGCTCGGCCTCGGTCGACGACGTGAACCTGCTCAAGAGCTGAGGGGCGGCCCGTGCACACCCTGACCACCCTCGCTGCGACGCTGCCTGCGCACCTGCGGGCGGACACGATCGCGCCCGCGACGGAGACCGTGCAGGCCGGCGTGTTCCTCGTCGGCCCGCTGCTCATCGGCCTGCCGCTGCTGTCCGCGGCCGTCCTGCTGCTGCTCGGCCGCCGCGCCGACCGCTGGGGGCACTGGCTCGGCGTCCTCGCCTCCGCGGGCGCGTTCGTCGCCGGTGCCGCCGCGTTCCTCGCGCTGCTCGGCCGGCCGGCCGACGCGCGCGTGGTCGTCGTCGACCTCGGGACGTGGCTCGACGCGGGCCAGTTCCAGGTCGACGCGGCGTTCCGCCTCGACCCGCTGTCGCTGACGTTCGTGCTGCTCGTGACGTTCGTCGGGACGCTCATCCACGTCTACTCCGTGGCGTACATGGAGCACGACGACTCGCGTCGCCGGTTCTTCGCGTACCTCAACCTGTTCGTCGCGGCCATGCTCCTGCTGGTCCTCGGCGACTCCTACCTGCTGCTGTTCGTCGGGTGGGAGGGCGTGGGTCTCGCGTCGTACCTGCTCATCGGGTTCTGGAACCACCGCACGCCGTACGCGGTCGCCGCGAAGAAGGCGTTCGTCGCCAACCGCGTCGGCGACATCGGGCTCATCGTCGCGATGGGGATCATGGTCGCCCAGTTCGGCGCGCTCGACTTCGACACGGTGCTCGGCGGTGCGTCCGAGCTCTCCGAGGGCACCGCGACCGCGATGGGCCTCATGCTGCTGCTCGCCGCGTGCGGCAAGTCCGCGCAGTTCCCGCTGCAGTCCTGGCTCGGCGACGCGATGGCCGGCCCCACCCCGGTGTCGGCGCTCATCCACGCTGCCACGATGGTCACCGCCGGCGTCTACCTGATCGTCCGCAGCGGTGCGGTCTTCGACGCCGCGCCGACGGCGCAGCTCGTCGTGGTGATCGTCGGCGCGATCACGCTGCTGTTCGGGGCGATCGTCGGCTGCGCGAAGGACGACATCAAGAAGGCCCTGGCCGCGTCGACGATGTCGCAGATCGGCTACATGGTCCTGGCCGCGGGCCTCGGCCCCGTCGGGTACGCGTTCGCGATCTTCCACCTCGTGACGCACGGCTTCTTCAAGGCCGGGATGTTCCTCGGTGCCGGGTCCGTCATGCACGCGATGGACGACCAGGTCGACATGCGGCGCTTCGGCGGCCTCGCGCGCTACATGGTCGTCACGTGGCTGACCTTCGGGGCGGGCTGGCTCGCGATCCTCGGCATCCCGCCGTTCTCCGGGTTCTTCAGCAAGGACAAGATCATCGAGGCCGCGTTCGTCCCCGTCGACGGGCAGCCGTGGCGCGCCTGGGTGTTCGGCACCGTCGCGCTGCTGGGCGCGGGCATCACGGCCTTCTACATGTCGCGGCTGTTCTTCATGACGTTCGAGGGCCAGCGCCGCTGGTCGGAGAGGTCCGACGGGTCGGCGCAGCACCCGCACGAGGCGCCGCGCCTCATGACCTGGCCGATGATCATCCTGGCCGTCGGGTCGGTCGGCCTCGGCGGGTTCCTGGCGCTCGGCGGTCGCTTCGTCACGTGGCTCGAGCCCGTCACCGGGCACGTCGAGCACGAGGAGCCGGTGCTCCCGGCGTGGGTCCTCATCGCGCTCACCCTCGCGGTCGTCGTGCTCGGTCTCGTGCTCGCGTGGCGCCGCTACGCGGTGTCGCAGGTCCCGGTCGTCCCGCCGCTCGGCACCGCGCTCACGCGCGCGGCCCGCGTCGACCTGTACCAGGACTCCGTCAACGACGCCCTGCTCGTCGAGCCGGGCCAGCACCTCACCCGGTCCCTCGTGTTCGCCGACCGCGCGGTCGTCGACGGCACCGTCACCGGCGTCGGCCGTGCGACGGTCGGCCTCGGCGACCTCGCCCGGCGGGTGCAGACCGGCTACGTCCGCTCCTACGCCGCGACGACCGTGATCGGCCTGGTCGTGCTCGTCGTCGCCGTCCTGGTCACCCAGAGCTGAGGGAGAGCCCCCACCGATGTCGACCTCCTTCCCCTGGCTGACCGCGCTGGTCGTGCTGCCCGTCCTCGGAGCGGTCGCCCTCTGGGCGCTGCCCGCGGGCTGGCGCGGCCGGACCCGCGCGGTGGCGCTCGGGTTCGCGATCGCCGAGCTCGTCCTCGCCGTCGGCGCGCTGGTCGCGTTCGACACCGCGGACGCCGCCGTCCACCAGCTCACCGAGACGTACCCCTGGATCCCCGCGCTCGGCGTCTCCTACGCCGTGGGCGTCGACGGCGTCGGGCTCGTCCTCGTGCTCATGTCCGTCGTGCTCGTGCCGCTCGTCGTCCTCGCGGCGTGGCGCGAGCAGGGGTCGCTGACCGTGCCGACCGACCGGCTGCGGCAGTACCTCGCGCTCGTCCTGCTGCTCGAGGCGTTCATCGTCCTCGTGTTCGCGGCGCGCGACGTCTTCCTGTTCTACGTCGTCTTCGAGGCGATGCTCATCCCTGTCTACTTCATGATCGGGATGTTCGGCGGGGAGCAGCGCCGGTACGCCGCCGTGAAGTTCCTGCTCTACTCGCTCGCGGGCGGCCTGGTCATGCTCGTCGGCGTCATCGCGCTGTACCTCAACGGGCCGCGCGGCGCGGACGGCTTCCTCACCGAGAACCTCACGGGCCTGTCGCTCGACCCGACGCTCGAGAAGTGGCTGTTCCTCGCCTTCTTCCTGGCGTTCGCGATCAAGGCGCCCATGTTCCCCGTGCACACGTGGCTGCCCGACGCCGCGCAACAGGCGCCGGCCGGGACGTCCACGCTGCTCGTCGGCGTGCTCGACAAGGTCGGCACGTTCGGGATGCTCACGCTCTGCCTGCCGCTGTTCCCCGACGCGTCCCGCTGGGCGGCGCCGGTCATCATCGTGCTCGCGGTCGTGTCGATCCTCTACGGGGCGCTGCTCGCGATCGGGCAGAAGGACCTCATGCGGCTCGTCGCGTACACCTCGGTGTCGCACTTCGGCTTCATCGTGCTCGGCATCTTCGCCTTCACGTCGACGTCGATCGCCGGCTCGTCGTTCTACATGGTCAACCACGGGCTCTCGACGGGCGGGCTGTTCCTGCTCGTCGGGTTCCTCGCCGCCCGCCGCGGGTCCCAGCAGATCGCCGACTTCGGCGGCCTGCAGAAGGTCGTGCCGGTGCTCGCCGGGACGTTCCTCGTCATCGGCCTCTCGGCGCTCTCGCTGCCCGGCCTGTCGACGTTCGTCAGCGAGTTCCTCGTGCTGGTCGGCACGTTCACGCGCCACCCGGCCGCGTCGATCGTCGCGACGTCCGGCGTCGTCCTCGCCGCGATCTACGTGCTGTGGACGTACCAGCGCGTGTTCACCGGCCCGGTCCGCGAGGAGCTCGCGGCGACGCCCGACCTCGACGCGCGCGAGCGGTGGGTCGTCGCCCCGCTCATCGCGCTCATGCTCGTCTTCGGCTTCGTGCCCGGCCCGGCGCTCGACCTGGTCCGGCCGCCCGCCGACGTCACGCTCCAGCAGGTCGGCGTGGAGTCGCCCACGGCTCCCCACGGCGCCCAGGAAGGGACCGACAAGTGAACGCGTTCACCGCGCCCGAGATCCCGTGGTCGCTGCTGAGCCCGGCGCTCATCGTCCTGCTCGCCGCGGTCGTCGGCGTGCTCGTCGAGGCGTTCGTCCCGGCGCGCGTGCGGCGGCCCGTGCAGGTCGCGCTCGGCCTGGCCGCGCCCGCGGCCGCGCTGATCGCCGTCGCGGCGCTCTGGTCGGGCGTCGCGTCCGACGGTGGCACCGCGGTCGTCGGCGGGTCGATCATCGTCGACGGTCCGACGCTCGTCCTGCAGGGCACGATCGCGCTGCTCGCGCTGCTGTCGATCCTGGTCGTGGCCGACCGCACGGACACCGGCGAGGACGCGTTCGCGCCGTCCGCCGCGGCCGTGCCCAGCTCGGACTACGAGGAGCTCGCGCGCCGCCGGGGCCTCCAGCAGACGGAGATCTACCCGCTGCTGCTCTTCGCCGTCGGCGGCATGCTGATCTTCCCCGCCGCGGGCGACCTGCTGACGCTCTTCGTCGCGCTCGAGGTCCTCTCGCTCCCGCTCTACCTGCTGACCGGCATGGCCCGGCGTCGTCGCCTCCTCTCGCAGGAGGCGGCCATGAAGTACTTCCTGCTCGGGGCGTTCGCGTCCGCGATCATGCTGTTCGGCATCGCCCTGCTCTACGGCTACTCCGGCTCGCTGCGGTACTCGGAGATCGCCGAGCAGGCGCTCCAGGTGACCGGTGTCGACGGTCTGCTGCTCGTCGGTGCGGTGCTCGTGCTGACCGGTCTGCTGTTCAAGGTCGGCGCCGTGCCGTTCCACACGTGGACGCCCGACGTCTACCAGGGCGCCCCGACGCCCATCACCGGCTTCATGGCCGCGTGCACCAAGGTCGCCGCGTTCGGGGCGCTGCTGCGCCTCGTCTACGTCGTGCTGCCGGACCTCGAGTGGGACCTGTCGATCGTCCTGTGGACCGTCGCGATCGCGACCATGGTCGTCGGCACGGTCGCCGCGCTCGTGCAGACCGACGTCAAGCGGATCCTCGCGTACTCCTCGATCGCGCACGCCGGCTTCATCCTCACCGGCATCGTCGCGCTCGACGAGTCCGCGATCCCGGCCGTGCTGTTCTACCTCCTGGCCTACGGCGCGGCGACGATCGGCGCGTTCGGCATCGTGTGGCTCGTGCGCGAGCGGTCCGCGGGCAGCGGCGACGAGCCCGGCGCGGTGCTCGGCGAGGCGACGCGTCTGTCCCAGTGGGCGGGTCTCGGCCGCACCAACCCGCTGCTGGCCGTGACGTTCGCGCTGTTCCTGCTGTCCTTCGCGGGCATCCCGCTGACGGCCGGGTTCATCGGGAAGTTCGCGGTGTTCTCGGCGGCGGTCGAGGGCGGTGCGTGGCCGCTCGCCGTCGTCGGCGTGCTGTCGTCCGCCGCGGCCGCGTTCTTCTACGTCCGGATCATCGTGCTCATGTTCTTCGGCGGCGCCGGTGACGGCGGGGCCGACGAGGTGACCGGCGGGACGTCCCCGTCCGTGACCGACGAGCCCGTCGAGGCTCCGACGCCGGTCGGGTCGACCGCCACCGCGACGCTCGTCGAGAAGGCCACCGCCACCACGACCACGGTGGTCGGGAGCGAGGGCTTCGCGGTCGTCGCGATCGCCGTGTGCGCGGTCCTCACCGTCGTGCTCGGCATCGTCCCGTCCCCCGTGCTCGACCTGATCGGCGACGTGGCCCAGCTGCTGCCGTGACGCGGCCGCGACGGGTGTCCGGCGCACCCTCGCGGGGAAGATAGGTTCGTCCCGTGACCACGACGACCGCCATCGCTCTGGCGGACCCCGCTCTCAGCGCGCGCCTCACCGACCGGCTGGCGCTCGTCGAGGAACGCCTGCGCGACTCCGTCACGCACGCCGACCAGCTGGCCGACGACGCCTCCCGGCACCTCGTCAACGCGGGCGGCAAGCGCCTGCGGCCGCTGCTCACGCTGCTCACGGCTGAGCTGGGCGACGGCGCGCGGCGCGAGGTCGTCGACGCGGCCACGGTCGTCGAGCTCACGCACCTCGCGACGCTCTACCACGACGACGTGATGGACTCCGCGCCGCTGCGACGCGGGGCACCCAGCGCGCACGAGGTGTGGGGCAACTCCGTCGCGATCCTCACGGGCGACCTGCTGTTCGCGCGGGCGTCCGCGACCGTCGCCGGGCTGGGCCCCGACGCCGTCCGCATCCAGGCGGCGACGTTCGAGCGCCTGTGCCTCGGCCAGCTGCACGAGACCGTCGGCCCGCGTCCCGACGAGGACCCGGTCGCCCACTACCTGCAGGTGCTCGCGGACAAGACCGCGTCGCTCGTCGCGACGTCCGCCCGGTTCGGCGCGATGTTCGCGGGCTGCCGGCCCGACGTCGTCCGCACCGTCACGGCGTTCGGGGAGAAGATCGGCGTCGCGTTCCAGCTCGCCGACGACGTCATCGACCTCACGTCCGACGGAGCGGTCACCGGCAAGACGCCCGGCACCGACCTCCGCGAGCGCGTCCCCACGATGCCCGCCCTGCTGCTGCGGGCCCGTGCCGCCGGACCCGATGCGTCGCCCGACGACGCCGCGCTCGTCGCGCAGCTCGACGCCGACCTCTCCGGTGACGACGCCCTCGCTGCCGCGGTCGGTGCGCTGCGCGCGCACCCCGTCGTCGAGGAGACGCGGGCCCGGGCCGTCGCGCTCGCGCACGACGCGGTCGCCGAGCTCGCGCCGCTGCCCGACGGTCCGGTGAAGGACGCGCTCGTCGCGTTCGCCGACGCGCTGGTCGACCGCGCGTCCTGACCGCCGGCGCGTCCTGCCCGCCGCTGACCCGTCCGGGGGGACACGGCCCGGGCCGGCGGGACGCCGAATCGGCGATGCGGCACGATCTGGCAGCATGTCGGCGCGGACCCACCCGAGGCCGCGACGGAGGTCACGGTGAGCACACCCCCGGTCGAGCCCCAGCGGCGCGGCGTCGCGCGCAGGCCGGCGCCCCGGTCGGTCGGAGGTGGCGTCCCGGTCGCCCCGGACGAGGTCGCACCGGTCGTGCGCCGGTTCCTGGCCTACGTGATCGACGGCGCGGTGCTGGGCGCGGTCTACGGGATCGGCACCGGGATCGCGCTCGCGGCCGGCGCAGGCGCGGACGGGCGTCCCTCGGCGCTCATGGCCCTCCCGGGCGTGCTCGCGGTCGTCGTCGGGATCGGGCAGTGGTGCGCGGAGGCGATCACCGGCGCGACGGTCGGCGGTGCCGCGCTCGGCATCCGCACGGTCGCCGTCCGGACCGGCCTGCCAGCCGGCCTGCTCGCGATCCTGCTGCGCAACCTCGTCGTCGCCGCCGGGGTGCTGGTGTGCTTCGTCGGCCAGGTGGTGGTCGTGATCTCCGGCGTCTGGGACCGGGAGCCCGCGCAGCGGGGATGGCACGACAAGGCGGCCGGGACGCTCGTGGTCCGGGCCGGGGCACTCCGGGCTGCGCGTGGCGGCCACGGTCGTCGCGCGGCGGGTTCGTCCGCGCGCCCGGCGGACACGCGTGCCGCCTGGGAGATCGCGGTCGCGCGCGGCGTCGAGCCCGGCCGCCCGGTGCGGCCCGCTCCGTCGAGCCCCGGCCGGTCAGCGGCGGGCACCGACGCACCACCGCCGCCGGGCACCGCGTCGATGACCGGACCGCTCGTGCGCGGCGCGTCGCCGTGCTGGCCGGTGAGCCCGGCGGGCCCGTCGACGGGGCCGCTCGTGCCCCCGGAACTCGGCGG
>NZ_JAPESW010000023.1 GCF_028527925.1 Cellulomonas fimi
CCGGTCGACGCGGTGTCCCTCGGTCCGGGACCGCAGCCCGTGACGCCGACCCTCGGCGAGCACGCCGGTCTCGGTCACCGGGTTGTCCGGGTGCAGCGTCGCGAACGACGCGAGGTGCTGCTCGACGACGTCGTAGCGCGCGTCGGCTCCGACCAGCGCGGTCAGGTCGGCCAGCGTCCCCTCGTGGACCGTGAGCCTGCCGGTCGCGACCGCGCCGGCGTTGCGCTCGTACGTGCGGCGCACCGCGACGGGCGACCGGTCGACCGCCGTCGCGACGATCCCCGGGTGCGCATCGAGCAGCGCGCGCAGCAGGCGACCGGGACCCGGGCCCACCTCGAGCAGCCGCTCGGTGCCGGTGAGCAGCCCTCCGACCGTCGCGACGTCGGACGCCACCCGGTCCTCCCCTGCGCCCACCGCCCTCCTCGTCCGTCCGCCCGGTGTGCCGGTGCCGTGCGCCGCGGCGCCGTCCCGCGACGATGCCGCGCGTCCGGTCGCGCGGTCCACCGTGTGATCAGCACCCGGACGCGGGAAGCAGGTCGGTGCCCGATGAGTTGTGGCGTGGTGGGCGGTCGGTGAGGAAGAGGCCCGTCTGCCGACGGCGTATTTGCGTCGACCGTGTCAGACCCCTCGACAAGACTGGTCGCTCCGCCGTCGACGCCGCTCGCGTCGACGCGTGCGACACCACTCCCGACCGTCCCCCGGAAGCCAGGTGCCCCTGTGACCGAGACCTCCACCGCCAGGCTCAGCGACGACTCCGCCACCGGCGGGCCGTCCGCCGCCCCGGCCGTCCCCGCCGACCGGATGAGCCCGCGTGACCGCCTCGCGGTCACCGTCCTGCTCGTCTCGACGTTCGTCGTCATCCTCAACGAGACGATCATGGGCGTCGCGCTGCCGCGGCTCATGGAGGACCTGGCGATCACGGCGTCGACGGCCCAGTGGCTGACCACGGCGTTCATGCTGACGATGGCGGTCGTCATCCCCGTCACCGGCTTCGTGCTGCAGCGCATCACGACGCGCCCCGCGTTCCTGCTCGCCATGACGCTGTTCGCGACCGGCACGCTGATCTGCGCGCTCGCTCCCGGGTTCGTCGTGCTGCTGGCCGGGCGGATCGTCCAGGCGTCGGGCACAGCGATCATGCTGCCGCTGCTCATGACGACCGTCATGACGGTCACCCCGGTCGCCGCGCGCGGGCGCACGATGGGCAACATCTCCGTCGTCATCTCGGTCGCGCCCGCGATCGGCCCGACGATCTCCGGCCTCATCCTGTCGGTCCTCAGCTGGCGCTGGATGTTCGGGCTCGTGCTGCCCATCGCGGTCGTCGCGATCGTGCTCGGCGCGATGCGCCTGCCCAACGTGACCGAGCCCCGCTACGCCAAGGTCGACGTGACCTCCGTGATCCTGTCCGCGCTCGGCTTCGGCGGGATCGTCTACGGGCTGGCCGGCTTCGGGGAGATCACCGACGGCGGCGTCGCGGCGACCACGTGGGTCTCGCTCAGCGTCGGGGCGGTCGCGCTCGTGCTCTTCGTCCTGCGGCAGCGGTCGCTCGCGCGGGTCGACGACGCGCTGCTCGACCTGCGGGTGTTCTCGTCGCGCACCTTCGCGGTGTCGGTCGGGCTGCTCGCGGGCCTCATGGTGTCGCTGTTCGGCGTCATCATCCTGCTGCCGATCTACGCGCAGTCGGTGCTGGGCCTCACGACGCTCCAGACCGGTCTGCTGCTGCTTCCGGGCGGGCTGCTCATGGGTCTGCTCGCGCCGTCGGTCGGGCGCGCGTACGACAAGGTCGGTCCGCGTCCGCTGCTGGTCCCCGGCGCGCTCGCGCTCAGCGTCGCGCTGTGGGGCTTCGTCCTGCTGCAGCCCGACTCCTCGCCGTGGATGCTCCTCGCGGCGCACCTCACGATGTCGGCCGGGCTCGCGCTGATGTTCACGCCGCTGTTCACCTCGGCCCTCGGGTCGCTGCCCGCCGAGCGGTACTCGCACGGGTCCGCGGTGGTCGGCACGCTCCAGCAGGTCGCCGGTGCGGCGGGCACGGCGCTGTTCGTCACGGTCCTCACCGCGCAGTCCATCGCGCTCGCCGAGGGCGGCGCGGGTGAGGTCGCGGCGACCGCGGGCGGCATCCACTCCGCGTTCCTGGTCGGTGCGGTGCTGTCGCTCGTCGCGATCCCGCTCGCCTTCGCCGTCCCCCGCGAGCGCGTCGAGGGCGCGCACGGCGGCGGGCACTGAGCAGCCTGCACCGATGAGCGGGCTCACGGCCGACTGGATCGAGCACCGGCGCGAGGGCGACCGGGAGCTGCTCGGCTGGATCCGCGTCGACGGCGACGGCTTCGTCGCCGTCGACCGGATCGGCCGCGAGCTCACCGGCGTCGTGGACTGGCACGACGCCGAGGAGGCGCTCGACGAGCACGGCCTGCACTGGCTCGCGGAGCGGTGGCAGCTGACGCTCGACGACGGGCGCGTCGTGCGGGTGCGGATGTCCGAGGTCGCCGCCGACCGGGTCGTCGTCACGACCGACGACTTCGGCGACGTCAACGCGGTCGTCACGCGCTACGTGCTGCCGTTCCCGGCGCCCGCGACGCTCCGCCCGTTCGCGGGCGACCCGGGCGTCATCGACGGGCTCGGCGCGCACTGACCTGACGCACGCCGGCGGCCCGGGTGAGCCGCGGCGTGCCGTACCCCGTCGGCTCGGCGGGCGCGCGGGTGCGCGGTCCCTCGGGCTCAGCGGGCGCCGCGTCGCCAGCGTGCGGGTGTCACGCCGTGCTGCTCGCGGAAGCGTCGCACGAGGTAGGCCGCGTCGCGGTGGCCCGTGCGCTCGGCGACGACCGCGACGGGCAGGTCCGTCTCGACCAGCAGTCGCCGCGCCTCGATCATGCGCCGCTCGGTGAGCCACTCGAGGACCGTCCGCCCGGTGCGCTCGCGCACCACCGTCGTGAGGTGGCCCGTCGTGTAGCCGAGCGAGCGCGCGACGTCACGTGTCGAGATGGGGTCGCGGAAGCCGGCCTCGACCGCGTCGAGCACCGCGGCGACGAGCGGGTCCGCGCCGCCGTCGGCGGGTGGCCCGACCTGCCGCGCGAGCGACACCAGCAGGAGCGTCAGGGCCGCCGTCGCCGCCTCGTCGGCGCCCGCGAGCGCGGGCGGGTCGCCGTGCGCGGGCGCCTCGCGAACGAGCACCTGGAGCAACGCGTCCCACGTCCGGCGATCGCCGTCGGACAGGTGCAGCGTCCGCGGTCCGACCCCGGGGGTGTCGACGAACGCCGCGAGCAGGGGGTGGAAACGCCAGGCCAGCGGGCTCGCGGTCGCGCCCGCGACGGCGTCGGCCGTGAAGAACACGACCCACGAGCGGGCGTCCGCGGGGTCGTCGGTCGTCGCTCCCCCGACGACCTGCCCCGGGGGCACCAGACAGAGGTCGCCCGGGACGAGCGGCACCGACCGGCCGTCGACGAGCAGGGTCCCGGCACCGCGCGCCACGTGGACCAGCACGAAGAAGTCGTGCGCGTGCGGCACGCCACCGGGCAGCGCCTGCGGCGAGACCTGGTCGCCGGTGAAGAGCTCGGCACCGATCGGGACGCGTCCCGGACGCCGGTCGTACGCCACCACGGGTGCGCCGTCCGCGCGGCGACGGGCGCGCGCGAAGGGCACGGGCGTGGCCGCCGAAGAACGTCGCATTCTCCCCGCACTTCCGTCCTGGTCCGGGCCCTGGCGGGGTCGGACGCTGGTGTGAGCCCGGCGGACGGTCTACCACGCCGCCGACGACCAGGAACAGGTGGTGCCCGATGTCCACGCAGCCCGACGTGACGCTCGTCGACGACCTCGCCGACGACGCCGTCACCCCGTACCTGCCCCCGACCGGCAAGACCTCGCTGCTGCCGTTCTACGACGTCCTCAGCACGGTGACGCGCGTGCGCCGCCGGCACGCACAGCTCGTGGACCTCGCGGGGATCACGCCCGGCGACCGGGTGCTCGACCTGGGGTGCGGCACCGGCAACGTGGCGCTGCTGGTCGCCCGGACGGTCGCCGGCACGGTCGTCACGGGTCTCGACCCGGACCTGCCGGCGCTGCGGCGGGCGACGCGCAAGGCGCGCCGGGCTCGGGTGCCGCTCACGTTCGTGCGCGGGTACGGGCAGAGGATCCCGCTGGCCGACGCGAGCGTCGACCGGGTCGTGTCCTCGCTCGCGCTGCACCACGTGCCCGACGCCGACCGTGCCGCGACCGCGGCCGAGATCGCACGGGTCCTGCGGCCGGGCGGCACGGTGACGATCCTCGACTTCGGCGGCGGCGCGCACCGTGGGCACTCCGCCGTGCGGGCGCACCTGCCGCGGTTCGGGCCCGCGGTCGCGGACCGCGTCCGGGCGAACCTGGACGACGGGATCGCGCGGATGCTGGCCGGCGCCGGGCTGGTCGACGCGCGCGAGGTCGCGCACGGGAGGCTCGCGGGTGCGGAGATCACGTTCGTGTCGGCGCGCAAGGCCTGACGGGGCTGCGCCGGCCGGCGGCTGCGAGCGGCGGGCCTCGTCAGCCCGTCGCCGGCGGCGCGTCGGTGTCGCGCACCCCTCGGCCGTCACCGGACGGGCGCTCGATGGTCGTACGGACCGCCGTGACCGTCGGGCGGCGCGGCACGGACGAGAAGCCGAACGCGACCGGCGGCACCACGGGCTGCAGGTCGCCGCACGGTCCGCCGTCCCACGTGACGCGGGCCGCCGTGACGCGGTGCTGGTCCGTCGCGCCGTACCACTCACGGCGGCCCGCACCGGCGCTGCCGCGGGTCCGGACGCCGGGCAGCAGCGCACGGGCGACCGGGTCGGCGAGCGTGGCGAACGCCCGGGACCGCGCGAGCGGCCGCGGGACCGCGCCGAGCAGGTGACCGAGCGGCGTGCGCCCGCCGATCGTGACGTCCGCGGTCAACGGGCCGGCGTCGACGGACCAGCGACGCCCGGCCGGGTCGCACGTGACGCGGACGGGCGTGAGCACGACCTCGTCGAAGACGTACGTCGCGGCGATCTCGTCCGCGACGTCGCGGTGCGGCGCGAGGAGCGTGCGGTGGCCGGCCGCGTCCTGCGTCATGACGTCCGCGAACGGCGGCCACGGCGAGCGCAGCCAGCGACCGATCACGACCCGGCGGCCGTCGGCCGTCGCGAGCCCGAGGATGTGGCCGTCGTAGCGGTCGAGCACGCCCCAGTGTCACCGCCCACGCGCGCGGGCGCCCGACGACGGCGGCACCTACGCTGCGAGCGTGCCCGACCCGACGCACTTCGACGGCATGGCCGAGCTCTACGACCGGGCCCGGCCGCCGTACCCGGACGCGCTGTGGGGGCGGCTGCGCGACCTCGCGCTGCTCGGCCCCGGCACCCGGGTGCTCGAGCTCGGCGCGGGCTCGGGCCTCGCGACCGCACCCATGGTCGCCGCGGGTGCGGAGGTGACGGCGGTCGAGCCCGGGCCTGCCCTGGCCGACCTGCTGCGTCGCCGCGTCCCCGACGCGACGGTCCTCGCGGGCACCGCCGAGTCGGTCGCGCTCGACGCCGCGGCGTTCGACCTCGCGGTCGCGGCGACGGCGGTGCACTGGTTCGACCTCGACGTCGTCCTGCCGCGCCTGCACCACGCGCTCGTCCCGGGTGGACACCTGGCGGTTTGGCGGCACGTGTTCGGCGACCCGGCCGTGCCGCGCACGCCGTTCCGGGAACGCGTCGAGCAGATCGTGCGGGAACGCGGCGACGTGCCGCCTCGCCCGGGCCCGACGGAGCTCGACACGGCCGGCTGGGTGGACCGGCTGACCGCCGGTGGGTGGTTCGCCGTCCGGCACGTCGAGGAGCTGCGGTGGTCGGTCGAGGTCTCCGCCCGCCAGGTGCGTGACCTCTTCCGGACGTTCAGCGAGTGGACCGCCGCCGAGGCCGACGCGGCCGGGCGGGCGGTGGAGGACCTCGGAGGGCGCGTGACCGAGCACTACGTGACGCCCCTGCTGGTGCTCCGGCGCGCGGAGGTCCCCGGCCGCTGAGTGCGAAGATCGGCTCGTGGAGCACGACGGCGGGCAGGAGCGAGCGGGGACGGCCGCAGACGTCACCGAGACGACGCTCGCGGACCTGACCCCGGCCGAGGTCGAGGACGTCTACGCGCGGCTGCTCGCGCCGACGTTCCGGCCCGAGGAGCTCATGTCGCTCGGCGAGGTGCGCGCGACGTTCACCGGACCGGACGCGCAGCCGTCGGACGTCGTGCTCGCGGACGGCCGGCCCGTCGGCGTCATGCTCGGCACCTGGTACGCGGACCGGCGCGCGCTTCTGCTCACCTACCTCGCGCTCGACCCGTCGTCGCGGGGCCTCGGGCTCGGCGGACGCCTTCTGCGCGAGGTGCTGCCGCGGTGGGCAGCGGCGTCCCCGGGCGCGCTGGTCCTGGCGGAGGTCGACGACCCACGCGTGTGGGCGGCGGACGCGACCCAGGGAGACCCGGTCGCGCGCCTGCGCTTCTACGGCCGGCACGGCGCGCGGCTCGTCCCGCTCCCCTACGTGCAGCCGTCGCTGAGCCCGGGCGCGCCGCGGGTCGACGGCATGCTCCTGCTGCGGCTCGACGCCACCCCGGGGCTGACGGGCGACGCGCTCGCGGCGTTCCTCGCGGACTACTACGCCGAGGCGGAGGGTCCGGGCGCCGTGGCGGACGCGCAGGTGGTGCGCCTGCTCGACGCCGCGCGTGCGCTCGACCTCGACGCGCTGTGGCCGGTCGACCGCTGGGCGGACGTCGCCCGCTGACGGCGAGGGCGCGTCCGAACCCCGACGGGGCCGGGTGCGGCGTCGCGCACCCGGCCCCGTCGACGCGGAGCACGGTCAGAGGGTCACAGGTACCACTGCTGGTTGGCCTGGTTGTTGCAGTCCCAGATCTGCACGCGCTGACCGTCGTGGACCGGCAGCCCGCCCACGCCGTCGAGGCAGCGCCCGGACTGCGGGTTCTTGATCGCGCGCGTGCCGGAGTCGTACGTCCAGCGCTGCGCGGCGGTGCCGTTGCAGGTCCAGAGCTGCACGACGGTGCCGTTGGCCGTGCCGCCGCCGCTGACGTCGAGGCACTTGCCGAGCGCGCGGATCGTGCCGTCGGAGCCACGGGTCCAGGACTGCGCGGCGTTGCCGTTGCAGCCGACGACCTGGATCGGGTTGCCGTCGTGCGTCTGCGCCCACGGGACGTCGAGGCACAGCTGGTTCGCGACGCGGATCGTGCCGGTGCCCGTCGGCAGCGAGCCGCCACCGCCCCCACCACCGCCGCCGCCCGTCGCGCCGTTGTCGTAGACGCGGACGTAGTCGACCTTCATCTGCTGGGGGAGCTGGGTCGACCCGTCGGGGTAGCCCGGCCACTGACCGCCGACGGCGACGTTGAGGATGAGGAAGTAGGGCTTGTCGAACACCCAGGGGTTGCCGCCGACGCGGCTCGTCGTCACCTGGTGGTAGACGTTCCCGTCGACGGACCACGTGATCGAGCCGGGCTTCCAGTCGACCGCGTACGTGTGGAAGTCGTCGGCGAACGACCAGTTCTGCGGGTGCTGGTACATGCCGCTGATGCCCGCGCCTCCGGAGTAGCCGGGGCCGTGCACGGTGCCGTAGATGCGGTGCGGCTCCTTGCCGACGTTCTCCATGATGTCGATCTCGCCGCTGCTGGGCCACGACGTCTGGGGGAAGTCGCCGCCGAGCATCCAGAACGCGGGCCAGATGCCCTGGCCGCGCGGGATCTGGATGCGCGCCTCGATCCGCCCGAACTTCTGCTCGAACTTGTTGTTGCTTTGCAGACGGGCCGACGTGTACGACCCGTCCGCCTCGCGCCGCGCGGTGATGACGAGGTTGCCCTGGCCGTCGAGCGCGGAGTTGCTGCGCGACGTCGTGTAGTTCTGCAGCTCGCCGTTGCCCCAGCCGCCGGCGCCGGTGTCGTAGCTCCAGACGTTGCCGTCGGGGGCGCTGCCGGCGCTGCCGTTGAACTCCTGGGACCAGATGACGTCGCCGACCGCGGCGGACGCGGGTGCGGCGGGACCGCCCGTGAGCTGGGCGGCCGTGAAGGCGCTGGCCACCAGGCCGACGGTCAGGACGCCTGCGCCGATCATGCGGGTGCGGCGGACGTGGCGTGGGCGGGACGTGCGGGGACGTACGAGTGCGACGGGCATCGGTGCCTCCTCGGGGTCGTCTGGTGGACGACGCAGGCGCGGCTGACTCGTGTCACTTCGTTGTGCCGGGCGCGCCCTGCCGTCCGGCGACCGACCGTAACGGGCATGCTTACTGACAGGCAAGTAATCCTTACGGGTGCGGCGGGTCCGGAGCGCGGCGGCGCTCTGACCTGCGCCGACGCGCGCCGCGCACGAATCGATTCAGGATCATCCGGACCGGCGCCGCGCCTCGAGGTAGTCACGGACCGCCTCGTCGTCCGACAGCTCCGCGGCCCGCGCGAAGGCGTCCTTCGCCTCCTGACGCCGGCCCGCGCGCGCCAGCAGGTCCGCGCGCGCCGCCCACCACGGCTGGAAGGCCGGCGCCGGCTCGGGCGGCAGCGCGGCCAGCCCCGCGTCCGGCCCGTCGAGCCGTCCGACGACCGCCGCGAGCGCCGTGCGCGACCCCAGGCTCGGCGCGACCGCGTCGAGCGCGCGGTACAGCGTCCGCAGCGCCGCCCAGTCGACGGCGCCGGTCCGTCGGCGGTCGCAGTGCACCGCCTGGATCGCCGCCTCCAGCCGGAACCGCCCCGGCGGGCCCGGACGCGTCGCGCGACGCAGGTACGACTCCCCCTCGGCGACCAGGTGCTCGTCCCACGTCGCCGGGTCCTGCTCGTCGAGCGGGACGAACGCGTCACCGGGCTGCCGACGGGCCAGCGACAGCGTGACGAGCGCGGCGAGCGCCCATGCCTCCGCGTCGTCGTCGAGCAGCGACGCGAGCACGACCGCGAGGTGCTGCGCCTCCCCCGCGAGCGCGCGCCCGTCCTGCCGCCACGTCACCGCCGCGCACCCGTACACGGCCTCCAGAACGGCCGGCAGGCGCTCGGGCATCGCCCGCCGGTCGGGCACGACGAACGGGATGCGCGTCGCCGCGATGCGCCGCTTGGCCCGCACGAGCCGCTGCTGCATCGCGCCCGGCGGGACCGCGAAGGCCCGGGCGACGACCTGGGAGTCCAGGCCGAGCACGGTCTGCATCATCAGCGGGGTGCGGACGTCGGGCGCGATGGCCGGGTGCGCGCACACGAACAGCAGCGCGAGGCGGCGGTCCTCGATCGCGTCGGGGTCGACGTCGTCGACGCCGTCAGGCCCGGCCAGCGCGCGGGCGTCGTCGAGCGGCGCCCACCGCCGGGCCGCGGCGGAGCGCCACACGTCACGGAGCCGGTTGCGGGCCACGGTGAGCAGCCAGGCGTCGGGGTTGCGCGGGACACCGTCGGCCGGCCAGGTCGTGAGCGCACGCTCGAAGGCGTCGGCGAGCGCGTCCTCCGCCTGCGCGAGGTCACCCGTCGACGTCGCGAGCAGCGCGACCAGCCGGCCGTAGGAGTCGCGCGCGGCCCGCTCGGCGGCCGCGCGCGCTCCCGCGGTCACGCGTTCGGCACCCACACGCCGTCGACGGTGTGCGTCGCGCCCGGCCGGACCTCGACCGCGCCCCAGCCCACGGACGGCGCGCGCTTCGCCCAGTCGAGCGCCGCGTCGAGGTCGGGCACGTCGAGCACGAAGGTGCCGCCGAGCTGCTCCTTGGTGTCGGCGAACGGCCCGTCCTGCACCTGCAGGACGCCGTCGACCGTGCGCAGCGTCGTCGTGCTGCTCGACGGCTGGAGGACCTCGGCGCCGACCAGGACGCCCGCGGCCTGGAGGGTCGCGGCGTACGCGCTGAACTCGCGCTCGCCCTCCTCCCAGCCGCCCTCGCCCAGGTCCTCGGGGGTCATCTCGGGGTAGTGCAGCAGGATCGTGTAGCGCATGGGGTCCTCCTCGGTGTCGTCAGCGTAGGTCGCGAGCAGGGCCGCGACACCAGGATGACGATCTCGGCCTCGCCCGACAGACATCCCTCCCGGCGACGCGCGGCGCACCTCGTCCGGGACGCCCACGACCCCCGCCGGGCGCTCGGCGCGGCGGGGGTCGGTGGTGCGGGTCGGTGCGGGCGAAGGCGGGTCAGTGCTCGCGGCGTGACCAGCGCGTCACGAGGACCAGCGCGGCTCCGGCAGCGGCCGCGAGACCGGCGATCGCCGCCAGCGGCGCGATCGTGCTGCCGGTGTGAGCCAGGCTGCCCGTGCGGTCGCCCTGCGCCGGGTTCGCCGCGAGCACCTCGCTGCGGAACGGGACGACGGTCGGCGTCGGCTCGGGTGCCGGCTCCGGCTGAGGCGCCGGGTCGGGCGTCGGGGTCGGGTCCGGCGTCGCGACGGGCTCGTAGACGTAGGTCACGACGACGGTGCCGTCGGGGAGCGTGCCGGTCGGGTCGCCGTCCACGCGGACCAGGACGTAGCCGTCGATGTGCTTCGGCTGCGTGGCGTACGGGTCACCCGCGTCACCGGTCGCCGTGTCGTCGTCCGCCAGCGGGGTGCCGTCGGCGGTCTGGTGGTGCACGACGAGGGAGCCGGGCTTCGGGGCGGGCGGGACCGGGCGGTAGACGTAGGTGACCTCGACGGTCCCGTCGACGTACGTTCCCGTCGTGCTGCCGTCGACGCGGACCAGCGTCCAGCCGTCGAACGACTTCGCCGTGGTGCCGTACGCCTCGCCGACCTTGTCGCTGGAC
Source organism: Cellulomonas fimi (assembly GCF_028527925.1). Taxonomy (GTDB): domain Bacteria; phylum Actinomycetota; class Actinomycetes; order Actinomycetales; family Cellulomonadaceae; genus Cellulomonas; species Cellulomonas fimi_C. The sequence goes on from NZ_JAPESW010000023.1 coordinate 10,686, forward strand.
GTCGCGTCGTCGGCGAGCGGGCTGCCGTCCTCCGCGACGTAGTGCACGACGAGCGTGCCGGTCGCGTCGGCGGGCTCCGGGTCGGGGTCCGCCTTCGGCGCGTAGACGTAGGTCACGACCGCGGTGCCGTCGGGCAGCGTGCCGGTCGGGTCACCCTCGACGCGGACGAGGACGTACCCGTCGATCTCCTTCGGCTGCGTGCTGTACGGGTCTCCGGCGTCGCCCGAGACGTGCTCGTCGTCGGCGAGCGGCGTGCCGTCGGCGGTCTGGTGGTGGACGACGACCGCACCGGGCACAGGGGCGGGGGCGACGGGCTTGTAGACGTACGTGACCTCGGCGGTCTCACCCTCGGCGTAGGTGCCGGTGGCCCGGCCGTCGACCCGGACGACCGTGTAGCCGTCGATGTCGAGGGGACCGCTGCTCCAGGCCTCGCCGGGCTTGCCGGACGACGTCTGGTCGGCCGCGAGAGGCGCGCCGTTCTCGTCGACGTGGTGCACGACGAGGTCACCGGGGGCCTCGAACCGCACGACGGCCTCGGCCGGCGCGTCGATGCCCTTGCGCACGACGATGTTCGCCGGGCCGTTGCTGTAGGTGCCGGACGTCGTCGACGTGACGTCGACCTCCACGGTGCACGACGCCTGCCCGGCGGCGAGCGACCCGTTCGTCACCGCGACCTTGGTGCCCTGCGCCCAGACGTCGCCGGCGCACGACGAGACGAGGTGTGGCTCGTCCGCGACGCGCAGGCCGTCGGCGAGCTCGTCGGCGAACGTCCAGCCCTCCTTCGCGGCGAGCTCGTCGGTGTTCGTGACGGTCAGCACGAGGCGCACGGACTCGCCTGTGGTCGCGACCGGCCGGTCGAACGCCTTGTCCAGCTGCGGCGTGACGTCGATGACCTGCAGGTCGTCGAACGCGCCGTCGTTGCCGAGATGGCCCGACGTGAGGTTGCGCACGACGACGCCGAACGCGCCGCCCTCGTAGAGGAAGGACCGGTCGGACGCGAACTGCCCGCCGCGCACCGGCTCCTTGGTGCCGTTGGCGGAGGCCGTGACGGCGATGGTCTGCGAGCGCGGGTCGGTGATCGGGTCGATCGGCGTGCTCGTGAGCGCCTGCTCGCCCCTGCCGGCCTGGTTGACGTAGAACATGAGCCGCGGGTTCTCACGGTCCGGGTGCGCCGTGTCGACGCCGTTCGTCGCCGCGGCGTTGAGCGAGAACGCGAGGAATCGGCCGTTGGCGTCCTTCAGCTCGATGTCGTCCCTCGTCCGCAGCATCACGAGGTTGTCGGCGACGTTCGACGCCTTGACGTCCTGGGTGTACGCGGAGATCGCGAGGTTGCTGCGCGGGTCGGCGCTGCCGTTGATCGTGCCGAGCGCCTCGGCGAGCTGGCGGAGCGTCGCGCGGGCGGTGGCCTCGGTGTCGTTCTTGGCGCCGGTCGCGTCGGTGGTCGCGAACGTGCTCTGCGCCGAGACGACCATGCCGTTCGCCTTGACGGCGTTCCTCCAGTAGGGGTCGGCGTCGTACGTGTGACCGTCGGTGCCGACGTACCGGTCGATCATCGTGCGCAGGCCGCTGACAGAGGCGTTCTGGAAGTCCTCGTGGAAGACGACGGCGGCGGGTTGCGGCTGACCCGGGGTTCCGGGGTCCGCGAGGCCGGCCGAGGCTCCGGCGACCACGAGGGTCGCGGCGAGCCCCGTCGCGGTGACGGTGCGAAGGACGGACATGGGAGGCGCTCCTGGGGGTGTCGGTGCGATGACGTTCTCCAATGTATTTCACTGTTCACTGACCACAATCAGGACTTACGGCCCGACTTTCACGCGTCACCGATCTACGATCAGGGCGTGCCGATCCCCACCACGCCGATCGACGTCACCGGCGCCGCCGAGCGCGCCGCGCTCTACGACCGGCTGCTCGACGCGATCGTCACGGGCGACCTCGCCCCCGGGCAGCGCCTCGTGGAGCACGAGCTCTGCGAACGCTTCGGGACGACCCGCGCAGTGCTCGGCGAGGCGCTCGCCCGGCTGTCGCTCGTGGGACTGACGGACGTCGTCCCCCGCCGCTCGACGCACGTCACCCCGGTCGACCCGCGACGGGTCCGCGAGGCGCTCGGCGTCCTCGGCGAGGTCACCGCAGCCGCGATCGCCGACGGGTTCCCCCGGCTCACCGACGCCGACCGTGACGCCCTCGTCGCCTACCGCGACACCTGGCTGCTCGACGACGGCACGGCGCTCACCGCCCTCCGGGAGTCGCGGGTCAGCGACGTCCAGGACGTGTTCTTCCGTCGAGCCGCGAACGCCGACCTCGACCGCGTCCGGTCGTGGGTGTCCCCCGGGCTCGTGCGCTTCCACCGGCTGCACGCCGACGCGGCCGACGCGGTCGCGAGCCTCCGCACCCAGCGCGCGCTCGTCGACGCGGCGCTCACCGGGGACGCCCCGGCCGCCGTGGCCGCGTGGCGGGACGCCGCCGCGGTCGTGCCGACGGCGATCCGCGGGTCCGCGACGGCGCCCGTGCACCGAGCGGGCACGCGACTCATCCGGGACCGTGTGCTCGACGCGATCCGTGACGCGATCCTCGACGGCACGCTCGTGCCCGGCGAGCAGCTCCGCGAGTCGGACCTCATGCGCTGGCTCGGTGTCTCCCGCACCCCCGTCCGCGACGCGCTCGCGATGCTCGCGGAGATCGGCATCGTGACGCAGCGCTATCACCAGCCCGCACGCGTCGCGACACTGGACCGCCGCGAGTTCGTCGACGCCATGCGCGCCGCCGGGGTCCTGCGGTCCTACGCCCGACGGCTGTGCATCGAGCGCTCGCCGCAGGCCCTCACGGACGTGCTCGAGGCCGAGATCGCCGCGCTGACCCGGGACGACTCGGCGAGCGCGCGCATCGCCGCCGCGACGCGGGTCGTCGAGGCGACGCTCGAGGGCGCTCGCGACACGGTGCTGACCGAGGTGCTCGACCGGCTCGCGCCGCGCGTCAACTGGTACGCGACGCACGAGCCGTCCGTGCTCGACGCGTTCGACGCGGCCGCGCTCCGCGACCTGCGGGACGCCGTCCGGTCCGGCGACGTCGAGCGCGCGGCCGCCGTCGACGCCCGGTTCTACGACGTGGCGGCCGAGCCGCCCACCGCCGGCTGACCGACCGCGCGGGACGGGGGACGTTCGTCTCTGCCACCGGTCGCAAGCACCGCGGAGACTGCCCGCGTGGAGCGGCTGAGCGTGTACGACCGGGCGGAGCTCGCGACGGACGTCGGGCCGAACCCCCGGCACATCACCGTGCTCCTGGTGCTCGGAGGTCCGGTCCCCGACCTCGCCGACGTCCGGCGGCGGATGGCTCGCGCCGTCGACTCGCAGCCGCGCCTCGCGGCGGTCGTGTGCCGCCGCCGGGCGCGGTCACCCGTGTGGGTGCCCGTGGCGGTCGACCTCGAGCGGCACGTGACGGCGCTCGCCGCGCCGGGCGCCGACCCCCTCGACCTCGCCGCCGCGGATCTCGCACGTCGCCTCCCCGACCGCGCGCCGCTGTGGCGGCTGACGGTCGTGGACCTCGGTGACGACGCACGCTCGGCGCTCGTGTGGACGAGTCACCACCTGCTCGGCAACGGACCGAGCCTCCTCGGGCTGCTGCTGGCGACGCTCGGCGACGTGGCAGGAGGATCCCCGTGGCGGTCCCCGGGACGCGTCGCCCCTCCGGTCGCCGCGCTCCCTCGGCCGTCGACGCGCCCGGGGCGCGCGGCAAGCAGCCCCTTGGTGCGGATGGCCACGGGCGGCGTCGTCGCGGCCTCCGTCCAGGTGGACTCGGCCGCCGTGCGCGCCGGTGCGCACGCCTGCGGCGCGACGGTCAACGACGCGCTCCTGTGGGCGTGGTCGCGCGCCTACCACCGCGCGGACGTCGACCGCGGCGGCCCGGGTGAGCACGTCGTGATGTCGGTCCCCGTCACCGTGCCGGGTCGACGGTTCGGCAACGACGTCGGCGCGATGCGGGTCGCGGCACCGCCGGACGTCCTCGACGACGCGGCGACCGGTCTGCCCGCGCTGGCCCTCCGGACCCGCGCCGCGAAGCGTCGCATCCGGCCGTGGACGTGGCCCCTCGCGCCGCTCGGCGTGCTCGTCCTGGCACGGCTCGGGGTCCTGCCGACGGTCCTGCGGCGGCAGCGGCTCATCAGCACCGTCGTGACGCACGCCCCCGGACCGGCGGGGCCGGTGCACCTCGCGGGCGCCCGCCTCCTCGCGGCCGTACCGATCGTGCCGCTCGTGGGCAACGTGACGACGTGCGTCGCCGCGCTGTCGATCGCCGGCCGCCTCGACGCGGCCGTCCTGTGCTCGCCGGAGTCCGCGGACCTCGCGCCGTCGCTCGCCGACGACCTGCGCGACGGGCTCCGACAGGTCGCCGACCTCGCACCGCGCCTACCGTGAGGGCATGCCCCGCACCGTCGCCACCAACCGCACCGTCGACCTGCCCGAGCTCCTCGCGTTCGTCCGGCCCCGCCACCACTTCCTGCTCGTCACCACGCGCACCGACGGCCGCCCGCAGGTGTCCCCTGTCAGCGGCGGCGTCGACGAGCAGGGGCGTCTGGTGGTCTCGACCTACCCCGGCCGCGCGAAGACGCGGAACGCCGAGCGCGACGCGCGCGTGAGCGTGTGCGTGCTGTCCGACGACTTCGGCGGCGCGTGGGTCCAGGTCGACGGCGACGCCGAGGTGCTGCACATGCCCGAGGCGGAGGACGCGCTCGTCGACTACTACCGCTGCATCGCGGGCGAGCACCCCGACTGGGACGAGTACCGCGCGGCGATGCGCCTGCAGGACAAGTCGCTGATCCGCGTGACGCCGACGCGCTGGGGCCCGATCGCGACGGGCGGCTTCCCGGCCGACGTGGCGGAGCGCCTGGACGCGCTCGACGGCTGAACCGTGCTGCGCCGCGCGGAGGACCTGCACGACGAGGCCGTCGCCGTCGTCGCCGACGAGCGCGCGGCGCTGGCCGCTGCGGGGGTGCCGGGCGAGCTGGTGTGGCTGGGCGCGTCGAGCGTGCCGGGCGCGTTGACGCGTGGGGACGTCGACCTGCACCTGCGCGTCCCACCGGACGCGTTCGACGCGGCCGTCGCCCTCGTCCGCCGCGACCACGCCGTCGTCCACCCGGAGATCTGGTGCGCGACGCTCGCGACGTTCGCCGTCGACGCGCCGCTGCCCGCGGGCCTCGCCGTGACGCCCGTGGGCTCGGAGCACGACGTCCGGTTCACGCGCACCTGGGCGCTGCTGCGCGCCGATCCCGCGCTGCTGGCGGAGCACAACCGCGTCAAGGCCGAGGCCGACGCGACCGCCTCCGACGAGTACGAGGCGCGCAAGTCCGCGTTCTTCGACCGGATCCTGGCCGCCGCGCCCGTCACCCCCGCGGACGGTTCCGTCGGCGGCACGGACGGCGACGCGACCGTCTGACGGCCGGCGTCAGCGCCAGACGCCGCGCTCGGTGAGCACGTCCCGCAGGACGTCCGCGCGGTCCGAGATGATCCCGTCGACCCCGAGGTCGAGCAGCGTCCGCATGTCGTCGGCGTCGTCCACCGTCCACACGTGCACGAGCAGCCCCGCCGCGTGCGCGGCCTCGACGTGCCGCGCGGTGAGCACCTGCCGCCCGCGGAACCGCCACGGCACCTGGTAGACGTCGAACCGTCGGCGGGACAGCCCGTGGAACCGCACGCGCCCGCCGGTCCGCATGAACGCGACGGCCTCGGTCGTCCCGGCCGACGTCGCGACCGGCCGCGACAGCCGCGCGACGGTCGCGTCCCGCCGCGAGGCCGAGAACGACGCCACGCACACCCGGTCGTGCGCGCCGGTCCGCTCGATCGCGTCGGCGACGGGCACGATGCCCGACCGCTCCTTGACGTCGACGTTCACCCGGAGGTCCGGCCACGTGCCGAGGACGTCCTCGAGCAGCGGCACGGGTTCGACGCCGCCGATCCGGGCCTCCCGCACGCGCGACCACGGCAGGTCGGAGACGCGCCCCGTGGCGTCGGTCGTGCGGTCGAGCGTCGCGTCGTGCAGCGCGACCGCGCGACCGTCGGCCGTGCCGTGCGCGTCGGTCTCGACGTAGGTGTAGCCGAGGTCGACCGCGGCCTGGAACGCGGCGAGCGAGTTCTCGAGACCGTCGGGCGAGAACCCGCGGTGCGCGAGCGCGGCGACGCCGCCGGGTGCGTCGAGGTACGGATGGCTCACGTGGGTCCTCCCGGTCCCAGCACAGCACACCCTCGCTGACCTGCGCGATCCGTCGACGGCGGCGACGATGGGCGCATGCCGAACCTCGCACGTGTCGCCCGCGTCGCCGGCCAGCTCGGCCTCGGGGCCGCGCTCCTCACCGCCGGGACGGGTCACCTGACGAACGCCCGGGAGGAGTTCCAGGCGCAGGTCCCCTCGTGGTTCCCCGCCGACCCCGACACGGTGGTCGTCGTGTCCGGGGTCGCGGAGCTCGCCCTGGGGGCAGCGCTCGTCGGGACGTGGAAGCAGCCCGCCCGGGCGTGGGTCGGGGCCGCGGCGGCGGCGTTCTTCGTCGCGATCTTCCCGGGCAACGTCGCGCAGCTCGTCGAGCGCAAGGACGGCTTCGGGCTCGACTCCGACGCCAAGCGTGCCGCGCGGCTCGTGTTCCAGCCCGCGCTCGTCGCGTGGGCGCTCGCGGCGACGGACGCGCGCCGGCGCCTCCTCCCCCGCTGAGCCACCTGCCGGCCGACCGGCTCGCGGACCCGGTCACGCCGGTGAGCGGTCCCCCAGCCACGGCTCGAGCACGTCCTGCCGCCCGAGCCACGGCGCGAGCCCGGCGCGGTGCTCGGCGTCGGTGGTGAGCACGTCGCCGAACGCGTCGACGAGGTCCCCCGCCCAGTCGCCGACGCCGGTGAAGACGAGCCGCGTGTCGGGCTCACGTCGTCCCCACGTCCCGAGCTGACCGACGGACAGCTGGCCGCCCGCGCCGTCCCACACGCACACGGAGTCGGGCCGGGTCGGCACCCAGAACCGCCCCCGGCTGCGCGCGGGCACGTTCCCGAGCCGCTCGACGTGCTCGACCAGCCGCTCCGGGTGCAGCGGCCGGGCCGAGCGGAGGTCGAGCGTCCACACGCCGTGCGCCGTCGGGGCGCCGTGGTGGGGTGCGGCGTGCAGCGGGTCGGCGCGGCGGTCGGCGCGGGCCGGGTCGTGCACCCCACGGAGCAGCGCGTGCGGGTCGACGCCGTGCCGCCCGTCGACCCGTCGGCTGTCGGGCGCACGCAGGTGGTCGAGCAGGTCGGACGCGACGGGGTGCGCGTCGCGGTCACCGCCGACGAGCAGCGTGTCGACGTGCCCGACCTGCGCCGCGAGCGCCTCGCCGACCGCGCGCCGGTCGTCGTGCGTGAGCGCGAGCCCGCGCTCGGCGAGGAGGTCGTCGCCGAGCAGGTCGTCGGCGAACGTGTCGAGGTCGACGGCTGCCACGACGTCGGCGAGCCGCAGCCCGCGCGCTCCCGAGACCCCGGGGAGTCCGCCGCGGCGGCCGGAGCGCGCGAGCGCCCGGGACACGGGCAGCGACTCGGCACCCACCGGCAGGGCGAGCACGACGGCGTCCCACCGCGGGTCGCGCGCGAGACGTTCGAGCTGCGGGACGGCGTCCTCGCGGACGGCGCACGACAGGCACGCGTGCTCGAGCGGGACCTCGGTGTCCTCCAGGACGCCGTCTCCGCTCACGATCACGCGACGGATCCGGCCGCCGTCCTCGTCGTCGAGGATGTCGTGACGCAGGACGACGAGGCGCGGATGGTCGGTGACGAGGCCGAAGACGGTCGTGTCGCGCACGACGGGATCGACGGTCGCGAGGACGACGAGCGGGGCGGGAGGCGTCATGCGGCCCACCGTACGTGTTGACGAGAACGGTTATCAATACCTACGGTGACCGCCATGTCCGCTCGCTGCCAGGTGCTCGGCACCACCCCCGGGTTCGGCCACGCCGTCTCCCACTCCCACCGCCGCACGAAGCGCCGGTGGGACCCGAACGTCCAGCGTCGGCGGTACGACGTGCCGTCGCTGCGCCGCCGCGTCACCCTCACGGTGTCGGCGCGCGGCATCAAGACGATCGACCGGCTCGGCATCGACGTCGTCGTGGCCCGCATGCTCGCCCGCGGGGAGCGGCTCCGATGAGCGGCGCCCGCCGCGCCGACCTGCGGCCCGTCATCAAGCTCCGCTCGACCGCGGGCACCGGGTTCACGTACGTGACGCGCAAGAACCGGCGCAACGACCCCGACCGCCTCGTGCTGCGCAAGTTCGACCCCGTCGTGCGGCGCCACGTCGACTTCCGCGAGGAGCGCTGATGGCCAAGACGAGCAAGATCGCCCGCGACGCGCAGCGCCGGGAGGTCGTCGCCCGGTACGCCGAGCGCCGCGCGGAGCTCAAGCGCGCGTCCGTCGACCCCACCCGCACGCCCGAGCAGCGCGCGACGGCGATGGCGGCGCTGCACGCCCTCCCCCGCGACGCCTCCCCGGTGCGGCTGCGCAACCGCGACGTCGTCGACGGCCGCCCGCGCGGCTACTGGCGGACGTTCGGGCTGTCCCGTGTCCGCCTGCGCGAGCTGGCCCATCGCGGCGAGCTGCCCGGCGTCACGAAGTCCAGCTGGTGACCCGCCCCCGACTCCGACCCCGACCCCGACAGGAGAGCCGTCCGTGAAGAAGGACCTCCACCCCGACTACCACCCCGTCGTCTTCCGCGACGCCTCCGCCGACTTCGCGTTCCTCACGCGCTCGACGGCGACCTCCACGAAGACCGTCGAGTGGTCCGACGGGAACACCTACCCCGTGATCGACGTCGAGATCTCCTCGGCGAGCCACCCCTTCTACACCGGCACCGCGCGCGTCGTGGACACCGCGGGCCGCGTCGAGAAGTTCCGCCGCCGCTACGGCCGCCCGGCCGAGCCGCCCGCCTCCGAGGAGTCCCGATGAAGGTCCGCGCGTCGCTCGCGTCGCTCAAGAAGAAGGACGGCTCGATCGTCGTCCGGCGCCGCGGGAAGACCTACGTGATCAACAAGCGCAACCCGCGGTGGAAGGCGAGGCAGGGCTGATGGCCGTCCCCAAGCGCCGGCTCAGCCGTGCCCGGACGCGCGCGCGTCGCTCGCAGTGGAAGGCGAGCGAGCCCGCGCTCGTGCCCGTGACGGTCGACGGCCGCACGGTGCACGTCCCGCGCCGGCTGGTCCGCGCAGTCGAGCGCGGACTCCTCCGCCTCGACCTCTGAGCCGCGCTCAGTCGCGGGCGCCGCAGGGGTCGTGCGCCGCCGCGTCCTCGGCCCGGCTGTCGAGCACGACGCCGGACGGGTCGACGAGCGTCGGCTCCTCCGGCGCGGGCCGCGGCGACGGCAGCGCGTCGACGTCCGGCACGACCGACTCGAGCACAGCCGACCCCTCGGCGGGCCCGTCGGCGACGAGCGTCGTCGGCACCTCGCCGACCCCCGTGACCGGCTGCTGCGCGAGCCGGCGCGCGGCGGCGACGTAGGCCGGGACCAGCAGGGCGACCGCGCCGACCCATGCGAGCGGGTTGCCCCACACGACCCCGTCGTACCCGTACGACGCACCGAGGACGACGGCGGCACCGACGCGGCAGACGAGCTCGATCACGCCCGTGACGGTCGGCACGACGGTCTGCCCGAGGCCCTGCAGGGCGCCGCGCAGCACGAACAGCACGCCGAGCACGACGTAGAGCAGCCCGTTGACGAGCAGCAGGTGCGCGGCCATCCCGACGACGGTCTCCTCGCCCTCACCGACGAAAAGCCGCACGATCGCGCCGCCGCCGGCGACGAGCACGGCGCCGATCAGCACCGACCCGACGACCGACATCCACGCCGCCTGGACGACGCCGTGACGGATCCGGTCGGGGCGCCCGCCGCCGAGGTTCTGCGCGACGAACGTCGACACCGCGAGGCCGAGCGACGCGAGCAGCGCGACGGCGAGCCCGTCGACGCGCGCGGCCGTCGTGTAGGCGGCGACGGCGTCGGACCCGAGCTCGTTGAGCCGGACCTGCACCGCGAGCGTGCCGATCGCGATGATCGACGCCTGGAAGCCCATGGGCAGGCCGAGCCGCAGGTGCAGGCGCAGCTCTTCGCCCGTGACGCGCCAGTCGGCGCGGTGGACGCGCAGGACGGGCACGCGCCGACGGACGTGGTCGAGGCACAGCGCGACGGACACCCCCTGCGCCACGACGGTCGACAGCGCGGCGCCACCGACGCCCCAGTCGAGCCACGCGACGGCGGCGACGACGAGCGCGATGTTGAGCAGGCAGCTCACCGTGAGGAACACGAGCGGGGTGCGCGAGTCGCCGATCGCGCGGATCACGGCGGACAGGAAGTTGAAGAACATCATCGTGCTCGCGCCGAGGAAGCTGATGACCGCGAACGTCGTCGCCTGCGGCAGCAGCTCCTCGGGCGTCTGCAGCAGGCGCAGCGCGGGTGCGGCGAGCAGCGGCGCGACGACGGTGAGCACGAGGCTCGTGACGCCCGAGAGGACTGCACCGGCCGCGACAGAGCGGCGCACGGCGTGGTGGTCGCCCGCGCCGAACGCCTGCGCGGTGGGGATGGCGAAGCCGTTCGTCATGCCCCAGGCGAAGCCGAGCAGGAGGAACAGCAGCGCACCGGTGGCGCCGACGGCGGCGAGCGCGTCGACGCCGAGGATGCGGCCGACGACCATCGCGTCGGCGGCCTGGTAGAGCTGCTGGACGACGTTGCCGACGAGCAGCGGGACGGCGAAGACGAGGATGACGCGCCAGGGGCGACCGGCGGTGAGGACCTTGGGCACAGCGATTCCCGGGACAGGAGTGGGCGGGCTGGGGAGGAGCGCGGTGGTCGGGTCATGCCGGTCGCGTCAGGGCTCGATCGTATCGATACGATCCCGCGAGCACGAATCGATTTGATCGACCTCACCCGTCCCTCGAACGGCTTTCACCCGACTGGGGGAAGCGCTCCCCTCCGAGGCCGCGGCGAGCCCGGACCGTTATGGATTCGAAACCCAAAATCAGAAGTGCCCGCTTGACTTCGGTTCTCGAACACAGGACCGTGGTGCGTGCTGCCGGGCGCTGTCGCCCGACGACCAGGCCCCACGGGGGACCGCGCAGCGAGCGGGTCGCTCCCGCGGTTCGACAACCCAGGCACGCCCCAGAGGCGGCCGTCTCAACGACGAGAAGGAGTGGACGATGCGACGCAAGATCTCCATCGCCGCCATCGGCGCAACGCTGGCCCTCGGGCTCGCGGCATGCTCCGGCGGTGGTGCCGGGAGCACGGACGACTCGACGAGCGGTGGCGGCGAGGGCGGCGAGGGCCAGCTCGTCGGCGTGGCGATGCCCACGCAGACCTCCGAGCGCTGGATCGCCGACGGCGACGCGGTCAAGGAGGGCCTCGAGGCCGCCGGCTACGAGGTCGACCTCCAGTACGGCAACGACGACATCCCGACGCAGCAGTCGCAGATCGACCAGATGATCACCAAGGGCGCCAAGCTCCTGATCGTCGCCTCGATCGACGGCACCGCGCTCGCCAACCAGCTGCAGGCCGCGGCCGACGCGGGCATCCCCGTCATCGCGTACGACCGCCTCATCCGCGACAGCGAGAACGTCGACTTCTACGTCACGTTCGACAACTACAACGTCGGTGTGCAGCAGGCGACCTCGCTGCTCGTGGGCCTCGGTGTCCTCGACGAGGACGGCGTCGCCGTCCCCGACGTCGCGGGCCCGTTCAACGTCGAGCTCTTCGCGGGCTCGCTGGACGACAACAACGCGCACTTCTTCTGGCAGGGCGCGATGGACACGCTCGAGCCCTACATCGAGGACGGCGTCATCACCGTCCCGTCGGGCCAGACGGACATCGACCAGGCGGCGACGCTGCGCTGGCAGCAGGAGACCGCGCAGAAGCGCATGGAGGACCTCCTGACCTCCACGTACGGCGGCGGCACCAAGCTCCACGGCGTGCTCTCCCCGTACGACGGCCTGTCGCGCGGCATCATCACGGCGCTGCAGAACGCGGGCTACGGCCCGACGCGCACCGCCGCCAACCCGATGCCGGTCGTGACCGGCCAGGACGCCGAGATCGCGTCGGTCAAGCTCATCCAGGACGACGTCCAGTTCTCGACGATCTTCAAGGACACGCGCAAGCTCGCCGAGCAGGCCGTCTCCTCCGCCGAGGAGTTCCTCGCCGGTGAGACGCCCGAGTCGAACGACAAGGACACCTACGACAACGGCGTGAAGGTCGTGCCGTCGTACCTCCTCGAGTCGGACATCGTCTACGCGAACAACATCCAGGCGCTGCTGATCGACTCCGGCTACTGGACGGCCGAGCAGGTGGAGAAGGGTCAGGCCTGACCTTCCACCCGCGGGTCACGCCGGACACCGCGGCCGGTCGGCGCCCCCACGAGGGCGCCGGCCGGCCCGGCCGGCGGGCCCACGCCACGAGCAACCAGAGAGGCGGTCGGACGCGGATGAGCACCATCCTCGAGATGCAGTCGATCACCAAGACGTTCCCTGGGGTCAAGGCCCTCCAGGACGTCAACCTCGTCGTCGAGCGCGGTGAGATCCACGCGATCTGCGGGGAGAACGGCGCCGGCAAGTCGACGCTGATGAAGGTCCTGTCGGGCGTCTACCCGCACGGCACCTACGACGGTCGGATCCTGTTCGAGGGCGAGGAGGTCGCCTTCGGGTCGATCAACGACTCCGAGGACAAGGGCATCGTCATCATCCACCAGGAGCTCGCCCTGGTCCCCTACCTGTCGGTCGCCGAGAACATCTTCCTCGGCAACGAGCAGCGCGGCGCCGGCGGCCTCATCGACTGGAACCGCACGAACGCCGAGGCCGCCCAGCTCCTCGCCCGCGTCGGCCTCGACGAGCTCCCCGTGACGCCCGTCGGCCAGCTCGGCGTCGGCAAGCAGCAGCTCATCGAGATCGCCAAGGCGCTGTCGAAGAAGGTCAAGCTCCTCATCCTCGACGAGCCGACCGCCGCGCTGAACGACAACGACTCCGAGCACCTGCTCGAGCTGCTGCGCCAGCTCAAGGACCACGGCATCACCTCGATCATGATCAGCCACAAGCTGAACGAGATCGCCGAGATCGCCGACTCCACGACGATCATCCGTGACGGCAGGACCATCGAGACGCTGAACATGAAGCGCGACGGCGTCACGCAGGACCGGATCATCCGCGGCATGGTCGGCCGCGACCTCGAGCACCGCTACCCCCCGCACGAGTCGACCCCCGGCGAGGAGGTGCTGCGGGTGGAGGACTGGACCGTCCACCACCCGACGCAGCCCGACCGCGTGGTCGTCGACAACGCCTCGTTCTCCGTGCGCGCCGGCGAGATCATCGGCATCGCCGGGCTCATGGGCGCCGGTCGCACCGAGCTCGCGATGAGCCTGTTCGGCCAGACCTACGGCAGCCACATCAGCGGCCGCGTCTACCTGCGCGGCGAGGAGATCCGCACCCGCAGCGTCGACGAGGCGATCGGGCACGGCATCGCGTACGCGACCGAGGACCGCAAGAAGTACGGCCTCAACCTCATCGAGGACATCCGCACCAACATCTCCGCCGCGAGCCTGCGCAAGCTGTCGCGCCTCGGCTTCGTCAACGGCAACGAGGAGATCAAGGTCGCGGAGGACTACCGCAAGTCCATGAACATCAAGAGCCCGACCGTCATGGCGCTCACCGGGAAGCTCTCCGGAGGCAACCAGCAGAAGGTCGTCCTCTCCAAGTGGATCTACACCGACCCGGACGTGCTGATCCTCGACGAGCCGACGCGCGGGATCGACGTCGGCGCGAAGTACGAGATCTACACGATCATCAACCGGCTCGCGGACCAGGGGAAGGCGATCGTCGTCATCTCCTCGGAGCTGCCCGAGCTGCTCGGCATCTGCGACCGGATCTACACCCTGGCGTTCGGCCGGGTCACCGGTCAGCTGCCCCGCGGCGAGGCCACCCAGGAGAGCCTCATGGAGCTCATGACCAAGGAAAGGGAGAACGCCTGATGACTGCGGTCGCGGGTCTCAAGGACATCTTCACGCGCAACCTGCGCACGAGCGGCATCTACATCGCGTTCGTCGCCATCATCGGGCTCTTCACCATCCTCACGGACGGCATGCTGCTGAGCCCGGGCAACATCACCAACATCGTCCTGCAGTACTCCTACATCCTGATCCTGGCCATCGGCATGGTCATCGTGATCATCGCGGGGCACATCGACCTCTCGGTCGGGTCGGTGGTGGCGCTCACCGGAGCCGTCTCGGCCGTCGTCGTCATCCAGAACGGCGGCGACTGGTGGCTCGGCGTCCTCGCCGCGCTCGCCGTCGGCCTGCTGGTCGGCGCCTGGCAGGGCTTCTGGGTCGCGTACGTCGGGATCCCGGCGTTCATCGTGACGCTGGCCGGCATGCTGCTGTTCCGCGGCATGACGCTGCAGGTGCTCGACAACATCTCGCTGTCGCCGTTCCCGGCCGAGTACCAGAAGATCGCCGGCGGCTTCCTCAACGGCATCCTCGGCGGTCAGGGCTTCGACGTCTTCACGCTCGTGATCTTCGCGCTCGCGATCGTCGGCTACGCCTTCAGCCAGTTCCGCGCCCGCCAGGCCCGCATCAAGTACCAGCAGACCGTCGAGTCGTTCCCGCTGTTCGTGCTCAAGCTGGTGCTCATCGCGGCCGTCGTCATGGCGTTCGCCTACCAGCTGTCGCGCAGCCGCGGCCTGCCGATCGTGCTCATCATCCTCGGCGTCCTGATCCTGACCTACCAGATCATCACGACGAAGACGGTGTTCGGCCGCCACGTCTACGCGATCGGTGGCAACCTGCACGCCGCCGAGCTGTCGGGCGTCAAGGTCAAGAAGATCAACTTCTGGATCTTCGTGAACATGGGCTTCCTCGCCTCGGTCGCCGGCGTCGTGTACTCGTCGCGCTCCAACGGCGCCCAGCCCGCCGCGGGCAACATGTTCGAGCTCGACGCGATCGCCGCGTGCTTCATCGGCGGCGCGTCCACCACCGGTGGTGTCGGCCGGGTCACCGGCGCGATGGTCGGTGGTCTGATCATGGGCGTCATGTCGAACGGCATGCAGCTCATGGGCATCGACCAGTCGGTGCAGCAGATGGTCAAGGGCCTCGTGCTCCTGCTCGCCGTCGCGTTCGACATCTACAACAAGCGCCGCGCGGGCGCCGCTCGCTGATCGCGCACCGGCCGGGTCCCGGCGGCGTCCGTCGCCGCGGGGGCCCGGCCTTCGCACACACATCCGACTTCCGGCCTACCGACGCGTTCGTGCTGGCCAGGTAGTCTCTGCCGCGTGAGAGGACGGTAGGCGGTGGCCGGTTCGCAGTCCTCGTTGCGTGAAGCCAACCGCAGCGCCGTCGTCGAGACCGTCAAGCGGCACGGTGGCCTCACCCAGGTCGAGCTCGTCGGTGCGACGGGCCTGTCCCCCGCGACCGTCTCCACGATCGTCAAGCAGCTGGTCTCCGACGGCGTCGTCGAGGTCCGCACGACGATCCGCACCGGTCGCCGCGCGCAGCTCGTCACGCTCGCCCACCGCGTCGGCCTCGCCGTCGGCGTGCACGTCGGGCACCGCCACATCCGCGTCGCGATCGCCGACTTCACGCACGAGGTGCTCGCCGAGCGCGTGCTGCCGATGCCCGTCGACCACCCGGTCGACACCTCGCTCGACCGCACCGCGCTCCTCGTCGTCGACCTGCTCGAGCGCCTCGGCCTCGCGATGCAGGACGTCGTCGGCATCGGCATCGGCCTGCCCGCGCCCGTCGACGACGCGACCGGCATGATCTCGGTGCGCGGCATCATGCGCGGCTGGGACGAGGTGCACGTCGGGCACGTCCTGTCCAAGCGCCTCGCGCTGCCCGTCTACGTCGACAACGACGCCAACCTGGGCGCGCTCGCCGAGAGCACGCGCGGCGCGTCGCGCGAGTACCGCGACAGCGTCTACGTGCGCGCGTCCTACGGGACCGGCGCCGGCATCGTCATCAACCACCAGCTCCACCGCGGGTTCGCCGGCACCGCCGGCGAGATCGGCCACGTCCAGGTCGACCCGCAGGGCGACATCTGCCGCTGCGGCAGCCGCGGGTGCCTCGACACCGTCGTCGGCGCGCGCGCGATCGTCGAGCCGCTGCGCGCGACGCACGGCAACCTCACCCTGCGCGACGTCGTGCAGCGCGCCCGCGACGGCGACCCCGGCTGCGCGCAGGTCATCGCCGACGCGGGCGCCGAGATCGGGGCCGTCGTGTCGGGCGTGGCGATGACGGTCAACCCCCAGTGCATCGTCGTCGGCGGCGAGCTCGCCGAGACCGGCGAGATCCTGCTCCAGCCGATGCGGGAGGCGCTGCGCCGGCGCGTCCTGCTCAACCAGATCGCCCCGCTCGAGGTGATCCCCGCCGAGCTCGGCAACGCCGCCGAGGTCGCGGGGGCCATCGCGTTGGTGATGCAGCACGCCGACGTCGACCTGGACCCGCCCCTGACCGCTCCCGAGCGGGCCGACGCATGAACCGCCCGGAGGCATGATGACTGGAACGACCGTGAAGGACGAAGGGCAGGTGCGACCGATGGCGACGACGCCACCCCGCGTGCCGCTGCTGTCCATGAAGCAGATCACCAAGAGCTTCAACGCCGTCGAGGCGCTCGTCGGCGTCGACCTGGAGGTGCACGCGCACGAGGTCGTCGCGCTCGTCGGCGACAACGGCGCCGGCAAGTCCACGCTCGCCAAGATCGTCTCCGGGGTGCTCACGCCCGACTCCGGCATCGTCGAGATCGACGGCGAGCCCGTCTCCATCACCTCCCCGTCCTCCGCGCACGCGCTCGGCGTCGCGACCGTCTTCCAGGACCTCGCGCTGTGCGACAACCTCGACGTCACCGCGAACCTGTTCCTCGGGCGCGAGCTCACCCGCGGCGGCTCCGGCCTGCGCGACGGGGAGATGGAGCAGACGACCAAGCGCATCCTGCAGGACCTCAACAGCCCCATCCCGTCGGTCAAGACCGAGCTGCGCGCCCTGTCCGCCGGGCAGCGGCAGTCCGTCGCCATCGCCCGCACGCTCATCGGCAACCCGCGCATCGTCGTGCTCGACGAGCCGACCGCCGCCCTGTCCGTCGCGCAGACCGCCGAGGTGCTCACCCACATCGAGCGGCTGCGCGAGCTCGGCCTGGGCGTCATCCTCATCAGCCACAACATGGTCGACGTGCGCGCGGTGTCCGACCGCATCGAGGTGCTGCGCCACGGCCGCAACAACGGGTCGTTCGACGCCGGGACCGCGAGCTACGAGAGCATCCTCGCCGCGATCACCGGAGCCACGAAGTACACCCAGGGCGGGGACCGGCGGTACGGATGAGCATCTTCGGTCGCCGCCCGCACGTCGCCGGGGTCGTCGGTGCCGGATTCATCGCCGCCGAGGCGCCCGCGCTGCAGACGTCGCTCCTCGCCGCGCTCACGGTGCACGAGCGGGCCGCCCTGCACCCCGTCGCCGTCGAGCTGCGCGTGGACCGCGGCCGCGGCTCCCGGCTGGTCCTGAGCGCGCGCAACGTCGTCATCGGGTTCGTGCCGCCCGACGAGGTGCCCCTGCTCGCCGCGCAGCTGCCGGCCGGGCGCGCGCTGCTCGTCGTGCCCGGCGTCCTCTACCACCGGGACGGGCTGTGGCGGCTGTGGGTCGGGCCGGAGCCTTCCTCCTTCCCCGCGCCTGCTGAGGACCTCGACACGCTGCCCGTTCCCGACCCGTCGATCGCCGGGATCCCGCTGAAGATCCTGCGGCCCAAGGACGACGACACCCCCTGACGGGGTCGAGGTTCGGCCGTGCGAGGTCCTACGCTCAGCCGCTGTGACGGTCGAGCGGACACTGGCGCGGGTCGACGAGGACCTCCGCAAGGGAGACGTGGCGATGGCCCGCACCCGCCTGCGGAGCCTCGTCCAGTCCAAGCCTCAGGACCTCCTGGTCCGCGAGCGCCTCGCCGACGTCTACCGACACGAGGGCGCCTCCGTCGAGGCCGGGCGGTGGTCCTATCTCAGCGAGGAGCGCGTCGAGCGCGAGGTCACGGCGTACGAACGCGCCTGCGGCCGTGATCCCGTCCGCATCATGCGCGGGCTGCGGTGGACCGGGACGGAGTCGGACGCCACGACCGAGGTCGCGCAGGAGCGGCTCCGCGAGGTCAAGGCGGCCGCCGAGAGCAAGGCGGGCAAGAAGCTCGACTGGTCGAGTCGCGGACGCGACACCGATGACCCGTGGTGGCAGGACGTCTTCGGCCTCGGTTGCGGTGCCGCCCTCCTGCTGGTCCTCGTCCTGTCCGTGATCGGCGCGGTGACGGTCGTCCGCTGGTTCATGTGAGACCGGATCCTTCATCATCGGGGCGCCTTGTTGAAGGCTGTGGCCAGAGCCTTCAACAACGCGCGCACCGTCGGCCCGCTGACGCCCCTGCCGGTCAGGCTGCGGCCGCGTCGGGGCGGCGGGAGCATGGGAGCGTCGCCGACGACGGGAGCGCACGATGAGCGAGCTGACCAGGACCACGACGGACCCTGACGAGATCCGCCGGTTCATCGAGGGCCACCACGCGACGCCCGCGCTGATCCGCGCCGTCTACCCGGAGGACCCGCGGATGCCCGCCGTCATCTTCCCGGAGGGCCCGAGCGGGCACGGCGCCGAGCGCGCGACGTGGGAGGAGTTCTTCGCGGCCCTCGACGCGTCGAACCTGGCGTTCCAGTACCCCCTGCCCGCCACGCCCGGCGGCCACACGCCCCCGTTCTTCGAGCTGATCCAGCGCGAGGACGACTGACGCGTCGTCGTCGCGCGTCCCGTGTCGTCGGTGTCCGCCAGGATGGCGGCGTGCCGATCCTCCCCCGCGAGCGCGACCCCCGACTCATCACGATCCGGCGCGGCGGGACGCTGACCGACGAGCACCACGTCCTGCTCGCCCGCTGGGCTCTGACGTGCGCGGAGCACGCCTCCCGCTGTTCCGGCACGAGAGCGACGACGGCCGCCCGGCCGAGGCGCTGCGCATCGGCCACGCGTGGACGCGCGGCGAGGCCACCATGCGCGACGCGCACAACGCCGCCTTCCAGGCCAACGCGGCCGGCCGAGGGCTGCCGGAACCCGCGCGGTTCGCCGCCCTGTCCGCGGGTCAGGCCGTCGCCGTCGCGCACGTCGCCGCGCACGACCTGGGCGCCGCCGCCTACGCGATCCGCGCCGCCGCGGCCGCCGCCCCCGAGCCGGAGCGGGAGGCCGCCCGGGTCGCCGAGCTCCGCTGGCAGCGTGACCTCCTCCCGCCCGAGGTGCGCGACCTCGTGCTCGACGACCAGCGCAGGCGGAACGCG
This sequence comes from Cellulomonas fimi, assembly GCF_028527925.1. Lineage (GTDB taxonomy): Bacteria > Actinomycetota > Actinomycetes > Actinomycetales > Cellulomonadaceae > Cellulomonas > Cellulomonas fimi_C. The sequence goes on from NZ_JAPESW010000023.1 coordinate 29,964, forward strand.
ATCTGCTGGGACGTCTTCACCGACTGACGTCTGACGACGGGCGAGGACACTCCGCACCTCGTCGGCGGACGCGCTGCCTCGTCGGCGGTCCCGCGGCTCTGTGGCCGGCTTCACGATCGCCCGCATTGCCCTCGCATACCCCCGGGGGTATCGTCGGGCGCATGCCCAGCACCGGTCCCACCCTCCCCGCGCAGCCGAGCGACGCCTCGCACCGCCTCGTGATCGTCGGCGGCGTCGCGGGCGGCATGAGCGCCGCGGCCCGCGCGCGCCGGCTGTCCGAGTCGGCCGAGATCGTCGTGCTGGAGCAGTCCGAGTACGTGTCGTTCGCCAACTGCGGCCTCCCGTACCACCTGTCCGGCGAGATCGCGGACCGCGACGACCTGCTGCTCCACACCCCCGCGACCCTGCGCGCGGCGCTGAACCTCGACGTCCGCACCGGGCACCGCGTCGTCGCGATCGACCGCGCGGCGCGCGCGGTGACGGTCGAGACCGCGACCTCCGCCTACGACCTCCCGTACGACGCGCTGCTCCTCGCCCCAGGGGCCGTCGCGGTGCGCCCGCCGATCGACGGCCTCGATCACCCCGCCGTGCACGCGCTGCGCACGGTCCCCGACGTCGACGCCCTGCGGCAGCGCGTCGATGCGGCGCTGGACCGTGCGCGCGACGGACGCCCACCGCGGGCCGTCGTCGTCGGCGCGGGCTTCATCGGCCTCGAGGCCGTCGAGGCGCTGGTCCACCGCGGTTTCGAGGTCGACCTCGTCGAGCTGGCCGACCACGTCCTCCCGCCGCTCGACCCCGAGCTCGCACCCCTGCTCGCCGACGAGCTCCTGGCGCACGGCGTCACGCTGCACCTCGGCGTGTCGGCCACGGCCGTCGCCGACGCGGACCCGTCGGACGCCGCGCCGGTGACGGTGACCCTCTCGGACGGGAGCGTGCTCGACGCGCACCTCGTCGTCGTGAACGTCGGCGTCCGGCCCGCGAGCGACCTGGCCCGCGACGCCGGCCTCGACCTCAGCGCGCGCGGCGCGATCCGCGTCGACGCCGACCACCGCACGTCCGACCCGCACGTCTGGGCGGTCGGCGACGCGATCGAGGTGACGCACGCCGTCACCGGCGACGTCGGCCCCGTCCCGCTCGCCGGTCCGGCGAACCGTCAGGGCCGCCGCGCCGCCGAGTCGATGCTCGGCCACCGCACCACCCCGCAGGCCGCCGTCCTCGGCACGGCGATCGTCCGCGTCTTCGGCCTGACGGCCGCGGTCACCGGCGCGAGCCAGGCGTCGCTGCGCCGGGCGGGCATCGCGCACGAGGTCGTCCACCTGCACCCGAACCACCACGCGGGCTACTACCCCGGCGCGTCGGCCGTGCACCTGGTCGCGTCGTTCGCCCCCGACGGGCGCCTGCTCGGCGCGCAGGCCGTCGGGCGGGAGGGCGTCGACAAACGCATCGACGTTCTCGCGACGGCCCTGCGCGCGGGCATGACCGCCGACGACCTCGCCGAGCTCGAGCTCGCCTACGCCCCGCCGTACGGGTCGGCGAAGGACCCGGTCAACATGCTCGGCTTCGTCGCGCAGAACGCCCTCGACGGCACGATGCCCCAGTGGCAGGCGACGGACCTGGCTGAGGTTCTCGCGTCCACCCTCGTCCTCGACGTCCGCTCCGCGAAGGAGCGCGCCGTCGCCCACCTGCCCGGCTCGCTGCACGTCCCCCACACCGAGCTGCGTGCCCGCCTCGACGAGGTGCGCGCCGCCGCCGACGGCCGCCCGATCAGCGTGCACTGCGCGAGCGGCGTCCGCTCCTACCTCGCGACCCGCATCCTGCGCGGCGCCGGCCTCGACGCCCGCAACCTCTCGGGCGGCTGGCTCACGCTCGAAGCCGTCCACCCGACCCTGTCCGCCTGACGTCGTTCGTCTGCTTCCCTGAGGAGACCACCATGTGTTACCCCGTCACCTGCCCGACCTGCGGCAAGACCACCTGGGACGGCTGCGGCATGCACGCCCAGGACGTCATGGGCTCCGTTCCGCCCGCCGAGCGCTGCACCTGCCGCCGCTGACCCCTCCGTCGCGGCAGGTACCCGTGGGGGTATCGTCGCCGCACCCCTTCCCTTGGAGATGACCATGCAGCTCGACCCTGACGAGATGAGCAGCGTCACCAACCGCCTCAAGCGCGCGCAGGGCCAGCTCGCGGGCGTCATCCGCATGCTCGACGAAGGCCGCGACTGCGAGGACGTCGTCACGCAGCTCTCCGCGGTGTCCCGCGCCCTCGACCGCGCCGGGTTCGCGATCATCGCCTCCGGCATGAAGCAGTGCATGACGCCGGGCGCCGACGGGGCGGAGGCCACCCTGGACGTCGCCAAGCTGGAGAAGCTCTTCCTCTCCCTCGCGTGACGTCCTCCGGTTGCCGCTGAGTCCGGGCGGGGCTGACAGTCTCTCCGTCGACCCGCTCTGATCTGCTGCGCGACCTGGAGGCCTGTGGTGAAGCTGCTGCTCACGTCCGGCGGGGTGACCAATCCCTCGATCCGGGGAGCGCTCGTCGAGATGCTCGGCAAGCCGATCGAGGAGAGTCACGCCCTGGTCATCCCGACCGCCCAGTGGGGTCACCCGATGTGCGGCCCGTCGTCGGTGCAGCGGACGACGGCGGCGGGGACGGGCGCCGAGCACCTGACCGGCCTGGGCTGGGCGTCCCTCGGTGTCCTCGAGCTCACCGCCCTGCCGACCATCGGCTCAGACCGCTGGATCCCGTGGGTCCGCGAGGCCGACGCGCTCCTCGTCGACGGCGGCGACGCCACCTACCTCGCCCACTGGATCCGCGAGTCCGGCCTCGACGACCTCTTCCCGTCGCTGCCCGACACGGTCTGGGTCGGCGTCAGCGCCGGCAGCATGGTCATGACGCCCCGCATCGGCGAGGTGTTCGTCGAGTGGCCGGGCGCCCCCGACGACCGCACCCTCGGCGTCGTCGACTTCGCGATCTTCCCCCACCTCGACGCCTTCCCCACCAACACCATGACCCACGCCGAACGCTGGGCGGCCGACCTCGACGTCCCGTCGTACGTCCTCGACGAGCAGACCGCGGTCGCGGTCGTCGACGGCTCGGTCGACGTCGTCTCCGAAGGCCGGTGGAGGCGGTTCGAGCCTGGACTCCCGAACGCACGGCGTCCGTAGTCGGGCCCCCGACCGGCGGCAGCATCTCGGACGGCGCGCCGACCTGGTCCGACGCGGCCGCCCCGGGTCCGGGCCCGTGACCAGCCGCATCGCGAGATGGGCGGGTTCCCGAGGAGGGAGGGGTGTCGACCGGCCCACGCGGCCGGATCGCCGAGGCGGACAATTGCCCCGAAGACCTCTATAGCGGGCGTGCCTCATCTCCCACAGACTTGCTCGATGGGCCCGTCCGACGCAGTCCCGTCGGCCGTGGCGAGCCGCTTCGACGTGCTGCTGGTCGGCGCCACGAACGTGGGACCCTCGCTCGCGGCCGAGCGGCTCCTGCGCGCCCGGCTCGGGGAGAACAGCGCCGTGACGGTGACGAGCGCCGGGATCGACGTCGCCGCCGACGAACCGGTCCCCGCACACCTCACCGAGCTCCTCGAGAGCGAAGGCCTCGCCGTCGACGCCCCTCACCCGCACGAGGTCGACGCGACGATGGTCGCGTCGGCCGACCTCGTCCTCACCGCCACCCGGCACGAGCGGTCGGCCGTCGTCCGCAAGGTCCCCGCGGCGGTCCGCCGGACCTTCACGCTGTGCGAGCTGGCCCGGGTTGCTACGTCCCTCGGCCCCTCGGCCCTGCCCGAGGGAGATGTCGCGGCGCGCTTGTCCGCGCTGGCCCAGCTCGCACCGGTGCACCGCGTGGGCACCGCCCCGCCGGTGGCTGAGGACGACGACGTCCCCGACCCCGGTGAGACCGGCCGACGGGGCTACGAGAAGTCGTTCGCCAAGGTCCGCGCCGCGGTAGACGGCATCGCGTGGACGGTGCTCACACCTCCCGACGAGCCGAGCCCGCCCCCGCCAGAGGTGCCCCGGACTCCCCCGCCCAGCCACCGCGGCCGGAACATCGCGCTCGCCGTCGTCGGATCGTTGGTCCTGCTGATCATGGTCGCCACGGGCGGGGCACTCGTCGTCGCCGGCACACTCGACAACCGGCTCGAGCGCTTCCCTGACCCTGTCGCGCTGACGGACCGACCCGCGCCTCTCCCGCCGGCCGAGGCCGGCGGCCCCGCCCCCGTCACCATCCTCATCCTCGGCTCGACGAACGACGTCCGCACCGAGGGCGGCCAGGACTGGGCCGCCGCGGCCGCCCAGACCGACATCGTCATGCTTGCGCACGTCTCCGCCGACCGGTCCAGCGTGAACGTCATCGCGATGCCCCCCGACCTCTCCGTCGACGTGCCCGGCTCGGGACCGGGGACGCTGCGCTCCGCCTTCGCGCAGGGCGGCCCGACAGGCGCGGTGCAGACGGTCGAGCGGCTGACCAACGTGCGCCTCGACCACGTCGCGTTGACCGACTCCGAGACGTTCGCCCGGGTGACCGACGGGCTCGGCGGCGTGGAGATCGACCTGGACAGCAGGCTGGTGGTCGACGGGGGTCAGACGTTCCCCGCCGGCCGTCACCGGCTCGCGGGCGAGGAGGCCCTCGTCTGGGTGCGCGGGGACGGCCTCGACGACACCTCGCGGGCGGAACGCTCGGCGGTGTGGCTTCGCGCGATCCTCGACCGCCTGGGGGACGACGACGTCCGGCGCAACCCGGCCACGTGGCTGCGGCTGCTCGGCATCATCTCCGGCTCCGTCGCCGTCGACGAGAGCTTCGACCGATCCGAGCTGGTCGGTCTTCTCACGAGCGTCCGCCACCTCGGCCCCGAAGAGGTGCGGGTGGTGCCGGTCCCGACGACGGTCGTCACCACCGCCGGCTCCCCCACCCTGGTCCCCGACGCCGCATCCTTCGGCCTCCTGATGGACGCGCTACGCACCGACACGCTGGACGAGCGCCTCGTCGCCGGTTCCTAGTCAGGGCGGCCACTCCCTCGGGTCACCCTCCCCGACTGCCGCTGCGTCGGGCCATGATCCCAGGCCGTCCGCGGCCTAGGCTCTGCGTCCCGCCACGTCCTCGAGCTCACCGCCCCCCCACCATCGGCTATCACCGCCGGATCCACTGGCCCCCACCGCCGGACGCGCCGCACCGACGACGCGGTAGGCGCGCCCGGCGCGGGTCAGACCGGCAGTGGCTTGCGCCAGTCGGAGATCGCGATCGCGATCCTCGTCTCGTGGCTGCCGTCCCAGGTCACGTCGAGCCCTTCGCTCTTCAGAGCATCCACGACCTTGTGCCCGACCTGTACGTCGGTGTGTGCGACGACCGCCGCGCGAGCGGCCTCGTCCCCCGCACGCGCGGCGGCGAGGAGATCCGGATCGGTGTCGGGTGCCGGCCGCCACGAGCTGTAGGCGAGGAAGAGCGTCGCCTGCTCGTCCACCAAACGGTCGGCGTCCTGCTGGTGGAAGAACGTGTACATCGTCTCCCGGTAGGGGTAGCCCGTGGCCGTGTCGAGCGGAGTGCGCTCGTCGTCGATCTCGTCCGTCCCGCACGTGGTGCAGCAGGTGAAGTTCATGCGAGCGACGAAGCCTTCCGACTCGAGGCGCCGGAATGCCGCGTCAAGCCTGTCGAAGTCGGAACGTCCCTCCCACGTCGCCTGCTCGGCTGACCGGCGCGACCACACCAGCTCGACGATCCTCCCGGGCGTCGGATCCGCATCGTCGAGCTCGAACGCCTCCCGTAGGCGTTCGACCGCTTCGGACCGCGTGAGGAACCCGGGGAGGACTGCTTGCTCGGCGATCTCGACGAGGTCCGCCTCTGTGACCTCCTCGTCCGCGGGGACGCCGTCGGCGGGACGCGGGACAGGGGTCGTGTTGCGCCGGCGTAGCCGGTCCAGAAAACTCACGGCTCCGTGCTACCGGATCGACGGGTGCGTCGCAACAACGTCGCGCGTGATCAGCCGTTCGGCCCGGCAGCCGCCGCTCGCAGCAGTGAGCGCAGATCCTCGCTCTCTCGGTGTGCGCCTGGGCAGATTCGAACTGCCGACACCCGCTTTAGGAGAGCGGTGCTCTATCCCCTGAGCTACAGGCGCTCGGGCTCGGTGAGCCCGTGCGTCGTCGGCAGCCCGGAGCGTGCCGACGCGGTGGTCAGCCTACCGGCACGCCGAGGCGCCGGGCCGTCCGCTCGCCGGTGGTGCGCTGCGCGCCAGCCGGACGGACGCGCGAGCGACCGACCAGAGAGGGCGGGATCCCCACAGGGAGCCCGCCCTCTCCGTTCCGCGTCACCCGGGTGATGCGTCCGTGCCCCTCAGCGACCCCGGAGGCGACGCGGTGGTGCGACCGTCAGCGCTGCAGCGTCAGCAGGCCGGGCCGGTACGGCAGCAGGCCGTAGTCGCCACCGGACGACGGCGAGCGGCCCTGGTAGAGCAACTGCAGGTTGCAGGGGTCGATGGTGTTGGTCTGGTCCGCCGAGGTGCGGATCAGCTCACCGTGGCTGATGTCGTTGGTCCACGTGGCGCCGCTGTTGGCCTTGCCGGCGAAGGGACGGCTCTCGGTGGCGGCCTGTGGGGTCCACGTGCCGTTGAGGCTGGTGGCGGTGAACGAGCGGAAGTACCGGCCGTTGGCGCCGATGGCCTCGACGATCATCAGGTAGAGGTTCTGGTCCTTGACCTTGTACACCTGCGGCGCCTCGAACAGGTTGTTCGTGGTGTCGCTCATGACGACGGTCGAGGTGGACCCGAACGATCCGGGGAAGTTCCCGATCGGCATGCTGGCGCGGTAGATCTTGCCGTTGTCGCCGGCGAAGAACAGGTACATGTTCTGGCTGTCACCGATGATCGTCTGGTCGATCGGGCCGGTACCGGAGCCGGTGATGGAGCCGGAGAAGAGGGTCTGCGGCGCGGACCAGCCGTTGGGGTTCGTGGGGTTGCTCGAGGTCCGGTAGGAGAACGCGGGGCCGCCCCACTGGTAGGCGAGCACCCAGATGTTCTTGGGCGCGAAGTAGAACAGCGAGGGCGCGACCGTCCCGGACGACATGGCGTTCTGCGACGCCGAACCGAGCTGGGAGAAGTTCGAGACGAGCCCGAAGTTCATCGAGCCCCACGAGGTGCCGAAGTCGTGCGTCGTCGCGTAGACGAGGTGCTGGCCGTTGTACGGCGCGGTTGTGAAGTCCTTCAGCGAGGCCCAGCCTGACCGCGGCTGCGCCAGCGCACCCGTCGACGACCAGCGGTAGGTCGACGGTAGCGAGCACTGACCGGTGGGCGGCGGCGTGGTCGGGTTCGTGCCACCGCCGAGGCGCACGAGCTGCCACTGCTGGTTGGCGCCGTTCCAGTCGGAGTACTGGACGACGGCGGCACCGTCGGAGCCGGACGCACCCTGCACCTCGACGGCCTTGCCGCTGTGCCGGGCGATGAGCTGGATGTACCCGTCGATGTCCTGGATGCTGAACTGCTGGTTCGTGGAGTTGGCGTCGGACCACTGGATGACGGCGGCACCGTCAGCCGTCGAGCGGCCGGTGATGTCGAGCACCTTGCCCGACAGCTTCGACTTCAGGCGGTAGTAGCCGCCGCCGGAGTCGACGAACTGCCACTGCTGCTGGGAGCCGTCGTTGCGCGCCCACTGCACGATCTTCGCGCCGTCGGTCGTCGCGAGGTTGTAGACGTCGAGCGCCTTGCCGCTGCTGCGGTTGACCAGCACGTACGACGCGTTGGTGTCGATGGACGCGGCGTGCGCCGGCGGGGACGCCGTCACCGCGGCGACCAGGCCGGCGGCCGCGAGGCTCAGCACGACGAAGCCCGCCTGCAGGCGTCGTCGCCCGCTCACGGCGAGCGTTCCTGGGGTCGTTCTCATGTGTCCCACTCCTTCGGGGGTCTCGGGGGTGGGGTGCCAGGTCGGCACCCCACCCCGGTGCGAGGTGTCGGTCAGCCGACGCGGACGAGCTGCCACTGCTGGTTGGCACCGTTCCAGCTCGTGTACTGGACGATGTTGGCGCCGTCGGCCGTCGAGGCGCCCTGCACCTCGAGGGCCTTGCCGCTGTTGCGGCTGATCAGGGTCGCGTAGCCGTTGCTGATCGTGACCCGCCACTGCTGGTTGGCGCCGTTGTTGTCGGTCCACTGGACGATCGCGCCGCCGTCGGCGGTCGACTTGCCGGACACGTCGAGGTTCTTGCCCGACAGCCGCGACTTCACCTCGTAGTAGCCCTCGCTGTTGAGCTGGAACTGCCACTGCTGCTGGTTGCCGTCGTTGCGGGCCCACTGCGTGATCCGGGCGCCGTCGTTGGTCGCCAGGTTGTAGACGTCGAGCGCCTTGCCGCTGTTGCGGTTGATCAGCACGTACCAGGCGCCGGCCTCGATCGAGCCGCTGCCACCGGGGTTGCTCGTGCCCGCGTTCAGGGCGTTCAGCACCGAGGTGTACGCCGCCTTCTTGTTGCCCGACGCGTCGAACAGCAGCGGGTTGGCGCCGGTGCGCCACGAGTCGGAGTCGCGGACGCCCCAGACGGTGATGCCCGTGCAGCGCGCGACCGCGAGGCACGCGTTCGTCACCTGGGCGTACGCGTTCGCCTGGTTGCTGCCCTGCTGGATGTCGAGCTCGGTGAGCTGCACCTCGACGCCGAGGTCGGAGAAGCGCTGCAGGTTCGCCTGGAAGTCGCTCGGCATGCTGGTGCCGAGGTGCGCCTGGAAGCCGACGCAGTCGATCGGCACGCCCCGCGACTTGAAGTCGCGGACCATGTTGTAGACGGCGGTCGACTTCGCGTTGATGCCGTCGGTGTTGTAGTCGTTGTAGCAGAGCTTCGCGCCGGGGTCGGCGGAGCGGGCGGCACGGAACGCGGCCTCGATCCAGTCGTTGCCGGTGCGCTGCAGGTTCGAGTCACGACGGCTGCCACGCCCGTCGTCGGCGAACGCCTCGTTGACGACGTCCCAGGCGTAGATCTTGCCGCGGTAGTACGACGCGACCTGCGTGACGTGGTTGATGAGCGCGCTGCGCAGCGCCGAGCCCGACATGTTCTGCATCCACCCGGGCTGCTGCGCGTGCCACGCGAGCGTGTGCCCGCGGACGCGCTTGCCGTTGCTGAGCGCCCAGTTGACGATGCGGTCGCCGTTGCTGAAGTTGAAGCGGCCCTGCGACGGCTCCGTCGCGTCCATCTTCATCTCGTTCTCGGCGGTGATCATGTTGAACTCGCGGTTCGCGATGTTGATGTACGTGCTGTCGCTCATCCGCCCCGCCGCGATGGCGGTGCCGTAGTACCGGCCCTTCTCCGCCGCCGACGCGCCGAGCGTCGACGCGGCCTGCGCCGGGCTCGCCACCGCGGCGAACGTCGTGAGCACCAGGCCGGCCGTGGCCGCCAGCGCCGCGACCCGTGGACGCCACCCGTGGCGTCGGGTCTGGTGGTTCGTGTGCATCGTCACTCGCTCTCTGCCGGGACGGCGCACCGGCGCGCCGTCGTGGTGGGGTCGCCTCGTCAGGGCGTCGTGAGGTCGAAGCTGCGGACCGTGACGGCTCCGCCGAGGGCTCGGGTGGCGTAGTTGAAGATCCCGAACCGGTAACCCATGAAGAACTCCCAGGAGTTGTTCAGGGTGAACGAGGGCCCGAGCGGGACGAAGTTGGTCCCGTCGGTGCTGTAGGAGAACGTCGCCGTGCGGCCGGAGCCGGGGCGGATGTCGGCCTTCGCGCGCAGCCAGATCCGACCCCCGCTGACGTTGGCGCCCGCGCGTTCGACGCCGGTTCCGGTGGTCGCCCACGAGCTGTTCATCGTGAGCCCGTCGGTCATCACGACGCGCGTCTGGCCGTTGTTCTTGACCACGCCGATCCAGGCCGACGACTGCCGCAGCATCGCCAGGCCCGACCGGTCGCCGTCGGCCATCGACGAGTAGTCGAGCTCGACGGTCGCCGTCGACGTCGGCCCCTGGATGCGGTGCGTCAGCGTGTTGCGCGCGTTGTACAGGTCGTTCGTGACGGTGGCCGTCTGGAGCCGCAGGCCGTTGTTCACGCTGAACCGGCTGGTGTCGGGGTTGTGGTTCCACTCCCACCGGTGCCCGAGCGTCGGGCCCGTGAACGTGTCGCGGCCGATCATCGACGCGACCGTCTTGGTCGTCGAGATCCGCGGCTTGTCGTACGTCTGGCCCCACCGGCCGTTGACCGTCTGCACCGACGGCCAGCCGTCAGCGCTCCACGTCAGCGGGGCGAGCGTCGGGACGCGACCGCCCGGGTACGCGTCGGTGAACGCCATGTACCACCAGTCGCCCGCCTGCGTCTGGACGATGCCACCCTGGTGCGGCACTCCCCCGCCCGAGATCGGGCCCGGCAGGTCGAGCAGCACCTGACGCATCTCGTACGGTCCGAACGGCGACGACGACCGCAGCACGTACTGCCCGTTCGCCGGCCGCGTCAGCCAGATGTAGTAGTAGCCGTTGCGCTTGTAGAAGCGGGCGCCCTCGAGGGTCCCGACGCTCGACGGCGTCTGGAACACCTGCTGCGCGCGCACCTGCGCGGTGCCGTCGGCGTTGAGCTGCGCGACGCTGATCGTGCCGTTGCCGTACGCGACGTACATCGTGTCGTTGTCGTCGACCAGCAGGCCCGCGTCGTAGTAGCAGCCGTTGATGCGCGCCTTCTTGGTCCACGTCGCGTCGACCGCGGGCGCCGTGTACACGTACGTGCGGTTGAACTCCGTGCAGCCCAGCCAGTAGTAGGTGCTGTTGCTCTTGCGGTAGGTCAGCGCCGACGCCCAGATGCCCTTGACGTACTTCCGCCCGCCGTTGAGGTCGTACCCGCTGTCGTCGAAGTCGAGCCGCGGGACCGAGTGGCCGGCGTACTCCCAGTTGACGAGGTCGTACGAGCGCAGGATCGGTGCACCCGGCGAGTAGTGCATGGTCGACGCGGAGTAGTAGTAGGCGTCGCCGACGCGGATGATGTCGCCGTCGGCGAAGTCCTGCCAGACGACGGGGTTGGTGAACGTCCCGGTCGGCGTGGGGTTCGGGTCCGTGCCGCCGACGCGGACGAGCTGCCACTGCTGGTTGGCACCATTCCAGTCGGCGTACTGCACGACAGCTGCGCCGTCCGCCGTCGACGCACCCTGCACCTCGACGGCCTTGCCGCTGTGCCGGGCGATGAGCTGGATGTACCCGTCGATGTCCTGGACGCTGAACTGCTGGTTCGTGGAGTTCGCGTCGGACCACTGGATGACGGCGGCACCGTCCGCGGTCGACCGGGCGTTGATGTCGAGGACCTTGCCGGACAGCTTCGACTTGAGGCGGTAGTAGCCGCCGCCGGAGTCGACGAACTGCCACTGCTGCTGCGCGCCGTCGTTGCGCGACCACTGCACGATCTTCGCGCCGTCGGTCGTCGCCAGGTTGTAGACGTCGAGCGCCTTGCCGCTGCTGCGGTTGACCAGCACGTACGACGCGTTGGTGTCGATCGACGCGGCCTCCGCCGGCTGCGATGCCGTGGCCGCGAGTGCGGCCGTGACCGCCAGGGTCAGCACAAGCGCGCCTGCCCAGCCTCGCCGTCGTCGGGGTGCTGCTCTCCGGGTCGAACCGCTTCGCTCACGAAAGTCGACGTCGTCGTCGCTCATGGCCGTCTCCAGGTGCGGGTGTGAGGGCTCACGCCCGGCCGTGTGTTAGCGCTAACACGGCAGGACGCGGACACTCTGGCACGGAGCGAGACGGATCCGACCGGGTACAAAACGATTCACACGCTCCGGTTCCTTCATCGGTGGAGGAACCGGAGCGTTTCGGAGCGGCCCAGGCGGCGCGTCGACGGCGCGTCGAAGCGCTGCGTCAGCCTCGCCGGGAGCGACGCAGCGCCGGAGGACGTCGCGTCAGCTCACGCAGAGGCAGAACGGATGGCCCGCGGGGTCGAGGAACACGCGGAACGTCTCCCCCGGCTGGTGCTCGGCCTTCGTCGCGCCGAGCGCCAGCACCTGCGGCTCGGCGGCGTCGAGGTCCTGCACCATCACGTCGAGATGCATCTGCTGCGGCACCTCCTGACCAGGCCACTGCGGCGGCGTGTACGGGTCGACCCGCTGGAACGAGATGCACTGGTCGCTCCCCTCGCGGATCTCCGCCCAGCCCTCGTCGCCGGACACCTCCCATCCGAGGAGCTCCCCGTAGAACCGCGCGAGCGCCGGCGGGTCGGGGCAGTCGATGACGAGACCGGGGTATCGGGCGATGGCCATGCGCCGGACGCTACGCCCGGCCGCCGACATGCCCGATCGCTGCGCGCTCGGGCCGCCGCCCGTACCTTCGAGGTCCCGGCCCGCTCCCCTGACGCGGCGATAGCTTGTCCACAGATTCGAGCCGAGCCCACCGCCACCTGTCCGGTTTCGGTAGTTTCGCGCCCATGCTTCGACGACGAACCGCGCAGGGGGCGTTCGCCATCGCACTTCTGGCCGCTGTCCCGTCCATCACCTCATGCACGACGGGCAACCCGTCGGATGACGGCTCGACCACGTCAAGTCCGACGGGTTCATCGGCCGCGACCTCCAGCCCGACGGCGCCGCCCGGCCTGGACGCGCCCCCCGACCGCGATCCCGCGATGGATACCCCGAGCGCGGACGGCGCTGCGGCAGCAGCTGAGTACTTCGTCGGCGTGTACGACTACGCCTATGCCACGGGCGACACGGGTGAGCTCGACCGCCTGTCGAGCGACGCCTGCGGCTTCTGTCGTTCGGCGATCAGTGACATCAACCAGAGCCACGCCGCTGGCGAGACCGAGGAGGGCGGAGGGACGGTCATCGAGTACGCCGACGGCGTCGAGATCTCTCCATCCGAGTGGTACACCGCGACCTTGCGGGTGAAGCAGCACGCGTCGACGCGTCGCTCGGCAACCGGTGAGGTCGTCGTTCAGGATCCGGAGAGCAAGTCCGACCTCTACTTTGCGCTCAGCTGGACCGACGGCTGGCAAGTGGACGCGGTCGACGTCATGGAGCCCGGCAGCCTCACGCCGTCATGATCGAGCGACTCGGCGTCGTCGCCGTTGCACTCTCGGCGGCCACGATCCTTGCAAGCACTGCAATCTCGGAGCCAGGCCGGGACTTCCGGCACCACGGCGGCACGTCCGGCTCCCGTGAAGCCATCGACCTCGCGAGTCAACGTGCGGTTGCTGCCGCTGCGCGAGCCAGAGGCGTTGCGGCTGCTCAACCGGGCCGACACCCGGAGTATCAGCGAGCGGCCGCCTGTCGCGAGGCCGCGGGCAGGTGGGTGAAAGGCGGTGAAGACGGTTCGTGCCCAACCGGGATCGACGAAGCCCTGATCGTCGACTGTGGTGGCGAGGCATACCAGCTGCCTCTCTGGCGCCGGATCCCCATCGGTCCGGTGGGCTGGAGCCCTTGGCAGCAGATTGATGCCGGTGGATGCGGTGACCTCCGGCCCGCGTTCACCGTCGAGGACTTTCGGCGGCTGCCGTTGGCACCGCCCGTGCTGATCCTGCAGCCGGATCGGGGGTGGGTGCTGGTCAACAAGGAGACGATCGTCCGGACCGAGCGCGTCGAGCAGGCGTTCCAGACGGACCTCGCCGGGTACGACGTCGAGGTGATCGCGCGCCCGGAGCGGTTCCACTACGACTTCGGCGACGGCACCGACCTGTGGACCCGGTCGGCGGGGCACGCCTACCCCGATCACGACACGTTCCGCGTCTACGAGACGACCGGCAGCTACCAGGTGACGCTGACGACCGAGTGGTCGGGCCGCTACCGGATCGCGGGCGACGACACCTGGTACCCGGTGACGGGCACGGCGCAGACGTCGACGACGAGCGCACCCTTCGAGGTCGTCGAGCGCAGATCGCGACTGGTCGACGACCTCTGCACCGACATCCCGAAGCCCGACGACTGCTGAGCCCGAGGAGTCGCGAGCCCGGGTGACCCTGAGGCGGATCCAGCGGTCCAGGCTGACGTCAGCGGTCGACCGTCGGCGGGGCGCTCCGCAACCCATCGGCACACGCCGGTCGGCGGACACGACGAGGCCCCGGACCCGAGGAGAGTGGAGGGGTCCGGGGCCGCGTCGCCGCGCCGGCGCGCGCTACTTCAGGCCGTTGTTGATGGCCGTGATGAGCTCGCCGTTCGTGGTGTCACCCGACAGCTCCCAGAAGAAGGCGCCGCCGAGGCCCTGGCTCTTGGCCCACGACATCTTCCCGTTGATGGTCGACGGGGTGTCGTAGCTCCACCACTCGCTGCCGCACTTGGCGTACGCCGTCCCGCCGACGGTGCCGGTGGCCGGGCAGCGGTTCTTGAGGACCTTGTAGTCCTCGATGCCCTGCTCGTACGTGCCGGGGGCGGGGCCGGTCGCGGAGCCGCCGGGGGCGGTCTGCGTGACACCGTTCCAGCCGCGGCCGTAGAAGCCGATGCCGAGCAGGATCTTGCTCGACGGGACGCCCTTCGCCTTGAGCTTCGCGACCGCGTCGGCGGAGTTGAAGCCGGCCTGCGGGATGCCCGGGTACGACGTCAGCGGCGAGTGCGGGGCGGTCGGGCCCTGCGGGTTGAACGCGCCGAAGTAGTCGTACGTCATGGGCATGATCCAGTCGAGCTTCTGCGCCGCGGTGGCGTAGTCGGTGGCGTCGATCTTGCCGCCGTTGCTGCCGTCCGCGGTGATCGCGGCGGTGACGAGCGCCTTGGAACCGAACTTGTTCCGCAGCGCGGTCACCACGTTGTTGAAGGCCTGCGGGCCGCTGCTGTCGCAGGTCAGACCGCACGCGTTCGGGTACTCCCAGTCGACGTCGATGCCGTCGAACACGTCGGCCCAGCGCGGGTCCTCGACGAGGTTGTAGCACGACTCGGCGAAGGCGGCCGGGTTCTGGGCGGCCTGCGTGAAGCCGCCGGACCAGGTCCAGCCGCCGAACGACCAGATGACCTTGAGGTGCGGGTACTTCTTCTTGAGCTCACGCAGCTGGTTGAAGCTGCCGCGCAACGGCTGGTCCCACGTGTCGGCGACGCCGTCGACGCTGTCGGCCGCCGTGTAGGCCTTGTCGTAGTCGGCGTAGGAGTCGCCGATGGTGCAGCGGCCGCCCGTGGTGTTCCCGAACGCGTAGAGGATGTGCGTCAGCTTCGACGCGGAGCCGCTCGTGTCGATGTTCTTCACGTGGTAGTTGCGGCCGTAGACGCCCCACTCGGCGAAGTAGCCGACGACCTTCTGGCCCGACGGCGTGCCGGGGTCGGTCGGGGTCGGCGTCGGCGTGGTGGGCGTCGGCTTCGGGGTCGTGGGGGTGGGCGTCGGGCTGGTCGGCGACGGCCCAGGCCCGCCGGTACACGACCCGCCGTTGACGGTGCAGCCGGTCGGCGCCTTGAACGCGCCGGAGGCGATGTAGCCCCACGACTGGGTGGCGCCCGGTGCCAGCGCGCCGGCCCAGCTCTTGCCGGTGACGCGGTAGTGGTTGCCGGTGCGGGTCACGTCGGCGTCCCACAAGCTCGTGATCTGCACGCCGCTGGGCAGGTCGAACTCGAGGGTCCACGTCGGGATCGTCGCGGTGGTGCCGTTGTTGACCTTCACGGACACCTCGTGACCGCTGCCCCAGTCGCTGGTCGCGGTGAACGTGGCGGTGAGCGAGCCGGCGGCGGTGGCGGCGGTGGGCAGGCTTGCGGCGACGAGCGCGGCGACGACGCCGGTGACGGCGGCGATCGCCGTCACGGCGAGCGCCCGTCGGCGGCGTGAGGGTCGGTGGAACCGGGGACGCATGTGGCCTCCTGGGGGAAGGGTGGAACCGGGCGATTTGTAAAGATCACTCACTAATGGTTCACTTGCGACAGTAGCGACGGCCCGGAAGGGCGGTCAACGATGTCGCGCCCATGCCGGCGTCGCCCTGCCCTCCGCTGCGCAGGGGTGCGGGCCCGCAGGTCAGCCACCTGTCTTCCGTGCGTTGACGCTGGTCACAGGCCCTGAGACCGCTCCCACGGACACGTGTCACCGATCCTGAGGCAAACGGTTGCTCGGGTCGGCCGACCGGGCGAAGGGATCACCCGAAGGAGTGAGACCCGAGCCACTCGTTCGTGTGGGTGCTCGGCCGTAACGTCGGCTCCGCGCACCGCGCGGCACGGCCGAGGACCGCTCGCGGACGACCCGCGCGGGGCGCGACCGACGACGGACGGACGTGAGGGGACGATCGTGCAGCGCACCTATCCAGCCGGCGTGACGTCGTGGGTGGACGTCGAGCAGGACGACGTCGAGGCCGCCACCCGGTTCTACGGAGCGGTCCTCGGCTGGACCTTCCACGACGCGACGCCGCCGGGCGCCCCGGTCCGGTACGTCATCGCGCAGGTCGACGGGAAGGACGCCGCGGGCATCGGTGGCCCGGCCGCGCCGACCGGCACCCCCGCGAGCGACCCGTCGTGGCAGACGTACGTCGCGGTCGACGACGTCCAGGCGGCGCTCGCGCGGATCGAGGCCGCCGGCGGCACGGTCACGACCGGTCCCACCCTCGCGGGCGAGGGCGGCACGTGGGCTGCGTTCACCGACGCGCAGGGCGCGGGACTTCGGCTGTGGCATGCCCGTCGCCGGCTGGGGGCGCAGATCACCAACGCTCCGGGGACGTGGAACTTCAGCGACCTGCACACGCCGGACCCCGCGTCCGCGCGTGACCTGTACGTGCACGCGTTCGGGTGGGAGCTCAGCGACCTCGGCTTCGGGACGATGATCCGCGTGCCCGGCTACGGCGACCACCTCGCCGCGACCGTCGACCCCGGCATCCACGAGCGACAGGACTCCGTCTCCGCACCGCCGGGGTTCGCCGACGCGATCGGCTGGCTCGTCCCGTCGGCACCGGACGAGCCGCCGCACTGGCACGTGACGTTCGCCGTCGCCGACCGTGACGCGACCGCCGCGCTCGCCGAGCGGCACGGCGGCACGCTCCTGGGTACCGACGACTCCGACTGGACCCGGACGGTGACCGTGCGCGACCCACAGGGTGCGGTGTTCACCGCGAGCCAGTTCACACCGCCGGCGTGACGGGCTGCCCCTCCCCCGCTCTCGACGGGCGTGCCAGGCTGGCGCCGTGACGACGGACGAACGCGAGATCGCCGAGCTCACCCGCCTGGTCCGGGAGTTCTCGGCGGAGCGGGACTGGCAGCAGTTCCACGACCCGAAGTCCGTGATCCTCGCGCTCGTCGGTGAGGTCGGCGAGCTCGCCGAGCTCTTCCAGTGGGTCCGCGCCGACGACGCCGTCGCGACGTTCGCGGTGCCGGAGCGCAAGGCCCGCGCGGGTGAGGAGATGGCGGACGTGCTCATCTACCTCGTCTGCCTGGCGGACGTCCTCGGCGTCGACCTCGGGGCGGCGGCCCGCGCGAAGCTCGCCGCGTCGCACGTCCGCTTCGCCGCCGACGAGGTCCGGGGGCGCGCGCCCGACAAGGCCTGACCTCGGACCGCCCACGGGTCTGGCGTCGCGTCCTGCGCGCCACCACACTCGACGCATGCCAGCAGCGCACGACCGGACCGCGGCCCCGTCCGCAGGGCCGCGCGTGTGCGTGCTCGCACCGACCCCGCTGCTCACGGTGACGATCGAGCCGCCGACCAGCGAGGAGTCGCACCCCGAGGTCCACGTGCACGCCGGCGGACAGGGGCTGTGGGTCGGTCGCATGGCGGTCTCGCTCGGTGCGGAGGTCGTCGTCTGCGGACCGTTCGGCGGCGAGACGGGCACGGTGCTCGCGCACCTCGCGGAGGTCGAGCGGCTGCGCGTCCGGCCGACCGCGTACGCCGGCGGGAACGGCGCCTACGTGCACGACCGCCGCGACGGCGACCGTCGGGAGATCGCCGAGACACCGCCGCACCCGCTCGACCGGCACGAGCTCGACGACCTCTACGGGACGGTCCTCGTCGAGGCGATGGACGCCGACATCACCGTCCTCACGGGTGCGGACCCGCCGCGGATCCTCCCCGCTGCCGTCGTCGGGCGCCTCGCGGGCGACCTGCGCGCCGCCGGGCAGACGGTCGTCGCCGACCTGTCGGGACGGGCCGCGGCCGCGTTCGCGGATGCCGGGGGCGCGGTGCTCAAGATCAGCCACGAGGAGCTCCTCGAGGGCGGCTTCGCCGATTCCGACAGCCTCGACGACCTGCGCGACGGCGCCCGACGACTCGTCGACCGCGGGCTCGAGGCCGTCGTCGTGTCGCGCGCGGGCGAGCCGGTGCTGATCGTCACCGCCAAGGAGGTGCGCGAGGTGTCGCCGCCGCCGATCACCGTGGTCGACCACCGCGGCGCGGGCGACTCGATGACGGCGGGCATCGCCGTGGGGCTCGGTCGCGGCCTGGCCCTCGCGGAGGCGGTCCGGCTGGGCGCCGCGGCGGGCGCCCTCAACGTGACGCGTCGCGGCCTGGGCACCGGCCGCCGCGAGCAGATCGAGCGCTTCGCCCGCCGCGTCGTCGTGCGCCCGGCCGACGAGTCGCCCTGAGGCGCGTCACCGCACCGGGTCCGAGCGAACCTGCCGAGCACAACATCGCGTCGGTGTACCGGCCCGCAACCGCCCGCAACGTTGTGTTCGTCGCCGGTCGCCGGTCGCGGGTCGCGCGCGACGTCGCCCGTCCCGCCCGCCAGGGACGTCCCCGACCGCACCGCCGCGGAGCGGAGAAGACAGCCGCACTCCGCGGTCGCGTCCTCGGGTCGGGTCGCGGCCGGCGTCGGATCTCCGTCGGGTCGGGTGCGGGTCGGCGTCGGGTCGGGTGGCGGGTCGGCGTCGGGTCGGGTCCGATTGACGGACGGCGGGGGCCGACGAGGCGACGCGGTCGGCGAGCCGACGAGACGAGCGCGCGGTCGACCGTGGCGGCGGGACGACCGGACCGACGAGAGGTGGCCCATGCGGGTGCTGGTGACGAACGACGACGGGATCGACTCCCCCGGGCTCACGACGCTCGCGGTCATGGCGGCGGACGCGGGGCACGACGTGGTGGTCGCGGCGCCCGCGCGGGAGTCGTCGGGCGCGAGCGCGTCGCTGCTCGGCGCGGAGCAGGACGGGCGGCTCATCGTCGCGTCGAAGCCGTCGCCGGGCCTGCCGGAGGGGATCCCGTCATTCGCGGTGCGCGCCGCGCCGGGGCTGATCGCGTTCGTCGCGGCGTACGGCGGGTTCGGGCCGAAGCCGGACGTGGTCCTGTCGGGCGTGAACCGGGGAGCCAACACCGGGCACGCGGTGCTGCACTCGGGCACCGTCGGCGCCGCGTTGTCGGGCGCCACCCATGGCATCAAGGGACTCGCGGTGTCGATCGCCTACCACGAGCCGCGGCACTGGGAGACGGCGGGCGCGTTCGCTCGGCCGGTGCTCGACTGGGTGGTCGCGCACTGCCCGGGCGACCGCGTCCTCAACCTCAACGTCCCGGACCTGCCGGTCGAGCAGGTGCGCGGGCTGCGCAAGGCGCCGCTCGCGTCGTTCGGCGCGGTGCAGGCGCGGATCCACGAGCTCGAGCACGGCCACCTGCAGCTGACCTACTCGGACGTCGAGATCACGCGCGAGCCCGACACCGACGCGGGAATGCTCGCGCGCGGGTGGGCGACGGTCACGCAGCTGCTGGCCCCGGCCTTCGACGCGGACGCGGAGCTGCCGGAGTCGGGCCCGCTGACGACGG
Source organism: Cellulomonas fimi (assembly GCF_028527925.1). Lineage (GTDB taxonomy): Bacteria > Actinomycetota > Actinomycetes > Actinomycetales > Cellulomonadaceae > Cellulomonas > Cellulomonas fimi_C. The sequence continues at coordinate 49,504 of NZ_JAPESW010000023.1, forward strand.
CCTGACGCCACGCGCGACCGGGCTCGACCCGCGACCACGGACGGCGACGGCCGACCACGACCCGCCCGCCGTCGTCGACCGCGCGTCAGGTGCGGGCGATCGCGATGAGCAGCATCGTCACCAGGAAGCCGGTGACGAGGTTGAGCCACAGGAACCTCCGCCAGCCGGCGTTGGCGCGCTCGCAGTCGTCGTCGGTGACGCGCCAGAACATCGCGGTCGACACGGCGTACGGCAGCGGCAGCACGGCGGCGAGCACGCCGGGCCACGGCACGACGAGCAGCACAGCCGCGGCGGCGACGTAGGCGAGCGTCGCGAGCACGACGGTCGGGTGGGCGCCGAGGACGGTCGCGACGGACGAGATCCCGCCCTCGCGGTCCGCGCGCACGTCCTGCACCGCCCCGAACGCGTGCGACGCCATGCCCCACAGCACGAACGCCACGAGCACGGGCCACACGGTGGGCGCGGACAGGTCGGCGGACACGAGCACGAGCGCGTAGAGGAGCGGCCCGACGAAGTGCATCGCAGACGTGAACGAGTCGAGGAACGGCCGCTCCTTGAACCGCAGCACCGGAGCGGAGTAGGCGACGACGAGGAACAGCACGACCGCGAGCACGACCGTCGCGACGACCGACCCGACGGCGACGAGGTAGACGACGAACGGCACGACGGAGAGCGCGCTCGCCCACAGGATCCGCCGGTGCACGGCACGCGCCCGCTCGGGGGCGACGAGACCGCCCTCGATCCCGCCCTTGCGCGGGTTGCGCAGGTCGGACGCGTAGTCGAACACGTCGTTCACGCCGTACATCAGCAGGTTGTACGGCACGAGGAAGAACAGCGTCCCGACGACGAGCGTCACGTCGATGCGCCCCTGCGTCGCCATGAGGTAGCCCGCGGCGAACGGGTAGGCGGTGTTGATCCAGGAGAACGGCCGCGACGCGGCGAGGACCTCCTTCACCCGACCCCCTCGCCGGCCGACCCGCCCGGCACGTCGCCGGCGGACGACGTGCGCCGCCGTCGACCCAGCACCGTCCACAGCACCGGCATCCCGACGGCCGCGGCGATCGCGTACGCGAAGTCCTCGAGCGGTGCCCCGACGACGTACACGCCGAGGATCTTGTCGGGGTCGTACACGTACAGGTCGGCGGCGATCATGAGCGTGTCGAACACCGCGGTCAGCACGCACAGGTGCACGACGGTCCAGACGACGGGCCACCCGCGCAGCCGTCGCAGCGTCGGCCACGACACCGCGAGCAGCACGACGAGGACGGCGACGTTCAGCACGATGTTCGTCACGGGACGCCCCCGTCCCGGCCCGAGCCACCCGTCGCGCCCGGCGTCCCCGATCCGCGCTGCGCGTCGCGCAGCGCCCGAGCGCCGGCCGCGCGCAGCGACGCGGTCCGGTCGAACCACCGCCACGCGAGCAGCGCGACGTAGCAGAGCAGCGTGAGGAAGAAGACCTCCTCGACCGGCAGCTCCGGCGCGAGCAGGATGCCGGTCATGTGCGGCGAGTCCCCGCGCGCGAAGATGCCGAGCAGCAGCCCGGCGACGTCCCAGAGCAGGAACGCGCCGACGCCGATCCCGACGGTCCACGCGGCGCGTCGCGCGTCGTCCCAGAACGCGAGGCGGAACCGCCGGTCGAGCAGCGCGAGGCCACCGAGGGACACCAGCAGCGCCCCCAGGTAGGCGAGTCCCGTCATGCGCCCGACCGTACGCCGGACCACAGCCCGGCCGGGCGCGCCGCGTCGAGGAACCCGCGGCGCAGGGGGGCGGGCAGCGGGCGCGTCGACGTCTCGCCCAGCAGGCGCTTCGCGACGAGCTCGGCGCTGATGAGGCACATCGGCAGCCCGACGCCGGGGATCGTCCCCCCGCCGACGTGCAGCAGGTTGGCCACGCGCGCGGACGCGTCGCCGGGCCGGAACATCGCGCTCTGCGCGAGCGTGTGCTCCATGCCGAGCGCGGTCCCGCGCCACGCGGACAGGTCGCGCGCGAAGTCGGCCGGGGCGACGACGTGCCGTGTCACGACGCGTCCCCGCAGGTCGGGCACGCCGGCCCACGCGCCGACCTGGTCGAGGAACCGGTCGGCGTACCGCTCGACGGCGTCGCGCTCGGGGCTGCCGGGCGGGCCGTCGCCGAGCGACGCGTCGGCAGGGAACGGGACGAGGAGGAACAGGTTCTCGTGCCCGGGTGGAGCCGCGGACGGGTCGGTCGCGGTGGTGCGCGACGCGTACACGGACGCGACGTCGGGCACCCGCAGGTCGGCGGGCGCGGTCGACCGTCCGGAGCCGAGGATGTCGTCGAAGTTGCCCGGCCAGTCGCGCGTGAAGAACAGCGAGTGGTGCGCGAGCTCGGGGAGCGCGCCGCGCACACCCGCCATGACGAGCAGCGCGGAGATGCCGGGCCCGTGCCGTTCCCACGACGCGGCGGGGTGGTCGCTGTGCCGCGGCTCGAGCAGCGCGGTCTCGGTGTGGTGCCGGTCGGCGCCCGAGACGACGACGTCCGCCTCGACGAGCTCCCCGCCCGCGAGCCGCACGCCGCGCGCGACGCCGGTGCGCCGCGGGGCCCGGGCGGACCAGGGCACGTCGTCGACCTCGATCGCGACGACGTCGGCACCCGTCCGGATCTCGACGCCCTCGCGCACGGCGAGCCGTTCGAGCGCCTCGATGACCGTGTACATGCCGCCGCGCGGGTACTGCACGCCGTCGACGAGGTCGAGGTGGCTCATGAGCGAGTACAGCGCGGGCACGCGGTACGGCGACGACCCGAGGAACACCGCGTGGTAGCCGAGCGCCTGCCGCAGCACGGGGTGCTCGACGGTCTTCTCGATCTTCTCCGCGAGCGTGTGCGTGAGCAGGTCGACGAGGGTCCCGGCGCGCCGCACGACGGGTGCCGACAGCAACCGGTCGGGCCGCTGGAACGTGGTCCACAGGAAGTGGTCGAGCGCGGTCCGGTACGCCGTCGACGCCTCCTCGGCGTACCGCCGCACGGCCTCGCCCGCACCCGGCTCGAGCGCCTCGAACGTGGCCCAGTTGGTCGCCGGGTCACCGCTCAGGTCGAAGCCGCCGGCCGGCCCGCCGGGGACCTCGGGCTCGGTGAACAGCCGGTACGCCGGGTCGAGCCGCACGAGGTCGAGGTGGTCCTCGACGCGCTCGCCGAGAAGCGCGAACGCGTGGGCGAACACCTCGGGCATGAAGTACCAGGACGGCCCGGTGTCGAACCGGAACCCGTCGAGCTCGAGCGTGCCCATGCGGCCGCCGACGCGGTCGTGCCGCTCGAGCAACGTGACGTGCGCTCCCCCGCGGGCGAGCAACGCGGCCGTCATGAGTCCGCCGATGCCCCCGCCGACGACGACGACGCGCCCGCCGGGGCCGCCGTCGCGTCCGGAGGCACGGGGTGCGGGCGCACCCGTCGAACGGGTGCGCGGTGCCGTCGTCGTCACGCCTTCTGACCTCCGCGTCGCACGTCCCACCACTCGCGCGCGACCGCCGTCGCGACGACCCGCGCCTTCACCGGCGCCGGCACGCTGGCCCGCGCCCGCACCAGCGTGTCGACCGGCTGGGCCGCGAGGTCGTCGAGCAGCCGGTCGTACAGCGCGAGCGTCGCCGCGACCGCGTACCGCGACCGCCCGGGCAGGCGCGGCAGGGCGGCGCGCGCGACGGCGACGTCGTGCGCGATCTCGTCCAGCACGGCGGCGCGCTGCGCCTCCGACAGCCGCCCGCGCTCGGTCCCGGGGAAGTACGTCCGGCCGAGCTCGCCCGCGTCGACGCCGAGGTCGCGCAGGAAGTTGATCTTCTGGAACGCGGCGCCGAGCGCGCGGGCACCCGCGACCTGCTCGTCGTCGGGTTCCACGAGCGGTGAGTCCGGGGTGCGGTCCGCGTTGAGGAACACCCGCAGGCACATGAGCCCGACGACCTCCGCCGACCCGTACACGTACCGGTCGAAGCTCTCGCGGTCGTGCTCCTCGACGGTGAGGTCGGCGCGCATCGAGGCGAAGAACGGCTCGGTCTCGGCGGTCGTGATGCCGACGCGTCGCGCGGTCCGCGCGAAGGCGTGCACGACGAGGTTGGTCGAGTAGCCGGTCCGCAGCGCGCGGATCGTCTGCGCCTCGAGCTCGTCGAGCTCGTCGGCCGCGGTCGGCCCCTGGAACGTGTCGACGACCTCGTCGGCGAGCCGGACGAGCGCGTAGACGGCCTCGATGTCGCGGTGCGCGCGCGTCCCCAGCAGCCGTGCGCCCATGCCGAACGACGTCGAGTACGCGGACAGCACGAGCGCGCTCGTGCGGCCGGCGGTGGCGTCGTAGAGCCGGACGGAACGCGCGTGGGCGGCGCGCGCGTCGGGGCGCGCGGTGTCGCGGGACTGGTCCACGGTCATCAGTGTCCCCGTCCGGCCAGGTCGTCGACCACACCGACGAGGTAGTCGCCCAGCGGCTGCGGCAGCTGGGCGGCGTGCGCGCGGGCGGTGTCGGCGGTGCGCTCGACGAGCAGGCGCATGGCCGCGAGCGCCCCGGAGTCGACCATGACGGTGCGCACGAGCTCGGCGTCGCGCTCGTCGAGGTCGGGCTGCCCGACGTACCGGTCGAGCACCGCGCGGCCGGTCCGGCCCGCGCCCGCGTAGGCGAGGCGCAGCAGCTCGGTGCGCTTGCCGCGGCGCAGGTCGGACAGCGTCGACTTGCCCGTCGCGGCCGGGTCGCCGAACACGCCGAGGTCGTCGTCCGCGAGCTGGAACGCGAGGCCCAGGGCGACGCCGACGTCGTCGAGCCGCCGCCGCACGTCGAGGTCGGCCCCCGCGAGCGCGGCCCCGGACGCGAGCGGGGACCGGCACGTGTACTCGGCGGTCTTGAGCGCGGCGACGAGCAGCGCGTCGACGTCGCGCGGCGCGAGCGACTCGGAGACGACGTCGAGCAGCTCGCCCGCGACCGCGGTCTCGATCCCGTCGGCGAGCAGGTCGGCGAGGTGCTCGCGCAGGTCGCCGGGGACGGGCGTGCGCGCGAGCAGGCGGAACGCGGTCGTGAGCGCGAGGTCGCCCGCGAGCAGGCCGGCGGCGAGCGCGCGCTCGTCGGCGACGTGCTCGGGCAGCCCCGCGGTGCGCGCGCGCTCCCGGGCGGCGCCGCCCGCGTTGAGCCGACCGCGGCGGCGGTCGTCGTGGTCGAGGACGTCGTCGTGCGCGAGCATCGCGACGTGCAGCGCCTCGTGCGCGGCCGCGACGGGGACGACGACCGACGACACGCGACCGCCGAGCCCGAGGTACGCGGCGGCGACGAGCCGGGGGCGCAGCAGCTTGCCCCCGAGCGTGCCGCTCAGGTCCTCCCAGAGCGTGCGTGCCTCGACGGCGTGCCGGCCGGCGCGGGCAGCGCGCTCGACGAGCAGGTCCCGCAGTGCTGCGTCGGCTCGCGCGGTGACGTCCTCGACGGCGAGTGCGAGCTCGGCGGTCGAGCGCAGGCTCCCGCCGGCGACGGCAAGGTCGCCCTCCTCCACGTGCCCTCCCGGTTTCTTCGGTGCGGCCGCTGGCGATCGTGGGCACGGTCCCCGACGGAATGGTCAGCGTACTGAGCATTCGCCGCGGCGCCACCGGGCGGATGCACGAGTACGACGGGTATTCCCGTCGAACGACCCGTCTGGATGCACCCGCGGGCCACAAGTTTTTCGATCAGATATCACCAGGATCGAACACACTCCAACAGACGGTGGGGTAGCGTAGGCGCCATGACGTGGATGGTGACGGGTGGGGCCGGGTACATCGGGGCGCACGTGGTGCGGGCCTTCCAGCACGCGGGCATCCCGCCCGTCGTCCTCGACGACCTGTCCAGCGGCCACCGCAGGTTCGTCCCGGTCGACGTCCCGTTCGTCGAGGGCTCGATCCTCGACACCGACCTCGTCGCCCGCACGCTCGCGGCCCACGACGTGCAGGGCGTCGTGCACCTCGCCGGGTTCAAGTACGCCGGCGTCTCCGTGCAGCGCCCGCTGCACACCTACGAGCAGAACGTCACCGGGACCGCCCACCTGCTCGAGGCCATGGCGGCGCAGGGCGTCGGCGCGATCGTGTTCTCGTCGTCCGCCGCCGTCTACGGCACGCCCGACGTCGACCTCGTCACCGAGGAGACCGCGACCAACCCAGAGTCGCCCTACGGCGAGTCCAAGCTCATCGGCGAGTGGCTGCTGCGCGACCAGGGCGTCGCGACCGGCCTGCGGCACACGTCCCTGCGGTACTTCAACGTCGTCGGCTCCGGCACCCCTGACCTCTACGACACCAGCCCGCACAACCTGTTCCCGCTGGTCCTCGACGCCCTGACCTCGGGCCGCACGCCGCGCATCAACGGCGCCGACTACCCCACGCCCGACGGCACCTGCGTCCGCGACTACATCCACGTCGCCGACCTCGCCGACGCGCACGTCGCCGCCGCCCGCGCGCTCGCCGACGGCAGCCCGCTCGAGCCCGTCTACAACCTCGGCTCGGGCGACGGCGTCTCGGTGCGCCAGATCATGACCGCGATGGCCGAGGTCACCGGCATCCCGTTCGAGCCCGAGGTCGCCCCCCGGCGGCCCGGCGACCCCGCGCGCATCGTCGCGTCGGGCGAGCTCGCGGCACGCGACCTGGGCTGGCGCATGACGCACACGCTGCGCGACATGGTCGCGAGCGCGTGGGAGGCCCGCCAGGCGCACTGACGCCCCACGCGGGGGAGGTCGGCGCGTCGCGGCGGCGACCGAGGCGACGGGCGTCGGCGGGTCGCGACGGGCGTCCGACGCGACCGACGTCAGCGGGTCGCGACGGGCAGCGCCTGCAGCTCCGGGAGCCGCGCCGCGAACGCCTCGAGGACGGACTCGCTGCCCGCGTAGACACCGTCGGGCCGCGGCCAGTGCACGATCACGTCGGTGAACCCGAGCGCCGCCGCACGCTCGACACCCTCGACGGCCAGGTCGAGCGACGTCAGCGAGAACACGGGCGCGCCGTCGAGGCTGAGGTACCGGCGCAGCCGCGGTGCGGCGACCCCGTCGCGCCCGTGCGCGGCCTCGACGGCGTCCATCTGCGCCGACACGTCCGCGAGCCCGCTCCACCACCGCTCCTGCGCGCCCGCGGGGTCGCCCTCGGCACCCTCGGTGTCGTACGTCGGCCCGTACGTCACCCACCCCTGCCCGAGCCGTGCCGCGAGCGCCATCGTGCGCGGCCCCGCCGCGGCCATGAGGAACGGCACCCGCGGCTGCGCGATCGTGCCGGGGATCATGCGCGCGTCGTGCGCCTCGTAGAACTCGCCCGTGAACTCGGTCGACGGCTGCGTCAGCAGCCGGTCCAGCAGCCCGACGAACTCCTCGTACCGCCGCGTCCGCTCACCGCGCGACCACGGCTCCCCCGTGACGGCCGCGTCGAACCCCTCGCCGCCCGCGCCGATCCCGAGCAGGAACCGCCCGCCCGACACGTCGTCGAGCCCGAGCACGTCCTTCGCGAACGGGACCGGGTGCCGGAAGTTCGGCGACGCGACGAACGTGCCGAGCTGGATCCGCTCCGTGACCGCGGCGGCGGCCGACAGCAGCGGGACGGTCGCGAACCACGGCCCGTCGGCGAGCGTGCGCCACGCGAGGTGGTCGTACGTCCACGCGTGGTCGAAGCCCCACTCCTCCGCCCGGAGCCACCGCTCCTTCGCGTGTGACCAGCGGTCCTGGGGCAGCAGCACGATCCCGACGGCGACCATGCGCCGACCCTAGCCGCCGGCGCCGACGCCGCTCAGCCCCAGCCGAGCTCGTGCAGCCGGTCGTCGTCGATGCCGAAGTGGTGCGCGACCTCGTGCACGACGGTCACCGCGACCTCCTCGACGACCTCGTCCCGGTCCTCGCAGATCGCGAGCGTCGGGTTGCGGTAGATCGTGATGCGGTCGGGCAGCGAGCCGGCGGCCCACCACTCGCCGCGCTCGGTGAGCGGCGTGCCCTCGTAGAGGCCCAGCAGCTCGGGCTCGTCCGGCGGCCCCTCGTCCTCGACGAGCACGACGACGTTGTCGATCAGGCGGGCCAGCTCAGGCGGGATCTCGTCGAGCGCGTCACGGACGGCGTCCTCGAACTCGTCGCGCGACATCTCCACCACGGGACCATCCTGCCTGCTCACCGCGCTGCGGTCGCCCGACGACGACCGGCGACCACACCGCTTTTGGAGTTCGGGCCCCCGCTCCCGTATGCTCGTCTCCGGTCATCCGGCGCCTCGTCGTCAGGGGCGGGACACGCCCCCATCGTCTAGCGGCCTAGGACCCCGCCCTTTCACGGCGGTAGCACGGGTTCGAATCCCGTTGGGGGTACGAGCAGGTGCAGTGAAGCAGTACAGCAAGGCCTTGTTCCACCAAGGCCCCGTAGCGCAGTTGGTTAGCGCGCCGCCCTGTCACGGCGGAGGTCGCGGGTTCAAGTCCCGTCGGGGTCGCTCGAAGCGCCGGTCCTCGGACCGGCGTTCTCGTTCCGAGGCTCTGTAGCTCAGTTGGTAGAGCGTTCGACTGAAAATCGAAAGGTCACCGGATCGACGCCGGTCGGAGCCACCGCGACGAAGGCCCCCTGGATCACCAGGGGGCCTTCGTGCATGTCCGGGCGGTATGACCTGGGCCGATGATCCCGGCCGACCGGCGCGCACCCGCCTAGGCTGGGAGGCGCACCGCACTGTCCCGCCGACGGAGGAACCCGTGAGCAGCACCGGACCCGAGCGCCCGCGCAAGCCGTTCTTCGAGCGCTTCACCGAACCGTTCGCCGACATCGCCCGCGAGAAGATCGGGCAGGCGGAGGACCGGGTCCGTGAGGCGATCCAGGCGGAGATCGACGCCGTCAGCGCGAGCGTGCGCGCGCGTGCCGTGCAGGTGCGGCCGTCCGCGATCGGCTTCGGCGCCGCCGCGCTGCTCACGTTCTTCGGCCTCGCCCTGTTCGTCACGGCCGCCGTCGTCGGCCTCGCGCACGTCGTCGAGCTGTGGCTCGCAGCACTCCTGGTCGGCGCGGCTCTCATCATCGTCGCCGGCGGGCTCGCGGCATGGGCCCGGTCGCGGCTGCCGAAGGGTCCCGCCATGAGCGTGACCCGCGCGCACGAGGTGTCGCACCCCGCCGAGGAGCAGGTCCACCCCTGGTCCGACTGACCGCCCCGCGGCGTCGACGACCCGCCCGCGCGGTCGCTCGTCGACGCCGCTCGGATGCGGCCCGCCACCTGCGCTTGCACACTGGGAGTCCCGGTCACCGGACGCCGGGCGACGAGCGACGAGAGGGCGTCACCATGACCACGCAGGCAGGACCGACGGGCGAGCCCCGGAGCATCGGTCAGCTCGTGAGCGACCTGAGCGAGCAGACGTCCCGGTTGGTCCGCGCCGAGCTCGACCTCGCGAAGGCCGAGATCCAGGCCAAGGCGCAGCAGCTCGGGATCGGCGCCGGTCTGCTGGCCGCCGCGGGCATCCTCGCGCTCTACGTGCTGGCCACGGCGATCGCGACCGCGATCCTCGGCCTGTCGACCGTCATGGACGCGTGGCTCGCGGCGCTCATCGTCACGGTGCTCCTGCTGATCGTGACGATCGTGCTGGCGCTGATCGGCATCCGGCTGGTCAAGCGCGGGTCGCCCCCGACGCCGGAACGCGCGATCGAGAACGTGCACGAGGACCTCGAGGCCGTGAAGGCGGGGTGGAACGCGTGAGCGACCAGACCACGAAGAAGGACGCGAACGACGACAAGCCGGCGATCACCACGCCGCGCATGGTCGAGGCCGAGAGCGAGGTCGCACGCACGCGGGCCGAGCTCGCCGCGACCGTCGACGCGCTCGCCGACCGGCTCGACCCGCGCGCGCAGGCGAAGAGCGCGGTCGACGGGACCAAGCGGCTGTGGTCCGACGCGACGACCAAGGACGCCGACCCGCACCGGCAGAAGCGTGCCCGCGCCGTGATCGGCGGCGCGGTGGCGGTCGTCGCGCTCCTCGCGGCGGCGGGCCTGCGCCGCAAGGGCTGACCACACGCTCGGACGACGACCGCGGCGCGCACGACCGGCGCCGCGGTCGTCGTCGTGCGGAGATGTCGCCGGGCCGCGTCTCGTCGCGGTGCTCGTGCCGGAGTCTGCGGCCGTGGCGGATCCCGGGGTGTGCGGCCGTAGCGAACCCCGGAGTCTGCGGCCATGGCGGATCGGCGGCCGGGTCACGACGTCGTCGTCGCCCCAGAGGCCGCTGTCGTCTCGCTCGTCCCGGAGGCTCGTGCCGGAGCGGGGCGGGCGGTGTCCGGTCCGGACACAGGGACGTCGGCGCCCTCAGGGCGCCGGCGTCAGGTGCCGCACGGGGCGGCGAGGAGGGCAGGCGGGTGGAGCGCCCGCCTCGGTGTCGTCGACGAGCTCAGTCGTCCGACGCGTGCTGCTGAGGCACGCCGTTGAGCAGGTCGCGCACCTCGGACTCCCGGTAGCGGCGGTGGCCACCGAGCGTGCGGATCGAGGAGAGCTTCCCGGCCTTCGCCCAGCGGGTCACGGTCTTCGGGTCGACCCGGAAGAGCGTCGCGACCTCGGACGGCGTGAGCAGCGCCTCGGACTCTGCGGGGTGAGCGGTCATCAGCTGCCTCCTGAGGCAAGCGTGCGGGCGGCCGAGGCGTGCGCCGGGTCCGCCCCGTCGGGTGCGGTTGGTGCGGTGCGCGGGTAGCGCGGTGGTGCGGTGGTGCGGGTGATGCGGGCTGTCTCACTAGCATGAACGAAACGGTCAGATGACGCATTCCGGGACACAGTTTGGTCACGGATGCCGCATCACTCTCATCCAACTCTCATCATGCATCGTTACACGAACCGTACCGTCAGCCTAAACCCGACTTATCGGTCATCACGACCGGTTCGCCCGACGTGACGTGTGTCGCTCGTCCGCGAGTGGTCGGAATAGCGCGGGACCATGTACCGTTGCCCCACGAAGAGACGATTCAGCACCCCGGGGCCGCACGTGTGAGCACGGTGCCGCCCCGCATCCACGTTAGAGGGGGTCGATGCCATGGGGCGCGGCCGTCAGAAGGCGAAGCAGACCAAGGTGGCCCGGGAGCTGAAGTACTTCAGCCCCGAGACCAACTACCGAGCCCTCGAGCAGGAGCTCGGCTCGCTGAGCCACAACGATCTGGGATCCGAGCGTCGCGGCAGCGCCGTCGACACTGGAGACTGGTCCCGGGACGAGGACGACGACTACCGTCGCTGGTCCGACGACGGCTGAGGTCGTGGGGTCGGCGTGACGGCCTCCCCGAGCGTGACCCCTCCGCCCCGCTGAGGTCGTCGTCGCCCGGACCCGTCCCTGCCGACCAGCACGGTGCGGCACAGCGGTCGCTTCACCACACACTCACCGGCCGGTGACGTTCATGGCGTCACCGGCCGGTTGGTGTGTGCGTGCGCCGTCCGCCCGGGCTGCGCGTCAGACGCGGTAGGTCCCCGAGAGGCGGACGGCTCCCCCGTCGACCCCCTTGGTCCCCGCGACGACGTCCGGCGAGCCCGCGACGTCCCGCATCGGGTCCGCGTCCCGGACGGTGCCCAGCACCCAGGCGGGCAGGCCGAGCTCCGACGTGTGCGCGAGGACGCCGTCCACGGCGTCGGCCGCGACGACCGCCACCATCCCGACGCCCAGGTTGAGCGTGCCCTCGAGGTCGTGCCACGGCACACCACCGAGCTGCTGCACGAGCGAGAAGACGGGCGGCAGCTGCCAACCGGCGCGGTCGACGTCGGCGACCAGGCCCCGCGGCAGGACGCGCGCGACGTTCGACGCAAGCCCGCCGCCCGTGACGTGGCTGAACGCGTGGATCCCCGCGACACCGGCACGCTCGATCAGCGCGAGGACGTCGCTCGCGTAGACGCGCGTCGGCTCGAGGAGCTCCTCGCCGAGGGTGCGACCGAGCTCGTCGACGTGGCGCTCGAGGCCCCAGCCGGCGACCTCGACGACCTTGCGGACCAGCGAGTAGCCGTTGGAGTGCAGGCCGCTCGACGCGAGCGCGACGAGCACGTCGCCCGCGCGCACGCGGTCCGGACCCAGCAGCTCTTCGGCCTCGACGACACCCGTCGCGGCTCCCGCGACGTCGTACTCGTCGGGGCGCAGCAGACCGGGGTGCTCGGCGGTCTCGCCGCCGACGAGCGCGGTGCCGGCGACCGAGCACGCCGCGGCGATGCCGCGCACGATGTCGGCGATGCGCTCGGGCACGACGCGGCCCGTCGCGATGTAGTCCGTCATGAACAGCGGCTTCGCACCGACCACGACGATGTCGTCGACGACCATGCCGACCAGGTCGAAGCCGATCGTGTCGTGCACGTCGAGCGCCTGCGCGATCGCGACCTTGGTGCCGACGCCGTCGGTCGACGTCGCGAGCAGCGGGCGGCGGTAGCGGGTCAGGAGCGACGCGTCGTAGAGCCCGGCGAACCCGCCGACACCGCCGAGGACCTGCGGTCCGTGCGTCGCGCGCACGGCGTCCTTCATCAGCTCGACGGCCTTGTCGCCGGCCTCGGTGTCGACGCCGGCGGCGGCGTAGGTGACGTGCGGGGTGCTCACGGGTGCTCCAGGGCGGTCGCGCCACCGGTCGACGGGACGATGGTCAGCAGGCCGTCCTCGGGCGCGCCGAGCGGCAGCTCGTTCTGCTCGAGGAGGTTCTTGCCGAGGCGGTCGGCGGGCGGCAGCTCGATCGGGTAGCGGCCCGAGAAGCACGCGGTGCACAGCTGCGAGCGGGGCTGCTCGGTCGCCTCGACCATGCCCTCCTCGGAGATGTAGCCGAGCGAGTCGGCGCCGAGGGACGCCGCGATCTCGTCGACGCCGAGGCCGTTCGCGATGAGCTCGGCGCGGCTCGCGAAGTCGATGCCGTAGAAGCACGGCCACTTCACGGGCGGCGAGCTGATCCGGACGTGCACCTCCGCGGCGCCCGCCTCGCGGAGCATCCGCACGAGCGCGCGCTGCGTGTTGCCACGCACGATCGAGTCGTCGACGACGACGAGCCGCTTGCCGCGGATGACCTCGCGCAGCGGGTTGAGCTTGAGCCGGATGCCGAGCTGGCGCAGCGTCTGCGACGGCTGGATGAACGTCCGGCCGACGTACGCGTTCTTGGTGAGGCCCTGCCCGAACGGGATGCCGGACTCGGTCGCGAAGCCGACGGCCGCGGGCGTGCCGGACTCGGGCACCGGGATGACGAGGTCGGCCTCGACCGGGTGCTCGACCGCGAGGCGGCGGCCCATCGCGACGCGCGCGGCGTGCACGGACCGGCCGGCGATGGTCGTGTCGGGGCGCGCGAGGTAGACGTACTCGAAGACGCAGCCCGCGCGGTCGACCGGCGCGAACCTGGTCGAGCGCAGGCCGTCGGCGTCGATCGCGATGAACTCGCCCGGCTCGACCTCGCGGACGAACGACGCGCCCACGATGTCGAGCGCGGGCGTCTCCGACGCGACGACCCAGCCGCGCTCGAGCCGGCCGAGCACGAGCGGGCGGACGCCCTGCGGGTCGCGCGCGGCGTAGAGCGTGTGCTCGTCCATGAAGACGAGGCTGAACGCACCGCGCAGGCGGGGCAGGACCTCGAGCGCGGTGGCCTCGAGCGTGTGGTCCGGGTCCCCCGCGAGCAGCGCGGTGACGAGGGCCGTGTCGGTGGTGTTGCCGCGCGCGAGCTCGCCGCGGCGCTGGCTGCCGTACCGCTCGGCGACGAGGTCGACGAGCTCGGCGGAGTTCGTGAGGTTGCCGTTGTGCCCGAGGGCGACGGTGCCGGCGGCGGTCGCGCCGAGCGTCGGCTGGGCGTTCTCCCACGTCGAGCCGCCGGTCGTCGAGTAGCGCGCGTGCCCGATGGCGATGTGCCCCTGCAGGGCGTTCAGCGCGGTCTCGTCGAAGACCTGGGAGACGAGGCCCATGTCCTTGTAGACGAGGAGCTGCTGGCCGTTCGATGTCGCGATGCCCGCGGACTCCTGCCCGCGGTGCTGCAGCGCGTAGAGGCCGAAGTAGGTGAGCTTGGCGACCTCCTCGCCCGGTGCCCAGACGCCGAAGACGCCGCAGGCGTCCTGCGGGCCTTTCTCGCCGGGGAGGAGGTCGTGGTTCAGTCGTCCGTCTGCGCGGGGGGCCACGGCCCTATGGTCGCACACCGCCCTCGCGCACCCGCAGGGGCGCCCGGCGTCCGGACGGGTGGAACCGCAGGGCTGGTCGGTGCGCGCTCATCCGCTGCGGCCCGGGGTCCGTCAGCGGCGGCGGACGTACGGGTCGCGCGAGCGGCGGTCGGCGAGCACGGCCAGCGCTCCGCCGACGAACCCGCCGAGCACGCCGAGGCCGACGGCCGTGACCGTGCGGACCGCGCCCTCGCCCTCGAGGAACCACACGAACCCGGTGCCGTCCGCGATCCACTCGACCTGGGGGTCCTTGAGCACGGCCACCAGCACGAGACCGACGACGATGCCGACGATCGCCCCGGCGGCGATGAAGACGCTGTACTTCGGGGCGCGGCGCACGGTCGCGGGCCGCGCCGTTGCGAGGAGCTCCGCCTCCGAGGGCACAGGGGGCTCGTCGTCGCTGCCGGGAGTCAGCGGGCGCGGGTCCGCGGGCGCGGCCGCCGCCGAGGAGGCGCCGAGGCCCCCGGCCGCGGGCTGCGCGTCCCCGACAGGGTCCGAGGGCACGGGCTGGGCCGTGGCAGGGTCCGAGGGAGCGGGCTCGTCCGACGCCGGTCGGTCCGCGGGTTCGGCGGGGGTGGGGACGATGGACGACACCCCGCGATCCTAGGTCAGCGGCGCGTCAGCCACGTCGGCGGGCGGCCTGCAGCGGAAGCAGTGCCGACAGGTCCGCGCGCTCCCCCGACGCGCGAACCGCGCCGGCCGCGACGGCGTCCGCCCAGGTCGTGGCGCCGGTGACGAGCGCGAGCCACGTCGCGGGGTCCGTCTCGACGACGTTGGGCGGGGTGCCGCGGGTGTGACGAGGACCCTCGACGGCCTGGACCGCCCCGTCGGGCGGGACCCGCACCTCGACCGCGTTCCCCGGCGCGACGTCGGCGAGCTCCTCGAGCGTGAAGCGGACCGCCGTGCGGCGGGCCGCGACGGGCACCGCGGCCGGGTCCGCGCGCCACACGTCGAGCGCGGCGCGTCCGTCGTCGGGCGAGGTCCGTCGTCTGGGTGGCACCCGCCCATCCTCCCCCGCCTCGACGCCTCTGCGCGCGCGCCGGCCCCGGGCACGGACGAGCCCCGCGGACGAGGGTGTCCGCGGGGCTCGTCGGGGGCCCGCTCAGGTGGGGCGCCGGCTCACCACTTGGCGTTGCGCGCCAGCTCCAGGGCCATCTCCTGCCACCACTGGCCGGCGGCGGGGCCGCCGTTGCACGTGCCGTCGGACTCGCCCGGCAGCTTGACCCACAGCAGCGCGACCAGTCCGGAGCCGTCGTTGACGTACGTGGGCTTCTCGCCGAGCGCACGGCCGCGCGGGTTGCACCACTCGCCGTTCGAGCCGTTGCCGTTGCGCGAGGTGTCGATGACGAAGCCCTTGCCGCCGAGGCGCTGCGAGATCTGCTGGCCGTACGACTTGCTCGCGGCCGTCGTCTGGTAGTTCGACGTGTTGAGCGCGAAGCCCACGGCGTACTCGAAGCCGACCTGGTTGAGCCGGTTGACGGCCGTGTCCACCGACAGCCACGACGAGTGGCCCGCGTCGATGTAGACCTTGGCGCCCTTGAGCGTCAGCGACTTCGCCGCGTACTTGAGGAAGCCGATGCGGTCGCCCTGGCCGGAGCAGTCGCCGAGCTGGGCGAGCGCGTCGGGCTCGAGCACGACGATCGGGTTGCCCTTGATGCCCTGCGCGATCGTGTCGATCCAGCGCGCGTACTCGGACTCGGAGACGCCGCCGCCCGAGTAGGAGCCGCAGTCACGGCCGGGGATCGCGTAGACGACGAGCGTCGGCGTCTTGCCCGCGGCGACGGCGCGGCCGGTGTAGTCCGCGACCTCGGCCTGCGCCTTCGACGCCTCGGTCCAGTTGCCGACCCAGTACGCCTGCGGCGTGAGGGCGATCTTCGCGAGCAGCGTCTTGTCGTTGCCGGACGCGGACTGCCACGCGCGGTACGACTGGTTCGCCGTGTCGACGTAGAAGCTGCCCGACGGCTGCGGCGGGACCGTGGTGGTCGGGGTCGGCGTCGGCGTGGGCGTCACGGTGGGCGTCGGCGTCTGGGTCGGCGTGACCGTCGGCGTGGACGTCGGGACGGTGCCGCCCGTGCAGGTGGTGCCGTTGAGGCTGAAGGACGACGGGACGGGGTTCGAGCCGCTCCACGAGCCGTTGAAGCCGAACGACGCGGTGCCGCCGGTCCCGATCTGGCCGTTCCACGACACGTTGGTGACGGAGACCTGCGACCCGCTCGTGGTGACGTTGCCGTTCCACAGCTGCGTGATCTTCTGGCCCGCGGGGTACGCCCAGTCGAGCTTCCACGAGGAGACCGGGTCGCCCAGGTTGGTGATCGTGACGTTGGCGCCGAAGCCGCCCTGCCACTGGCTGGAGACGGCGTAGCTGACGCGGCAGCCGGCGGCGGCCTGCGCGGCGCTGGCCGTGACGGCGGTGAGGCCGCCGACGGCGACGGCCGCGGCGGCGAGGAGCGCGGCGGCGGATCTGCGGGTGGACATGCGGGGTGGCTCCCTGGTGTCGGGTGGCTCGGGGTCCCGACGAGGAAACCTGACGTCGCGGCACCGACGCGAGGGGAAGCCGGGTGCCTAATCGCTTAAGTCGTGGCGTGAGGACGTCGATACGCTTCGACCACGCGCTTCGACGCTCCCCGACCCGCGCCGCGAACGGTCCCTCCGGGCCTCGCCGCACGCGCACGCGACGACCGTCCGGACGCGCCCGGGAAGTGCGACGGCCCCGCACCGTGGAGGAGGTGCAGGGCCGTCGTGACGCGCGGCGTCAGCGCTTGAGGTTGACCAGCTCCTGCAGGACCTCGTCCGACGTCGTGATCACCCGGCTGTTCGCCTGGAAGCCGCGCTGGGCGATGATCAGGCTGGTGAACTCGCTGGACAGGTCGACGTTCGACATCTCCAGCGCCCCACCGGCCAGCGTGCCGCGGCCACCCGTGCCGGCCGCGCCGACCTGCGCGTCGCCCGAGTTGACCGACGTGCGGAACAGCGAGCCGCCCGCCTTCTCCAGGCCCGACGGGTTGGTGAACGAGCCGATCGCGAGGCGCCCGATGGTCTGCTTGAGACCGTTCGAGAATGCGCCCGTGATGGTGCCGTCGGCGCCCAGCGCGAACGACTGCAGGACGCCGGCCGCCTGGCCGTTCTGGGTGCGCGCCTTGACCGAGTCGATGCCCGAGAAGCCGGTGATCGTCGACAGGTCGACCGCGACGCCGCCGACCGTGACCGTCGTCGGCGTCGTGAGCGCGCCCGCGGCGGTGAACGTCATCGCGCCCGCGTTGACCGTCGCGGTGCCGTCGGTCGCCGTCAGCGACCAGCCCGTCGCGGACTTCGTGAACGTGAGCTCCAGCTCGCGCGACGCGCCCGTCGCGTCGTAGACGTCGATCGTGCGGTTGAGCGTCGTGCCGTCCGCCGCGTCGGCGTCGAGGTTGCCCTCGTACGACGCGGTCGACGTCGCGACCGCGGGCATGAGCGTCCCGGCGGGGACGCGCAGGTCGACGAGCGGGCCGTTCGTGTCGACGACGCCGTTCACCGCCGCCCAGCCCTGCACGAGCGCGCCCTCGCCGGGGAGCACCATCTGGCCGGTCGCGTCGAAGTCGAACGACCCGGCACGCGTGTAGTACGTCTCGGTGCCCTTGCGGACCACGAAGAAGCCGTCGCCCTGGATCATCATGTCGGTGCTGCGGCCCGTCATCTGCGACGCACCCTGCGTGAAGTTCGTGGTGATGCCGGCGACGCGCACGCCCAGGCCGACCTGCGCCGGGTTCGTGCCGCCGACGCCGTCCTGCGCGCCCGCGCCGTTCTGGAGCATCTGGCTGAGCGTGTCCTGGAACTGCGTCTGCGACGCCTTGAAGCCCGTCGTGTTGACGTTCGCGATGTTGTTGCCCGTGACGTCGAGCTGGGTCTGGTGGGCGCGCAGACCGGAGATGCCGGAGAAGAGCGAGCGGAGCATGGCGGTGGTTCCTTTCGGCAGGGGTGCTGCGCGGGGTCAGGCGGTGGTGGCGGGAGTGCTGGTGGCGGAGGTGACCGCCGAGACCGCGTCGAGGGTGACGTCCGTGTCACCGACCCGCACGGTGGGCACGGGGCCCGCGTAGGACACGGCGGAGACGACGCCCGACTTCTCGGCACCGTCCGCGTCGGTCCAGGTGATCTGCTGCCCGACGAGCTGGGCTGCCGACATCCGCATCTGCAGCGCGAACGACTCGCGCTGCGTGTCGGCCAGGGCGACCAGGGACTCCATCGTGGAGAGCTGGGTCGTCTGGGTCATGAGCTGCGAGGAGTCCATCGGGGCCGACGGGTCCTGGTTGCGCAGCTGGGCGACGAGCAGGTCGAGGAACGCCTGCTTGTCGAGCTCCTTGGTCGGCCCCTTCTGGCCCGACGCGTCCGAGGTGCGGCTCGTCGCGCCGAGGAACGAGACGTCGATGCTCATGGGGCCTCCTGCGGGGTGCGGGTCGGCGTGGGCGGTGACGCGCCGTCGGGCCGTCCGGACCAGGAC
>NZ_JAPESW010000024.1 GCF_028527925.1 Cellulomonas fimi
CGTTCCGCGAGCGTGTCCAGCAGTCCGTCGTCCACGCGGTGCCCGTCACGGTGCCGGGCGGCGCGAAGGTCAGGCTCGCGCTGCGGCGCGACGAGGAGGGTGAGATCTTCACGCAGGTGCTGGGCGAACGGCAGGCGCGACGTCCCGCCCCAGACCCACGTGACCGACAGCACGCGCGTCGCGGGGTCGAGCGACCCGCGGTCCACCTCGCTCCAGGGGACGCGGGCGACCTTGCCGTCCTCCAGGAGGTGCAGCGCCCGGCGGGACGCGACCGCCCACCGGCCGTCGCTCAGGTGCGCCTCGACGAGGACGCGGTCGCCGGGGCGCAGGTCGAGCAGCGCACGGTCCGCCGCAGGGAGCCGGCGTCGACGGGAGAGAGCCACCGGGCAACGGTACCCGCGCGGGGTGCGGCGCCCGCGCACGCGCGAGGGGAGGAGCGTCGGGTGGGGCAGGTGGGGCTTGAACCCACGACCCACGGATTATGAGTCCGCTGCTCTGACCGGCTGAGCTACTGCCCCGAGGCGGAGCCCAGGCTACGGCAGCGGCGCTCCGGTCGCGTGCGTGCCGGTTCGCTGCCACGATCCGACGCGACAAGCACGGGGGACGGGCGGGGGGGAGAGCGGGTGGTGAGGCGCAGATGAGCGGGACGACGACGCACGCCGAGCACGGCTGGGAGCTCGCGGCTCGGGCGGGATACGCGGTGAGCGGGGTGCTGCACGTGCTCATCGGCGTGCTGGCCCTGCAGGTGGCGGTCGGCGGCGGGAGCCAGCAGGCCGACCAGTCGGGTGCGCTGGGGACGGTCGCGTCGACGCCGTTCGGCGGCGCGGTGCTGTGGTTCTTCGTCGTCGCGTTCGCGGCGCTCGGCGCCTGGGAGGTCGCCAAGGCCGTCCGCGGTGCGCCGCCCACGTCGGACGGAGGTGCCCAGGGCGGGAGGACGACGGGCTGGCGCGCCAAGGCGGCGGGCCGTGCGCTCGTCTACCTGGCGCTCGCGGCCGCGTCGTTCGCCTACGCACGCGGTGGCGGGGCGTCGAGCGAGCAGCAGACCGCCGACCTCACGTCGCGACTCATGTCCGCGCCCGGGGGTCGGGTCCTGGTGGCGCTCGTCGGCCTGGCGATCGTGGGCGTCGGCGCCTACCACGTCGTCAAGGGGTGGAAGAAGAAGTTCCTCGCCGACCTGCACCGCCTGCCCTCCGGGACGGCGGGACGCGTCGTCGAGCGCCTGGGTGTCTGGGGCTACGTCCTCAAGGGGGTCGCCCTCGGCGTCGTCGGCGTGCTGTTCGTCGTCGCGGCCGCGAAGGCGGACCCGCAGGCGGCGGGCGGTCTCGACCAGGCGCTGCACACGTTGCGCGACCAGCCGGGCGGTCCGTTCCTGCTCGGGTTCGTCGCGCTCGGGTTCGTCGCGTACGGCGGGTATGCGTTTGCCCGCGCCAGATACGGGCGGCTCTGAACTTCACCCGTTTGCCGCACGCAACCGACGCGGAGTTTCTTGACTAACTGTCCAGAAACGGTCATAGTTCTTCTTGTCAGCGACAACGGCAAACCCGCCGCAAGGTGGGGACGCAAAGCCACGGGACCCACGAGGTCAGCCGAGCTACCGAACGACAGGAGATGATCATGGCTGTGTCCACCGACGCCCCCCTCACGCAGGGTGCCCTTCTTACCCCGGGCGAGGTCGCGGTCCTGTTCCGAGTGGACCCCAAGACGGTGACGCGCTGGGCGCAGGCCGGCAAGCTCTCGGCGGTCCGCACGCTGGGCGGCCACCGTCGCTTCCACGAGGCCGAGGTGCGTCAGCTCCTCCAGGGCGTCCCCACGCAGCGCGCGGGCGAGTGACCTTCCGCGGCTGCGGCCGCGACCTGCACGACCCCGGGACGCCGGCGGTGACACCAGTCGCCGCCGGCGTCCTGCTGTGTCCGGCGATCGTCGTCCGGTGATCGTCGTCCGGTGCCCGGTGCCCGGCGACGACGACGGGCCGTGACACCGAGCGGCGGCGGCCGCGGGCGCGTCGCTCCGGTCAGCGGACCGTCGTCAGCACCGCCGACCGCACGTCGTCGAGCGAGCGCTCCGGCTGGAACACGAGCCACTCGAGCCCGGCCACGACCGTGGCACCGAACAGCGCCGCCGCCGTGAGCGACGGGTCCCGGTCGGGCCACGCCGCCGCGACGGCCCCCGCGAACACGCCCATCGCGTCGTCCCGCAGCGCGCGGATCGAGTCCTGCCACAGCCGGCCCGTGCGGAACACCTCGGCGACCATGACCTTCGCGAAGTCGGGGTGGTCGCGGACCTGGGTGAGCAGCTCGGTGACGAGCGCGTCGACCGCGTCCGTCCCGGTGAGGCCGTCGACGGCCGCCCGGAGCGCAGCGGTGAGCCGCGCGACGCCCTCGGCGATGATGGCCTCGAACAGCTCGGCCTTCGAGCCGAAGTTGTAGAACACCGACCCCTTGGCCACGCCCGCCGCGGCCGCGATGTCGTCGACCGCGGTCGCGGTGTAGCCGCGCTCGGCGACGAGCGCGAGGGCAGCGTCGACGATGTGCCGGCGGGTGTCGGTGGTCCGCATGCGTGCAGCCTCCCAGAACGTGCGCTCGCGGGCGCCGGTCAGATCGTGAGCGCGGGGTGCAGGCGCGACAGCGTCCACGTCCGCATGCGCCCGGCCCGCCAGGACGTCACCGCGAGCGAGGCGACGAGGAGCGTGACGAGGTAGGCGACCGCGGTCCAGAGCCGCCCGTCGGGGTTGCCCGTGAGCAGCGCGCGCAGGCCGTCGACGCCGTAGCTCATGGGCAGCAGGGGGTGCAGCGCCCGGAAGAACGCGGGCGACGTCTCCACCGGGTACGTGCCGCCCGCCGACGCGAGCTGGAGGACGAGCAGCGCGAGCGTCGCGATGCGGCCGGCCGCCGTGCCGAGCAGCGCGAGCAGCATCTGCTGCACCGCGAGGAAGGCCGCGACCACGAGCACGGTGAAGGCGAGCGCGCCGACCGGGTGCGTCGGCGTCAGGCCGACACCCACCCGCAGGACCGTGAGCAGCACGACGACCTGCACGATCCCCATGACGAGCGCGGGCGCGTACCCGGACAGGGCCGCACGGACGCCGCGCGCGGGCGTGGTGAGGGCACGCGGCGGGACGGGCCGCAGGATCATCCACGTCACGACGCCGCCGAGGAAGAGCGCGAGCGGCAGGAAGAACGGGGCGATGCCCTCGCCGAAACCGGCGGCGGTCGCGCGGTCCGTCGCGTCGAGGCCGACGGGGTCGGCGATCGCGGCGGCCCGCGCCGCCCGGGTGCCGTCGTCGTCGGCCGGGATCTGCGCCGCGCCGTCGTCGAGGGACCCCGCGAGCGTGGCCGTGCCCTGCCCGAGCTGCCCGGTGCCGTCGACCAGCCGCGTCGCGCCGTCGGCGACGTCCTGCGCACCGGAGGCGACCTGCGCGGTGCCGTCCGCGAGCGTCCGCGCACCGTCGCGCAAGGACCCCGCCCCGGCGGCGACCTGCGCGGTCCCGTCGTGCAGCGCGGCCGCGCCGTCGGCGACCTGGCGGGCACCCGTGTCGAGCGCGTCGAGCTGCTGCCGGGCCGCGGCCAGGGTCGCGGCGTCGGGCAGGTGGTCGGCGGTCGAGGCGAGGTGCGCGAGGATCTGCGCGGCGTCGCTGTCGCCGGCCTGGGCCCGCGCGGTGAGGTAGGCGGTGAGCGTCTGCAGGTCGGCGGGGAGCCCGGACACTCCCGCGACCAGCCCGTCGACCTGCGTGGCCGCGGCGTGCACCCCGTCGGCGACCTGGGCGCTCCCCGTCGCGAGCCTCGCGGCCGCGGTGTCGGCCTGCGTCGACCCGTCGGCGAGCCGGGCGGCCCCGTCGCGGACGTCCGCGGCACCCGACGACGCCCGCTCGGCGCCGTCCGCCAGTGAGTCGGCACCGTCAGCGAGCGTCCGTGCGCCCGCGCCGAGCTGGTCCGCCGCGTCCCGCAGCCGGACCGCGCCGTCGGCGGCCTCGGTGAAGCCGTCGTGCGCCTGCGACAGGCCGACGAGCACCGCGTCGACGGCCTGCTCGCCGGCGGTCGCCGAGACGGCCGCCGTGATCCGCTCCATCGCGGTGCGACCGAGCGACGTGACGAGGAACGAGTTGGCGTCGTCGTAGGCGACGTCGATGCGCGCCGAGCGCGGGGAGTCGCCACCCGCGGAGACGAGGTCGGCGGAGAAGTCCGCGGGGACCGTGACGCTGAAGTAGTAGCGACCGGAGTCGACGCCGTCGGCCGCGTCGGCGGGGTCGGTGACGACCCAGTCGAGGCGGTGCTCGTCGACGAGCCGGTCGACGAGGTCGGCCCCCGCGTGCACGGGCTCGCCGTCGCGCGTGGCGCCCGCGTCGGCGTCGACGAGCGCCACGGGGATGTGGTCGAGGTGCCCGGTGGGGTTCCAGAACGCCCACAGGTACAGGACGCCGTACAGCAGCGGCACGACGATCATCGCGACGACGGCCAGTCGCGGCAGCGTGCCGCGACGGAAGCGGCGCAGCTCGGTGCCGGCGGTGAGCGAGAGCATGACGGTCCTCGGGGTGCGGTGGGTTGCGGGTAAGGCGTAGCGGACGAGTCAGAGGGGGAGCGCGACGACGGTCGGCGGCGTGACCCATCGGGTCCGGGCGACCTCGTCGGCGCTCGCGCACGCGGCGACGACCGTGAGGCCGCCGGCGGCGAGCTGCTCGAGCCGGGTCCAGACGACCTGGCGGCGGGCGTCGTCGAGCACCTGGTCGACGTCGTCGACCACGAGCAGGCGGGGCTGCTGCAGCAGGGCGAGGGCCACGCGCAGGAGCATCGCGTCGAGCTCGTCGAGGTCCCACGCGACGGTGCGCGGCGACGGGACGGGGCGGTCGCCGAACGCCGGCGCGAGCGCCTCGTCGAGCGCGTGCTGCGTGGGGCGAGGCTGGCGTCGGTACCACGGCCCGAGCCAGGCGAGCCGCTCGCGGACGAGCGCGCCGACCGTGACGGACTGGTCGAGGTCGTCGATCCCGCCGAAGCCGGCGATCGCGGCGGTGCGCTGGACCGCACGGCGCTCACGCGGCAGGCGGTGGCCGAGCACGTCGAGCCGCGCGTCGGCGTCAGGCACCATGCGGCCGGCGAGCGTGAGCAGCAGGCTCGTCCGACCCGAGCCCTGCGCGCCCTGGACCAGGACGAGCTCGCCGGCCGCGACGTCCAGGTCGACGGGGCCGTACACGCGACCGCGCGGCCCGTGCAGGGCGAGGCGCCGGGCGCGGACGACGGGCGCTGCGGGTGTCGCGCCGGGAGCCTCGGGGTTGTCGCTCGTGGCGCCGGCTGCGGCGGTGGTGCCGATCGCGGGGGTGGCGGTCATGTGTCGGATCCCTTCTGACTGACCGGTCAGTACAAACGATACGCCCGGTTCGCACCGCCGTCCCTGTCCGCCTGTGTCTCGCTGCTCACACGCCGCCTCCGGACGGCCCTGGTCCGCTGCCCGGGCATGAAAGGATCGACGCATGGCCATGCGAGAGATCCGCACCGTCGGAGACCCCGTCCTGCGCACCCCGTGCGACCCGATCACCGCGATCGACGACCGCGTCCGCTCGCTCGTCGAGGACCTGCTCGAGACGGTCGACCACGAGGGTCGCGCCGGGCTCGCGGCCAACCAGATCGGCGTCGGCCTGCGCGCGTTCTCGTGGAACATCGACGACGAGATCGGCTACGTGCTCAACCCCGTCATCGTCGAGCTGTCCGAGGACGAGTACCAGGACGGCGACGAGGGCTGCCTCTCGGTGCCGGGCCTGTGGTATCCGACGCGACGCGCCTGGTACGCGCGGGTCGTCGGCACCGACCTCGACGGCAAGGAGGTCGTCGTCGAGGGCACCGAGCTCATGGCCCGGTGCCTCCAGCACGAGGTCGACCACCTCGACGGCATGCTCTACCTCGACCGCCTCGAGCGGTCCGTGCGCAAGAAGGCGATGCGGGCGATCCGCGAGCAGCTCTGACGCATCCCCGCCCGGGTGCTTGGCGGTGACGCTGCACGTCGGGCATAGTGTGCACAGCACGCCGCGAGACCGTGAGTGCTCCTGAGCAGGACCCGAGGACGTTGGGGAAGGCGAACCTCGAGCCGACCAGGAGGACGACATGGCAGGTGCGATCACCCGCGGTGTTCTTTTCGTGCACTCTGCGCCCCGGGCGCTGTGCCCCCACATCGAGTGGGCTGCCGGGAACGTCCTGAACGCGCGGGTGACCTTCGACTGGATTCCGCAGCCGGCAGGACCCGGCTTCTACCGCGCCGAGCACTCGTGGCAGGGGCCCCAGGGCACCGGCGCGCGGCTGGCGTCGGCGTTGCGTGGCTGGGCGCACCTCCGGTACGAGATCACGGAGGAGGCGAGCCACGGCGTCGACGGGTCCCGCTGGAGCCACACGCCCGAGCTCGGGATCTTCCACGCCGCGACCGACGTGCACGGCAACGTCGTCGTCCCCGAGGACCGCATCCGCGCCGCGCTCGAGCACGCCGACGACCCGGCGCGCCTGCGCGCGGAGCTCGACCTCGCGCTCGGTCAGGCGTGGGACGACGAGCTCGAGCCGTTCCGGTACGCGGGTGCGGGTGCGCCCGTGCGGTGGCTCCACCGCGTGGGCTGACCTGCACCGACGTCTCGGTGCGTGAGCGCCTAATCGATTCGCGCGTGGACAGCCTGCGGACCCCGTCCGCCAAGGTGTGACTCCGGCGTCGCCCCCTCGACGCCTGCCGACCCGGGACCGCCCGGGCCACGAGAGGACGCACCCCGATGACCACGCCCCGCACGCCCGTGCTCGCCCTCGCGGGCCTGACGCTCGCCGCCGCCCTGACGGGCTGTGCCGCCGACGCGACGGCAGCCGACGGCACGACCGCCGCGGGCGGCCCTGCCGGGGCGGGCGCCGCCGGCGCGCAGGGTGACGCGAGCGGCGCCGTCGGCAGCTCGGCCTCCCCGACGAGCCGCGTCGTCGACGGCACCTACGCCGGGGTCGGCATCTACACCTCGCCCGCGGGCAAGGAGAGCATCGAGGTGACGCTCACCGTCGACGAGGGCATCGTCGCCGCGATCGACGTCGTGCCGCAGGCGACCAACCCGACCTCGCAGACCTTCCAGTCCGACTTCGCCTCGGCCATCTCGGCGCAGGTCGTGGGGATCCCGCTCGAGGACGTCGACGTCGACGTCGTGGCCGGGGCCTCGCTCACGACGCAGGGCTTCGAGTCCGCGCTGGCGGCCGTCCTCGCTGATGCGCGCGCGTGAGTCGTTCGACGCGATCGGCACGCGGTGGACCCTGCGCACGCCGGCACCGCTCGACGGGGCCGTGCTCGCCCGCGTCCACGCGTGCGTCGCGGCGTACGACGCCGTGTGGTCCCGGTTCCGCCACGACTCGCTCGTCGCCCGGATCGCCTCCGCTCCCGGCGTGTACGCGCTGCCCGCGCACGGCGTCGCGCTGCTCGACCTCTACGACGTCCTCGACGAGCGCACCGACGGCGCCGTCTCTCCGCTCGTCGGCGGGAGCATGGAGCGGCTCGGCTACGACGCGGGGCTGAGCCTGGTCCCCGACGGCCCTCCTGTCCCCGCTCCGCGGGCGGCCGACGTGCTCGACCGCGACGGCGACCGGCTCGTCGTGCGCGAGCCCGTGCTGCTCGACGTCGGGGCCGCGGGCAAGGGCCAGCTCGTCGACCTCGTGGCCGCGGAGCTCGCCGCGTGCGGGATCGAGGACGTGCTCGTCGACGCGGGCGGCGACGTCCTGCGGCGTGGTGCACCCGTCCGGGTCGGGCTCCAGCAGCCGGGGGACGCGGGCCGTGCGGTCGGCGTCGTCGAGGTCGGCGGCGCCGCGGTGTGCGGGTCGGGCGTGGACCGGCGCGCCTGGGGCGACGGGCTGCACCACGTCGTCGACGCCCGCACCGGGGCGCCCACCCGGGACGTCGTCGCGACCTGGGCGGTCGCACCCACCGCGATGGTCGCCGACGGGCTCGCGACCGCGCTGTTCTTCGCCCAGCCCGAGCGACTGCAGGTCCGGTTCGACCTCGAGTACGTGCGCATCCACGCCGACGGCCGCGTGCAGTGGTCGCTCGGGCTGCCGGGGGAGGTGTTCGCATGAGCCGCGTCGACGACCTGCTCGGCCGCGTCACCATGTACCGGACCGTCTCGGTCGCGCTGGGTGTCGTGCTGGCCGCGGCGCTCGTGCTGGCCGTCACCGGGCGGGTGCACGTCGAGCCCGTCGCGCTCGGGGTGTCGGTCGTCGTCGCGGTCGCCGTGACGCTGCTGGTGAGCCTCGGCTGCGGCGCGCTGTGGCGCGTGCCCGTGCACGGGGAGTCGTCGGTGATCACCGGGCTCATCCTCGCGCTCCTGCTCCGCCCGTCGACCGCGCCCCTCGACCTCGCGGTCCTCGCCGCGGCCGCCACCGTCGCGGGGGCGTCCAAGTTCGTCCTCGCCGTGCGGTCGCGGCACGTGCTCAACCCGGCGGCTGCGGGTGCCCTGGCGGTGGGCGTCGCGGGCGTCCCGCTCGGGGTGGTGCCGGCCACCTGGTGGGTCGCGACGCCCGCCCTGCTGCCCGTCGTCGCCGGCGCCGCGCTGGCCGTCGTCGTGCGGACACGTCGCGGGCTGCTCGTGGGCACGTACCTGGTGGTCGCGGGCGGCGTCGTGACGGCGGCTCGTCGGGCTGGGGTTCACGCTCCCCGACGCGCTGTGGACCGCGCTCGCGTCGTACCCGCTCGTGTTCGCCGCCGCGTTCATGCTCACCGAGCCGCTGACCCTCCCGCCCCGGCGTCGCCAGCAGCTCGCGGAGGCCGCGCTCGTCGGGGCGCTCACCGTCACGCCCTTCACGCTCGGACCCGTGTGGAGCTCGCCCGAGCTCGCGCTCGTCGTCGGCAACGTGCTCGCCTTCGCGTTCGGGCAGCGGCGCGCCGTGCGGCTCACCGTCGTCGGCCACCGCGACGTCACGCCCGCGGTGCGCGAGGTCGCCTTCGCGCCCGAGCGTGCGCTGCGGTTCCGGCCCGGGCAGTGGATCGAGCTGCACGTGCCGCACGCGGGCGTCGACCGACGCGGCACGCGCCGCGTCTTCTCGGTCGCCTCACCGGCCGGGCACGGCGACGGCGTGACGGTCGCGTACCGGCTCACGCCGGCGCCGAGCTCGTTCAAGCGCACGCTCACCGCGCTGCCGCCGGGTGTCGTCGTGCGCGCGACGTCGGTCGGCGGCGACTTCCTGCTGCCGCGGCGCGCCGACGTGCCGCTGCTCCTCGTCGCGGGCGGGATCGGGATCACGCCGTTCGTCAGCCAGCTCACCGCGCTCGCACGGGCAGGGGAGCGGCGCGACGTCGTGCTGCTGCTCCTGCTCGGGCCCGGCGACGAACCGCCGTACGCCGACGTGCTCACCGCCTCCGCGGCCCGCGTCGTCGTCGTCGCCCCGACACGCCCACGTGCGCTCCCCGAGGGGTGGGAGCACCGCAGCGCCCCGCTGCTCGAGGACGCGGTGCTGAGCGAGGGGGTGCCGGACGCGCACCGGCGGACGGCCTACGTGTCCGGGCCGCCGCGCATGGTCGTGCATGCGCGTCGCACGCTGCGACGAGCAGGTGTGCAACGGATCAGGACGGACGCGTTCCCCGGGTACTGATCGAGCACGGCGCGCGGGACGACACCCCGCGTCGCACCGCGCGCCGCACGACGCTCCGCATCGGGGTGCCCGCGGTCGGCGCTTCGCGGTGCCCGCGCCCGCGGCCCGACCGGGCGCGCGCGTCGGTCGCACCCCTCGCCGAGCGGGGTCCCTCGACGCCGAGGGCGCGCCACCCGAGCAGGGGTGACGCGCCCTCGGTCCGCCGGGGCGGACAGGTGGTGCTGCGGGTCAGGCGGACGTGACGACGAGCGCCACGTTGTGGCCGCCGAACCCGAACGAGTTGTTGATCGCGGCGATCTGGCCGTCGGGCAGCGCACGCGGCTTGTCGCGCACGAGGTCCAGCACGAGCTCCGGGTCGGGGTCGTCGACGTTGATCGTCGGCGGCGCCTGCCGGTCGTGCAGCGCGAGGATCGTGAACACCGACTCGAGCGCGCCGGCGCCACCGAGCAGGTGCCCGGTCATCGACTTCGTCGCCGACAGGGCGACGTGGTCCGCCTCGTCGCCGAGCACGCCGCGGATGCTGCGCGCCTCGATGAGGTCGCCGACCACGGTCGAGGTCGCGTGCGCGTTGACGTGCACGATGTCGCGGTGCGAGACGCCCGCCTCCTGCAGCGCCGAGCGCATGGCCCGGATCTGCCCGTCGCCCGAGGGCTCGGGGGACGTGATGTGGTAGCCGTCGGCGGAGAGGCCGACACCGGCGATCCGCGCGTACACGCGGGCGCCGCGCGCGGCGGCGTGCTCGGCGCTCTCGAGCACGACGATGCCCGCGCCCTCGCCGACGACGAAGCCGTCACGCGCGACGTCGTACGGGCGCGACGCGCGCTGCGGGTCGTCGTTGCGCTGCGACAGCGTGCGCGACGCGGCGAACGCGCCGATCGGCATCGGGTGGATCGGGGCCTCGGTGCCGCCCGCGACGACCACGTCGGCGCGACCCGAGCGGATCATCTCGACGCCGTAGCCGATCGCCTCGGCACCCGACGCGCACGCCGAGACCAGCGCGTGGGCACCGGCGCGGGCGCCCAGGTCGAGCGAGACGAACGCGACGGGCGAGTTCGGCATGAGCATGGGCACCGTCATCGGCAGCATGCGCCGGGCGCCCTTCTCGCGGAGCGTGTCCCAGCCGTCGAGCATCGTCCAGATGCCGCCGATTCCGGACGACACGACGGCCCCGAGCCGCTCGCCGTCGACCTCGGGGGAGCCGGCGTCGGCCCACGCCTCGCGCGCCGCGATCACGGCGTACTGCGCGGTGGGGTCCATCTTCTTGAGCTCGGGACGCGGCAGCACGTCCGCGGGCGCGACCTTGATGGTCGCGGCGAACGAGACGGGGATGCCGTAGGTCTCGGCCCAGTCGTTGTCGAGGGTGCGGGCCCCGGACTCACCGGCGAGGGCGGCGGCCCACGTCGAGGGCACGTCCCCGCCGAGCGGCGTGGTGGCGCCGAGTCCGGTGACGACGACGTCGGTTGCGTGGCTCATCGGTGCTCCTGGTGGCGATGGGGGTGGCCCGTCCCGGCGCCGGCGGCGGTGCGGCCGCGGTGGCGCCGGGACGGTGCCCGGGTCACAGCAGGCTCAGGACTGCGCGCCCGCGATGAACGAGACGGCGTCGCCCACGGTCGTGAGGTTCTTGACCTCGTCGTCGGGGATGCGCACGTCGAACTTCTCCTCGGCGAGCGTGACGATCGTCATCATCGACAGCGAGTCGATGTCGAGGTCGTCGGTGAAGGACTTCTCCGGCAGGACCGAGTCGGCGGGCAGGCCCGTCTCCTCGCTCACGATCTCGGCCAGACCGGCCAGGATCTCCTGCTCGCTGTACGCCATGGTGTCTCCTCTGGTGACTGCTGGAAGGGTCGGACGAACGGTACAGCCCGAGGGTGGACCGTCCCCCGAGGGGGCGGGCGGGCCCGACGAGCGCCGGACCAGGGTGGATCAGGGCAGGACCACGACCTGCGCGGCGTACACGAGTCCCGCGCCGAAGCCGATCTGCAGCGCGAGCGCGCCGCTGGACACCTGGCCCTCGCGGAGCAGGCGCTCGGTCGCGAGCGGGATCGAGGCGGCGGAGGTGTTGCCCGTGTCGGCGATGTCGCGGCCGACGACCACCGACTCGGGGAGCTTCAGCTGCTTGATCATCTGGTCGATGATCCGCATGTTCGCCTGGTGCGGGATGAACGCCTCGATGTCGTCGGCGGTGACGCCCGCGGCGTCGAGCGCCTTCTGCGCGACGGGGGCCATCTGCCAGACCGCCCACTTGAAGACCGACTGGCCCTCCTGGCGCAGCGTCGGCCACCCGGCGCCCTCGTCGCGCGTCGCGAGCCACGAGTGCGTCTGCCGGATCGCCTGCGCCTGACCGCCGTCCGAGCCCCAGACCGTCGGGCCGATCCCGGGCGTGTCGGACGGGCCGATCACGACCGCGCCCGCGCCGTCACCGAGCAGGAAGGAGATGGTGCGGTCGGTCGGGTCGACGAACTCGCTCATCTTCTCGGCGCCGATGACGAGCACGTGCCGGGCGGTGCCGGCGCGGACGAGCGCGTCCGCCTGGCCGATGCCGTAGCAGTACCCGGCGCACGCCGCGGAGATGTCGAACGCCGCGGCGGGCGTCGCGCCGATGCGGTCGGCGACGATCGCGGCGCCGGCGGGCGTCTGGTGGAAGTAGGTGACCGTCGAGAGGATCACCGCGTCGATGTCGGCGCCCGTCAGGCCCGCGTTCTCGAGCGCGGCGCGTGCGGCGCCCTCGGCCAGGTCGAGCACGTCGGTGCCCTCGCCCGCGCGGCGGCGCGTGACGATGCCCGTGCGCTGGCGGATCCACTCGTCCGAGGAGTCGATGGGACCGACGAGGTCGTCGTTCGGGACGACGCGCTCGCCGCGCACGCCTCCGATGCCGAGGATCCGGGTGTGGGCCGGTCCGGTGGCCTGCGTCAGGGTGGGTCGGGTCACGACTGCTGCTCCTGGGTGTTCGCGGTGGTGCCCTCGGGCGTGGACGCGGACGCGGCGCCGTGGCGGCGCACGAGGTCGCGTGCGGCGTCGAGGTCGGCCGGCGTCTTGACGGCGACCGTCTCGATCCCCGGCAGCGTACGCCGCGCGAGCCCGGTGAGGACGCCACCGGGGGCGACCTCGAGAA
This sequence comes from Cellulomonas fimi, assembly GCF_028527925.1. Lineage (GTDB taxonomy): Bacteria > Actinomycetota > Actinomycetes > Actinomycetales > Cellulomonadaceae > Cellulomonas > Cellulomonas fimi_C. Next base: position 12,691 of record NZ_JAPESW010000024.1, read on the forward strand.
GGCCCGTCACGCCGAGCGCCAGCAGCGTCTCCTGGCAGAGGTCCCAGCGGACCGGGTTGGCCACCTGGGCGACGATCAGCTCGAGTGCGCGGGCGCCGTCGGGGACGACCGTGCCGTCGGAGTTGGTGAGCAGCGGCACGACCGGGTCGCCGGGCGTGATCCCGTCGGCCGCGGCGCGCAGCTCGGCGACGGCCGGCTCCATGACCTGGGTGTGGAACGCGCCGGCGACCTGCAGCGGCACGACGCGTGCCCGGGCGGGCGGGGCTGCGGCGAACGCGGCGAGCGCGTCGAGCGGGCCGGCCGCGACGACCTGGCCGCCGCCGTTGACGTTGGCGGGCACGAGCCCGTGCGCGGCGAGCGCGGCGAGCACCTCGTCCGGGTCGCCGCCGAGGACCGCGTTCATGCCGGTCGGCGTCGCGGCGGCGGCGCGGGCCATCGCGGCACCGCGCACCGCGACGAGCGCGAGGGCCTGGTCGTCGGTCAGGACGCCCGCGACGGCCGCCGCGGCGAGCTCGCCGACCGAGTGGCCCGCGGTCGCACCGACGACGCCCGCGGCGGCGGCGCCGAGCGGGGTGTCCGCGTCGACGTCGAGCACCGCGCGCAGGCTCGCGAGGGCGGAGGCGACGAGCAGCGGCTGCGCGACCGCGGTGTCGCGGATCGTGTCCGCGTCCGAGGTCGTGCCGTGCGCGCGCAGGTCGAGACCGGCGGTCCGCGACGAGCGGTCGACCGACTCCGCGACGACGGGCAGCTCGAGCCAGGGGGCGAGCATGCCGGGGGACTGGGCACCCTGTCCGGGGCAGACGACGACGAGCACCTGTCCACCTTGCCGTGCCGCCGGTCCCGTCCGGGCTCGTGGCGCACACCAACGTTCGCGGACCGCGTTGTGCGGACCCTACAAACCGTGCGGACCGGTCAGGGGCGCTCGATGATCGAGGTCACGCCCGCGGCGTCGAGCCGCCCCAGGGCCAGGGCCGTCTGCAGGACGTACGACTCGCGCGCGTCGAGCGGGTCCCAGCCGGTCACGTCGGCGACCCGGCGCAGCCGGTACCGCACGGTGTTGGGGTGCACGTACAGCGTGCGCGCCGCGGCCTCGAGCGACCGGCCGGTGCCGAGGTACGCGGACAGCGTCTCGAGCAGCGACCCCTGGCTCGCGGCGAGCGGCTCGTACGCACGGTGCACGAGCGCGCGGCGGGCCGTCACGTCACCCACGAGGACGCGCTCGGGCAGCAGGTCGTCGGCCTGCACGGGGCGCGGTGCCTGCGCCCACGCCGCCGCGGCGGCCAGGCCGGCGAGCGCCGCCCGCGCCGACCGTGCGCAGTCGGCGAGGTCCTGCGCCTCCGGCCCGACGACGACGGGCCCGGGCCCGAACCGCGGCAGCAGCGCCGTCACGGCCGCCCGCAGGTCGCCCTCGCCGCCCACCAGCACGACCAGCCGGTCACCGTGGATCCCGACGAGCGCGTCGTCGGCGGCCCGGCGCGTGGCGCGGCGCAGGTCCGCGGCCCGCACGTCGTCCAGCGGGGACGCCGTCGTGCCGACGATGACGAGCGTGGACCCACGCCCGCTCCACCCCAGCGCGGCGACGCGCGACCTCAGCGCGTCGTCGACGTCGCCGCGCACGATCGCGTCGACCACGAGCGCCTCGAGCCGCGCGTCCCACGCGCCGCGCACCTCGGCGGCCCGCGCGTAGACCTCGGCGGCCGAGAACGCGACCTCGCGCGAGTAGCGCAGCACCGCCTCGCGCAGCGATCGCTCGTCGCCGGGCGCCGCGAGCCGGTCGCTGTTCGACTCGACGACGTCGACGACGACGCGGACCAGCTGCAGCGTGTGCTGCAGCGAGATCGAGCGGGTCAGCTCCGGCGGGGCGGTCGCGAAGATGTCGCCCACGCCGTGCGGCGGGCGCGTCGGGTCCATGAACCACGTGACGAAGGCGGTGATGCCGGCCTGTGCGACGAGCCCGACCCACGACCGGTCCTCGGCGGGCAGGGCGCGGTACCAGTCGAGGTCCTCGTCGAGCCGGCGCATCGCCGCGGCCGCGAGCAGCCCGGACCCCTCGCGCACGCGCCGCTGCGTCTCGGCGTTCGCCCCGGTCTCGGCGCCGTCGGCGGCGTCGACGGTGCGGGTGCGCGACGGGGCGGCGTCGGCCGGCCGGGCGGCCTGCGCGCCGCTCGGCGGGCGTCCGCCGTGCGAAGGTCGGGGCATAGGGGGAGCATAGGAGGCGCGCTTGTGGGAAGTCGACAAAGGCGCGCGCCGGGGTCGGCGAGCGGTCCGGAACGGGGCCGGGTGCCCCGCCCGGTCAACGGCTAAGGTCTCGACATGGCTCTCCTGCCCCGACTGCGACAGCTGATGCGCCGCCCGAGCTCCGCCTCGCGCGTCGGAGCCCGACGACCCACCACCGCCGCCCGGCGGGGGGACACCTTGCACGAGGACGCCCTGCGGTCGATGCTCAGCGACGACCCGAACAACGAGCGCGCCTTCCGCGCCCTCGCCGAGATCGTGCGGCGTCGCGCCGCCGAGTCCGGCTCCGAGGAGGACCCGCTGACGGCCCCCGGGAACGAGACCGAGCGCGAGCGCGCCGCCGACCTGGCCGTGTGGGCGCTGGGCGAGGAGCTCGCCGGAAACCCGCGTGCGTGGTACCCGCTCATCGAGGTCGCGCGGCTCTCCGTGCGCGACGACCACGAGGGCACGCTGCGGCGGCTCACGACGGCGTCCGAGCGTGACCCGTCGGGCCGTGCGCTGGTCGAGTCGCTCGCGCTCCTGCGCAGCGCCGGCCAGCCCGTCGACGCCCTCGGCCTCGGCATCGGTCACTGGCGCCCGCGCGAGCACGACCCCGAGGTCGCCCGCCACCTGGTGCTCGCCGCGATCGAGGCGGGCCGCCCGCTCGAGGCGAAGCAGCACCTCGGCTCGCTCGACCTCTACCCGGACCAGGCCGCCGTCGCCGACCTGCGCAACGACCTGGCGCGGGCGGTCGCGCACGCCGAGCAGACGATCCCCGGCACCTGACAGCGCGCGCCGCGTCGCCCTGCACGGCGCGGTCGGGACGACGCCCGGAGCGCCGGAGACCACGAGGGCCCGCGGCGGATGATCCGCCGCGGGCCCTCGTCCGTCAGGTGACGGCGACCGTCAGGAGTCGCCGCCCGTGTTCCCGGACGTGCCGGCCGTGACGTCGTGCAGGCGGTACCGCTCGATGGCCTGCGCCGGAGCGTCCGCCGCGACCGCGCCGGTCCGCGCGAGCTGCTGCAGCACCCGCACTGCGGTCGACGGGCCGTCGATCTTGAAGTGACGACGCGCGGCGGCGCGGGTGTCGGAGAAGCCGAAGCCGTCGGCACCGAGCGTCGCGTACGTGCCGGGGATCCACGCGCGCACCTGGTCGGCGACGAGGTGGTCGTAGTCCGTCGTCGCGACGAACGGACCCTCGGCGCCCTGCAGCTTCTGCGTGAGGTACGCCTGGCGCGGCTCCTCGCCCGGCTGCAGGAACGCCTGCTGGTCGGCCGCCAGGCCGTCGCGACGCAGCTCGTTCCAGCTCGTCACGGACCACACCGCGGCGCGCACGCCCCAGTCCTCCGCGAGCAGCTTCTGCGCCTCGAGCGCCCACGGCACGGCGACGCCCGACGCGAGGATCTGGGCGCGCGGCCCGTCACCCTCGGCCGGCGACAGCAGGTAGATGCCCTTGAGCACGCCCTCGACGTCCAGGTTCTCCGGCTCGGCCGGCTGGACCATCGGCTCGTTGTAGACGGTCAGGTAGTAGATGACGTCCTTGTCGCGGCCGTCACCCTCCCCGTACATCCGCTCGATGCCGTCCTTGACGATGTGGCGCAGCTCGTAGCCGTACGCCGCGTCGTAGTGGACGACGTGCGACATCGTGCCCGCGAGCAGCGGCGAGTGGCCGTCGGCGTGCTGCAGGCCCTCGCCCGTGAGCGTCGTGCGGCCGGCCGTCGCGCCGATGAGGAAGCCGCGGGCCATCTGGTCGCCGGCCGCCCAGAACTGGTCACCGGTCCGCTGGAACCCGAACATCGAGTAGTAGAAGTAGAAGGGGATCAGCGGCTCGCCGTGCGTCGCGTACGACGTACCGACGGCCTGGAACGCGGCCGCGGAACCCGCCTCGTTGATGCCCGTGTGCATGATCTGCCCGGACTCGGACTCCTTGTACGAGAGCATGAGCTCCCGGTCGACGGCCATGTAGTTCTGGCCGTTCGTGTTGAAGATCTTCGCGCTGGGGAAGATCGAGTCCAGGCCGAACGTGCGGGCCTCGTCGGGGATGATCGGCACCAGGCGGTGACCGAACTCCTTGTCCTTCACGAGGTCCTTGAACAGGCGCACGAGCGCCATCGTCGAGGCGACCTCCTGGTGGCCCGACCCCTTCGCGAGGCCCTCGTACACCTTGGCCTCGGGCAGCGTGACCGCCTTGTGCGTCGAGCGGCGCTCCGGCACGAACCCGCCGAGCTGACGGCGGCGCTCGAGCATGTACTGGATGCCCTCGTCGTCGGGACCGGGGTGGAAGTACGGCGGGACGTAGGGGTTGGCGTCGATCTGCTCGTCCGTGATGGGGATGTGCAGCGAGTCGCGCAGCGTCTTGAGGTCGTCCGCCTTGAGCTTCTTCATCTGGTGCGTGGCGTTGCGCCCGGCGAAGCCCGAGCCCAGGCCGTAGCCCTTGATGGTGTGCGCGAGGATGACCGTCGGCTGGCCCGTGTGCTCGCGCGCGGCCTTGTAGGCGGCGTAGATCTTGCGGTAGTCGTGACCGCCGCGCTTGAGCGCCCAGATCTCGTCGTCCGTCATCTTCTCGACGAGCTGCTTGGTGCGCGGGTCGCGACCGAAGAAGTGCTCACGGATGAACGCGCCGTTCTCGGCGCGGTACGTCTGGAAGTCGCCGTCGGGCGTCGTGTTCATGAGGTGCACGAGCGCGCGGTCCTTGTCGGCGTTGAGCAGGACGTCCCACTCGCGGCCCCAGATGACCTTGATGACGTTCCAGCCGGCGCCGCGGAACTGCGCCTCGAGCTCCTGGATGATCTTGCCGTTGCCGCGGACCGGACCGTCGAGGCGCTGCAGGTTGCAGTTGACGACGAACGTGAGGTTGTCGAGGCCCTGCTGCGCCGCGTGCTGGAGCATGCCGCGCGACTCGGGCTCGTCCATCTCGCCGTCGCCGAGGAACGCCCACACGTCCTGCTGGCTCGTGTCCTTGATCCCGCGGTTGTGCAGGTACTTGTTGGTCCACGCCTGGTAGATCGCCGACGCCGGGCCCAGGCCCATCGACACCGTCGGGAACTCCCACAGGTCCGGCGCGAGGCGCGGGTGCGGGTACGACGGCAGGCCGCCGCCCGGGTGCGACAGCTCCTGCCGGAACCCGTCGAGCTGGTGCTCCGACAGGCGGCCCTCGAGGAACGCGCGGGCGTAGACGCCGGGGGAGGCGTGGCCCTGGAAGTAGACCTGGTCGCCGCCGCCGGGGTGGTCCTTGCCGCGGAAGAAGTGGTTGAGGCCGACCTCGGTGAGCGTCGCGACCGACGCGTACGAGGAGATGTGGCCGCCGACCGCGATGCCGGGACGCTGCGCGCGCGTGACCATGACGGCCGCGTTCCAGCGGATCCACGAGCGGTAGCGCCGCTCCATGACCTCGTCGCCGGGGAAGTACGGCTCGTCGTGCACGGCGATCGTGTTGACGTACGGCGTGTTGAGCGAGGCCGGGATGGCCACGTTCCGCTGCCGCGCGTGACGCAGCATGCTCAGCAGCACGTAGCGGGCGCGCGGACCACCCTTGTCGTCGATGAGCCCGTCGAGCGACTCGAGCCACTCGCCGGTCTCGGCGGGGTCGATGTCGGGGACCTGGCTGAGCAGGCCGCCGATGAGCGGGCCCGTCTCGTCGATGGAAGCCACCGGTGCTCCTTCTGCCTTCTCGTCCGCACGCACGGGCCTCGTGGCCCCGGCGCGCATCTCGGCCCGACCCTGGTCGCGGCACGTGAGGCGCGCAAGCGGCAGGTGCGGGTAGTCGGCCCATTGTCGGCCCCTGTCGGGCACAAAGTCACACCGTCCCGGCACTCGGGCCACGTGACGTCCGCGACAGTCGTAGGACGACTCGTGCGTCGACCGTCCGTCGCGCGCGCCGGACACGCCCGTCCGTGCGGGGCGTCTTGCCAGGGCCCGCCCGCGTGCGGTGGGCTACGGTGTGCGGACATCAGCAGGTCGTCCCGCCAGGGGCGACGCGACGAAGGGATCGGTCGGGACGTGTCATCCAGCACGGACGACGCCGCCTCGCAGGTGGCAGCGCGTCTGGGGTTCACCGCAGGACAGGTGATCCAGGAGTTCGGGTACGACGACGACGTCGACGAGGAGCTGCGCGACGCCCTCCAGGCCGTCACCGGCACCGAGCTGGTCGACGAGGACTACGACGACGTGACCGACGGTGCCCTCATCTGGTTCCGGGACGACGACGGCGACCTCACCGACTTCCTCGTCGACGCGATGACCGTCCTCGAGGACAACAGCCCCATCTGGGTCCTCACCCCGAAGTCCGGCCGGTCCGGCCACGTGTCGCACAGCGACATCGAGGAGGCCGCCACCACGTCGGGCCTGCACGCGATGACGACGTTCGCCGTCGCCGCCGACTGGTCCGCCACGCGCCTCGGCACGCGCGGCCGCGGCAAGTGACCGCGACGCCCGTCCTCGGCGAGCTCGCGCCCGACTTCACGCTCGTCGACACCCACGGCACGCCCGTGACGCTGTCCGCGCTGCGCGGCACACCGGTCGTCGTCGTCTTCATCCCGTTCGCGTTCTCCGGCACGTGCCGCGGTGAGTTGTGCGAGATCCGCGACAACATCGCCGCCTTCGACACCGCGGGCGTGCGCGTCCTCGTCGTCTCGTGCGACTCGATGTTCACGCTGCGTGCGTGGCAGGAGCAGGAGGGCTTCGGCTTCGACCTGCTCTCCGACTTCTGGCCGCACGGCGACGTCGCCCGCGCCTACGAGGTCTTCGACGAGAAGGCGGGCCGGCCGCTGCGCGGGTCGTTCCTCGTCGACGCCGACGGCGTGTTGCGCTGGTCGGTCGTGAACCCCGCCGGACAGGCCCGTGACCTCGCCGCCTACCGCGCGGCGATCGCGGCCCTCGCCGCCTGACGCGTGCGCCGACCGGGCGCTCGGGCGCCCCTCGGGCCTGCCCTCGCGCACGGGTAGGCTGTGCGCCCGTCGCACCCCCGAGCACGTCGCGACGAGGGGCCTGTAGCTCAGCTGGTCAGAGCGCCGCGCTTACACCGCGGAGGTCGCCGGTTCGAAACCGGCCGGGCCCACCCGTCACCCCGGTCTCATGCCCGCGGCCCTGCCCGGACCACGGGTCGTCCGTGACGCGCCGGGCCACGAGGCTCACGCGACGCAGAACTCGTTGCCCTCGGGGTCGAGCATGACGACGTGGCCCAGCACCGAGCGCCCGGAGTCGTCGCCGTACCGCTCCTCGCGCACCGACGTGCCGCCCGCCGCGACGAGCCGGTCGACCGTCGCGCGGATCGCGGCCTCGCGCTCCTCCCAGTCCCACGGCGGCTCGCCCGCCACGCGGATGTCGATGTGCAGCCGGTTCTTCGCGGTCTTCGGCTCGGGCACGCGCAGCCAGCCGATCGCCGGCCCGACGCCGTCGGGGTCGACGATCGAGGCGCCGTCCGGCTCGTCGTAGCCCGGCTCCGGGACGTAGCCGAGCGCGAGCGCCCAGAACGCTGCCAGCCGGTGCGGGTCCGCGGCGTCGCCGCCGAGCGTCCATCGGGTCGCCATGTCCGGACCGTAGCGGCGCCCCCCGACACGCGCGGGACGGTCCGACGCGCCCGTGCGCGGGCGCCGGACGGGCACCGGGCGCGCCGCTGCTTGCTAGCGTCCTCGGCGTGGTCGCCGTCCCGCACGTCTCCTCGCTGCACGTCTTCCCCGTGAAGTCGCTGCGCGGCGTCGACGTGCCGGCGGCGCACGTCGAGCGGTGGGGCGTGCGCGGTGACCGGCGGTGGATGGTCGTCGAGCCCGCCGGCGGGGTCCTCACGGCGCGCGAGCACCCCCGGATGCTGGGTGTGCGGGCCGAGCCGCTCGACGGCGGCGTACGGCTGTCGGCGCCGGGCGCGTCCGACCTCCAGGTCCGCGAGCCCGAGGGCGTCGAGCCGGACGTCACCGTCGGGCTGTCGCGCCTGGAGTGCGCGACCGGGGCCGGGTCCGCCGCGGACGACTGGCTGTCGGACGCGCTGGGGCGTCGCGTGCGGCTGGTCTGGCTGGACGACCCCCGCCGGCGGACCGTGAGCCCGCAGCACGGCGGACGCGCCGGCGATGCGCTGTCGCTGGCCGACGCGGGGCCGCTGCTCGTGACGACGGAGGCGTCGATGGCGGCGCTGAACGCGTGGGTGGCCGACCGGGCGCTCGAGGCCGCGGACCCGACCGGGTCCCCGACCGTGCCCGCGCCGCTGCCGATGGAGCGGTTCCGGCCGAACCTCGTGGTCGGCGGTGACCTCGAGCCGTTCGAGGAGGATCGCTGGGCCGGACTGCGGGTGGGCGACGTCGAGCTGCGGTTCGCCGAGCGGTGCGACCGGTGCAGCCTCACGACGATCGACCTCGACACGCTGGTCACGACGAAGGAGCCGATCCGGACGCTCGCGCGGCACCGGCGCGAGGACGGGAAGACGTGGTTCGGGGTGCGGATGGTGCCGGTGACGACCGGTCGCGTCGCGGTGGGGGACCCGGTGACCGCGCTGCGCTGACGTGCCGTCGGCGTGTGCCAGGTGGCGGAGGTCGCCGGGGTGACGGGTAGCGTGCGTCGCGTGACCGCCCCGCGCCTGGCCGACGTCGTCCGCACGCTCGAGCGCCGCTACCCGCCGTCGACGGCGGAGTCGTGGGACGCGGTCGGGCTGGTCACGGGCGACCCGGAGCAGGAGGTCCGGCGCGTGCTGCTCGCCGTCGACCCGGTCGCGGACGTCGTCGAGGAGGCCGTCGGCTGGGGTGCGGACCTCGTCGTCACGCACCACCCGTTGCTCCTGCGGCCCGTGCACTCGATCGCGGCGACCACCTTCAAGGGCGCGCTGCTGCACCGGCTCGTGCGCGCGGGCGTCGCGCTGTACACCGCGCACACGAACGCCGACGCGGCGGTCGGGGGAGTCGCGGACGCGCTGGCCGACGCGCTCGGGCTCGTCGACCGGACGCCGTTGCAGCCGGCGGCGACGGAGGCGCTGGACAAGGTCGTGGTGATGGTCCCGGTCGCCGACGCCGAGACGCTGGTCGACGCCCTGGCCGCGGCTGGGGCGGGGGCGATCGGCCGGTACGCGCGGTGCGCCTGGACGACGACCGGTGAGGGGACGTTCACGCCGCTCGACGGCGCATCGCCCGCGATCGGGGCCGTCGGCGAGGTCGAGCGGGTCGTCGAGGCGCGCGTCGAGATGGTCGCGCCGCGCCGGCTGCGGTCGGCGGTCGTCGCTGCGCTCCGGGCCGCGCACCCCTACGAGGAGCCCGCGTTCGACGTGCTCGAGCTCGCGTCGTGGCCCGGGTCGACGGGGATCGGCCGCGTCGGGCGGCTCGAACGGCCGACGACGCTCGCCGCGTTCGCCGCCGACGTCGCCGCCGCGGTCCCGGCGACGGCTCAGGGGGTGCGCTACGCGGGCGACGTCGACGGACGCGTCGAGCGCGTCGCCGTGGTCGGGGGCTCAGGCGACTCGCTGTTCGACGCGGTCCGCGCGGCGGGCGTCGACGCCTACGTCACCGCCGACCTGCGGCACCACCCCGCGTCCGAGCTGCGTGAGCGCGCGGTGTTCGAGGCCCGCGACGGGCACGCGCCGCCGTACCTCGTCGACCTCGCGCACTTCGCCTCCGAGTGGCCCTGGCTCGCGCGTGCGGCCCGCGACCTGGAGACGGACCTGGCCGCCGCGGGCACTACGGTGGAGACCCGGGTCAGCACCCTCAGCACCGACCCCTGGACGGGCCGCGTCGCCGCGCCCGCCACCCTCCCGCCGGAAGGACACCCGTGACGACTGCCCCCGCGGCGGACCAGCGCCGCCTGCTCGACGTCCAGGAGCTCGACACGCGTCTCGACCAGCTCGCACACAAGCGCCGCACGCTGCCCGAGCTCGCGCGGCTGCTGGAGCTCGACTCGCAGCTCGCCGACCTCCACACCGCGCTCGTCACGTCGCGCACCGCCGTCGAGGACCTGCGACGCGAGCTCGCGAAGGCGGAGGCCGACGTCGAGCAGGTGCGCTCGCGCGCCGCCCGCGACCAGGCGCGTCTCGACTCGGGGCAGGGCAGCGCCAAGGACCTGCAGGCGCTGACCAGCGAGATCGCGTCGCTCGCGCGCCGTCAGGGCGACCTCGAGGAGGTCGAGCTCGAGGTCATGGAGCGGCTCGAGGCGCACGAGGGTGCGCTCGCCGAGGTCACGAAGGCCTACGACGCGCTCGTCGCCCAGAAGGAGGCCGTCGAGGCCGACCGCGACGCGGCGTTCCGGACGATCGACGCGGACGTCGAGCGGGTCCGGGGCGAGCGAGCGAAGACGGCCGACGGCCTGGACGCGGGTCTCGTCACCCTCTACGAGAAGCTGCGCGGCCAGCTCGGCGGGCTCGGTGCCGCGCCCCTGCGCGGGCGCCGCTGCGAGGGCTGCCGCCTGGAGCTCAACCCGCTCGACCTCGACGCGATCCGGTCGAAGGGCGAGGACCAGGTCGTGCGCTGCGAGGAGTGCGGCCGCATCCTCGTGCGCCTGCCCGAGCCGGCCGCCGCGGGCTGATGACCCGGCGGCTCGTCGTCGAGGCCGACGGCGGCTCGCGGGGCAACCCGGGGCCCGCCGGGTACGGCGCGGTGGTGCTCGACGGGGACACGGGGAGGGTGCTCGCGGAGCGCGCGGACTTCCTCGGGGTCGCGTCGAACAACGTCGCCGAGTACTCGGGCCTGGTCGCGGGGTTGAAGGCGGCGCTCGCGATCGACCCCGCCGCGCGCCTCGAGGTCCGCATGGACTCGCAGCTCGTCATCGAGCAGATGCGCGGCGCCTGGAAGATCAAGCACGCCGACATGCGCCGTCTCGCCGACGAGGTGCACGCGCTCGTCGACCCGACGGACGTCACGTGGACGTGGGTCCCGCGCGCGCAGAACGCCGCCGCCGACCGGCTGGCGAACCTCGCGATGGACCGTGAGAGTGGGCTGGTGACCGACGACGCCAGCACCGGCCCGCTCACCCCGCCGAGCACCGACCCCGCCGGGAGCGGCACGCAGTCCGCGACGACCGGCGCGGGGGACCCCGGGTCGGGCCGCGCGCCGCGTCCGTCCGGCGCGGGCGTCCGCTTCGACGAGGAGAAGCCCGTCACCGTCGTGCTCGTGCGGCACGGCCAGACCGCGATGACCGTCTCGCGCGGGTACTCCGGCTCGTCCGAGCCCGGGCCGCCGCTCGATGAGCACGGGCAGCAGCAGGCCCGGGCCGCCGCGGTGCTGGTCGACCGCATCGGGCACGACCTGTGGGGCGACATCGAGTACCCGTCGGAGATCATCGCGTCGCCGATGGTCCGCACGCAGCAGACCGCCGGCATCATCGCCGAGCGGCTGAAGCTGCCCGTCGAGACCGTCGACCTCGTCAAGGAGGCCGACTTCGGCGAGTGGCAGGGGCTGACCGCGGAGCAGATCGAGGAGCGGTGGCCGGGCGAGCTCGAGCCGTGGCACACGCGCGGCGACGTGCGCCCGCCCGGCGGCGAGTCGATCGCCGACGTGGGCGTGCGGCTGCAGCAGGTGTTCGACGACCTCCTCGCCGAGGGCCGCGGTCGCACCGTCGTCGTCGTGAGCCACGCGGTCGCGATCCGCGCGGCGCTCGGCGTCGCGATGGGCGCGCAGCCGGGGTCGTGGAGCCAGCTCCGGGTGGCGCCCGCGTCGGTGAGCATCGTGCGGCTCTTCGCCGACAAGCGGCACGAGATCGCCGTCGTCGGGGTGCCGAGCGAGGGTTGGTAGGCCGTCTTCCCGCGGTGACGCCCGCCCGCGCGGTCAGTGCGTCGCGGCGAGCGCGAGGACCGCGAGGACGACGACCGGCGGCGCGAGCAGCGCACCCTGCAGCACGATCGTGCGCGCCGGGACGTCGAGCATGACCTGACGGCACCGGTGCCACCACAGCACCGTCGCGAGCGACCCCCACGGCGTCAGGAGCGGGCCTGCGCCCGTCCCGATGAGGAGCGCCGCGAGCCGCAACGGGTCGCCCGCGGCAGCCGGTTCGAGCGCCAGGTAGGCGGGCAGGTTGTTGACGCCGTTCGACGCGAGCGCGGCGACGCCCGCGAGCCGCAGCAGCTCGACGGCGCCGTCACCGTCGCCGGCGAGGTCGTGCAGCAGCGCACCGAGACCGTGCGCGTGCGCCGTCTCGACGACTACGAACAGCCCGAGCACGACGACGAGCGTCCGCCACGGGACGAGCTGCGACGGCGGCACGGGCCAGGGTCGGCGACGCACGCGCGTCGCGACCAGCAGGATCACCGCGGCACCGGCCGCGAGCGGGGCGGGCGCCAGCCCGACGACGAAGCCGACGGCCATGAGCGCGGTGACGCCCGCGGCGAGCAGCAGCAGCGGGCGGTCGGCGGCGGGCGACGGCTCCTGCGGCTCGTACGTGCCGCGGAGGTGCCGGCGGTCCCGGACGGCCAGGATCGCGACGGTCACGAGGATCGCGACGAGCGCGGGCGCCCACATGAGCGGCAGGAACGACGCGCCCGCCCGCCGGATTGCGTGGTCCGCGAGCAGGTTGGTGAGGTTCGAGACGGGCAGCACGAGCGAGGCCGTGTTGGCGAGCGCGAGCACGGCGAGCGCGAACGGCAGGGGAGACGTGCGGGTGTGCCGCGCGAGCGCGATCACGACGGGCGTCAGGAGCACCGCGGTCGTGTCGAGCGACAGCACCGCGGTCGACAGCGTCGCGAGCACCACGACGAGCAGCCAGAGCACGACCCGTCGGCCGCGCGCCGCCCGGGCCGCGAGCCCCGCGGCCGCGTCGAACAGCCCTGCACCCGCGCTCGTCTCCGCGACGACCGTGAGCGCCGCGAGGAACAGCAGGATCGGCAGCGTGCGCTCGGCGAGCGTGCGCGCGTCGTCGGCGGGCAGCAGCCCGGTGGCCGGGAGCGCCACCACGACGACGGCGGCGACCGCCCACCACGGGAAGCCCCGGCGGGCCGGACCGCTCACGCGACGACGAGCGACAGCGTGCGCGCACCGCGCGCGGGCGGACCGAGCTCGACCGCGAGCAGGGCGTCGCCCACGAGCTCGGCGGCCGCGGCCGCGAGTCCCTCCGCGTCGCGCGGCGGACGCGCGCGGCGGGTCAGCAGGTGACGCGTGAGCACGCCCCGCGTGTGCTTCGCGTGGTGCGACACGACGGACCGCACGCCGTCGACCTCGCGGAGCACCCGCACGGCGACCCAGTCCGCCGAGCGCGGCGGGTGCCACGCGGCCAGGTACGCCGCCGACCGGCAGTCGACGACGAGCTCGCCGTCGGCGCGTGCGTCCAGCTCGACGCCGAGCGGCCCGCGCCAGGCCGACGCGAGCGGCCCGATGCCCGGCAGGTCCGTGCCCATCGACAGCCGGTACGCCGGGATCGGGTCCTCGGGCGTGACGGCACCCCAGAGCCCCGACACGACGCGCACCGACTCGTGCGCGCGTCGCCGGGCCGCGGGCGTCAGCGAGTGAAGGCCCGCGGCGCCGTACAGGACGCCCGTGTAGACGCGTCGCGCGGGCGCCGTCGGTGCGTCGCGCAGCGTCGTGTTGCGCGCGACCTCGTCCGCCAGGCTCGCGCCCACGCCGAGCACCGCCGCTGCGTCGGGCCGCGCGCTCACCTCGGCGAGCGCGTCGAGCACCTTCTCCCGCACAGGTGTCAGACCCGGCGACGAGAGGGCGTCCAGGTCGAGCGCCGGCCCCCGGGCAGGCGACGTCTTGCCCTCCGAGGGCGGCAGCAGCACGAGCACGCCCCGACTGTAGGCTCCGCGAGCCGGGGCGGCCGCATCAGCGGCACGGGTCTGCCGAAAGGGGACGGACGATGGCGCAGGTCAAGGTCTACGGGCGGCGCGACGTGTGGTCCACGCGACGTCGTGAGGTGTCCGACGCCGTCCACGCCGCGCTCGTCGGCGCCTGGGGCCTCCCCGAGGACAAGCGGTTCCACCGGTTCCTGCTGCTCGACCCCGAGGACCTCGTCGCACCCCGCTCGGACGCCTACCTCGTCGTCGAGATCGTCTGCTTCTCGGGCCGCAGCCTCACCGCGCGCCGCGCCCTCGTCGCCGCGTTCTTCGCCGACGTCGCCCCCGCGCTCGGCCTGGACGCCGACGACCTCGAGGTCGTCATCGTCGAGAGCCCGCCCGAGAACTGGGGGATCCGCGGCCGCGGCGGCGACGAGCTCGCCCTGCCCTACCGTGTCGACGTCTGACCCGCGCCGCTCGGCGGCGTGACCAGCCGGTAGACTCGTGGGCGCGGATGAGTCAGTCAGGCGACCGCGTCAGGCCCTCGGGCCTGCCGAGGAACGTCCGGGCTCCGCAGGGCAGGGTGGTGGGTAACGCCCACCCGGGGTGACCCGCGGGACAGTGCCACAGAGAACAGACCGCCGGCACCGCGTCGTGGAGACACGCACGCGGGCGCCGGTCAGGGTGAAACGGTGGTGTAAGAGACCACCAGCGCACCGGGTGACCGGTGCGGCTCGGTAAACCCCACCCGGAGCAAGGTCAGACAGGGAGCGTTCGAGGGCGGCCCGCCCGAGCTCCCGGGTAGACCGCTGGAGGCGTGCGGCAACGTACGTCGTAGAGGGATGGTCGCCACCCGTGCCGGGGCAACCGGGCACGGGGACAGAACCCGGCGTATCGACTGACTCATCCGCCCACCTGGCCGGGCTCAGCGGGCGACGCTCGTCGACGACGATGGCACGAACTCGACGTCGGCTGCCCAGCCTCGGGCTAGAACAGCGCCACGACGATCATGAGAAGACCACCAGCGCACCAGCCGACCGCGATCACCCGGAACTGGGTCGATGTCGTCATCCACTCCATCGTCCGGCCCAGCGGGCCCGATCGGTACACGTGCCCGAAGTTCTCCCAGTAGAAGTCGGCCATGTCGGGACTTCGCCAGAACAGCGCGACGCCGAGGGCTAGGAAGACGAACCCGAAGACGAGCATCGGCCACATGATCACGCGCGGATGCTCTCACCGACGAGTAGCGGGCACATGCTCGTCCCCGCGAGACCACCCGGGTGCCGCTGAACCCGAGCCCGGACCGCCCCGAGTCCGAAGGACACCGACGCATCGGGCCCTGTCCCTCCGCCAGTCGCCCACCCCGGCGCGAGACGGTCGCCGTTCCGGTCGCGGGTTGCCCCGGGGGATCGGAGGATGAGCACCAGACCTCTCCGGAGCAGTCGGAGTAGTCGTGCACGCCCGTCACCTGGACGGCAGAGTCGCCGAGGGGGACCACATGGCCACGATCCACGTCTCACCCGATCCCGCACCCGTCGCGCCCGTCGTGCCGGCGTCGGTGCTCCGTGACGTCTCCGAGACGTTCCCGACCGACGACGCCGTCAGGCAGGCGGTGCGCCTCCACGACGAGGCGCGCGAGGTGCACGAGCGCGCCGCGCTGTTCTTCGACGAGCTCGCCGCGGCGGGCACCGAGCGCCGCGACTACTACCTGGGCCGCGCGACCCGCCACCGGCTGCTCGCCGCGCAGGAGCGCGAGGCCGCCGCGCGGCAGGCGAACCGCTCACCGCTGGGGTTTTGAGACCGCCGGTCCGGCCGCGCAGCGCTCGCGGCCGGACCGGACCAACCCCCGTCACGCCGCAGGCGGACGTCGTCGGTCGACCCGACCGCAGCTGGCGCGAAGCCTGCCACCGGACGTCCCGCGCCGGGCAGCGGCTCAGGCGCCGCCCGCCTGGGCGGCCGCGAGGTCGCTCGGGGTGCTGCGCAGCAGGCAGAACTCGTTGCCCTCCGGATCGGCGAGCACGTGCCACGGGACGTCGCCCTGGCCGACGTCGACGGGTGTCGCGCCGAGCGCGAGCAGCCGTGCGAGCTCGGTCGCCTGGTCGGAGCCGTCGGGCGGACGTACGTCGGGGTGGAGTCGGTTCTTGACGGTCTTGTCCTCGGGGACCTCGATGAAGAGCCAGTTCGTCGCGGACCCGTCGGGCGGGGCGATCTCGATCTCGATCGGGCCGTCGTCGTCCTCGGGTTCGTCGAGCACGTCCCAGCCGAGCGCGTCCGCCCACCAGCGGGCGAGCGCGACGGGGTCGTGGCAGTCGATCGTGATCTGAGACACGTGGAGAGGCACACCGCGACGCTAGAGGTGTGCGCGGGGACCCGCGCGTCGAGCCGTCGGCTCGTGCGTCGCCGTCAGACGGTGCGGCCGGGATCGATCCGTGCCACCCCGGCGTCGAGGTCGACCGGCGGGGCCGCGTCGTCGGCGTGCTGGATGTCGAGCCGCTGGCGGTCCTGCTCCTGCGTGAGGTACTCACGGGTGGGCTGGAAGACGTCGACGAGGCCACCGAACATGCCCGACGCCGCGGAGCCGGACGGGACGCGCGTGCGGGGGCGGCGGCGGTCGAACAGGCCGCGCGCGACGAGGCGGTCGACGACGACGACGAGGACGACGACCACGCCCGCGACGGCCCACAGCCACTCCATGCGGCCATGGTCGCACGCGGTCGGCGAGGCCAGCGACCGGGGTGGATCAGCGACGCAGTGCGGCGAGCTGGGCGGCGTGCGCGTCGGCCACCCACGGGTCGGCGAGGCGGGGGTCGTCGGACCGGCCGACGCCCAGGTCGTCGAGGTAGGCGCGGTCGGCGTCGAGGCGCCGCTCGAGCTCGTCGCGGTCGCCGGGGGAGCCGTGCCCCGCGACGACGGAGGCGACGTCGAACCGCTCGACGGCCGCGGCGAGCGCGTCGAGTCCGGCGCGGTAGCCGCCCACGGGGTCGGCGGCGTCCAGGTCGAGGAGTGGCACCTCGCGGTCCGAGAGCATGTCGCCGCACACCAGCACACCGGCGTGCACGACGACGAGCGCCCCGTGGTCGGGGGCGTGCGCCGCGTGCGCGACGACGGCGACCTCCGGGCCCGGCCAGTCGAGGAGGTCGGTCCCCGCAATCTGCGGGTACGGCACGGGCGGCACGGCGACGACGTCGGCCGGGGCGTCCTGCGGGTACGTGGCGAGCGCCTCGGCGAGCGCGGCGTCGTCGTCCCGCTCGCGCGCTCTCGCCGTCGACCACGTCGCGTCGTCGGCTCGTGAGCCGCCGACCCGCCACCGGGGCAGCCCGCGCACGCCGTGCCCGTCGAGCACGTGGTCCCAGTGCCCGTGCGTCGACCAGACCGCGACCGGACGCCACCCCCGCCGCGCGACGGCCGCTCCGAGGCCCGCGACCTCGGCTGCGGTCACCGCCGGGTCGACGACGAGCGTCGTGCCGTCGTCGCCCACGACGAGCGTGGACGTCGTCGCGTACACCGCGCTCGTCGCGACGTGGACGCCCGCGGCGACCTCGACGAGCGGGCGCGGGCGGGTCGTCAGTGCGCCTTCGCCGCGAGGGCCGCGGCGCCGACGATCCCGGCGGCGTTGCGCAGCTCGGCGGGAATGATCCGGGTGCGGATGTCCAGCAGCGGAAGGAACTGCTCGTGGTGCTTGCTGACGCCGCCGCCGACGACGATGAGGTCGGGCCAGAACAGGTTCTCGACGACCGTGAAGTAGCGCTGGAGGCGCTGCGACCAGGCCGCCCAGTCGAGGTTCTCGCGGTCGCGCGCGGAGTCGGCGGCGCGGGACTCGGCGTCGAAGCCGTCGATCTCGAGGTGCCCGAGCTCGGTGTTGGGGACGAGGCGGCCGTCGACGATGAGCGCGGACCCGATGCCGGTGCCGAGCGTCACGACGAGCACGACGCCGTCGACGTCCTTCGCGGCGCCGTACTTCACCTCGGCGAACCCGGCGGCGTCGGCGTCGTTGACGGCGACGACCTTGCGGCCGGTCGCCGCGCCGACGGCGGTCTCGACGTTGGTGCCGATCCAGGACTTGTCGACGTTCGCGGCGGACTGCGCGACGCCGTGCAGGATCACGGCCGGGAACGTGACGCCGATCGGGACGTCCTTGTCGAGGTCGAACTTCGCGACGACCTCGGCCACGGTCTGCGACACGGCGTCCGGCGTCGCGGGGAGCGGGGTCGGGATGCGGACGCGGTCGGACGCGAACTCGCCGGCGTGCAGGTCGACGGGTGCGCCCTTGATGCCGCTGCCGCCGATGTCGATGCCGAACGCGACGTCGTGCTTCTTCTTGCCGTGCTTGTCGTGGTGGCTCATGGCAGTGTCAGGATCTCCGCTCCGGTGTCGGTGACCAGCAGGGTGTGCTCGAACTGCGCGCTGCGACGGCCGTCGGCCGTCACGACGGTCCAGTCGTCGTCCCACATGACCCAGTCGGGCGTGCCGAGGTTGAGCATGGGCTCGATCGTGAACACCATGCCGGGCTCGATGACGGTGTCGTAGAGCGGCGCAGCGTCGTAGTGCGGGATGACGAGGCCGGTGTGGAAGGCGGGCCCGACGCCGTGGCCGGTGTAGTCGCGCACGACGCCGTACCCGAACCGGGCGGCGTACTTCTCGATGACGCGGCCGATCACGTTGACCTCGCGGCCCGGCTTCACCGCCTTGATCGCCCGGTCGAGCGCCTCGCGCGTCCGCTCGACGAGCAGGCGCGACTCCTCGTCGACGTCGCCCGCGAGGAACGTCGCGTTGTTGTCGCCGTGCACGCCGCCGATGTACGCGGTGACGTCGATGTTCACGAGGTCGCCGTCCTCGACGACGGTCGAGTCGGGGATGCCGTGGCAGATGACCTCGTTGAGCGACGTGCACAGCGACTTCGGGAAGCCGCGGTAGCCGAGCGTCGACGGGTAGGCGCCGTGGTCGAGCAGGAACTCGTGGCCGATCGCGTCGAGCGCGTCGGTCGTGACACCCGGTTCGACGTGCCGGCCGACCTCCGCGAGCGCCTGCGCCGCGATGCGCGCCGCGACGCGGACCCGCTCGATCGTGTCGTCGTCGAGGACGTTGCTGCCGCGCCACGGCGTGGGGCCGGGCTTGCCGACGTACTCGGGGCGGGCGATGGTCGAGGGGACGGCGCGGCGAGGGCTCACCGTGCCCGGGACCAGGGCGGATCGTGGCGCGTGCACGGGCGGCATACCTGGCAGTCTACGGACAGCACGCCGGGGCGGCCCGGCCGGGACGAGCCGTGAGCGGTGACGCGGAGGGAGCGGACGATGGCGACGCAGTACTGGTACAACACCGAGACCCACGCCGTGGAGGAGGGCCGCCAGAGCGACTGGAGCAAGCTCATGGGCCCCTACGCGACGCGCGAGGAGGCCGAGCACGCGCTCGAGCGGGCGCGGCAGCGGACCGAGAGCTGGGACGAGGAGGACCGCCGCAGCCGCTGACGGCTGCGGCCCGGAACCCGCCGGGCGAGGCGCGCCGCGGTCGGGCTCACCGCGGGACGAGCCGCGCGACGACCGGGCGGTGGTCGCTGCCGCCCGTCTCGGGCAGGACGTCGAACGACGCGACGCGCCAGCGGCGTCCGTCGACGAGCACGTGGTCGATCGGCGCGGCGAGCAGCGTCGGCACCCCGGCCGGCCAGGTGCCCCGCGCACCCGCACCAACGGCGCGCGCCGCGTCGACGCACGGCCCGAGCGCTCGCAGCCCGGGGTGGTCGAGCGTCGCGTTGAGGTCGCCCGCGACGATCGCGCCCGGTGTCGCGGCGCACTCCTGCGCGACGAGGGCGGTCTCCTGGCGCCACGTCGGCATCGCCGACCGCTGGATCGGCGCCATGGGATGGGCGGCGACGAGCACGGGCCCGTCGCCGACGGCCTCGGCGCGGAGCGAGCCGAGCCGGGTGGGGAGCGCGTCGGCGTCGGCGTAGCGGCCGACGTCGGGAAGACGAGGAGCGCCGTCCCGGCGATCGTGCGCACGTCGCCGGGGGCGGTGAGCACCTGCATCGGCCGGCCGCGGTCGGCGAGCCCCGCGGCGACGGCGTGCGCCGTGGCCGCGGACGTCTCCGGGAGCACGACGACATCCGCGTCCTGGGCGTGCACGAGGTCGGCCAGGACCGCTGCGGGCACGACGTCGAGCGTGTTGAACGACAGGACGACGACCTCGCTGCCGGCGGCGGTGGCCGGGCCCTCCGCTGACGTGCCGGTCCCGGGCAGCGGGACCGAGCGCCACGCGAGCACGCCGGCCTGGCCGGCGCCGCCGACGGCGAGCACCACGACGAGCGGAAGCAGGCGCCGACGTGTCCACGGCACGGCTGCGAGGGGCAGGGCGACCGCGAGCGCCCCGATCCCGAGGACGGCGCGGAACGAGACCAGCTGCGCGACGCCGAACAGCCCGCCGCCGACGGGGACCAGGAGGACGACGAGCACGACCGCCGCGACCGCGGCGAGCGTCCAGCCCGCGACGCGCGCGGGCGTCACGCGTCGAACTGGTGCGCCGCGTCGGGGAACGTGCCGCCGCGGACCTCGTCGATGTACGACGCCGCGGCGGCCTTGAGCGCGGCGCCGACCTCGCCGAAGCGCTTGGCGAAGCGCGGCGACCAGTCCGTCATGCCGGCCATGTCGACCCACACGAGCACCTGGCCGTCGCACTGCGACCCGGCGCCGATGCCGATCGTCGGGACGGCGACGATCTCGGTGATGCGGGCCGCGAGGGGCGCCGGGACCATCTCGAGCACGATCGCGACCGCGCCCGCCTCCGTGATCGCGAGCGCGTCCTCCGACAGCCGCTCGGCCGCCACGTCGCCGCGGCCCTGCACGCGCGGGCCGCCGAACAGGTTCTCGGACTGCGGCGTGTAGCCGAGGTGCCCGACGACGGGGATGCCCGCGTCGGTGAGCGCGCGGATCTGCCGCGCGACGCGCTTGCCGCCCTCGAGCTTGACCGCGTCGACGCCGGTCTCCTTCATGAGCCGCACGCCGGTCGCGAGCGCCTGCTCGGGTCCGGCCTCGTACGAGCCGAATGGGAAGTCGACGACGACGAACGCGCGCTGCGCGGCCCGCGCGACGGCCCGCGCGGGCGGGATCAGGTCGTCGACCGTCACGGGAAGCGTCGTCGCGTGCCCGTGCATGGTGTTCCCGATGGAGTCGCCGACGAGCAGCATGTCGACGCCGGCCTCGTCGAAGATCCGCGCGGTCACCGCGTCGTAGGCGGTGAGCATGGACAGCCGCTCGCCGCGCTCCTTGGCCTGGCGCAGGTGGTGCACGCGCACGCGCTTCACGTTCTGGGTCATGGGTGCTCCTGGTTCCGGTCGGGTCGCGTCGAGCGCGGGGGCGGGGTGGGCGGTCAGGGCTCGCGCCACCGGGACGTCACGGGCAGGCGGCGGTCGCGCCCGAACGCGAGCGCGGTCACCTTGGGGCCGAGGGGGTACTGCCGGCGCTTCCACTCGGCGCGGTCGACGAGCGTGACGACCTTGTCGACGACGGCCGGGTCGAACCCGCGGGCGAGCAGCTCGGCGCGTCCTTCGGCGTGCTCGACGTACGCGTCGAGCACCTCGTCGAGCAGGTCGTAGGGCGGCAGCGAGTCCTGGTCGGTCTGGCCGGGCCGCAGCTCCGCCGACGGGGGCTTGGTGATCGACGACTCGGGGATCGGCGGGGTCTCGCCGCGCGCCGCGGCGTACGCGTTGCGCCAGCGGGCGAGCGCCCAGACGCGGGACTTGTCGACGTCCTTGAGCGGCGCGAACCCGCCGATGCTGCCCGCGTCGTAGATCGTCGCGTAGCCCGTCGCGAGCTCGGACTTGTTGCCGGGCGCGATGACGAGGTGCCCCTCGCGGTTGGAGATCGCCATGAGCAGCACGCCGCGCACGCGCGCCTGCAGGTTCTCCTCGGCGACGCCCACGAGCGCGAGGTGCTCCTGGAACGCGTCGACGACCGACGCGATCGGCTGCACGCGGTAGTCGGCGCCGATCCGACGCGCGAGGTCGGCCGCGTCGTCCTTGCTGTGCTCCGAGGAGAAGGACGACGGCATGGACACGCCGACGACGTGCTCGCCGCCGATCGCGTCCGCCGCGATCGCGGCGGTGAGCGCGGAGTCGATGCCCCCCGACACGCCGAGGACGACCGACCGGAACCCGTTCTTGCGCACGTAGCCGGCGAGGCCCGTGACGATCGCCCGGTAGACCTCCTCGTCGGCGTCG
Source organism: Cellulomonas fimi (assembly GCF_028527925.1). Taxonomy (GTDB): domain Bacteria; phylum Actinomycetota; class Actinomycetes; order Actinomycetales; family Cellulomonadaceae; genus Cellulomonas; species Cellulomonas fimi_C. Next base: position 34,779 of record NZ_JAPESW010000024.1, read on the forward strand.
AGCGGCGCGGCGAGCGGGCCCGGCTCCGGCGCGGCACCGCGCTCGGGGAGGTCCCACACGAGCAGGTGCTCGACGAACTGCGGCGCGCTCGCGAGCACGGTCCCGTCGATGCCGACGACGAACGACCCGCCGTCGAACACGAGGTCGTCCTGGCCGCCGACGAGGTTGACGTACGCGACGGGCGCGTCGACCTCACGGGCGCGCCGGGCGGCCAGGTCCACGCGGACGTGCCCCTTGCCCTCCTCGTACGGCGAGCCGTTGAGGACGACCAGCAGGTCGACGTCGTTCTCGTCCATCTGCGCGACGGGCCCGCCGTCCTGCCAGATGTCCTCGCAGATGACGACGCCCACGCGCGCGTCCGCGACGTCGATCACGCACGTCTCGTCGCCGGGCGCGAAGATGCGGAACTCGTCGAAGACGCCGTAGTTCGGCAGGTGGTGCTTGTCGTAGCGGGTCTGCACCTTGCCGTGCCGCAGCAGCACCGCCTGGTTGGTGGGCAGCCCGCGGTCGTCCGGTGCGGAGGTGTCACCGGCGCCGTGCTCGCCGACGGTCCCGACGAGCACCGTGAGGTCGCCCAGCCCGGCGTCGACGAGGTCGGCGGCCGTCCGCTCGAGCGCGGCCTCGGCACCGCGGCGGAACGACGCCCGCAGCGCCAGGTCCTCGATCGGGTAGCCCGTGAGCGTCATCTCGGGGAAGACGACGAGGTCCGCACCGGCCTCGGCGGCCTTGCGCGCCCACGTCACGACCGCGGCGGCGTTGCCGTCGACGTCGCCGACGCAGGTGTCGATCTGGGCCAGGGCGATACGCGGCCTCGTCATGGCGTCGAGCCTAGTCACCGCCACGACGACCGCCCGCCACGTCGGCGTGGGGATGGCGGCCGGACGGCCCTCGCATCGGGCAGGATGTACGCCATGGACAGGCAGCAGGAGTTCGTGCTCCGCACGGTCGAGGAGCGGGACATCCGCTTCATCCGCCTCTGGTTCACCGACGTGCTCGGGATCCTCAAGTCCGTCGCGGTCGCGCCGGCCGAGCTCGAGAACGCGTTCTCCGAGGGGATCGGCTTCGACGGCAGCGCGATCGAGGGCCTCACGCGCGTCTACGAGGCGGACATGATCGCCCGCCCCGACCCGTCGACCTTCCAGGTGCTGCCCTGGCGCGGCGAGCGGCACGGCACCGCCCGCATGTTCTGCGACCTGCTGACGCCTGACGGGGCCCCGTCGCTCGCGGACTCGCGCCACGTGCTCAAGCGCGCGCTGTCCCGCGCGAGCGACCAGGGGTTCACCTTCTACACGCACCCCGAGGTCGAGTTCTACCTGTTCGAGGCCCCCGCGGACCCGAGCCAGACGCTGGTGCCGGTCGACCAGGGCGGCTACTTCGACCACGTGCCGCGCGGCACCGCGCACGACTTCCGCCGCGCCGCGATCACGATGCTCGAGTCCATGGGCATCTCGGTCGAGTTCTCGCACCACGAGGCCGGACCGGGCCAGAACGAGATCGACCTGCGCTACGCCGACGCGCTGACGACGGCGGACAACATCATGACGTTCCGCACGGTCGTCAAGGAGGTCGCGCTCGAGCAGGGCGTGTTCGCGTCCTTCATGCCGAAGCCGCTCGCGGACCAGCCCGGCTCGGGCATGCACACGCACCTGTCGCTGTTCGAGGGCGACCGCAACGCGTTCCACGAGCCGGGCGGCCACCTCGAGCTGTCGAAGACGGCGCGCTCGTTCATCGCGGGCCTGCTCACGCACGCCGCCGAGATCACCGCGGTGACGAACCAGTTCGTCAACTCGTACAAGCGCCTGTGGGGTGGTGCCGAGGCGCCGAGCTACGTGTGCTGGGGCCACAACAACCGCTCCGCGCTCGTGCGCGTGCCGCTCTACAAGCCCGGCAAGGGGAACTCGAGCCGCATCGAGTACCGCTCGGTCGACTCCGCGACCAACCCCTACCTGGCGTTCGCGGTCATCCTCGCCGCCGGCCTCAAGGGCATCGAGGAGGGGTACGAGCTGCCGGAGGGCGCCGAGGACGACGTGTGGGAGCTCACCGACGCCGAGCGTCGTGCGCTCGGCATCGACCCGCTGCCGCAGTCGCTCGACGCGGCGATCGCCGTGATGGAGAAGTCGGAGCTCGTCGCCGAGACGCTCGGCGAGCACGTCTTCGACTACTTCCTGCGCAACAAGCGTCAGGAGTGGGAGGAGTACCGCGCCCAGGTGACGCCGTACGAGCTGCGGCGGTTCCTGCCGGTCCTGTGACCGGGCACGTGACGGTGCGCACGACGGGTCGCGCGACGACGCGTACGGGCGGACGGGGGCGGTCGTGACGGTCGACGGCCGGGGCGGCAGCCTCGCGGGGCGGCTCACGCGGGCGGGCGTCTCCGACGTCGCGCGTGCGCAGCGGCTCCTCGACGACGCCGCGCTGCAGGAGGTCGTGCCGGGCGCGGCCGACGTCCTGGCGGGGGAGCTGCGCGAGCTCGCCGACCCGGACCAGGCCCTGCTCACGCTCGCCAAGCTCGCGGGTGCCGTCCGCGGTGACGCGGAGCTCGGCGGTCTGCTGCGCGACGTCGTGCTCGACGACGGCCCCGCGCGCGACCGCCTGCTCGGGGTCGCGGGCGCGTCCGTGGCGCTGGGCGACACGCTCGTCGCGCACCCCGAGAACCTGCGCGTGCTCGTCGACGAGGAGCCCGCGCTGGGCGTGCCCGTCGGAGCGGTGCGCGCCGAGCTGCTGCGCGCGGTCGGCGCCGACCCCGACGCGGCCGTCCCGGTCGCGCGCGTACCCGGCGGGACCGACGCGCTGCGGCGCGCCTACCGGACCCGGCTGCTGCGGATCGCCGCCGCCGACGTCACCGCCACCGACCCGCTGTCCCGGCTGCCGGGCGTCGCGGCGGCGCTCGCGGACCTCGCGGCGGCGGCGCTCGAGGGCGCGCTCGCGGTGGCGCGCGCCGAGCTCGACGACCACGGCGCGGGCGTCCGGCTCGCCGTGATCGGCATGGGCAAGACGGGCGGGCGAGAGCTCAACTACGTGAGCGACGTCGACGTCATCTACGTGGCCGAGCCCGTCGACGGCGTCGACGAGGCCGACGCGCTCGCGGCCGGCGCCCGACTGGCCGCCGGTCTCGCGCGCGTGTGCTCGACGGCCTCGGGCGAGCCCGCGCTCTGGCCGGTCGACGCCGCGCTGCGTCCCGAGGGCAAGGACGGGCCGCTCGTCCGGACGGTCGCGAGCCACCGTGCGTACTACGAGCGGTGGGCCAAGACGTGGGAGTTCCAGGCGCTGCTCAAGGCGCGTCCGCTCGCGGGTGATCCCGAGCTCGGCCGCGAGTACGCGGCGATGGTGCAGCCCTTCGTCTGGGCCGCCGTGCAGCGCGAGAACTTCGTCGAGGACGCGCAGGCCATGCGCCGTCGCGTCGAGCAGCACGTGCCCGCCGCGGAGGCGGACCGGCAGCTCAAGCTCGGCGTCGGGGGTCTGCGCGACGTCGAGTTCACCGTCCAGCTCTTGCAGCTCGTGCACGGGCGCGCCGACGACTCGATCCGCAGCCCCAGCACGCTCACGGCGCTCGCGGCGCTCGCGGCGGGCGGGTACGTCGGTCGCGAGCACGCCGCGCGCCTCGCGGTCTGCTATCGGTGGCTGCGGCTCGTCGAGCACCGCATCCAGATGCACCGGTTGAGCCGGACCCACCTGCTGCCGACGGCCGACGCCGACCTGCAGCGGCTCGCGCGGTCCGTCGGGCTGCGGGCGGAGGGTGCGCAGGGTCTGCTCGAGCGGTGGCGCTCGGTGCGGCGCGACGTGCGGCACCTGCACGAGGAGCTGTTCTACCGCCCGCTGCTGCCCGCGACGGCGCAGCTGTCGACCGAGGAGGCGAGCCTCGCCCCCGACGCGGCCCGCGCGCGGCTCGCGGCGATCGGCTACCGCGACCCGGCCGGCGCGCTGCGCCACATCGCGGCGCTCACCGAGGGCGTGTCGCGGCGCGCGTCGATCCAGCGTCAGCTGCTGCCCGTCATGCTCGGCTGGTTCGCGGACGGCGCCGACCCGGACGGCGGCCTGCTCGCGTTCCGCCGGCTCTCCGACGACCTGGGCACGACGCACTGGTACCTCAAGCTCCTGCGCGACTCGGGCACGGTGGCGCAGCGCCTCGCGCACGTCCTGTCGACGTCCCGCTACGTCGCGGACGCCCTGTCCCGGTCCCCGGAGTCGGTGACGTGGCTGGCCGACGACGCCGAGCTCGAGCCGCGCACGGCCGAGCGGCTCGCGGCCGAGGCGGACGCGGTGCTGACGCGCGCGGACGAGCCGGTGCCCGCGGTCCTCGCGCTGCGCGGGCTGCGGCGCCGGGAGCTCGCGCGCACCGCGGCCGCCGACGTGCTCGACGTCGTCACGAGCGTGCGTGCGTCGCAGAGCCTGACCCGCGCGGCGGACATGGTGCTGTCGGGGACGCTGCGCGTCGCCGAGTGGGAGGCCCGCGTCGCGCTCGGGGTCGACGAGAACCCGACCCGGATGCTCGTGGTGGCGATGGGCCGGCTCGGCGGCGGCGAGATGGGGTACTCGTCGGACGCGGACGTGCTGTTCGTGCACGACCCGCTGCCCGGCGCCGACCCGGCCGTCGCGCAGGAGTTCGCGCTGTCCGTGGCGACGCAGCTCCGGTCGCTGCTCGGCTCGGTGGGGCCCGAGCCGACGCTCGCGGTCGACGCTGACCTGCGCCCCGAGGGCCGCAACGGCCCGCTCGTCCGGTCGTTCGACGCCTACGCGGAGTACTACAGCCGCTGGTCGTCGCCGTGGGAGAGCCAGGCGCTGCTGCGCGCACGGCCCGTCGCGGGCGACACCGAGCTGGGGGAGCGGTTCGTCGCGCTCGTCGCGCCGCTGCGCTACCCCGCGGGCGGCCTGGACGCCGCGACGGTGCGCGAGGTCCGGCGGATCAAGGCCCGCGTCGAGGCCGAGCGCCTCCCACGCGGCGTCGACCCGGCCCGGCACCTCAAGCTCGGGCGCGGCGGCATCGCCGACGTCGAGTGGACCGCGCAGCTCCTGCAGCTCCAGCACGCCCACGAGGTGCCCGGCCTGCGCACCACGTCGACGCTCGACGCACTGGCTGCGGCGCGCGACGCCGGCCTGATCGCGGAGGACGACACGCGCGTGCTGGTCGAGGCGTGGGAGCTCGCGTCGCGCCTGCGGGACGCGAACGTGCTGTGGACCGGCCGTGCCGAAGGTGCGCACGCGGACGTCCTGCCGCACGACCGGCAGGCGCTCGGCGGGGTCGCACGCGTCGCCGGGTACCCGGCAGGCGGGGGAGCGGACCTCGAGGAGGACTACCTCCGGACGGCCCGACGGGCGCGGGCCGTCGTCGAGCGGGTCTTCTACGGCTGACGCGGGCGCGTCTACGGCTGGCGCGCCGCGGTCCCGTCGGCGTCGGTAGCCCCGGCGTCGGGCGGCGCGACCTTCGGCGTGACCGACGCGGGTGACTCCTCGTCGACGTCGTGCCAGCCCCGCGCGCGCAGCGCCTGCGCGTCCTCCTCGAGGATCGCGGCGTCGACGAGCTCGTGCCGGCGGATGTAGGTCGACGACACCGCCTGGATGGTCGCGGCGACGGGCAGCGCGAGGAACGCGCCGATGGGGCCGAACACCGCGCCGAACGCGATGACGGCGAGGAACGACACCGCGGGGTTGAGCTCGAGCGACCGCGCGGACACCTTGGGGGAGAAGATCAGGTTCTCGACCTGCTGGTAGGCGATGATGAACGCGAGCACGGCGACGCCCTTGATGGGGTCGACCGCGAGCGCGACGGCCACGGGCAGCGCACCGCCGATGTAGGTGCCGACGGTCGGGACGAACTGCGAGACGACGCCGGTGAACGCGGCGAGCGGCAGCGAGTACGGGATGCCGAGGATCGCCAGGAAGATCCACGTGAACACCGTGCAGAGCGCAGCCAGGACGATCCGCGAGTTGATGAAGTCGGCGACCTTCTCCTGAGAGACCTCCCACAGCCGCAGCACCTCGCGCTGGCGTTTCGGCGCGAACAACCGCAGGACGGCGGCGCGGAACTTCGGGCCGGCGCTCGCCATGTAGTAGACGACGAGCAGGATCGACGTGAGCGTGAACAGACCGCCGACGATCGACGCGCCGACCCCGATGAGGCCGGGCGCGAACGACTGCCAGTTGTGGCCGACGTTGGCGATCACCTCGTCGGACTCGGGCAGCTCGACGCCGAAGGACGTGCCGAGCCACTCCTTGAGCTGCTCGTAGTAGGCCGGCAGCGACTCGACGAGCTCGACGACCTGTGCGACGAACAACCCGCCGAACAGTGCGGCGATCACGAGGATGACGAGGATCCCGCCCACCATGACGATGCCGGTGGCGCGCGTGCGCCGGACGCGGTGCGCGACGAGCCAGCGGATGAGCGGCTCCATCGCCAGGGACACGAACCACGAGATCACGACGATCGTGATGACGGACCCCAGCAGCGAGAGCGCGCGCCACGTGAACAGGCCGAGGAACACGGCGACCGCCGCCATGAGCAGCGCGCGGGGGAGCCACGCGGGCGGCTGGCGCGGGTCGCGAGCGGCGGTGTCGTGAGCGGGGACGGGCGGTCTGGGCATCGGGTCCCTCCGGGGACGACGTGCACGGGACGTGCGGCCGACGGTCGCGCGGGAGCGCTCGGGGGGCACCGTACCGCGCCAGGGGTCGCGCGCTGACCTGCGACGCTGCCATGCTCGGGACCAGCGGGACGAATCGGGCATGTCGAGGAGGGGCGATGGCCGGTCAGGATGTGCCGCGCGAGGTCGCGGACGGCAACGTCACCGACGAGCTCACGGCGTTGCGCGCGCGGCTCGCCGCCCTCGAGGAGGAGAACGCGCGCCTCCGGGCCGCCCCGCCGTCGTACCCGCCGGACGCGCCCGTCCCTCCCTCGGCCGCGCCACGGCAGCGCAGGCCCGGCCGTGTCACCGCGGCGGTGGTGCTGGTGGTCGTCGCCGCGCTGCTCGCCCCTGTTGCGGTCGTGGCGTCATGGGCCCGCGGGCTCGTCACCGACACCGACCGCTATCTCGCGACCGTCGGGCCGCTCGTCGACGAGCCGCAGATCCAGCAGGCCGTGACGAACCGGGTCACGGGTGCGATCGTCGACGCGATCGATCTCGACCGCCTCGCCGCCGACGCGACGGCGGCGGTGTCCGAGCTCGGGCTCCCGCCGCGGCTGGCGACCGCGGTCGACTCGCTGCAGGGGCCGCTGGTGAACGCGGCGACGAACTTCGTGCACCAGGCCGTCGAGCGGCTCGTCACGTCGGACGCGTTCGACGCCGCCTGGACGGAGGCGAACCGGACCGCGCACGAGCAGCTGGTCGCCGTGATGCGGGGCGACCCCGACGCGATCGCGTCGATCAACGCGGAGGGCACGCTCACGGTCGACCTCACGACGGTGATCGAGGCCGTGAAGTCGGCGCTGTCCGAGCGCGGCTTCACGATCGTCGACCGGCTCCCGACGATCAACGCGAGCTTCCCGCTCGTGCAGAGCGCCGACCTGGTGCGCCTGCAGGACGCGTACGGGTGGCTCGACGTGCTCGGCACGTGGCTGCCGTGGATCGTCGTGCTGCTGCTCGCCGGTGGCGTGCTGCTCGCCCGGGACAAGTCGCGGGCGCTCGTCGTCGCGGGCCTGACGCTCGCAGGGGCGATGCTGATCCTGGGCGTCGCGCTGACGGTCGGGCGCTCCGTGTACGCGAACGCCCTGCCGCCCGAGGTGCAACGTCCCGACGCCGCCGTCGTGGTCTACGACCAGGTGGTGTCGCTGCTGCGGGTCGCGCTGCGGTCGGGGCTCGCCCTCGGCCTCCTCGTGGCGGTCGTGGCGTTCGCGTCGGGCCGCAGCGCAGCGGCGGTCGGCCTGCGGTCGTCGTGGACGCGGTCCGTCGCGTGGCTCCGCGGCGCGGGGGAGCGCCGTGGCGTGACCACGGGCCCGGTCGGGGTGTGGCTGGACGAGCAGCGCACGTTCGTGCGCGTCGTCATCGCGTCGGGCGCGGCGCTCGCGATCGCGCTCGGCATGCCCCTGACCCCGGGGTACGTCGTGGGCGTCGGGATCGTGGCCGTGGTCCTGCTCGCGCTGACGACGATCCTGGCCCGTCCCCGGCCCCCGGAGGAGGCGCCGGCGACCGGCGTGTGACGAGCGCGACGTCCGGCTCGTCCGCTGCCGAGCCTTTCGTCCCATGAATCCGGCAAGCGCTGTCCGTAGGCTGGGAGCGTTCCCATCTGCGAAGGGCCCCGCCATGAACCTCACCTTCCTCGCCGCCGTCGGCGCCGGCCTCACGGGCCACCCCACCGCCGGTCTCGTCGCGCTCCAGGCCGCGACCCACGGCGACCTCACCGCCGAGCGCCGCATCCACACGTCGCGCCGCGGCCTGCCGTGGCGCCGTCGCGGGGCCGCGGCCGCACCGGCACCGACCACGACCCTCGTGACGCTCGCCCCGCTCCCGTCGGCCGCCGTCAACCGGCCTGTCCGCGAGAACGACGTCGTGCCTACGACGGTCGTCACGTCCGCCGGAGCCGGCTCCCGCTGACGCCGTCCGCCGCCGGCACGCCGCAGGGCGCGTGTCGCCCGGCGTGGCGCGCGCCCACGGCCGCTCGCCGCGCGGGAGGGCGTCCGAGCCGGTAGGAACGGTCACCATGACCGTCGTCGGCTTCCACCACTCGCACGAGCAGATCCACCCGCGCGCGCTGCTCGAGGCCGCCCGGCACGCCCAGGACGTCGGCTTCGACGCGGGCATGTGCTCCGACCACTGGGCGCCCTGGAGCGCCACGCAGGGCCACTCCGGCTATGCGTGGACGTGGCTTGGCGCAGCCCTCGCGACGACCGACCTCCCGTTCGGCGTCGTCAACGCGCCCGGCCAGCGGTACCACCCGGCCGTGATCGCGCAGGCGGTGGCGACGCTCGGGGCGATGTTCCCGGGCCGCTTCTGGGTCGCGCTGGGCTCGGGCGAGAACGTCAACGAGCACATCACGGGCGACCGCTGGCCCTCGAAGGCCGAGCGCGACGCGCGGCTGCGCGAGTGCGTGGACGTGATCCGCGCGCTGCTCGACGGCGAGGAGGTCTCGCACGACGGCCTCGTCCGCGTCGACCGCGCCCGCCTGTGGACGCTCCCCGCGGAGCGCCCGCTGCTGATCGGCCCCGCCGTCACGCCCACGACCGCCGCCCGGCACGCGGACTGGGCCGACGGTCTCGTCACCGTCAACCAGGACCCGGCGGTGCTGCGCGAGGTCGTCGACGCCTACCGCTCCGCGGGCGGCCGTGGCACGGTCGCGCTCCAGGTGCACGTCGCGTGGGCGCCCGACGAGGGCGCCGCGTTCGCGCTCGCGCGCGAGCAGTGGACCGCCAACGTCGTCGGGCCGCCCGTCGCATGGGACCTCGACACCCCGGAGTCGTTCGACGCGCTCGTCCCGAACCTCACCGACGACCTGGTCCGGCGCTCGGTGCTCGTCGAGCACGACCACGCGCGCCTGCGGGACCGCATCACTGCGCTCGTGGGGATCGGCTTCGACGCCGTCTACCTGCACCAGGTCGCGACCGACGAGACCGCCCGCCGCGACAAGCACCCCGCCGCCGAGCCCACGAGCACCCCGGCGGCGTACAACCTGCGCGCCTTCCTCGACATGGCGGGCGAGCACCTCGTCCCGCAGCTGCGTGAGGTGACCGCATGAGGATCCGCGACACCGGCGACCTGTGGTGGAAGAACGCGGTCGTGTACTGCCTCGACGTCGAGACGTACATGGACTGGAACGACGACGGCGTGGGCGACCTGCCGGGCCTCGTGCAGCGCATCGACCACCTCGCCGACCTCGGCGTGACGTGCCTGTGGCTCATGCCCTTCTACCCGACGGCCGATCGCGACGACGGCTACGACATCGTCGACTTCTTCGGCGTCGACCCGCGGCTGGGTGACGCCGGCGACCTGATCGAGCTCATCCGCACGGCGCGCGACCGCGGCATCCGCGTCATCGCCGACCTCGTCGTCAACCACACGAGCGACCGGCACCCGTGGTTCCGCTCGGCGCGCAGCAGCGTCGACTCGCCGTTCCGCGACTTCTACGTGTGGAGCGCGACGAAGCCGCCGGACACGTCCGACCAGGTCGTCTTCCCGGACCAGGAGACGGGCATCTGGACGCTCGACGAGAAGACGGGTGAGTACTACCGGCACCGCTTCTACCGCCACCAGCCGGACCTCAACACCGCGAACCCGCGGGTCCGTGACGCGATCGCGAAGGTCGTGGGGTACTGGGCCGAGGTCGGCCTGTCGGGGTTCCGCGTCGACGCCGTGCCGTTCTTCCTGGCCGACGCCGCCAAGGGCAAGGGTGACGACATCGAGCGCCCGCACGACTTCCTCAAGTCGCTGCGCGCGTTCCTCACGCGCCGCACGGGCGACGCGATCCTCATGGGTGAGGTCAACCTGCCGTACGAGGAGCAGCGGCACTTCTTCGGCGACGACGACGGCGACGGGCTCGCCGACGGTGACGAGCTCACGCTCCAGTTCGACTTCGTCCTCATGCAGCAGCTCTACCTCGCGCTCGCGCGCCGCGACGCCGGACCGGTCGCGACCACGCTGGCCTCGCGACCGCCGATCCCGCGCGACGCCCAGTGGGCGACGTTCGTGCGCAACCACGACGAGCTGACCCTCGACAAGCTCTCCGACGACGAGCGCGCCGAGGTGTTCGAGGCGTTCGGCCCCGACCCCGACATGCAGCTGTACGGCCGCGGCCTGCGCCGCCGGCTGCCCACGATGCTCGACGGCGACCCCCGGCGTGTGCGGATGGTCTACTCGCTGCTGTTCTCGCTGCCCGGGACGCCCGTGCTGTTCTACGGCGAGGAGATCGGCATGGGGGAGAACCTGGCCGCCGAGGGCCGGATGGCGGTCCGCACGCCGATGCAGTGGACGTCCGAGCGCAACGGCGGATTCTCGCGCGCGCGCGCGTCGCGGCTCAGCGGGCCGGTCGTCGAGGGCGGGTACGGGCCCGAGCACGTCAACGTCGCCGACCAGCGGCGCGACCCCGACTCGCTGCTCACGTTCGTCCAGACGCTCGTGCGCCGCTACCGCGAGAGCCCCGAGCTCGGCTGGGCGACCGACGTCGAGATCCTCGACCCGCCGCACGCCGCCGTCCTCGCGCACCGCAGCACGTGGCAGGACGGCTCGACCGTCGCGCTGCACAACCTGGGCGACGAGGCCGTCGAGGTCCCGCTCGACCTGCCCGACTGCGTCGCGGACGACGACGGGGGCGCGGGCGTGCGGCTCGTCGACCTGCTGCACGCCCAGGAGTGGACGTGCGACGAGCGCGGCCGGGTCACCGTGCCGCTCGACGCGTACGGGTACCGGTGGCTGCGCGTGGTGCGGGAGGACAGCCGCCGCCTGCTGTGAGGGTGGCGGCGGTCAGCCCTCGACGCCGGTCGCCTCGTGCGACGCGCCGACGGGTTTCGACTCGGGCGACCCACGCTCGCGCAGGTAGATCGACAGCACGACCATGGAGAGCACCGCGAGGAACTCGGACTGCCAGTTCTGCATCGTCCGGTTCCAGAAGTCGGGCAGCGTGAGGTACTCGGACCACGTGACGGGGTCGAGGTGGTCGCGCAGCTGCTCCTCGGAGTACGCGACGCTGCCCGCGAGCGACTGCGCGTACCAGCTCAGCAGGAAGATCGAGCCCATCACGAGCCCGAGCGAGTGCGAGTAGACCGACAGGCGCCAGCCGCGCACGCGCGCCCACGCCGGGGAGTCCGCGCGCGCGTGCGCGGCGACGCGCTGCTCCTCGTCGCTCTCCCGGCCGACCTCCTCGGGCTTCTTCGACTCCGGCGACCCGCGCTGCACGAGCCAGACCGTCGCCAGGATGTAGAGCAGGAACTGCAGGAACTCCGACTGCCAGTTCTCGGTGATGTCGACGGCGAACTGCGACGACGTGAGGTACCGCCCGAACGTGACCGCGTCGAGCCCGTCGGCGCGCTGCTCCTCGTTGTAGAGCGCCACGCCGCTCAGCGCCTGCCCGACGACCGCCGCGACGAAGATCAGCGCGAAGAAGAGGCTCAGCGAGCTGTCCCGCAGCGTGCGTCGCGCGCTCATCGGTTCACCATCGCGAGCACGATGCAATAGGCGAGCCCGGCGTAGATCCCCGCCAGGGTCACGACGAACACCACGCGGCGGGCCATCACGCCTCCAGCGCGCAGTCGTAGGGACGCGGCGGCTGCGGGTCGCAGGCCGCGGCGGTCACCACCCACCCGTCGCCGGACGCCGCGAGGAACACCGTGTCGTCCGGCGTGCGCGCCTGCGCCTGACCGCCCGCGCGGCGCACCGTGACCTCGCCGTCCGACGCGCGCGACGCGAGCTCGGACCCGAGGTCGCCCGACGTCAGCGCGTCGGCGCAGGCCTCGCCCTCCTCGTCCTCGACGGCGTCGACGACCGCGGGGGCGAGCAGGGCGCAGGCGGCCTCGCCGTCACCCGCCTCGATCGCCGCGTAGAACTCGCTCGCGGCGTCGGCGACCTCGTCCCGCACCTGTGCGGGCGAGGAGCACGCCGCCGCGGCGACGACCACGAGCGCGAGCAGCGCACTCGCGGGACCACGTCTGGTGAGCATGGACAGATGCTCGCCTCCGACGAGCGGTTCGGCACGTCAGGACGCTGCCGGCGCTCACCACCGGACGTCCAGGTCGTCGCACGACGCGGGCGGCCACGAGGTCGGCACCGCGTGCGAGGCCCCGACGTCGGCCGCCCGGGCGCGGCCCAGGTTCCACCCGAAGCCGCCCTCGGCGTCGCGCACCGCCATCCCGTCGAGCACGCACGACCGCAACGGCTCGTCGAGCGCGTCGACGGCCGGGACCGCGTCCGCCGAGAGCCCCTGCAGGTAGCGCACGTCGAGGGGGACGTCGAGGTCCGCGCTCGTGTTGTGCCGCACGACGAGCGCGTCGGGGTCGACGGCCGCGAGGACGAGCAGCGCCGCCCCGACGACCCCCAGCGCGGCCGACGGGAGCCACCCGGCCCGCCACCGGACGCCGGCCACGAGCACGAGCAGCAGCACGACGCCCATGACGCCCTCCGCGAGCGCGACCCACAGCCGCAGGCGCGTGAGCCCGAACGCCTCGACGTACAGGTCCATCCGGAGCAGCGCCGACGCCACGACGCCGAGCGTGCCGACGCCGAGCACCCCGAGCGCCACGCGGACCGCCCCCCGCTCGCGCGACGTGGAGCGCGGCGCGTGTCGCGCCGCGACGGCGACGACGACGAGCGTGAGCGCCGTCGCCGCGACGAGCTGCGCGAACCCCTGGCGCGCGTACTGCGCGTACGTCAGGCCGGCGGTCTCGAGCACGTGCCGGTGCCCGCCGGCGAGGGCGGTCGCCTGCACCGTCACGAACGCGACGACCAGGACGTCGAGCGCGACGACCGGGATCGCCCACTCGGTGAGCGCCGCCGGACGTCCGGACCCGGTGCGCAGCGTCGACCACGCCGGCGGATGCGTCGCGAGCTGGGCGTTCGTCGCCACCGCGACCGCCACCAGGATCACCACGACCACCTGGCCGGGCAGGTGCCCGAGGTCGAACCGGGGGAGCAGGCTCGCGAACACCCGGTCGGCGCTCGCGAACAGCGCACCGAACGTCACGACGACGACCGCCGCGAGCGCCACGGCACGACCGACGCGGAGCGCCTGCCTGCGCCGCGCCCCGATCGTGGCGCCCACCCCGTGGCGCAGCCAGGGCAGCGCACGCGCCACCCCGACGCCCCAGCTCAGCGGCGCCGCGACGACGGCTAGGGTCGCGCGCGCCCCTGTCAGCGCGGCCGCGGCGGTCCACGTCGCGGTCAGGAGGCAGAGCGCGACCACCCACGGTGCGTCCCGGACCGCGACGACCGCGACGAGCGCGACCGACACGAGCGCGAGCGCGGCGTCCGTCACCGAGCGTCGCCGCACGAGCACGGGCGCGACCGCGGCTCCGACCAGGACGCCGGCCAGCGCCACGCCGAGCCCGGGCTGATGACCGACGACCATGACGGCGGAGGCGGCGCCGACACCGGTCGCGAGCGCCAGCGTCGGAAGCGGAGCGGCACCGCGGCCGTCCCACCGGAACGCGGCGACCGCCCGCCCGAACGGGCCGGGCGGCGGGGGCGGCCCGAGCAGCGGGCCCAGGGGGACCGGGCGGGCGTGCGGGGGGACCGCAGCGGGAGTCTGGGAGGCGGCTGTGCCGGTCATGTGCGTCACGCTAGGACCGGGACCCGTCCGCGCGGACGCCGTCGGGGCGGAGGGGTCGTGCACGTCCCGTGCGAGGCTGTGGAGGTTCCCACCTGCGCCTTCACCGCGACCCGCGTGGCGCACCCGGGCGGTGGCGGGTCGGCCCGACCTCTCCCGGCGCGCGAGCACGACGCCTGCGCACTACCCTCGACCGGTGGGACGGCGGCACACCGTCCGCCGGAGCGGGTTGGGAAGTCAGCTCGGAGCACTTGTCGGCGGCCGCTGCGGCCGCATGGAGGCGCCGTGCACAGCCAGGCAGAGGCTCAGGTCGGCCAGTACCGGTTCTCCTCCGGCGACGACCGGTGGCGATGGTCCGACGAGATGTTCGAGATCCACGGCATGGAGGCGGGCGAGGTCGTGCCCACCCGCGACCTGTTCCTGCGCCACGTCCACGCCGACCACCGCGACCGCGTGGCCGCCGCTCTCGAGGCGTGCGAGCGCGACGGGACCCCCGTCGGCGAGCACTACGTCCTCGTCGACCTCGCGGGCACCGAGCGCGCGGTCACCCTCAGCGGCGGACGCGACGGGTCCGCCGTCAGCGGCTTCCTCGTCGACGTCAGCGCGAGCCAGCGCGCGACGGTCGCGAGCGCGGTCAACGCGCAGCTCAACCAGGCGCTCGAGTCCCACGCGGTCATCGACCAGGCCAAGGGCATCCTCATGCTCGTCTACGGCATCGACGGCGACGCGGCATTCGAGCTGCTGCGGTGGAGCTCGCAGCAGCGCAACGTGCGGCTCCTCGCGCTGGCCGAGCGGCTCGTCGCCGCGGTCGAGGGGGCCGGCGGGCTCGCGCCCACGTCGCGCGCGCGGCTCGACGAGCTGTTCTTCCAGTCGCTCGGCGGAGAGAGCTCCCCGACCCCCGCGGCGCACCCCAGCAACGGCCTCACGGTCTCCTCCCGCGTCGTCGGCGGCGTGCCCGTCGTGGCCGCCCGCGGACCCGTCGACCTCGCGACGGCGGGCGTCCTGTCCGCCGCGATCGCGGCCGCGTCCGGCGCGGCCCGGAACGCAGGGCGGCTCGTGGTCGACCTCCGCGAGGCGACGCACGTCGGCTCGGCCGGCGTGTCGGTCCTGGCGTCGCTCGACCGTCGCGCCCGCACGCAGGGGACGACCCTGCGCGTGCTCGTCGGGCCGGACAGCTCGCTGCTCCTCGCGTCCGGGCACGGGCTCGAGGTCGCCGTCGTCGACCCCGCCGGTGCCGTCGGCGCGCTCAGCTGACCGACCCGACCGGGGTCGTCGCCGCGCCGCGCCGCGCCGCCGACCGGTGCGGTCGCCGCGCCGACGCGACCGATCGGTGCGGGGAGCCGATCGGTGCGACCCTGGGTCCATGACGGACCCCTCGCGGCCCCCGCTCGCCGTCGAGGCCACGCTCCAGGCGTTCGACGGGATGCCCGTCGCGGTCGCGGCGATCCGCGAGGACGGCGTGGTCGTGGCCGCCAACCGCACCGCGCGGGACTTCGGTGTCGGGCAGGTCCTCGGACGACCGGCTGTTGAGACCCTCACGGACGTCGTCGGCCGGCGCATGATGCCGCGGCTCGAGCAGGCGCTGCGCACGCGCCGCGGGCTCGCGCCCGAGGAGGTGCTGCTGGAGGTCGGGGACCAGCACCGTGACGTCTGGGTGCGGCTCTCCCTCGCGCCCTGGCTCGACGACGACGGCGAGTACCAGGGCATGATCGTGATGGCCGAGGACGTGAGCGCCGCCGTCGAGCAGCGGCTGGCCGAGGAAGCGCGCGTCGCGGGCGTCGAGGAGAGCTACGAGGTCGCGCGCGACGTCATCATCGCCCTGCAGGGTGCTCTTCTGCCGTCGTCGGTGCCGATCCTGCCGCGGGTCGACGTCGCGGCGACCTATCTCGTCGCCGGGCGCGAGCAGGCTGCGGGAGGGGACTGGTTCGACGCGGCGGTCACCCCCGACGGGCGCGTCTCGCTCACCGTGGGCGACGTCGTGGGCCACGGTGTCGCGGCGTCCGCGGCCATGAGCCAGATGCGCGCGATCCTGGCGTCGCGCCTGCTCGACGGGGCTGCCGTCGTCGACGCGCTCGCGTCACTGGACCGGTACGCGCGCGTCGCCACCAGCGCGTTCGCGACGTCGGTGTGCGTCGTGCTGCTCGACCCGAAGACCGGCGCCCTCGAGTACGCGACGCGGGGGCACCCTGCTCCGCTGGTCGTGGGTCCGACGCGCTCGCGCTGGCTGCCCACCACGGGCGGCGGGCCGCTCGGCATCGACGGCGGGAGCGAGGTCCGGACCGCCCGGCTCGCCGAGGACGAGGCGCTGCTGCTGTTCACCGACGGTCTCGTCGAGCTCGTCGGCCGGCCTCTCGACGAGCGCATGCAGCAGGTCGTCGACGCCGCCGAGCACGCCGTCCGCGGGGCCGTCATCGGCCGCTACGCCGGGCGGACCGTCGCCGAGCGGCTCTGCCTGCACGTGCCCTGGGCGCTCGACGAGGGCTTCGTGGACGACGTCACGGTCCTCGCGGTCGCGCGGCGGGCCGCCCCGCCGGACCTCGCGCTCGACGTGCCGGCCGACGCCGCGAGGCTCGCCGACGTGCGTGGCGAGGTGGACGCGTGGGCGCGGACCGTCGGGCTGGAGCCGCGCGAGCGCGCCGCGCTCGTGCTGGCCGCGAGCGAGGCCGCCGCGAACAGCATCGAGCACGCGTACGCCGGGACGACCGGAGGGCGGATCCGTGTCGACGCGCGGCTGCGCCGCACCACCGTCACCCTCGGCGTCTCGGACGACGGCGCGTGGCAGGCGCCCGCTCCCGACCCCGGCGACCGTGGCCGCGGGCTGAGCATGGTCACGTCGAGCGGTGTGCGGCTGTCGGTGGACACGGGGGAGACCGGGACGCGGGTCGAGTTCGAGCTCGATGCGCGCCGGCGTGCCCCCGTCGGGTCGCCCGTGATCGGACCCACCGCCGTCCTGACGGGCGGTCCGCAGATCGACGTCCAGGACGACGGGGTGATCCGGGTGGGCGGTGTGCTCGACACCGAGGCGGCCGCTGCACTCGTCGACGCGGAGGTCCGGTCGCGGTCTCGCGGCGGCGTCGTCCCCGTGACCGTCGAGATCGCGCCGACCACGTTCCTGGGCAGCGCGGCGGTCCGGGCGATCGAGCGCTACGTGCGCGGTGCCGACCCTGGCGCGCCGCACGTCGAGGTCGTGGTGCACGGTGGCAGCGCCGCGGCGCAGACGCTCGCCGTCGTCGGCACGCCCGTCACCACCCGGTGAGGCGGTGGCTCAGTCGTTGAGCCACCGGATGACGACCTGGCCGAACGTCGACACGACGGCCAGCTGCGACGTCGCACGGCAGCTCTCGCACGTGACCGTGTGGTTGGTCCACGACACGTTCGGGTCCGTGTCCGTCGACGTGACGGCGATCGACGGGGAGCTGCAGCGGGGGCAGCGCAGGCGCGCCTGCTCGTCGATGACGGGTGTCGCGCCCGGCATCGTCGCCGGTGATGAGTGGCTCACGGGGTCCTCCGGTGGTGCATGGTGCGGGGACGTGCACCTCTCAGAAAACCACGACATCCGGCGATCCGCGGAATTCGTCCGGTCCCCGACCGCCTCGCGACCGCCCGATCGCCGGGATCTGCGTGCTCGGCGGCGCGGTGGTCGCGCGTGCGCCGGCGGTCAGGTCCCGACCCGAGGGTGTGCGAGCGGCAAAACGATTACGGCGAGATGTGAGCGATAACATCCAGCCGTCGCGCAAGGCGAGGAGGCCCTGAGCCGGACATCCCGGTGCGCGACGAGGGCGACGACCGCGAGCCGGGCACCCGGCGGGTAGCGGCCTCCCGCCCGAGGACCGACCGCACCGCCCGACGTGGCGCACCCCGTCCACGCGGCCGCCGGCCGCGACGGACGCAGCGGCGCCGACCGGTGCCGGTCCGCGACAGCGCACCGCTCGTGACACCCGAGGAGACATGGTGAAGCAGCCATCAGCCAGCCCGCACCGGAGGCGGCTCCGGTCGGCCATCGCGTTCCTCGCCGCGGCGGTCGGCGCCGTGACGCTGCTCCCTGCCCCGGCGCAGGCGGACAACCCGATCGTCCAGCACATCTACACCGCCGACCCCGCACCCCTGGTGCACGACGGCCGCGTCTACCTCTACACCGGGCACGACGAGGACGGCTCGTCGTACTTCACGATGCGCGACTGGCGCGTCTTCTCGTCGACCGACATGGTCAACTGGACGGACCACGGCTCGCCGATGTCGCTCGCGACGTTCGCCTGGGCCGACGCCGACGCGTGGGCCGGTCAGGTCGTCGCGCGCAACGGGAAGTTCTACTGGTACGTGCCGGTGCGGCAGCGTTCGACGGGGCAGCGCGTCATCGGGGTCGGCGTCGCCGACAGCCCGACCGGGCCGTTCCGCGACGCGATCGGCCGCCCGCTCGTCGGCAACGGCGAGATCGACCCCACCGTGCTGATCGACGACGGGGGCCAGGCGTACCTCTACTGGGGCAACCCCCGCCTCTGGTACGTCCGGCTCAACGCGGACATGATCTCGTACTCGGGCAGCCCGACCCAGATCCCGCTCACGACCGCCGGCTTCGGCACCCGGACGGGCGACCCGAACCGGCCGACCCTCTTCGAGGAAGGGCCCTGGGTCTACAAGCGCGGCGGGACCTACTACAACGTGTTCGCGGCCCGCTGCTGCTCCGAGTTCATCGGCTACTCGACCGCGCCCGGTCCGACCGGCCCGTGGACCTACCGCGGGACGGTCATGCCGACGCAGGGCACCAGCTTCACGAACCACGCCGGCGTCATCGACTACCGAGGCGGCTCGTACTTCTTCTACCACAACGGCGCACTGCCGGGCGGCGGCGGCTACACCCGCTCCGTCGCGGTCGAGAAGTTCACCTACGGCGCCGACGGCAGCATCCCGACGATCACCATGACGACCGCGGGCGCACCCCAGATCGGCACCCTCGACCCGTACGTGCGGCAGGAGGCCGAGACGATCGCCTGGGGATCCGGGATCGAGACGGAACCCTCGAGCGAGGGCGGGATGAACGTCGGGTGGATCGAGAACGGCGACTACGTCAAGGTCAAGGGCGTCGCGTTCGGCACAGGAGCGACCTCCTTCTCCGCGCGGGTCGCGTCCGCCACGAGCGGCGGGCGCATCGAGGTGCGGCTGGACGGCACGGGCGGACCGCTCGTCGGGACCTGCACCGTCGGCGGCACAGGCGGGTGGCAGAGCTGGGCGACCACCACCTGCCCGGTCACCGGCGCGACCGGGACGCGCGACCTGTACCTGCGGTTCGCGGGCGGCAGCGGCAACCTGTTCAACGTCGACTGGTGGCAGTTCAGCGGAGGCACGACGCCCACGCCGACGGCGTACCGGGTGACGAACCGGAACAGCGGGCAGGTCGTCGACGTGCAGCAGGGGAGTCTCGCCGACCTCGCGGTCGTCGGGCAGTGGCCCAGCACCGGCGTGGCGTGGCAGCAGTGGCGCTTCGTCGACGCGGGCAGCGGCAACGTGCGGCTGCAGAGCGTGCACAGCGGCAAGTGCCTCGACGTGAGCGGCGCGTCGACGGCCGACGGCGCGGCGGTCATCCAGTACACGTGCCACGACCGGAGCAACCAGGTCTTCACCTGGCGCTCGAGCGGCGACGGCTACAGCCAGCTCGTCAACCTCAACAGCGGCAAGTGCCTGAACGTGGTCAACGGCTCGACGACCGCGGGCGCCGCGCTGGAGCAGCGGACGTGCAGCTCCGCGACGAGCATGCAGTGGTCGCGCTCCTGACCCGCCGCACGACGAGGCCCGGAGGGCGGCGGTCCGGTCCGCCGCCCTCCGGGCTGTCTCGTCCCTGGTCGAGGCCGGGCTCGCGGCGTCGACCGCCACATCAGCGGACGCGGACCACCGACCGCTCGGAGGCCTGTCGCCGGGTGGGCCGGCGCGAGTAGCGTCCTGGACATCGGCTCCGGGAAAGGGGGCGGACATGTCCGAGGACGGGCACCCGGGCGCCGCGCGGACGCGGCAGGTCGTGCAGCGCTATCTCGACTCCGACCACGGCGACACGAGCGCGATGGCGCCCGACGTGGTCTTCCGGCTGATGGCGACGGGGGACGAGTACCGGACGCCGGAGGGCGTCCAGGGGCTGCTCGACTTCTTCTACCACCAGGCGTTCGACGCCACGGCCGAGCGGACCCGGCTCGTCGTAGACGACGGCACGGCCGTCTTCGAGGGGTTCGTCGTCGGCCGCCACACCGGCGAGTTCGCCGGGGTCGCGGCGACGGGCAAGCAGGTGCGGATCCCGCTCGCCGTCGTGTACGACGTCCGGGACGGGGCGATCGTCGAGGGCCGCGTCTACGTCGAGATCCCCGCCTTCCTCGCCCAGGTGGGCGCGGGGGCCTAGGTCGTGCCGCCGCCGTCGAGCGGCGAGCGCACGGAGTACCGGGACACCCAGGACCAGCGGGGGACGACGACGCACGCGCGGCGCCCGCCGCTCGACACGCCACCTCCCGGCCGACCACACCGACGGAGGATCCCCATGAACGGCAAGAAGCTGACCGTCGCTGCCCTCGCGACCGTGCTGCTCTGCGGCGTCTACGTCTCGTCGGCGAGCGCGACCCCGCCCTCGGTGCCACCGCCCACCGCGAGCGGCGCGTCGACCGGCGTGCTCGACGGCACCGACCGGCACCTGTTCGTCGCTGCGCAGGACCGCGTCGCGCTGACCGCCGCGGTGCCCACGACGGTCTCGACGTTCGACCTCACCTACCAGCCCGGCCAGTTCTCCGGATGGCACTCGCACCCGGGCATCGTCGTGGCCGTCGTCACGTCGGGGACGGTCGAGCGTCAGACGGTGACGAAGCGCGGGAGGTGCGTGACGGAGGAGTTCGGCGTGGGCGAGTCGTTCACCGAGGTGGGGCCGCACCTCGTGCGGAATGAGGGGGACGTGCCCGCCGTCCTGTCGATCACGCGGATCTACCCGACGTCCGCGACGCAGGCGCGCATCGACGAGCCCGCTCCCGCGTGCAGCTGAGCGCTCGGTGCGGGGTCGCGACGTGCCGCTGCGCCGCCCGAGGGCGGACGCACGGCACCCCCGCCGCCACGCGGGCGACGGGGGTGCCGGTACTGCGAGTCACCGGCCCCTGGGAGCAGCCAGGGGCCGGGACGATCACACGTCGAAGTAATGACCGACCTCGGCCTCGCAGGCGTTATGAACTGCGAGAACGGACCGGACCAGACGTCCCGGTCAGTCGCTGGTCAGGCAGCCTCTTGCGCGAGGCGAGGGCAGCGTCGACGGCGGACCGTGCCGAGCCCTCAGCGGTCGGCATGAGATGCGAGTACACGCGGAGTGTGAACGCGGGGTCGGTGTGGCCCAGGTACTCGGCCACCGCGCGGATGGACAGGCCCCCGTCCAGGAGAACGCTCGCGTACGTGTGCCGCAGGGCGTGCATGCCGTTGCCGCGGGTTGTCGCAAGGCCCGCCGCGGCGAGGGCGGGGCGCCAGACCTTGGCCGAGACGTAGTTGCGGTTGAGCGCGCCGCCCTCACGGGTCGTGACGACTAGTCGGACGGTGTGAGGCTTGCCGTCCTGGGCTGCCTCGCGCGAGGCCCACGGGAGGGTCACCTCCCGGGCGGGGTAGCGCTGGAGGTAGGCGGCCAACTCGTCGGCCACGGTCGTCGGCAGCGGCACCTGTCGGACGTGCTCGAACTTGGGGAGCGCCAACACCTGACGCGCGTTGTCCAGGCGGACCTGGCGACGCACGGTCACGGTGTGCCGAAGAAAGTCCACGTCCTCCACGGCCAGCCCGAACAGTTCTCCCGACCGCAGGCCGAGACCCCACGCGAGGGTGACCAGCACCCGGTACCGCTCAGGCAGCGCGTCCGCCACCGCGTCGGCCTGCTCGGTCGTCCACGGAACGACGTCCTGGGGGACCGCCTTTGGCTTGGTGACCGAGCGGGCCGCCGCGGGGTTGCGAGGGATGACGCCGTCGTCCACTGCGGCGCCGAGCATCTGGTTGAGCGTCTTCAACTGCTGGCGCTTTGACGCCTCGGACCCGGTGAGCCCGCGCAACCACGCCTTGACCATGCTCGGGGTGACGGCGGCCAGAGGCTGGTGGCCGAGGGTCGGCAAGATGTGGCGCCGCAGGTGCACGTCCCGCTGGGTCGCGGATGACGGACCGTAGGGCTGGGCCGCCTGCCACTGCGCCGCAAACTGTGCCACGGTGATGCGCCCCGCCGCGGGGTCGATGTAGACGCCGCGTGCCTTGGCGGATTCCATCGCCACGACGTGGCGCTCGGCGTCCGGCTTCCTCTCGAACGCGGCCGTCCGTTCCCGGCGCGTGGTGGGGTCCTCCCATCGGGCCTGCCAGCGCTTGCCCTTGCCATAACGCGGGCTGCGGACCTTCTCCCCGGCTCGTGTGGTGTGCCACCGGTCAAGCACGTGCCCCACGGTCGGTCACCTCCTCAAACCGCGCGATGTCCGACCAGTTCTCCTGGAACGCGCCGTATACCTCGTCCGGGAAGTCCGGCCGCCCGGCCGCCTCCCATGCCTTCAGTAGGAGCTCGGCCGCCACGCCGAGGTCGTGAACGCGGTCGGCCGCCTCCAGGGCCAGCGAACGGAACCGCACCCGGGCGGCCGCCTGGGCGCGCCCATCGTCGCCCTCCATCGCCTCAGCCAGGTCAGACAGGGGCGCGCCCAGCACCTTCGCCAACGTCACGACCTCGTCGAAGAGCACCCGTCGGGCGCCCGTCTCGACCTTGGCAATGGTGGACGGGTGCCAGCGCTCGGAAGCGGCGCGGTTGTACCGCGTCACGAGGTCAACCTGTGTCCAGCCGCGCGCCTCGCGGAACGCGGCGATCGTCTTCCCGAGAGTCGGGTTACCTAGCGGCGCTTCTCTCATGGAAGCAATGTAACGCCCGTGAAGGGTTGCACGTAACGGACGCGCCCGCGCATGCTTGGGAAACGCACTTCTCTCACGCGTGTGGAGGCACTTCAATGAACGAAGTGACATGGATCGGCGACGACCCCCTGCTGAGGACAGCCGAGGTCGCGCCCCTGCTCAGGTGCTCGCCAGAGACGTTGCGCGTGTGGCGCTACCGGCGGCAAGGCCCCCCGTACGTGAAGGCCGGTCGGCAGGTCCTCTACCGGCGGTCGGCGGTCGTCCAGTGGCTGGAGGACCACACCGAGCGGGCCGTCGGGTGAGCCCCTTCCTGGGCGCGTCGGACGCCCGGCGGGTGGAGTTCACCGACACCGCGTCCCTGGCCCTCGCCGCCCTCCTGCACCACCACCGCGCCGAGCTCGACGTGCCGATTCCTGACGTACGCCACGACGACGAGGACGACGCGCTCGGCGACGAGGCCGAGGGAAATGGGTTCCTCGCCGAGCACGTTCTCGCCGCCCGCGCCGGGGCCGACGCGGTGGAGGGCGGCGGGGTCGGTCCCGGCGGGGTCGTCCACGGGCCGGGGTGGTGACCCATGACCGGACGTGAGACGCCCCCCGCCTCGCACGGCGGAGGGCGTCAGGAGGACGAAGTGGCCGACCCGTCCAACAACGACCGTACGAAGTGGAGCCCACTAAGTCACGCCCGCCGCACCACGGCCCCTGACCGGCCTCTGCGGACCGCCGCGGACCGACGGGCCGCCTGGGAACGGCGGCAGGCGGCCCTCGCCCTGGACCGCCTCCTGGAGGTCGAGCACCGGGTGCCGCTGCCCGGCGGGGAGAACCAGAGGGGCCTCGAGGACCACCGAGATGCCCACCCGGCGGCGCCGAGCTGCCTCTGGGCGGCCTGCCTGAACTGCCCCCGCCTCGCGTGCGGACCCGTCCCCGGGACGGGGGTGCCCCAGTGACGGACTGGCCGCCGGTTGCTGAGCCAGGGACGCCCGCCGCCCGCGCGATCCTCGCGCAACGCCGCAACGGCACGAACGACCCCGCCCTCGCCCGCAACCTGCGCGCCGTCCCCGTGGTCCGCGAGGAACGCACCGCGACTCAGCACGAGGCACCGGCGCCCGACCCGGGCGACTGGTGGTCAACCCGGCCCCTCCTGGCCGAGGTGCGTGCCCTGGCGTACGCCACGATGACCGCCCCGTCGGCGCTCCTGGGCGTCATCCTCGCGCGGGTACTCGCCGCGGTCCCGCCGACCCTCGTCCTGCCGCCCATCGTCGTCGCCGACGCCTCCCTCAACCTGTACGTCGCCGTCGTCGGGGCGTCCGGGGCGGGCAAGGGCGGCGCCGGTGCCGTCGCCGACGCCCGGGTGCGCATCGTCGGTGGCCGCGGGTTCGACCGGTGGCCCCTGGGGTCGGGGGAGGGCATCGCCCGCGCCTACGTGCGCCGCACCAAGGCCCGCGACGGGCACACCGACCAATACGTGTACCAAACCAACGTCCTGTTCGAGACCCAGGAGGTGGACACCCTCGGCGCCTTGTCCTCCCGCCAGGGCGCCACCCTGTCCGGGGAACTACGCCAGGCCTGGTCCGGGGAACGCCTCGGGTTCGGCTACGCCGACCCCGACAAGCGCCTCACCGTCCCCGCGCACGCCTACCGCCTCGTCCTGGTCGTCGGTGTCCAGCCCGGCCGCGCCGGTGCCCTCCTGAACGAGACCGACGGCGGCACCCCGCAACGGTTCGTGTGGGTCACCGCGACCGACCCGACCCTGCCCGACCGGCCCACGTCCCTGCCCGAGGACTACCGGCTGACCATCACCCTGCCCCGCATCGACGGCCGCACCCGCCAACGCATGGACGTCTGCGCCGAGGCGTGCGACACCATCCGCGACGCCCGCGCCGCCCAGATGCGCGGCGCCAGTGACGCCCTGGACGGGCACGCCCTGCTAGCCCGGTTGAAGGTCGCCGCCGCCCTCGCCCTGGCCGACACCCGCCTGGACGTGACGGCCGAGGACTGGCACCTGGCCGGG
>NZ_JAPESW010000025.1 GCF_028527925.1 Cellulomonas fimi
GCTCGTCGAGGCGCACGGCGGCGTGTGGACGCACGAGGACGGCGCCGCGATGGTCGGCAACCCCATGTCGGTCGCCGTCGTCGCGCTGCAGGCGCGGGGGGTCGACCTGTCCGCGGAGGAGATCGCGGACTTCCTCAACGGCCGCGTCCGTGCGGGTGTCGCGGCGGAGGTGCCGTGGCAGCCGGGCGCGCTGGAGATCCTGGAGGCGCTGCACGACGCGGGCGTGCCGATGGCCCTCGTGACGTCGTCGTTCCGGGTGCTCGCGGAGCCGTTCGCCGAGACGGTCGGGCTGTTCGACGTGGTCGTCTCGGCGGACGACGTCGAGCGCTTCAAGCCCGACCCCGAGCCCTACCAGCTGGCCGCGCGGCTCCTGGGCGTGCCGGTCGAGCGGTGCGTCGCGGTCGAGGACTCGCACTCGGGCGTCGCGTCGGCCGTGGCGTCGGGCGCGCGCGTGATCGGCGTCGAGGTGATGCAGGAGCTCGCCGACCGGCCGGGACTGAGCCGGGTCGCGTCGCTCGCGGACCTCACGCTCGACGACCTCGCGCGGATCGCGGACGGCGACGTGCTCGACCTGCGCCCCGCCGGCTGACGCACGGGCGCGACGGCCGGGAGCGGCAGCCCGGGGCACGACCGCGTGCGGCGGCCCGGGCCGGCCGTCGTCGTCGCGCTCAGGCCACGGGCGCAGGTGCGGGCGGCGTGACGCCGATCGACCGCTCGATCGCGCCCTCCGGCACGGGCGGGACGGTGCCGCCGAACGCCGGGCAGTGCGCCTTGAACGAGCACCAGTCGCACAGGCGCGACGTGCGCGGACGCCAGTCGCCGCTGCGGGCCGCGTCCTCGATGCCGCCCCAGATCGACCGGACGCGCGCCTCGAGCGTGTGCATCTCGGGCTCGGTCGGCTCGTGCTTGAGGACCGTGCCGTCGCCCAGGTACTCGAGCTGCAGCAGCTTGGGCAGCACGCCGCGCGAGCGCCAGATCACGTACGCGTAGAACCGCATCTGGAACAGCGCGCCGCCCTCGAAGCCGGGCTTGGGCGACTTGCCCGTCTTGTAGTCCACGACGCGCACCCAGCCGTTGGGCGCGACGTCCACGCGGTCGACGATCCCGCGCAGCTGCGGGCCGTCCTCGAGCTCGATGCTCACCATGAGCTCGCGCTCGCGCGGCTGCAGACGCGTGGGGTCCTCGAGCGAGAAGTAGGTCGCGAGCAGGCCGTCGACCGAGGCGAGCCACGCGTCGAGCGCCGCGTCGTCCGCGAACAGCGTCGCGACGTCGGGAGCGTCCTCGCGCAGCTGCGCCCACCGACCGGGGACGAGACCGCGCGCCGCGTCGATCGTGCGCTCGGCTGCGGGCAGGTCGAACAGGTGCTCGAGCACCGCGTGCACGAGCGTCCCGCGCGCGGCGGCCGCGCTCGGCGGCTCCGGCAGGCGGTCGATCACCCGGAACCGGAACAGCAGCGGGCACTGCAGGAAGTCGTTGGCCCGCGACGGCGACAGACCCGGCCGGGACGGTGGACGGACCGGCGCCGACTGCTCGACCGACTGCTCGACCGCCTGGTCGACCAGCTCCTCGACGACCTCGTCCCGGTCGACCGCCACCACGTCCTGCGCACTCACGTCACCGAGCCTAGGCCGCACCTCCGACGCTCCCGGCTCACCGCGCCGCCCGCCCGCTACGGCGAGGCACCGGACGGCACCGGGACGTGCAGGGGACGCCCAGGGCGGCCGCATAGGCTGACCCGGTGAGCGACCCCCGACCTGCCGCGCCGCGCACCTCCGGCTGGGTGATCGGCCGCGTCGCGGGCGCGCCGATCATCCTCGCGCCCAGCTGGCTGATCGCCGCGGTCGTCCTCACGTTCCTGTTCGCGCCGACTGTGCGGTCCTGGTCGCCGGACCTCGGTGGGCGCGTGTACGTCGTCGCGGGGGTGTTCGTCGTCCTGCTGTTCGCGTCCGTGCTCGTGCACGAGCTCGCGCACGGCCTCGTCGCCCGGGCCCGCGGCCAGCAGCCCCGCGAGTTCGTCCTCACGCTGTGGGGCGGGCACACGACGTTCGGCGTCGCCGCCCCGACCCCGGGCACCAACGCGCTCGTCGCGCTCGCGGGCCCGGTCGCCAACCTGGTCCTCGCGGGCGCGTTCCTCGCCGCCGCGAACGCCGTCGGGACGCGTCAGCTGCTCGGCCTGCTGCTGTTCGCCGGCGCGTTCTCCAACGGGTTCGTCGGCCTCTTCAACCTCCTGCCGGGGCTCCCGCTCGACGGCGGAGCGATCCTGCAGTCGGCGGTGTGGGCGGTCACCGGCCGCCGGCACACCGGCACGATGGTCGCCGCGTGGTGCGGCCGCGTCGTCGCGGTCGGCGTCTTCGCGTGGGCGTTCGTGTTCCCGTTCGTGCAGGGCCGCCAGCCCGACCTGACCGACGCGGTCTGGGGTGCGCTCATCGGGGCGTTCCTCTGGACGGGTGCGTCGGGCGCGATGCGCGGCGCGCGCACGCAGCACGCGGTCGAGCAGCTCTCGGTCGCCTCGGTCGGACGTCCCGCGGCGGTGGTCGGGCACGCCGACTCCGTCGCGCGCGCCTCGGCGGCGGCCGCGGCCGTCGGCGCGAGCGAGGTGGTCGTGGTCGCGCCCGACGGGCGCCCGGCGGCGTACGTGGACCGCGAGGCGGCACGCGCCGTGCCGGCGGACGTCGCGGGCACCACGCCCGTGGCCTCGGTCTCCGTCGCGCTGCCCGTGGGGTCCGTCGTCGACGGCACGCTCGTGGGTCAGGACCTGCTCGACGCGCTCGGCCGGGCGGCCCGGCACAGCGCCGTCGTCGTCGCGGTGGTCGACGGACGCGTCGTGAGCCTGGTGCGTGTGCCGGACGTCGTCGCGGCGCTCCGCAGCTAGTCGCCCAGCACGTCCTGGACGTCGACGAGGCCGCGGATGAACGTCGCGAAGTCGGGTGCGACGGGGAGGATCCGGTAGTCGGCCTCCTGGTCGACGTGCACCACCGCGGGCTCGCCCCACGGGCCACAGGCGCGGTAGTCGAGCATGAGGAGGTCGTGCCCCGCGGAAGGGGTGTCAGCGATGACGACTCCCAGGTCGGGATAGCCCCACTCCTCGCACCAGAACCGGGTGGAGAACGTCCCGAGCAGGGAGTGGGGAGCGGTGCGACCGATGGCGTAGAGGGCGTCGACCTCGACGAGGTCGTCCGCCCGACCCAGGCGCTCGTCGACGAGGTAGCCGTTCCGCGCGAGCGCGCCGCCGTTGTGCACCTGTGCCAGCTCGACCCAGGCGTCCGGCAGGCGCACACCGAGCTCCGCCTCGACCTCGCGGACGAGAGCCTCACTCGGTACGGGCTCGGTGTAGTTCTCGCGGAAGTACTCGCTGTCGGTCCAGAGAGCGCCGAGGTCGAGGCCCTGCCAGTGCCCTCGCGTCCGTGGTGCATGCATCCGCGCATGCTCCCACGGCGGTTGGGAGACACGTCCTCGGCGCGGCGACGGCGGTGACCCGGCGCCCTCGTAGACTCGTCGCCCGTGACCGACCAGACGCCCACCGGGGCCGCGCAGCGCCGCGGCCCGTTCCGCGCGGGCGACCGCGTCCAGCTGACCGACCCGCGCGGCCGGCTGCACACCATCACGCTCGCCCCCGGTGGCACGTTCCACACGCACCGCGGCTACTTCACGCACGACGAGCTCATCGGCGCGCCCGAGGGCACGGTCGTGCGCAACACGTCGGGCATCGAGTACCTCGCGCTGCGGCCGCTGCTCGCGGACCACGTGCTGTCGATGCCGCGCGGCGCGGCCGTCGTGTACCCGAAGGACGCGGGCCAGATCGTCACGATGGGTGACATCTACCCGGGCGCGCGCGTCATCGAGGCGGGAGTGGGCTCGGGCGCCCTCACGATGTCGCTGCTGCGCGCCGTGGGCGACGGCGGCGAGCTCCACTCGATCGAGCGGCGCGAGGACTTCGCCGACATCGCCCGCGCGAACGTCGAGGGCTTCTTCGGCGGCCCGCACCCGGCGTGGCGTCTGTCGATCGGCGACCTCGCGGACGTCCTGCCGCGCGTCGCCGAGCCGGGTTCGGTCGACCGTGTCGTGCTCGACATGCTCGCGCCGTGGGAGAACCTCGACGCAACCGCGGTCGCGCTGGCGCCCGGGGGCTTGCTCATCGCGTACGTCGCGACGACGACGCAGCTGTCCCGCCTCGCGGAGGACGTGCGCGAGGACGGCCGGTACACCGAGCCGCAGGCGTGGGAGTCGATGGTGCGCGGCTGGCACCTCGAGGGGCTCGCGGTGCGCCCGCAGCACCGCATGATCGGCCACACCGGCTTCCTGCTGACGACGCGGCGGCTCGCGGACGGCGTCGAGGCGCCGCAGCGCAAGCGCCGCCCCGCCAAGGGGTCCTACCCGGTCGCCGAGGACGGTGCGCCGCTGGAGGACCCGACCCTGTGGTCGCCCGAGGCGATGGGGGAGCGCGCGGTCTCCGACAAGAAGCTGCGCCGGGCGCGCCGCGACGCGCAGGGCCTGGCCGACGCGGCCCGCGAGGCCGACACCGCGGCCGACGACGACCTCGCCTGACCGTCCGGCGGTCCGTCGTCCCGCACCGCGAGACACCGGGAACAGGCGCGGTGCGGCGAGCGTCTCTGGTTGACAGCGATGGTTAGTGTCGTCGGACCAGCAGGCACAGCGACGTGCACGGTGGTGAGCGTGACGACCATGCACGACGCGGAACGGAGGCCGAGACGATGACCGACCCGAACGCCCCTGGCAGGGACCTGTCCCGTGAGCTCGCGATCCTGGCGGCCAAGAACGAGCGGCTCAGCGAGGCGCTCGTCGCCGCGCGCGAGCAGATCGTCGAGCTCAAGCGGCAGGTGGACGACCTCGCGAAGCCCCCGGGCACGTACGCCACGTTCCTCGCGGCGCGCGACGACGGCACGGTCGACATCGTGTCGTCGGGCCGCAAGATGCACGTCGGCGCGAGCCCCTCGATCGACGTCCACCGCCTGCGCCCCGGCCAGGAGGTCATGCTCAACGAGGCGCTCACGGTCGTCGAGGCCGGCGGCTACGAGAAGGTCGGCGAGATCGTCACGGTCAAGGAGATGCTCGGCGAGGGCCGCGCGCTCGTGGTCGGGCGCGGTGACGAGGAGCGCGTCGTCCGCTTCGCCGGTCAGGTCATCGACCAGGCGAAGGTGCGGGTCGGCGACGCGCTGACGATCGACTCGCGCAGCGGGTTCGTGTTCGAGGTCATCCCGCGCGCCGAGGTCGAGGAGCTGGTCCTCGAAGAGGTGCCGGACATCCAGTACGAGGACATCGGCGGCCTGGGCCCGCAGATCGAGGCGATCCGCGACGCGGTCGAGCTGCCGTTCCTGCACCCCGAGCTGTTCCGCGAGCACGGCCTCAAGCCACCGAAGGGCGTCCTGCTGTACGGCCCGCCCGGGTGCGGCAAGACGCTGATCGCGAAGGCCGTCGCGCACTCGCTCGCGGCCACCGCGGCGGCGGCGCGGGGCGAGGAGGGTGCCGAGACACGGTCGTTCTTCCTCAACGTCAAGGGCCCCGAGCTGCTCAACAAGTACGTCGGCGAGACCGAGCGGCACATCCGCCTGATCTTCGCCCGCGCGCGCGAGAAGGCGTCGCAGGGGCACCCGGTCGTCGTGTTCTTCGACGAGATGGAGTCGCTGTTCCGCACGCGCGGCACGGGCGTGTCGAGCGACGTCGAGACGACGATCGTCCCGCAGCTGCTGTCCGAGATCGACGGCGTCGAGCGGCTTGAGAACGTCATCGTCATCGGCGCCTCGAACCGCGAGGACATGATCGACCCCGCGATCCTGCGCCCCGGGCGCCTCGACGTGAAGATCAAGATCGAGCGGCCCGACGCCGAGGGCGCGCGCGAGATCTTCGGCAAGTACCTCACGGCCGACCTGCCGATCCACGAGGACGACCTGCGCGAGCACGGCGACGACCCGTCGGCGGCGGTCGAGGCGATGATCACGCGCGTCGTCGAGCGCATGTACACCGAGAGCGAGGAGAACCGCTTCCTCGAGGTGACGTACGCGAGCGGCGACAAGGAGGTCCTCTACTTCAAGGACTTCAACTCGGGCGCGATGATCCAGAACGTCGTCGACCGCGCGAAGAAGTCGGCGATCAAGGACCTGCTCGCGACCGGTCAGCGCGGCATCCGCGTCGACCACCTGCTCACGGCGTGCGTCGACGAGTTCCGCGAGAACGAGGACCTGCCGAACACGACGAACCCCGACGACTGGGCGCGCATCTCCGGCAAGAAGGGGGAGCGCATCGTGTTCATCCGCACGATCGTCCAGGGCAAGAAGGGCACGGACACGTCGCGCACGATCGAGACCGTCACGAGCACCGGTCAGTACCTCTGACGACGGACCGTCCCTTCGACGCCGACCGCGCGCCGGGCCCGCCGCGACGGCGGTGCCCGGCGCGCGGACGTCGGCACTGACGTGCCGCGACGGACGCCTAGGGTGGAGCCGTGACCGTGCGCCGCGTGATGGGGATCGAGACCGAGTACGGCATCCTCCAGCCGGGTCGCCCCCTCGCGAACCCCATGCTGCTGTCGAGCCACGTCGTCGCGGTGCACGCGGCGGCACGTGAGGGCGGGCGTGCCCGCGCCCGCTGGGACTACGACGACGAGGACCCGCTGCACGACGCCCGCGGGTTCCACCTGCAGCGCGCGTCGGCGCACCCGTCGCTGCTCACCGACGACCCGAACCGCGCCGCGCCCGCGGGCCCGGCCGACACGGGTGACGGCCCGCAGGAGCTCCCGCGCGGCACGACCGAGGAGTACGAGGACCCGGGCGCCGCGAACGTCATCCTCACCAACGGCGCGCGCCTGTACGTCGACCACGCGCACCCCGAGTACTCCTCGCCCGAGGTCACCTCGCCGCTCGACGCCGTGCGCTGGGACCGCGCGGGCGAGCTCGTGATGCTCGCGTCGGTCCGCGCGCTCGCGTCGACCCCCGCGCTGCCCGACGTCGCGCTGTACAAGAACAACGTCGACGGCAAGGGCGCGACCTACGGCACGCACGAGAACTACCTCGTCGACCGCGCGGTGCCGTTCACCGACCTCGCGAGCCGCCTCATCCCGTTCCTCGTCACGCGGCAGGTGTTCACGGGCGCCGGCCGCGTCGGGATCGGCCAGCGGGGTGAGACGCCGGGCTTCCAGATCTCGCAGCGCGCCGACTACATGGAGGCCGAGATCGGCCTCGAGACGACGCTGCGCCGGCCCATCGTCAACACCCGCGACGAGCCGCACGCGGACCCCGACCGGTGGCGCCGCCTGCACGTCATCATCGGAGACGCGACGATGCTCGAGGTCGCGACCTACCTGCGGCTCGGCACGACGTCGCTCGTCCTGTGGCTGATCGAGCGGGCGGTCGCCGAGGGCGGCGCGGGCGGCGCGCTCGCGGCGGTCGACCGGCTCGCGCTGCGTGACCCGGTGCACGCGGTCCACCTCGTGAGCCACGACCTCACGCTCACCACGCGGCTCGAGCTCGCCGACGGGCGCCACCTGACCGCGATCGACGTGCAGCGCGAGTACCTCGCGGCCGTCCGGACCGCGCTCGCCCACGTCGGCGACCCGCTCGACGTGCAGACGACCGACGTGCTGGACCGGTGGCAGTCCGTCCTCGACGGCCTCGCGACCGACCCCGCGAGCTGCGCCCGCACGGTCGAGTGGCTCGCCAAGCTGCGCCTGCTCGAGGGGATGCGGCGCCGCGACCACCTCGCGTGGGACCACCCGCGCCTCGCGGCGGTCGACCTGCAGTGGTCGGACGTGCGTCCCGAGCGCGGCCTGTACCACCGGCTCGTCGCCGCGGGCGCCGTCGAGCTGCTCGTGACGCCCGAGCAGGTCGAGGACGCCGTGTGGCACCCGCCGCACGACACCCGCGCCTACTTCCGCGGCGAGGCCGTCGCCCGGTACGGCGCCGAGATCTCCGCGGCGAGCTGGGACTCGGTCGTGTTCGACGTGCCCGGGGCCGCGACGCTCCAGCGCGTGCCCATGCGCGACCCCCTGCGCGGCACGCGTGCGCACGTCGGCGACCTGCTGGACCGCTGCGCCGACGCCGGCGCGCTCCTCGCCGAGCTGGGCGCCTGAGCCCTCGGGCCGCCACGCGTCCGACGCGAGCACCGTGCCGGGAGCCGACCGGCGTGGTGCGCGTGCGCCCGCGGCGACCCGCCCTGGGTGTCCGCCTCGCGAGCGCCCGCCCCGGATGCGTCGGAGGATGGGCCTAGGGTGGGAGTGAGCAGGTCAGCGCGACGCCTACGGAGGTCACCATGGCTGGTCAGGAACAGGTGCGGCCCCGCCGCGACGACGAGGACCCGGTCGACGGCGCCGACGCGCCGGTGCCGGCCGCGCCGTCCGCGCAGTCGCGCGACGCCGAGGTGGACGCGCTGCTCGACGAGATCGACGACGTCCTGGAGTCCAACGCGGAGCAGTTCGTCCGCGGGTTCGTCCAGAAGGGCGGTCAGTGAGCGTCGATGGCCCCACTGACACCGCAGCCCGACCGCGCCGCCTCGGGGCGGCTCCCGCACACCTTCACCACGCCCGGCTCGTCGTCGTTCGTCGACTTCCTCGCCGGGCACGCCCCCGAGCTGCTGCCCGGTAACCGGCCGCTGCCCACGTCCGAGGTCCAGGCCCCGCACGGCACGACGATCGTCGCGCTCGCGGTCGACGGCGGCGTGGTCATGGCGGGGGACCGGCGGGCGACCATGGGCTCGATGATCGCGAGCCGCGAGATCGAGAAGGTCTTCCCCGCCGACGAGTACTCCGCGGTCGGCATCGCCGGCACGGCGGGGCTCGCCACCGAGCTCGTGCGGCTGTTCCAGCTCGAGCTCGAGCACTACGAGAAGATCGAGGGCAGCCTGCTGTCGCTCGACGGCAAGGCGAACCGACTGTCGACGATGATCCGCGGCAACCTCGGGCTCGCGATGCAGGGCCTCGCGGTCGTCCCGCTGTTCGCGGGCTTCGACCTGGACCGCCGGGTCGGCCGGATCTTCTCCTACGACGTGACGGGCGGCCGGTACGAGGAGCACGACCACCACGCGGTCGGCTCGGGCTCCGTGTTCGCGCGCGGCTCCCTCAAGAAGCTGTGGCGGCCCGGGCTGGACCCGGCGGGCGGCGTGCGCGTCGCGGTCGAAGCACTCGTGGACGCGGCGGACGACGACTCCGCGACGGGTGGTCCCGACTCGACGCGCCGGATCTGGCCCGTCGTGGCGACCGTGACGGAGGCGGGCTACCTGCGCGTGCCGGACGCCGAGCTCGGCGAGCTCGTGGCCCTGGTCGAGGACGAGCGGCGTGCGACGCACGCGGACCGCGGAGGTGCGCGATGAGCATGCCGTTCTACGTCTCGCCCGAGCAGCTCATGAAGGACCGGGCGGACTACGCGCGCAAGGGCATCGCCCGTGGCCGCTCCGTCGTCGTCCTGCAGTACGACGACGGGATCGCGTTCGCGACCGAGAACGCGTCGCGCGCGCTGCACAAGATCTCGGAGATCTACGACCGCATCGCGTTCGCCGCGGTCGGCAAGTACAACGAGTTCGAGAACCTGCGGGTCGCGGGCGTGCGCTACGCCGACCTGCGCGGCTACTCCTACGACCGCGAGGACGTGACGGCGCGCGGCCTGGCCAACGCGTACGCGCAGACGCTCGGGACGGTGTTCACGACCGAGTCGAAGCCGCTCGAGGTCGAGCTCGTCGTCGCGGAGGTCGGTCGTGAGCCGGCCGGGGACCAGGTGTACCGGCTCTCGTACGACGGGTCGGTCGCCGACGAGCACGGGTACGTCGTCATGGGTGGACAGGCGGACCGCCTCGGCGGGCTGCTCGCATCGGGCTGGCGGCCCGGGATGTCGCTGCGCGAGGTGCTGCGGCTGGCCGTGGACGTGCTGGGCGCGCCCGAGGACGGCGGCGAGGCGCGCAGCATCCCCGCGCAGCAGCTCGAGGTCGCGGTGCTCGACCGCACGCGGCCCCGTCGGACGTTCCGCCGGCTCACGGGTGCGCTGCTCGAGGACCTGCTGACGCCCGTGGACGCGGGCGCCCCGCCGGCGGCCGCACCGCACGACGACTGACGAGCACGGGCCGCGGAGGAGGCAGGCAGCGATGGATCGACGGATCTTCGGGCTCGAGACCGAGTACGGCGTCACGTGCGCCGCGCAGGACGGTCGCGGGCTGTCCGCGGACGAGGTGGCGCGCTACCTGTTCCGCAAGGTCGTGGCGTGGGGACGCTCGTCGAACGTCTTCCTGCGCAACGGGTCGCGGCTCTACCTCGACGTCGGCTCGCACCCCGAGTACGCGACGGCCGAGTGCGACGACGTGCGCCAGCTCGTCGCGCACGACCGCGCGGGGGAGCGGATCCTCGAGGGCCTCGTCGCGGACGCGCAGCAGCGGCTCGAGCACGAAGGGCTGCCGGGCCGCATCCACCTGTTCAAGAACAACACCGACTCGGCGGGCAACTCCTACGGCTGCCACGAGAACTACCTCGTGCGCCGGCAGGGCGACTTCGCGCGGCTGTCCGACGTGCTCGTGCCGTTCCTCATCACGCGGCAGATCCTCACGGGCGCGGGCAAGGTGCTGAGCACGCCCCGGGGTGCGCTGTTCTGCCTGTCGCAGCGGGCCGACCACATCTGGGAGGCGGTCTCGAGCGCGACGACCCGGTCGCGGCCGATCATCAACACGCGCGACGAGCCGCACGCCGACGCGGAGCACTTCCGTCGCCTGCACGTCATCGTGGGCGACTCCTCGATGTCCGAGACGACGACGATGCTCAAGGTCGGGGCGACCGACCTCATCCTGCGCATGGTCGAGGCCGGCATCCCGATGCGCGACATGACGCTCGAGAACCCCATCCGCGCGATCCGCGAGATCAGCCACGACATCACCGGCAAGCACCCGGTCGCTCTCGCGAACGGCCGGACCGTCACGGCGCTCGACCTGCAGGAGGAGTACCTCGCGCGGGTCGTCGACTTCGTGTCGACGGAGGGCGGGCCGACGCCCGAGACCAAGCAGGTGCTCGACCTGTGGGAGCGGGGGCTGCGCGCGCTGCGCACCGGCGACCTGTCGCTCGTCGAGCGCGAGCTCGACTGGGTCATCAAGCACCAGCTCATCGAGCGGTACCGCGCGAAGCACGGCCTCGAGCTGTCCGACGTGCGCGTGCAGCGGCTGGACCTCGCGTACCACGACATCTCCCGCACCGAGGGCCTGTACAACCTGCTCGCCGCCAAGGGGATGGTCGAGCGCGTGACGAGCGACCTCGAGATCTTCGAGGCGACCGCGGTGCCCCCGCAGACCACGCGCGCCAAGCTGCGCGGCGACTTCGTGCGTGCCGCTCAGGAGGCCCGCCGCGACTACACGGTCGACTGGGTGCACCTCAAGCTGAACGACCAGGCGCAGCGCACGGTCCTGTGCAAGGACCCGTTCCGCAGCGTCGACGAGCGCGTAGACCGCCTGATCGAGTCGATGTAGCCCGAGCGGACGTCGCGCTCAGGCGGGCGCCGTACAGTGTCCGTGCTCGTCGCGGGGCCGGCCCGTGCGCGCGCGTGCGTCGTCCGCGGTCGCGCGCAGCCTCGTCCGGCACCGACCCGGTACGGTGGCGCCTCGCGGGCGTGACCGGACGCCGGAGGCGGGGGGCGCCGACCACCAGGAAGGACCGACGTGCGACGACTGCGGGAGACGGCCGCCGCCGCGCTCGTGGCGCTGGCGCTGCTCGCGGGCTGCACCACGCCGCAGGCCGCGGACCCCGAGATCACGGTCACGGGGGAGCCGGGCGAGGCGCCCACGCTCACGTACCTCACGCCGCTCGAGGTGACGTCGACGTACCGCGAGGAGATCTGGCCGGGGACCGGCGCGGACCTCGTCGAGGGCGGGCCGGTGCTCATCGACTTCTGGCTCGAGAACGGCTCCGACGCGTCCCTCGTCGACGAGAGCTACTCCTCGACGCCCACCCCGCGCCTGCTCACGGAGGAGGACCTCGGCACCGACCTGTACGAGACGCTGCGCGGCCAGAAGGTCGGCGCACGCCTCCTCCAGGTGAGCCCGCCGCCGGGGTCCGGCGCGGTCGACTACCCGACCGTCACGGTGCTCGACGTGCTGCCGACGCGCGCGGACGGCGAGCCCCTGACGCCCCGGCCCGACCTGCCGCCGGTCACGCTCGACGCGTCGGGCGCGCCGTCGATCACCCCGACCGGGACCGAACCTCCCGACCAGCTCGTCGTCCAGCCGCTGCTGCGCGGCGCCGGCGCGCAGGTCGCGGCGAGCGACGTCATCACCGTGCAGTACACGGGCTTCGCCTGGACCACGGGGGAGGCCTTCGACTCGACGTGGACGCACGGCCTGCCGGTGTCGTTCAGCCTGCAGGACGTGCAGGCGTGGGCCGAGGGTCTCGTGGACCAGCCGGTCGGCAGCCAGGTCATGCTCGTCGTCCCCCCGACGTACGCGCTCGGTGTCACGGAGAGCCAGGAGCTCGCCGGGCAGACCGTCGTGTTCGTCGTCGACATCCTCGCGACCGGCTCACCCGACGGAGGCTCCTGATGACCGTGGCGCTGCGCGTCATCCCCTGTCTCGACGTCGACGCGGGTCGCGTCGTCAAGGGCGTGAACTTCGAGAACCTGCGCGACGCCGGTGACCCGGTGGAGCTCGCGCGCCGCTACGACGCCGAGGGCGCCGACGAGGTGACGTTCCTCGACGTGTCCGCGTCGTCGGGGGGTCGTGACACGACGATCGAGGTCGTCCGCCGCACCGCCGAGGAGGTCTTCGTCCCGCTCACCGTCGGCGGGGGCGTGCGGTCGACCGACGACGTCGACCGGCTGCTGCGCGCGGGCGCCGACAAGGTCGGCGTGAACACCGCCGCGATCGCGCGCCCCGAGCTCATCTCGGAGATCGCGCACCGCTTCGGCTCCCAGGTGCTCACGATCTCGATCGACGCGCGCCGCGTCACGGGCGACGTCCGGACCGAGTCCGGCTACGAGGTCACGACGCACGGCGGCAAGCGCGGCACGGGCCTCGACGCGGTCGCGTGGGCGGCGCGCGCCGCGGAGCTCGGTGCGGGCGAGGTGCTGCTCAACTCGATGGACGCCGACGGCACCGAGGCCGGGTTCGACCTCGAGATGATCGGGGACGTGCGCCGGGAGGTGCGGATCCCGCTCGTCGCGAGCGGCGGCGCCGGGACCGTGCAGCACTTCGTCGACGCCGCGAAGGCCGGTGCCGACGCGGTGCTCGCGGCGAGCGTCTTCCACTTCGGCCAGCTCACGGTGCGCGACGTCAAGGACGCGCTGCGCGCGGCGGGCGTCGTCGTCCGCTGACGCCCCGCGCCTGGTCCGCGCTCGGGAACCGGCGGCTCAGACCGGCAGGCGGTCGGTGAGGATCTCGACGTCCTGCGGGTCGCCCTGCACCGTCACGTCGGCGGCCGCGCCGCGCCCGAAGGCGAACAGCACGAGCTCGCCCACCGCGCCCCGCACGACGACCGTCCCGTAGCCGTCCTTCGGGCGCCGCACCTGCCGGCGCGGCCCGTCGTCGCGCACCAGCACGACGCCGACGGGGAGCCGGTGCAGCCGCGCACCGCCCGCGCCGCCCAGGTGCTTCCACAGCACCTCGACGAGCGCGGGGTCGAGGTCCCGGGCCGGCGTCGGTCCGGCACCGCGCCGGACGTCCTCGGTGTGCACGAAGAACTCGACGACGTTCGCGAGCTCGCCCGCCCACGACATCGGGTGCCAGCGCGGCGGCGGCGCCGCGACGCGGGTGACGAGGTCCCGGTACGCGCCCTCGGTCGACGCGTCGTCCGCGAGCCGCTCGATCGCGGCCTCCGCCCGGGCGGCGAGGGCGGGCACCGCGATCCCGGCACCGACGACGGGGGAGTGCTCGCGCAGCACGACGTGCGCGGCGAGGTGACGGGCCTGCCAGCCCTCGCACAGCGTGGGCGCGTCGGGCGGGACGGCTCGCAGAGCCTCGGCCAGCTGCGCGCGCTCCACCTCGTGCCACGTCATCCCCGCATCGTCGCACGTGGGAGCGCTGGTCCGCGCCGCGGCCACGGCCCCGGCGAGGGACGGCGCGGCCACCCGCGCGGGAGGGCCGGTCACGGCCGGACCCTGCGTGCCGGGCGGGCCACGCGTCGGGACCGCGTGAGAGGATGACGGTTTCCCGCCCCCTTCGGAAAGGCCTGCGCGTGCGCTCGCGAGCTCCTTCGTCGCGACCGATGACGCTGACCGGCTCGGCACCCCGCCGGGCCGCGACGATCGTGGTCCGCGGCATCGCGGCGCACCCGTGGACGTACGTGGTCGCGATCGGCACCTCGGCGGTCTTCGGCGTCTCCGTCGTGGCGGTGAGCCGTGTGCTCGGCTGGGCGACCGACGAGGTCGTCGTGCCCGCGCTCGCCGGCTCCGCGCAGGCCCGCGACCGGATCTGGCTGGCCGGCCTGGCGCTGCTGGCCGTCGCCGTGACGCTCGCCGTCTCCGTCGCGGGGCGACGCATCTTCGCCGGCATGGGCTTCGCCCGGATCCAGGCGGACCACCGCACGCGGGTCACCCGGCAGTACCTGCGCCTGCCGATGTCGTGGCACAAGCAGCACCCGACCGGCCAGCTGCTGTCGAACGCGAGCGCCGACGTCGAGGCGGCGACC
The DNA here is from genome assembly GCF_028527925.1 of Cellulomonas fimi. GTDB lineage: Bacteria > Actinomycetota > Actinomycetes > Actinomycetales > Cellulomonadaceae > Cellulomonas > Cellulomonas fimi_C. The sequence continues at coordinate 14,594 of NZ_JAPESW010000025.1, forward strand.
GGGGTCTTCAACCCGCTGCCGTTCGCGCTCGGGGTCGTCGTCATGCTCGCGGTGGCGGCCGTGGGGCTGCTGCGCACCGACGTCTGGCTCGCGGTCGCCGCGCTCGTCGTCGTGCCCCTCGCGCTCGTCGCCAACCTGGTGTTCCAGCGTCGGATGGCGCCCGCGGTCGGTCGCGCGCAGGAGCTGCGCGCGGCGGTCGCCGACGTCGCGCACGAGAGCTTCGAGGGTGCGCTGCTCGTGAAGGCGCTGGGCACCGAGGAGCGCGAGGCCGCGCGGTTCGCGGCGCGCGCCCGTGAGCTGCGCGACGCGAACGTCCGGGTCGGCGTCGTGCGCGCGTTCTTCGACCCCGTGATCGACGTGCTGCCGAGCCTCGGCACGCTGCTCGTGCTCGTCGTCGGCGCGGTGCAGGTCGCCGCCGGCCGGATCGGCACCGGCGACGTGGTCGCGGCGGCGTACCTGCTCACGCTGCTGGCGGTGCCGGTGCGGGCGTTCGGCTGGGTGCTCGGCGAGCTGCCGCGCGCGCTCGTCGGCTACGACCGGATCGCGCGCGTGGTCGACGCGCGTGGCGCGCTGCCCGCCGGGACGACGCGGTGGGCCCCGCCGCCCGGCGGCGCACGCGTCGAGCTCCGCGGGGTCGGCCTCGCGGTCCCTGGCGCCCGTGGTCCGGTCGAGCTGCTGCACGACGTCGACCTCGACGTCGCACCCGGTCGCGTCGTCGCCGTCGTCGGGCCGACGGGCTCGGGCAAGTCGACGCTCGTGTCGCTCGTCGCCCGCCTGAGCGACCCGACGACCGGCAGCGTCCGCGTCGACGGCACGGACCTGCGCGACGTCGTCCCCGCCGACCTGTCGCGGCACGTCGCGTTCGTGTCGCAGTCCACGTTCGTCTTCGAGGACACGGTCCGCGGCAACGTCACGCTCGCCGACGCCGACGACCCGCAGGCGCCGTCCGACGACGCGGTCTGGGACGCGCTGCGCGCCGCGCACGTCGACGACGTCGTCGGCGCGCTGCCCGGCGGCCTCGACGCGCCGCTCGGCGAGCGCGGTGCGAACCTGTCGGGCGGCCAGCGCCAGCGCCTCGCCCTGGCGCGCGCGCTCGTCCGCGAGCCGCGCGTCCTCGTGCTCGACGACGCGACGTCCGCGGTCGACCCGCGGGTCGAGCAGGCGATCCTGCGCGGCCTGCGCGGCGACCGCGCGGGCTCGCCGACGGTGCTGCTCGTCGCGTACCGGATGTCGTCGGTGCTGCTGGCCGACGAGGTCGTGCACGTCGAGTCCGGCCGCGTGGTCGACCGCGGCACGCACGCCGAGCTGCTCGCGCGCGACGAGGGCTACCGCGCGCTCGCGACGGCGTACGAGGAGGAGTCCGCGCGCCGGGCCGCCGAGGGCGTGGAGGAGCTCGACGACGCCCCGGAGCCGGTCCCGGCGGGGGAGGAGGCGCGATGAGCGCGGCGGCCTCGGGCGCGCCCGACCACCGGATGGCGTCCGCGAGCACGCTGGGCATCCTCGCGACGCTCCGCCGCGGCCTCGAGGTGTCGCCGCAGATGCTGCGCGGGTGGCGCGTCACGCTCCTGCTCGCGGTCCTCGCCGCGCTCGGCAAGGTGCTCGTGCCGCTCGTGGTCCAGCAGACCGTCGACACGGGCATCCTCGCGCCCGGCGGGCCGGACGTCCCGCGGGTGCTCGCGCTGACCGGCGGTGCGGCCGTCGGGCTCCTCGCCGCCGCCGCGTGCTCGGCGTACGTCAACGTGCGCCTCTTCCGGTCGAGCGAGGACGGGCTGCTCGCGCTGCGCACCCGTGCGTTCCGGCACGTGCACGACCTGTCCGTCCTCACGCAGCACACCGAGCGGCGCGGCTCGCTCGTCAGCCGCGTCACGTCCGACGTCGACACGATCTCGCTGTTCGTGCAGTGGGGCGGGATCATGCTGCTCGTCTCGGTGCTGCAGATCGCCGCCGCCTCGGTCCTCATGGCGCTGTACTCGTGGCAGCTCACGCTCGTCGTGTGGCTCGGCTTCATCCCGCTGCTGCTCGTGCTGCCGCCGCTCCAGCGTCGGGTCAACGCGCGGTACTCCGCGGTCCGCGAGCGGTACGGCGCGATGCTCGGCACGGTGTCGGAGTCGGTCGTCGGCGCCGAGACGATCCGCGCGTACGGTGCCGCGCACCGCACGCAGCGCCGCCTCGACGCCGCGATCACCGCGACGCGCAGCGCGATGGTGCGCGCGCAGAACCTCGTGTCGGTCGTCTTCTCGAGCGGTGTGCTCGTGTCGAACGTGGTGCTCGCCCTCGTCGTCGTCATCGGCACGTTCCTGGGGGTGCGCGGCGACGTGTCGGTCGGGCGCCTGCTCGCGTTCCTGTTCCTGGTCCAGCTGTTCACCGGGCCCGTGCAGATGGCCACCGAGATCCTCAACGAGCTGCAGAACGCGGTCGCCGGCTGGCGGCGCGTGCTCGGTGTGCTCGAGACCCCCGTAGCGGTGCAGGACCCGGGGACCGCCGGCGTGCCCAGCCCGCGCGGTCCGGCGACGGTCGAGCTGCGCGACGTCGCGTTCGCCTACCCCGAGGGCCGCCGCGTCCTGCACGACGTCGACCTCGAGGTGCCCGCGGGCGCCTCCGTGGCCGTCGTCGGGGCGACCGGCTCCGGCAAGACGACCATCGCGCGGCTCGTCGCGCGCCTCGTCGACCCCGAGCGCGGCCGCGTCCTGCTCGACGGCACCGACCTGCGTGACATCCCCGCGACGGACCTGCGCGCACGCGTCGTGCTCGTCCCGCAGGAGGGCTTCCTGTTCGAGGGCACGGTCGCCGAGAACGTCGCCTACGGGCTGCGGACGCCCGACGGCACCACCCCCGACCCCGCCGACGCACGTGTGCGCGACGCCGTCGAGGCGCTCGGCCTCGGCCCCTGGGTCGACGAGCTCGCCGCAGGGCTGGACACCGACGTGGGCCAGCGCGGCGAGTCGCTGTCCGCGGGCGAGCGCCAGCTCGTCGCGCTCGCGCGCGCCTACCTCGCCGACCCCGACGTGCTGCTGCTCGACGAGGCGACGAGCGCCGTCGACCCGGCCACCGAGGTCCGCCTCGTGCGCGCGCTCGAGGAGCTGAGCACCGGCCGCACGACGCTGACCATCGCGCACCGGCTGTCGACCGCCGAGGCCGCCGACCTCGTCGTCGTCGTCGACGCCGGGCGCGTCGTCGAGACCGGGCGGCACGACGACCTCGTCGCGAGCGGCGGCACCTACGCGGCGATGCACGCGGCCTGGGTCGCGCAGACCCGCTGACGGCCGCTGCCCGGGTCGCGCAGAGCCGCTGACGCCGGTGCCGCTCGCGACCTCGCCGGCGTCGGTCCCGGACACCGCCCGGGCGGGGCGCGCCCGCGTGGCAGGATCGGTCCGTGCCTCGCGAGAACCCGTCCGCCACCCTCCTCGACCCGCAGGTCGCGCAGCGGCTGCGCCACGACGAGCACGGCCTCGTCGCCGCCGTCGTGCAGCAGCACGACACGCGCGAGGTGCTCATGGTCGGCTGGATGGACGACGAGGCGCTGCACCGCACCCTGACGACGGGTCGCGTGACGTTCTGGAGCCGCTCGCGCCAGGAGTACTGGCGCAAGGGCGACACGTCCGGCCACGCGCAGTACGTCAAGGCGGTCTCGCTCGACTGCGACGGCGACGCGCTGCTCGTCGAGGTCGACCAGGTCGGCGCCGCCTGCCACACCGGCACCCGCACGTGCTTCGAGGCCGGGGGACCGCTCGCGGTCGTCGCCGGCCACCGTCCCACCACCGCTCCCGACACCGCACCCGCACCCGGAGGAGACGCATGACCGCGCCCGCCGCCCACGTCCCCGCCGACGTCGTCACCGCGGACGTCCCGTGGGGCGGCACGTGGCCGTCGGTCGACACGTTCCGGGCGCTCGCGGCCGACCGGCGCGTCATCCCGGTCGTGCGCCGGCTGCTCGCGGACGACGTCACGCCCGTCGGCCTGTACCGCACGCTCGCCGCGGGGCGCCCGGGCACGTTCGTGCTCGAGTCCGCGGAGTCCGACGGCACGTGGAGCCGCTGGTCGTTCGTCGGCGTCGGCTCGCGTGCGACGCTCACGGTCCGCGACGGTGCCCCGGTGTGGGTCGGCGACGTGCCCGTGGGCGTCCCGACGGAGGGCGACGCGCTCGACGTGCTCGGCCGCACGCTCGACGTCCTGCGCACGCCCGCGATCCACGGCCTGCCCCCGCTGACGGGCGGGCTGGTCGGGGCGCTCGGGTGGGACGTCGTGCGGCACTGGGAGCCGACGCTGCCCGCGAAGGCGCCCGAGGAGCTCGGCGTCCCCGAGCTCACGCTGCTCCTCGCGACCGACCTCGCGGTCGTCGACCACCACGACGGCTCGGTCTGGCTGGTCGCCAACGCGATCAACTTCGACGACACCGACGAGCGCGTCGACGAGGCGCACGCCGACGCGGTCGCGCGGCTCGACGCGATGCAGCGCGCGCTGCTGCACCCGGCCGACCCCGGCGTCGCGGCGCTCGCCGACGTCCCGGAGCCCGAGCTCGAGTTCCGCTCGACGCGCGCGGAGTTCGAGCAGGCGGTCGACATCGGCAAGGAGGCGATCCGCGACGGCGAGGTCTTCCAGATCGTGCTGTCGCAGCGCCTCGACCTCGACTGCCCGGCCGACCCGCTCGACGTCTACCGCGTGCTGCGCACGATCAACCCGAGCCCGTACATGTACTACCTGCAGCTCCAGGACGCGGACGGCCACGACTTCGCGGTCGTCGGCTCGAGCCCCGAGACGCTCGTCAAGGTGACCGACGGGCACGTCGTGACGTTCCCCATCGCCGGGTCCCGGCCGCGCGGCGCGACGCCCGAGGAGGACCGCGCGCTCCAGGACGAGGTGCTCGCGGACCCCAAGGAGCGGGCCGAGCACATCATGCTCGTCGACCTGTCGCGCAACGACCTCGTCAAGGTGTGCGAGCCGTCGAGCGTCGAGGTCGTCGAGTTCATGGCGGTCAAGCGGTACTCGCACATCATGCACATCTGCTCGACGGTCGTCGGCCGCCTGCGCGCGGGCGCGACGGCGCTCCAGACGCTCACGGCGACGTTCCCCGCGGGCACGCTGTCGGGCGCGCCGAAGCCGCGCGCGATCGCTCTCATCGACGAGATCGAGCCGGCCCGCCGCGGCATCTACGGCGGGACGGTCGGTTACTTCGACTTCGCGGGCGACATGGACATGGCCATCGCGATCCGCACCGCGCTCATCCGGGACGGCCGCGCGAGCGTGCAGGCGGGTGGCGGGATCGTCGCCGACTCGGTGCCCGCGCTCGAGTACGCCGAGTCGCGCAACAAGGCGGCCGCCGCGGTCCGGGCCGTCCAGGTCGCGTCCCGGCTGCGCCGGGTCGCCGAGTGACGAGCGCGCCCGTCCCGCAGGCCGCGCGGCCCCGGGGCCGTGGGCGGGCCGCGGGCGTCCTCGTGCTGCTCGCGGCGGCGTCCGCCGGTGCGGCGGTGCCGACGTGGCTCACGGCGACCGGCGTGACGGCGCTGCGGGGGACCGTGGACGTGCCCGCGACGGGGACGCAGGTCGCGCCCGCGGTGCTCGGGGCGTCGGTCGTGCTGCTCGCGACGGCGGCGGCCGTGGCGCTCGTGGGTCGCGTCGGGCGCTGGCTGGTGGCGGCCGTCACGGTGCTCAGCGGGGCGGTGGTCGTGGGCGCGACGGCAGCCGTGCTGGCGGACCCGCGCGCGGCCGCGGTCCCGGTGGTGACGCAGGAGACCGGCGTGGGCCGGCTCGTGGGCGACGTCGCGGTCACCGCGTGGCCGTGGGTCGCGGTCGCCGTGGGCGTGGTCGTCGTGCTCGCGGCCGGCTGGCTCGTGCGCACGTCGCGCTCGTGGCGGGGTCCGTCCCGCCGGCACGAGGCGCCGACGGCCCAGGGCGGCGGACCCGTCGACGAGCGCGGCGCATGGGACGCCTTGAGCCGCGGCGACGACCCGACCTGACCGTGTCGTCCGCAGGTCGGAGGGCCACCCGGTCCGATAGGGTGGGCCGCGAACCGAGCACGAAGGGCACCACCTGATGTCTGACCAGTCCCTCGCGCACCGCGCGCAGAACGTCACCCGGACCGAGACGGTCCACCTCCCGCCCGCGACCCCGCCGGTCAACCACGGCAAGACGGTCGCCGGCTGGACCACCACGTACGGCGTCCTCGTCGGTGCCGTGGTCATGTCCCTCGCGGTGGTCTTCGCGCTCGTGTGGCTGTTCTGGGTCGGTCTCGGTGTCGCCCTCGTCGCCCTCGTGCTCGGCAAGGTCCTGCAGGGCATGGGCTACGGCCAGGGCGGCGCGCACACGCAGTCCCGGGACGGACGACCCGGGGCGCACTGACGCCCGGCCCGTCCGCGGGCAGCTCGATCCCGCGCGCGGCCGCACGCGGGCACCGTCTGCGACCGGCCGTGACCCGGTCGCCACACCGCCTGGAGGACCGATGTCGACCCCCAACGAGCCGCAGAACCCGTTCGAGAAGGGCTCCGAGCCCGAGGGTGGCGCCCCGGGCTACCCGGCGGCACCGCCGCCGGCCGGCGGCTACCCGTCCGCGCCGCCGCCCCCGCAGTCCGGCTACCCGTCGGCCCCGCAGTACCCGTCGGCCCCGCAGTACGGCGGCGCCGCGCCGGCGTACGGCGGCCCGGGCTACGGCACGCCGTACCCGAAGAACAGCCTCGGCGTGTGGTCCCTCGTGCTCGGCATCGCCGCGTTCGTGCTGTCGTGCGGCCTGTTCACCGGCATCCCCGCGATCATCGTCGGCAACAACGCCAAGAAGGCCGTGCAGCGCGGCGAGGCGAACAACGGCGGTCTCGCGACCGCGGGCGTCGTGCTCGGCTGGATCGCCACCGTGCTCTCGATCATCGGCATCATCGTGACGATCATCGTCTTCTCGAACGCCGAGTTCCGTGACGCCTTCGTCGACGGCTACAACTCCTCGAGCTACTGACGTCGCAGCGGCGTCCGGCCGGGTCCGGACGCCGCTGGTCGTCGGCGCAGGGACGCTGCTCGCGACCCTCGCGGTCGCCGTGCGCGACCCGCACGTCGCCGGCAGCTGGGGCGCGTGCCCGCTGCACCTGCTGACGGGCCTGTGGTGCCCCGGCTGCGGCGGCTTGCGCGCCGTGCACGACCTGACGCACGGCGACCTCGCCGGCGCCTGGGGGATGAACCCGCTCGTCGTGACCCTCCTCCCGCTCGCGGTCCTCGGCTGGGCGGTGTGGACGTGGCGGTCCGCGACCGGTCGCGCCTGGCGCGCCCCTCGCCCGGCGTGGGCGTGGACGGCGCTCGCCGTCGTGGTCGCCTTCGCCGTCCTGCGCAACCTCCCACCCCTCGCGCCGTACCTCGCCCCCTGACCCTCGACCGCCGCGCGCGCGGCGGCCAGCACCCCGGAGTACGCCCCGATGAGCAGCAGCGACCCGCAGTTCCCCGTGCCTGGTCCGGCCGACCCGTGGCGCAAGCCGGACACCGGCGCGGCACCGGGTGGGGCACCTGAGCCGGGCCCCGTGCCGGGCGCGTACCCGTCGGGCCCGGCGTACCCGCCCGAGCCGACCTACGGGTCGGCGCCCGCCCCCGGCTACGGGTCGGCCCCTGCCCCCGGCTACGGGGTCGCGCCCGCGCCCGGCGGCTACGCCCCGGGGTACGGGTACGGCTACGGGTACGCGCCCGGCGGCTACTACCCGAAGAACTCCTACGCCGTCTGGTCGCTCGTGCTCGGCATCCTGTCGCTCGTCTCGTGCGGCTTCCTCACGGGCGTCCCGGCGATCATCGTCGGCAACAACGCCAAGAAGGCGGCCGCGGTCGGCGAGGCGGACAACCCCGGCATGGCGACCGCGGGCGTGGTGCTCGGCTGGATCGGGACCGCGCTGTCGGCCGCCGGTCTCCTCATCTACCTGTTCTTCGTGGTGTTCGCCGTCGTCATGAGCGCGACGACCCCCTCGACCTGATCCCACCCCGCCCGACGCGCTCGCGAGGGGCGGTCGCGGTCCACGGACCGGCCTGTGGTCGGGGTCACCCGACGCTCCCCGTACCATGGCCAGGTCAGACCCGCCCGTCACCACGGCGCGAGCGGACTGAGCCGACCGGGGGAAGGGGTGAGGCTTCGATGACCGTGCTCGACGACATCGTCGCAGGCGTCAGGGAGGACCTTGCTGTCCGGGAGGCGGCGACGCCGCTCGCCGCCGTCAAGGAGCTCGCGGCGAAGCGGCCGTCGGCGATCGAGTGCCTCGGGCGCCTGCGCGTCGAGGACGCGGTGACGGTCATCGCCGAGGTCAAGCGCTCGAGCCCGAGCAAGGGCGCGCTCGCCACCATCACGGACCCTGCGGCCCTCGCGGCCGAGTACGAGAAGGGCGGCGCGACCGCGATCTCGGTGCTCACCGAGCAGCGGCGGTTCAACGGCTCGCTCGCGGACCTCGACGCCGTGCGTGCGCGCGTCGACATCCCGGTCCTGCGCAAGGACTTCGTCGTCAGCCCGTACCAGGTGTGGGAGGCGCGGGCCCACGGCGCCGACCTCGTGCTCCTCATCGTCGCCGCGCTGGAGCAGACCGTGCTCGAGTCGCTCGTGGAGCGCGTCCACTCGCTCGGCATGACGGCACTGGTCGAGGTGCACGACACCGAGGAGGTCGCCCGTGCGGTCGACGCCGGTGCCCGGGTGATCGGCGTCAACGCGCGCAACCTCAAGACGCTCGACGTGGACCGCACGACGTTCTCCCGCGTCGCGCCGTCGATCCCGTCGGACGTCGTCAAGATCGCCGAGTCCGGCGTCCGCGGACCGCACGACGTCATGGACTACGCACGCGCCGGCGCCGACACCGTGCTGGTCGGCGAGGCGCTCGTCACCGACGACGCCCCGCGCCAGTCGGTCGCCGACCTCGTCGCCGCGGGCGCCCACCCCTCGCTGCGGGCGGTGCGCCAGTGACCGCACGACGCGGCGCGGGTCCGTCGGGGACGCCGCTGCACCCGGACACCGCGGCCGGCCCTCTCGCCACGCACGCCGGCCCCTACTTCGGCGACTTCGGCGGACGGTTCGTGCCGGAGGCGCTGATCGCGGCGCTCGACGAGCTCGACACCGAGTACCACAAGGCGCTCACCGACCCGGCGTTCGGCCGCGAGCTCGCGCGCCTCCACCGCACGTACACCGGGCGCCCGAGCCCGCTGACCGAGGTCCCGCGGTTCGCGCGGCACGTCGGCGACGGGGTGCGCGTGTTCCTCAAGCGCGAGGACCTCAACCACACGGGCTCCCACAAGATCAACAACGTGCTCGGTCAGGCGCTGCTCGTGAAGCGCATGGGCAAGACGCGCGTGATCGCCGAGACGGGCGCGGGCCAGCACGGCGTCGCGACCGCGACCGCGGCCGCGCTGCTCGACCTCGAGTGCGTCGTCTACATGGGCGAGGAGGACACGCAGCGGCAGGCGCTCAACGTCGCGCGCATGCAGCTCCTCGGTGCCGAGGTCGTCCCGGTGACGATCGGATCGCGCACCCTCAAGGACGCGATCAACGAGGCGCTGCGCGACTGGGTCGCGAACGTCGAGACCACGCACTACCTGCTCGGCACGGTCACGGGACCGCACCCCTTCCCCGAGATGGTGCGCGACTTCCACAAGATCATCGGCGAGGAGGCGCGCGCGCAGCTCCTCGAGGAGATCGGGCGCCTGCCCGACGCGGTCGCGGCGTGCGTCGGCGGCGGGTCGAACGCGATGGGCATCTTCAACGCGTTCCTCGACGACGCGGACGTCCGGCTGTTCGGCTTCGAGGCCGGCGGCGCAGGCATCTCGTCGGGCCGCCACGCGGCGCGCTTCTCGGGCGGTCAGCCGGGCGTGCTGCACGGCGCGAAGTCGTACCTGCTGCAGGACGAGGACGGCCAGACGCTGCCGAGCCACTCGGTGTCGGCGGGTCTGGACTACCCGAGCGTCGGGCCCGAGCACGCGTGGCTGCACGACATCGGCCGCGCGCAGTACCGCCCGGTCACGGACGACGAGGCCATGGAGGCGTTCCGCCTGCTGTGCCGGACCGAGGGGATCATCCCCGCGATCGAGTCGGCGCACGCGCTCGCCGGTGCGCTGCAGCTCGGCCGCGAGGCCGCGTCGTGGCGCGGGGACGACGGGCACGACCCCGTGCTCCTGGTGAACCTGTCGGGTCGCGGGGACAAGGACGTCGCGACGGCGGCGGCCTGGTTCGGCCTCATCGAGGACGAGCCGGTCGTGCTGGCCGACGAGAACGAGCAGCTGTGACGTCGCCGCGCGGCGGCGGGGTGACGAGGACGACCCGGCGGCGCACGCGGTCGGGCGGCGAGGAGGGCCAGTGAGCACGGTGGACGTCCGGTCGGCGACCGGGGAGCGGCTCGACGCGCTGCGCGCGGGCGAGGGCGGGGCGTCGGGTCGTGCGGCGCTGGTCGGCTACCTGCCGGTCGGCTTCCCGACGCTGCCCGGCTCGGTCGACGCGGTGCGCGCGATGGTCGACGCGGGCGTCGACGTGGTCGAGCTCGGCGTCCCGTACACCGACCCCGTGATGGACGGGCCCGTGATCCAGCGCGCGGTCGACGTCGCGCTCGGCGGCGGGACGCGCGTGCGCGACACCCTCGCCGCGGTCGAGCAGGTGGCGGGCCGCGGGGCGCCGGTCCTCGTCATGAGCTACTGGAACCTCGTGCTGCGGTACGGCGTCGAGGCGTACGCCCGGGACCTGGCCGCCGCCGGTGGCGCGGGGCTCATCACGCCCGACCTCATCCCGGACGAGGCCGACGACTGGGTCGCCGCGTCCGACGCGCACGGCCTGGACCGCGTGTTCCTCGTCGCCCCGAGCTCGACGCCCGAGCGGCTCGCGTCGACGAGCGCCGCGTCGCGCGGCTTCGTGTACGCGGCGTCGACGATGGGGGTGACGGGGGAGCGTGCGACCGTCGGCTCGCGGGCCGAGCAGCTCGTCGCCGACACCCGCGCCGCGGGCGCGCAGCGCGTCTGCGTCGGGCTGGGCGTGTCGCGCCGTGAGCAGGCGGCCGAGGTCGCGCGGTACGCCGACGGCGTCATCGTCGGCTCGGCGTTCGTCCGTCCGCTGCTCGACGCCTACGAGTCGGGGGACGCGACCGGCGGGATCGACGCGCTCGCGCGGGTCACCGCCGACCTCGCCGACGGCGTCCGCTCGGCGGTGCGGGGCGAGCGGTGAGCGCCGCGGTCCTGGCGTCGATCCCGAGCCCGCCGCAGGGCGTCTGGCACCTGGGCCCGTTCCCGGTGCGCGCGTACGCGATCGCGATCCTGCTGGGCATCGTCGCGGCGCTCTGGATGACCCGTCGGCGCTGGGCCGAGCGCGGGGGCGACCCCGACACGGTGCTGGAGATCTCCTTCTGGGCGGTGCCGTTCGGCATCGTCGGCGGCCGGATCTACCACGTCATCACGTCCCCGCAGGCGTACTTCGGCGAGGGCGGCGACCCGGTGCGCGCGCTGTACATCTGGGAGGGCGGCCTCGGCATCTGGGGTGCGGTCGCGTTCGGCGCGGTGGGTGCCTGGATCGGCTGCCGTCGCCAGGGGGTCCGCCTCGCACCGTTCGCGGACGCGCTCGCGCCCGGCCTGCTCGTGGCGCAGGCGATCGGCCGGCTCGGCAACTGGTTCAACCAGGAGCTGTTCGGCGGACCCACCACGCTGCCGTGGGGCCTGCAGATCGACGACGCGCACCTGCCCGCGGGCTTCGAGACCGGCACGCTGTTCCACCCGACGTTCCTGTACGAGATCCTCTGGAACCTCGCGGGTGCCGCGGTGCTGGTCTGGGCGGACCGCCGGTTCAAGCTCGGGCACGGCCGCGTGTTCTGGCTCTACGTCGTGATCTACACGACCGGACGTCTGTGGATCGAGCTGGTCCGGATCGACCCGGCGAGCACGATCCTGGGGCTGCGGGTCAACGTCTGGACGTCCATCATCGTGGGCCTCGGCGCGCTGGTAGCGTTCGTGGTGGTCGGGCGCCGGCATCCAGGGCGCGACACGACCCTCCTGCTGGCACCCCCGACCGTGCAGGACGACGAGGAGAGCACGTCCGAGGCCGCTCGCTGACCGCGAGCGGGGTGTGACCCACCTCACAAAGTGGCGATGCGGCTCGCGATGTTTCCGGGTTGTATCGTCACCCCACGTTTGGGCCGACGACGTCCCGCGTTCCCCCCATGTTCGACAAACCCCGGTCCCCGGGGATCGTGAGGACGGTGCAGATGTCGACGTCGCACGTGAGCCCTGGCGCGCTCGTCACGCCGTCGGGCGCGGCGCAGCAGGGTCTGTACGACCCCGCGGCCGAGCACGACGCCTGCGGCTTCGCCTTCGTGGCCACCCTGCGTGGCACCCCCGGTCGCGACATCGTCGACGCCGGTCTGACGGCGCTGCTCAACCTCGACCACCGCGGCGCCGTCGGCGCCGAGGAGGACAGCGGTGACGGCGCGGGCATCCTCACCCAGATCCCCGACGCATTCCTGCGCGACGTCGTCGACGCCGAGCTGCCGCCCGCCGGCTTCTACGCGATCGGCATGGCGTTCCTCCCGGTCGACGAGGCCGAGCAGCGCACCGTGGTCGCCGCGGTCGAGGCCATCGCGGCCGAGGAGAAGCTGGACGTGCTCGCGTGGCGCGACGTCGTCGTCACGGCCGACCTCGTCGGACCGACGGCGCGCGCGTCGATGCCCGTCTTCCGGCAGCTCGTCGTCGCCGACCCCTCGCGCGAGCTCGCGGGCCTCGACCTCGACCGCCGCGCCTACCGGCTGCGCAAGCGCGCCGAGCGCGAGCTGGGCCTGTACTTCGCGTCGCTGTCGGCGCGCACGCTCGCCTACAAGGGCATGCTCACGACCGGGCAGCTCGAGCCGTTCTTCGCCGACCTGTCCGACCCGCGCTACGCGACCGAGATCGCGCTCGTGCACTCGCGGTTCTCGACCAACACGTTCCCGTCCTGGCCGCTCGCGCAGCCGTTCCGGTTGATCGCGCACAACGGCGAGATCAACACGGTGCGCGGCAACCGCAACTGGATGGCCGCGCGCGAGGGCACCCTCGCGAGCGAGGCGCTCGGCGACCTCGCGCCGCTGCTGCCGGTCTGTACCCCGGGCGGGTCGGACTCGGGCAGCTTCGACGAGGTGCTCGAGCTGCTGCACCTGTCCGGCCGGTCGCTGCCGCACGCCGTGATGATGATGATCCCGGAGGCGTGGGAGAACCACGCCCAGATGGACCCGGCCCGGCGCGCGTTCTACGAGTACCACTCCACGCTCATGGAGCCGTGGGACGGCCCGGCGGCGATGACGTTCACGGACGGCACGCTCATCGGCTCGGTGCAGGACCGCAACGGCCTGCGCCCGGGCCGGTACTGGGTGACCGAGGACGGGCTCGTCGTGTGCGCGTCCGAGGCCGGCGTCCTCGACCTCGACCCCGCGACCGTCGTCGCGAAGGGCCGGCTCGAGCCGGGCCGGATGTTCCTCGTCGACACGGGCAAGGGCCGGATCGTCGAGGACAGCGAGATCAAGGCGCAGCTCGCCGCGCAGCGGCCGTACGCGGAGTGGGTGCGCGACAACTCGGTCTACCTCCAGCAGCTGCCCGAGCGGGAGCACGTGGCGCACTCCGCCGCGTCGGTCCGTCGTCGTCAGCGCACGTTCGGCTACACCGAGGAGGAGCTCAAGATCCTCCTGTCGCCGATGGCCGCGACGGGCGCGGAGCCGCTCGGTGCCATGGGGTCCGACACGCCCGTCGCGGTGCTGTCGAACCGGCCGCGCATGCTGTTCGACTACTTCACGCAGATGTTCGCGCAGGTCACGAACCCGCCGCTCGACGCGATCCGCGAGGAGCTCGTCACCGCGATCGGCGGCGCGATCGGCCCCGAGCCCAACCTGCTCGAGGACGGCCCCGGCCACGCGCGCAAGCTCGTGCTGCCGTTCCCCGTCCTGGACAACGACCAGCTCGCCAAGATCGTGCACGTCCAGAAGGAGCCGTCCCTCGGCTTCCGCGCGACGACGATCCGCGGCCTGTACCGCGCGGCCGGCGGGGGAGCGGCCCTCGAGGCGCGCCTCGAGGAGATCTTCGCCGAGGTCGACCGTGCCATCGCCGACGGCGTGAGCTTCCTCGTGCTGTCCGACCGCAACTCCGACGCCGAGCTCGCGCCGATCCCGTCGCTGCTGCTGCTGTCCGCGGTGCACCACCACACCCTGCGCCGGCACACCCGCACGCAGATCTCGCTCGTCGTCGAGGCCGGCGACGTCCGCGAGGTGCACCACGTCGCGCTGCTCATCGGCTACGGCGCGGCCGCGGTGAACCCGTACCTCGCGATGGAGTCGGTCGAGGACCTCGCGCGCAACGGCTACCTGCCGGGCGTCTCGCCCGAGAAGGCCGTCAAGAACCTCATCAAGGCGCTCGGCAAGGGCGTCCTCAAGGTCATGTCGAAGATGGGCATCTCGACGATCGCGTCGTACCGCGGCGCGCAGGTGTTCGAGGCCATCGGCCTGTCGCAGCCGCTCGTCGACCGGTACTTCACGGGCACGACGAGCCGCCTCGGCGGCATCGGGCTCGACGTCATCGCGGCCGAGGTCGCGGCGCGCCACGAGGACGCGTACCCCGCGTCCGGCAACCGCCAGCCGCACCAGCGGCTCGCGGTCGGCGGCGAGTACCAGTGGCGTCGTGACGGCGAGGACCACCTGTTCGACCCCGAGACGGTGTTCCGCCTGCAGCACTCGACCCGGACGCGCCAGATGGACGTGTTCCGCGAGTACACGCACCGCGTCGACGAGCAGTCGTCGCGGCTCATGACGCTGCGCGGCCTGCTCGCGTTCAAGGACGGCGTGCGTCAGCCGGTGCCGCTCGACGAGGTCGAGCCCGTCAGCGAGATCGTCAAGCGGTTCAACACCGGCGCCATGTCGTACGGCTCGATCTCCGCCGAGGCGCACGAGACGCTCGCGATCGCGATGAACCGCCTCGGCGGCAAGTCGAACACGGGCGAGGGCGGCGAGGACCCCGAGCGCCTGTACGACCCCGAGCGGCGCTCGGCGATCAAGCAGATCGCGTCGGGCCGGTTCGGCGTGACGAGCGAGTACCTCACGCACGCGGACGACATCCAGATCAAGCTCGCGCAGGGCGCCAAGCCCGGCGAGGGCGGTCAGCTGCCCGGCCACAAGGTGTACCCGTGGGTCGCCAAGACGCGGCACTCGACGCCCGGTGTGGGCCTCATCTCGCCGCCGCCGCACCACGACATCTACTCGATCGAGGACCTCGCGCAGCTCATCCACGACGCGAAGAACGCGAACCCGTCGGCGCGGATCCACACCAAGCTCGTCTCCGAGTTCGGCGTGGGCACGATCGCCGCGGGCGTGGCCAAGGCGCACTCCGACGTCGTGCTCATCTCGGGCCACGACGGCGGCACGGGTGCGAGCCCGCTCACGTCGCTCAAGCACGCGGGCACGCCGTGGGAGATCGGCCTCGCCGAGACGCAGCAGACGCTCGTGCTCAACAACCTCCGCGACCGGGTGGTCGTGCAGGTCGACGGCCAGCTGAAGACCGGGCGTGACGTCGTGATCGGCGCGCTCCTGGGCGCCGAGGAGTTCGGCTTCGCGACCGCGCCGCTCGTCGTGTCGGGCTGCATCATGATGCGCGTCTGCCATCTCGACACCTGCCCGGTCGGCGTCGCGACGCAGAACCCGGAGCTGCGGTCGCGGTTCACCGGCAAGCCGGAGTTCGTCGTCACGTTCTTCGAGTTCATCGCGCAGGAGGTGCGCGAGCTGCTCGCGCAGCTCGGCTTCCGGTCGATCGAGGAGGCCGTGGGTCACGTCGAGCTGCTCGACACGCGCGCCGCGATCGACCACTGGAAGGCCGAGGGACTCGACCTGACGCCCGTCCTCGCGGTGCCCGACCCGGTCCCCGGGTCGACGCTGCACCACTCGGCGTCGCAGGACCACGGCCTGGACCGTGCGCTCGACAACCAGCTGATCTCGCTCGCGCAGGACGCGCTCGAGCGGCGGGAGCCCGTGCGCATCGCCCTGCCCATCCGCAACGTCAACCGCACGGTCGGCACGATGCTCGGCCACGAGGTGACCAAGCGGTACGGCGGCGCGGGCCTGCCCGACGACACGATCGACGTGACCGTCACCGGGTCGGCCGGCCAGTCGTTCGGGGCGTTCCTGCCGCGCGGCATCACGCTGCGGCTGTTCGGCGACGCGAACGACTACGTCGCGAAGGGCCTGTCGGGTGGCCGGATCGTCGTGCGCCCCGACCGCAGCGCCGTGCTCTCGCAGCACGACGTCGTCGCGGGCAACGTCATCGGCTACGGCGCGACGTCGGGGCAGGTCTTCCTGCGCGGCCGCGTCGGCGAGCGGTTCGGCGTCCGGAACTCGGGCGCGACGCTCGTCGTCGAGGGCGTGGGCGACCACGGCCTGGAGTACATGACCGGCGGCACCGTGGTGATCCTCGGCCGCACCGGCCGCAACCTCGGCGCCGGCATGTCAGGCGGCACGGCCTACGTGCTCGACCTCGACGTGCCGCTCGTCAACCTCGAGGCGGTCCGCTCCGGCGAGCTGTCCCTCGACCCCCTCGACGACGAGGACGCCGCGCTCGTCGAGAGCCTGCTGCGCACCCACCTGGAGGAGACCGGCTCGCCGGTCGCCGCGCAGCTGCTCGAGGACCCGACGGCGACCCGGGCGCGGTTCACGCGCCTCCTGCCCACCGAGTACGCCCGCGTCCGTCGTGCGCTCGCGCAGGCCGAGGCCGACGGCCTCGACCCCGCGGCGCCCGGCGTGTGGGACCAGATCCTGGAGGTGGCCCGTGGCTGACCCCCGCGGCTTCCTGAAGGTGCGGGAGCGTGAGCTCCCGCCCAACCGCCCGGTCGAGGTGCGTCTGCGCGACTGGAAGGACGTCCACGCCCACCTGCAGGACGGCCAGCCGTACCTCAAGGAGCAGGCGGGCCGCTGCATGGACTGCGGCATCCCGTTCTGCCACAACGGCTGCCCGCTCGGGAACCTCATCCCCGAGTGGAACGACCTGGTGTGGCGCGGGCAGTGGTCGGACGCGATCGACCGCCTGCACGCGACGAACAACTTCCCGGAGTTCACCGGGCGGATCTGCCCGGCGCCGTGCGAGTCGAGCTGCGTGCTCGGCATCAACCAGCCGCCGGTGACGATCAAGAACGTCGAGGTCTCGATCATCGACGAGGCGTTCGAGCGCGGGTACGTGACGCCGCAGGTGCCGCAGCGCCTCACGGGCCACACAGTCGCTGTCGTCGGCTCGGGTCCCGCGGGCCTCGCGGCCGCGCAGCAGCTCACGCGCGCGGGCCACACGGTCGCGGTGTACGAGCGGGACGACGCGATCGGCGGCCTGCTGCGCTACGGCGTGCCGGACTTCAAGCTCGAGAAGGTCCACATCGACCGCCGCCTGGCGCAGATGGAGGCCGAGGGCACCCGGTTCCGCCCGGGCGTCGAGATCGGCCGCGACATCACGTGGGAGCAGCTGCAGGCGCGCTACGACGCGATCGTCATCGCGACCGGCGCGACCGTCCCGCGCGAGCTGCAGGTGCCGGGCAAGGAGCTCGGTGGCGTGCACGTCGCGATGGACTTCCTGCACCAGGCCAACGCCGTCGCGGCGGGCCGCGAGGTGCCCGACCAGATCACGGCGACCGGCAAGCACGTCGTCATCATCGGCGGCGGCGACACCGGCTCGGACTGCCTGGGCACCGCGCTGCGCCAGGGCGCCGCGTCGGTCACGACGCTCGCGATCGGCAAGCGCCCGCCCGAGGAGCGCCCCGCGCACCAGCCGTGGCCGACCGACCCGATCCTGTTCGAGGTGTCGTCGTCGCACGAGGAGGGCGGCGAGCGCGCGTACCTCGCGTCGACCGTCGAGTTCCTCCCCGGCGAGGACGGGAACGTCGCGCGGCTGCGGCTCGCGACCACCGAGTACCTGCCCGACGGCCGTCGCGTCCCGACGCCCGGAACCGAGCGTGAGATCCCGGCCGACCTCGTGCTCGTCGCGATGGGCTTCACCGGCCCGGAGACGGAGCCGCTCACGGAGCAGCTCGGAGTCCAGCTCACCGCGCGAGGACTCGTCACCCGGTCGGACGACTTCTCCACGACCGTCCCCGGCGTGTTCGTGGCCGGCGACGCCGGTCGCGGGCAGTCTCTCGTCGTGTGGGCGATCGCGGAGGGCCGTGCTGCCGCGGCCGCCGTCGACACCTACCTCTCGGGCGGCACCGAGCTGCCCTCACCGGTCACGGCCAGCACCGTGGCGCTGCGCCCCTGACCCCACCAGGACCGCCACGTTGTACCGGTCGGCGTCAGTGCCTCCACCGGGACGTTGGTCCGACCACGCCCACCAGGAAGGCATAGGCTCGAGCCATGCGTAGAGCAAAGATCGTCTGCACCATCGGACCTGCGACGGAGTCCGCCGAGCAGATCCAGGCCCTCGTCGACGCCGGGATGGACGTCGCACGGATCAACCGCAGCCACGGCGACACCGAGGCGCACAAGAAGGTCTACGACAACGTGCGCGCGGCCTCGAAGGCGTCGGGGCGCTCGGTCGCGGTGCTCGTCGACCTGCAGGGCCCGAAGATCCGCCTCGGCCGGTTCATCGAGGGTCGCCACGACCTCGCCGTCGGTGACGTGTTCACCATCACGACCGACGACATCGAGGGCACCAAGGAGCGCGTCTCCACGACGTTCAAGGGCCTCGTGGGTGACGTGTCGCCCGGCGACCCGATCCTCATCGACGACGGCAAGGTGCTCGTCCGCGTGACGGCGGTCGAGGGCAACGACGTCATCACGCGCGTCGAGGTCCCGGGCCCGGTCTCGAACAACAAGGGCCTCAACCTGCCCGGCGTCGCGGTGTCCGTGCCCGCGATGAGCGACAAGGACGAGGCGGACCTGCGCTGGGCGATCCAGATCGGCGCCGACATCATCGCGCTGTCGTTCGTCCGCACCGCCAAGGACTACGACGACGTGCGCCGGATCATGGAGGAGGAGGGCCGGGTCGTCCCGGTCGTCGCCAAGATCGAGAAGCCGCAGGCCGTCGACAACCTGGCCGAGATCGTCGCCGCGTTCGACGGCATCATGGTCGCCCGCGGCGACCTGGGCGTGGAGCTGCCGCTCGAGCAGGTGCCGCTCGTCCAGAAGCGCGCGGTCGAGCTGGCCCGCCGCAACGCGAAGCCGGTCATCGTCGCGACGCAGGTCCTCGAGTCCATGACGACGAACCCCCGCCCGACGCGCGCCGAGACCTCGGACTGCGCGAACGCGGTGCTCGACGGCGCGGACGCGGTCATGCTCTCGGGCGAGACGAGCGTCGGCGACTACCCGATCGAGACGGTCCGCACGATGGCCCGCATCATCGAGGCGACCGAGGAGCTCGGTCGCGAGCGCATCGCGCCGCTCGGCTCGACCCCGCACACGCGCGGCGGTGCGATCACGCGGGCGGCCGCCGAGATCGGCGAGACGCTCGGTGTGAAGTACCTCGTGACGTTCACGCAGTCCGGTGACTCGGCGCGGCGCATGTCCCGCCTGCGCTCGTCGATCCCGCTGCTCGCGTTCACGCCGGTCGAGTCGGTGCGCAACGTCCTGTCGCTGAGCTGGGGCACGCAGACGTACCAGGTGCCCACGGTCGAGAGCACCGACCACATGGTCGCGCAGGTCGACCAGACGCTGCGCGCGAACGGCCTGGCCGAGGTCGGCGACTACGTCGTCGTCGTCTCGGGTGCACCGGTCGGCGTCGTCGGCTCGACGAACTCGATCGTCGTGCACAAGATCGGCGACGAGGAGAACCCGGGCGGTCGCGTCGCCTGACGCACGCGACGTCACGCCCGACGGCACGCAGGTGCCGAGGAGCGACACGAACGGGCCCCGGTCTTCCGGGGCCCGTTCGTCGTCCCGGCGTCGGAGCCGGACGAGAGGGAGGGTGCGGTGCGCGAGCTCGTCGTGCTGGGGACGGCGTCGCAGGCGCCCACGCGCACGCGGAACCACAACGGCCACCTGCTGCGGTGGGACGACCAGGGTCTGCTGTTCGACCCGGGTGAGGGCACGCAGCGCCAGCTGCTGCACGCGGGCGTCGCGTCGTCGGCGGTGACACGCATCTGCCTCACGCACGCCCACGGCGACCACACGTTCGGCCTGCCGGGCCTCCTGTCGCGGATGTCGCTCGACGGCGTGCCCCACCCGGTCCCGGTGCACTACCCGGCGTCCGCGGACCCGGTCGTGCGTGCCCTCGTCGCGCTCGCGCGGCCCGGGCTCGACGTGCGGCTGCACCCGCACCGTGCGTCCGGCGAGGTCGCGCCCGGTCTGCGCGTCGAGCCGCTGCACCACCGCGTGGAGACGTTCGGCTACCGGCTGACCGAGCCGGACGGGCGCACCCTCCAGCCGGCGCTGCTCGAGGCGGCCGGCGTGCGCGGACCCGACGTGGGGACGCTCGTCGCCGAGGGGCGGTGGCGCGACGTGCGGCTCGAGGACGTGAGCGTGCCGCGGCGCGGGCAGTCGTTCGCGTTCGTCATGGACACCGCGCCGTGCGACGGTGCGGCCGCGCTCGCCCAGGACGTCGACCTGCTGGTCGCCGAGTCGACGTACGCCGACGAGGACGTGGCGCTCGCGCGCGAGCACCTCCACCTGACGGCCGGGCAGGCCGGTGAGCTCGCGGGGGCGGCCGGCGTCGGCACGCTCGTCCTCACGCACTTCTCGTCGCGGTACACCGACGTGGCGCCGCTCGCCGCGCAGGCGCGTGCCGCGGCGGCGTCGTCACGGCGTCCGGGCGGCACGGTCGTGCGCGCGGTCGAGGACCTCGACCGCGTCCCGCTGCCGCGCCGCCGGGCGGGCTGACGACGGCCGGGGGTCGCCTGGTCGTCGTGCGGGCTGGCGCCTGCCGTGACCCGCGCGTCGCCGCGCGTGCCGACGGCCGCCGCGACCGGGTCAGCCGCGCCAGCTGACGGCGTGGAGCCCGACCTCGTCGACGACGCAGCCGACGGCGAGGCCGAGGTCGTTGACGGCGGACAGCACGATCGCGTCCGAGCCCTCCGGCGGGGCGACGAGGCGCGCGGGTGCGCCGAGCTGCTGCACGAAGCCGTGCTGCGGGAGGCCGGCCGGCACGGTGCTGCCGACGGCGAGGCCGCGGTCGTTGAGGTCGGTGACGATGCCGAAGGACGTGCCGCCGGGGGTCACGTCGGTGACCGCGGTGCTCGCGGACCAGCGCGTCGCGTGCATCGTCCCGTCCGCGTAGGCGTACCCCGCGGAGCGCCCCTGGGAGTCGAGCGCCGCGGCGAGGCCGTCGCCGGTCCCGTCGCCGAGCGTCGGGAGCGTGGTGAGCGAGCCGTCGGGCTCCCAGCGCACGGGGACCTGCCGCGACCCGAGCCACGCGTCGCCGACGACCTGGCCGGCGTCGTTGACGTCGTTCGCGCCGGTCGACCCGCCGAGGCCGGCGAGCGGGGTGAGCACGCCCTCGCGCCAGCGCCACGCGTGGCGCTCCCCGCCGAACGTGCCGGACGTGCCGACGACCTCGCCGCGGCCGCTGACGGCGGACACGGTCTCGAACGTGTCGGTGGGGTCGGCGACGCCGATGCGGTGCAGCCGGCGGCCGTCCCAGAACGCGGCGCGGCCGTCGACGAGGCCGGCGATCTGGCCACGGTCGTTGATCGCGGCGGCGGAGGTGAGGCCGCCCGGCAGCGGCAGGACGCGGCCGCGGTCGACGAGGTGGGTGTCGGTGACGACGACGCCGTGGTCGTTGACGTCGACGGCGCACTCGTCGACGCCGAGCGGGCGGACCCCGGGCGGGTTCGCGCCGGCAGGGGTCGGGAGGGTCACGGCCAGCGCGGCCGCGGTCGCGACCACGGCGAGCGTGGTGCGTCCGCGCTGTCGTCGCGCGGGTGTCCCGGGCACTGCGGTTGGCTCCGGACGAGGCATGGTTCCCCCTGACGTGGCGCCGTGGGGTCTCCGGTGTCCTCCGGGTGCCCGGCGCACCCCGAATGCTGCGGGTGTCACCGCGTCGCGCACAACCGTCACGGAGAAAGTTCACCTTGTCGTGGTTCCGACCGGGCGAGAAGTGGGCGAAATCGGGACAAAGCGTCTGGACCCGCTCCGGTCGCGGTGGGACGCTGGCCGGTGCAGGAACTCGACGAGGGGGACGACGACCATGACCGGCTACTCGCTGCACATCGGCCTCAACCGGGTCGACCCGGACGCCTACGGCGGCTGGGACGGCAAGCTCAACGGGTGCGTGAACGACGCGAACGCGATGCTGCGGCTCGCGACGGCGACCGGCTTCCAGCCGGTGCAGCTCCTCGACGCGGCCGCCACGTCGCAGGCGGTGATCACGCAGATCGGCGCCTACGCGCGGACGGCGGTCGCGGGCGACCTCGTGCTGCTCACGTACTCCGGGCACGGCGGCCAGGTCGAGGACATCGACGGCGACGAGCCCGACCAGCAGGACGAGACGTGGGTGCTGTTCGACCGCCAGGTCCTCGACGACGAGCTGCGGCGCATGTACGCGCAGTTCGCGAAGGGCGTCCGCGTGCTCGTCCTCAGCGACAGCTGCCACAGCGGCACGGTGATCCGCGACGTCGAGCGGGACGCGGTCCTGCAGCAGGAGCGCGAGCGCGACCTGGGCCTGGAGACGGGCGCGCGCGGCGGCCCGCCCGCGGTGCTGCCCCCCGAGGCCGTCGCCCGCGTCATGCCGCGCGGCGTCGCGGAGAAGGACGACAAGGCGCGGCGCGCCACGTACGAGTTCGTGCAGTCGCTCGCGGGCACCACCACCGACGAGGACGTCGCCGCGTCGGTGCTGCTCATCTCCGGCTGCCAGGACGACCAGTACTCGTACGACGGCCCGGTCAACGGCGAGTTCACCGGGACGCTGCTGCGGGTCTGGGACGAGGGCGGGTTCACCGGCACCTACGCGGACCTGCACCGCAAGGTGCTCGACCAGATGCCGGCCCGCCAGCAGCCGAACTTCTTCACGCTCGGCACGCGCGACGAGGCGTTCCTCGGGCAGCAGCCGTTCACCATCGCACCGGCAGGGGCCGCCACGACGTCCGCCTGACGGCGACGGCCGCACCAGCGCGGCGCGGCCGCACGGCGCCGCCCCGGGGGACCTGCGCGTCTCCCCGGGCGGACGCGTGCGCGGGCTCGTCGTGCGGTGGGGTCAGTCCGCAGGGCGGTGGTCCGCGATCCAGCGCAGCGCGTCGTCGGCCGCGGTGAGCACCGCGATGTGGCCGGCGGCGGGCACGACGCGCAGCTCGGCGTCCGGGAGGTGCGCGGCGAGCCAGCGCGCGTGCGCGACGGGCACCACGCGGTCGTCGGCGCCGTGCAGGAGCAGGACGGGCACCTGCACGGCGGCCGGGTCGAACCCCCACGGAGCGACGTAGGCGAGGTCGTCGTCGACCAGGGGTGCCGGTCCCTGCGCGGCCGCCGGGCCCACGACCTCGTCGAACCACGCCCACGGGCCGTGCAGCGCGTCGAGGTCGGCCTCGGTGAACTCGGGGTCGTAGGGAGGCGCGCTGCGCTCGTGCGCCTCCTTGGCGGCGCGCCCGGCGGCGGCCGCCCGGAGCGACGCGACGCCCGACGCGGCCATGCCGTCGAACCAGTCGAGCCCGTCCGCGTCGGCCGGCGCGAGGCCCGCACCGCTGACCGCCGCGACGACGCGCCCCGGCAGCAGGGCGGCGCACGCGAGCGCGTGCGGACCACCGCCGGAGTGGCCGATCACGGCGCACCGGTCGAGCCCGAGCGCGTCGAGCACCGCGGCGACGTCGGCGGCGGCCGACCCGACGGTGCGGTCGGGACGCGCGGTGGACCCGCCGTAGCCCGGGCGGTCGTACGACACGAACCGCAGCCCGAGGCGTCGCGCGGGCTCGAGCAGCGGTGCCGGCGGCGCGCCGAGGTTGGGGGTGCCGTGGCACCAGACGAGCGGGAGGGCGGGCCGGCCGTCCGGGTCCGTGGCCGGGCCGGTGTCGTAGGCGTGCAGGACGCCGCCCGGCACGGCGACGTCGCGTTCGTGGACGTGTGTGTCGGTCATGCGCCCATGCTGGCGCAGCGGCGCGCAGCCCACCGCGGCGGACGCGCGCGACGGACGCGACGCGCCGACCGGGCGGTCCCGTCCTAGCCTTGCGCGAGGCGACCGGATGGGGCGCCGCCCCCGACGGCCCTCGGGCCGGTGAAGGAGATGGTGATGGCAGGCGGTCTCGCGGCGCTCCTGGACGACATCGCGGCGCTCGCCAAGCTCGCGGCGGCGTCGGTCGACGACGTGGGCGCGGCCGCGGGGCGGGCGAGCGCGAAGGCGGCGGGCGTCGTCATCGACGACACCGCCGTCACGCCGCGGTACGTGCACGGGTTCACGCCCGACCGGGAGCTGCCGATCATCCGCCGCATCGCCGTCGGGTCGCTGCGCAACAAGCTGCTGTTCATCCTCCCGGCGGCGCTGCTGCTCAGCCAGTTCCTGCCGTGGCTGCTCACGCCGATCCTCATGGTCGGCGGCGCGTACCTGTCGTACGAGGGTGCGGAGAAGATCTGGGAGCTCGTCAGCGGGCACGCGAAGGAGCACACGAGCACGCCGGCCGCGGCGCAGGGCGCCGACACCGAGAAGACGATGATCGGCGGCGCGATCCGCACGGACTTCATCCTGTCCGCCGAGATCATGGTGATCGCCCTCAACGAGGTCGCTGACGAGCCGCTGCTCTCGCGCGCCCTGATCCTCGCGGTCGTCGCGCTCGCCATCACGGTCCTCGTGTACGGCGTCGTCGCGCTCATCGTGAAGATGGACGACATCGGGCTGCACCTCGCGGGCCGCGAGAACCGGGCGGCGGCGGCCACGGGGCGCGTGCTGGTCCGCGCGATGCCGAAGGTGCTGTCGGTGCTGTCGACGGTCGGCATCGTCGCGATGCTGTGGGTCGGCGGGCACATCCTGCTGTCGGGTGTCGACACGCTCGGCTGGCACGGGCCGATCGACGTGCTGCACCACCTCGAGGAGGCCGTGCACCACGTGCCCGGTGTCGGCGGGCTGCTCGCGTGGCTCGTCGACACGCTCGGGTCGGCGCTCGTCGGCCTGGTCGTCGGCGCGGTGATCGTCGCCGTCCTGCACCTCGTCCCGCGCCGTCGGCCCGCCGCCGCGCACTGACCGACGTCCGCCGGGACGCGCGCCGCGGGCCACCGACCCGGGTCAGCCCGCGCCGGTCCCGGGGGTGCGCAGCGCGCCGAAGGCGGTCCGGCGCCGCAGCTCGAAGCCGAGGCGCTCGTAGATCCGGATCGCGCTGGTGTTGGTCGCCGCGGCGTGCAGCAGCGCGCGCTCCCCGCGCGCCCGCACGTGGTGCGCGACGTCGAGCACGAGCCGCGTCGCCAGACCCTGCCCGCGGTACGCGGCGTCGGTGCAGACCGCGCTGATCTCCGTCCACCCCGTCGGCTGCAGCCGCTCGCCGGCCATCGCGACCAGCCGGCCGCCGCGGCGGATCCCGACGTAGCGGCCGAGCTCGTGGGTGCGCGGCGCGAACGGGCCGGGCTGCGTGCGGGCGACGAGGTCGAGCATCTCCGGGACGTCCCGCGCGCCGAGCACGACCGCCTCGTCGTCCGGGCGCGTCGCGAGCCGGTCGGACTCGACGAGCTGCACGCCCTCACCACGGCTCGCGACCACCCAGCCCGGCGGCAGCGCGGCCTCGGTGCCGGAGAACGGGAACAGCGCGCCCGGCCCGACGAGGTCGAGCACCGCGTCCCACACGTCGGGGTGCTCCCACGACGCCACGCCGGCGAAGATCGACACGTCGGGCAGGAAGCGGCGCGCGAGCTCGTTGCCCTCGGACAGGTCGGCGTGCCGCCCGACCAGCGAGTGCCAGGCGGCGTTGTCGAGCACGTGCTCGTCGGCCAGCGGGGGAGTCGTCGACTCGACCGTCACGGGTGCGTCCCTTCGTCGTGGTCCGGGCGCGCGCTCGGACGGGGGCGCGCAGGACCGTACGCCCGAACGCCGGCACCGTCCTCGACAATCCGGCCCGTCCCGCGCAGTGAGACCGGCCCCGGCCCCTACCCTCGGTCGTGCCCCCACCGGTGCGCCAGCGCACCGCCGTCGACGACCGAGAGGACCCCATGTCCGTCACCCCGCTGTCCGCCGGCCAGAACGCGCCGCTGCCCGACACGACCGTCCGGGTCGAGGTCACGGGTGACGTCGACCTCACCGCCCTGGTCCTCGGCGCGTCGGGGAAGGTGGGCAGCGACGCCGACATGGTCTTCTTCAACCAGACCTCCGCACCCGGCGCCCGCCTGACCGGCCGCACGCTCGACCTGACCCTCGGGTCGCTGCGGCCCGGCGCCGAGCGCGTCGTGCTCGTCGCGTCGCCCGCGACCGACGGGCAGACGTTCGCCGCGGTCGGCGGCATGGCCGTCACGCTCACCTCGGGCGCGTTCGCCGCGCGGTACGCCCCCGAGGGGCTGTCGACCGAGACCGCGCTCGTGCTGTGCGAGGTGTACCTCCGCGGCGGCGCGTGGAAGGTGCGGGCCGTCGGGCAGGGCTACGCCGACGGCCTCGCCGGACTCGCCCGGGACTTCGGCGTCGACGTCGCCGACGAGCCCTCGACGCCCGCGACGCCCGCGACGCCCGCCGCTCCCGCACCGGCTGCCCCGGCACCCGCGGCCGAGCCCGCGGTGTCGCTCACCAAGGGTGCCGAGCGGCTGCCGGCCCCGATGCGCGAGACGCTCGACCTGCGCAAGAAGCTCGTCACCGTCTCCCTCGAGAAGAAGGGCGCCGCGGGCCTGCGCGCCCGCGTGATCGGCGTCCTCGACGTCTCCGGCTCGACGGCCGGGCTCTACCGGCGAGGCGTCTTCACGCGGGCCGTCGAGCGGATCATGCCCGTCGCTGCGGCGCTCGACGACGACGCCGAGATGCAGATGTTCCTCATGGGCGCCCGCGGCGTGCGCGTCGACGACCTCCAGGTCGGCGACCTCCCGCAGTGGCTCGAGCGCTGGACCAGCCGGCGGCCCGTCGAGGCCGGCGGCGTCAACAACGAGCGCGCCGTCATCGACGAGGTCCTGCGCTACGTCGCCACGCAGTCCGCCGACGTGCCGACGCTCGTGCTCTTCTTCCACGACGGCGGCGTGACCGACAACCGCGGCACCGAGGCCGCGATCCGCGCCGCGGTCCCGTCGGCGGTGTTCTGGCAGTTCATCGGCCTGGGCCGGTCCAACTACGGCATCCTCGCGCGCCTCGACGACCTGCGGGGCCGCACCGTCGACAACACCGGCTTCTTCGCCCTCGACGACATCGACGCCGTCCCCGACTCCGAGCTCTACGACCGGCTCGTGCACGAGTTCCCGGACTGGGTCCGCGCCTACTACCCGGCGGGCCACCCGGCACGCACGGCGGCCGGCCGCTGACCCGGGACCTCCGGACCACGGGCTCGGGGCCGGCACGCGGGACGATGGAGGCATCGCCAGGCGCCCACCCGGCGGCGCCGCGCCGACGGAGAGGAGCAGGCCATGTCGCACCCCTGGGACGTGACGGTCTACCTGGTCGAGACCCCCGACGCCGCGCGCGGACCCCTCACGCAGGCCCACGCGGTGCTCGCGACCGCCGACGGCACGACGCTCGACGGCTACGGCCGCGCACGCGTGCCGCGGGACACCGACGACACCACCGCGTGGGAGGCGCTCGCGGTCGCCGGTGCGCTGCGCGACCTCGCCCGCCGGCTCGCCCTCGAGGCCGGCGAGCGGTCCGGGCTCGAGCGCGAGGAGCTCCCGGCGGCCTGCTGACGGCCTGCCGACCGCCGGCCGACCCGCACGTGCGAGGACCCGGGGCTCGTCGCGGGTCCCGGGTCCTCGTGTGCCGGCGTCCGCCGGTCCGTGGCGATCGTCCACGGACCGGCCGACGCCGGGGGGGAGCGGCCGGCCACCTGCGGCTCACCGGCGCCGGCCACCCCGTGCTCGTCCTCACCCGTCGTCGTGCACGACCATCACCGGCACCGTGGCCTCGCGCAGGACCGCGCCGCTGACGGAGCCGAGCAGCATCCCGCGGAAGCTCCCCAGCCCGCGCGACCCGACGACGAGCAGCGCGGCGCCCGTGCCGAGGTGCACGAGCGCGTCCGCCGGGTCGTCGTCGACGAGCGCGAGCTCGACCTCGAGCCCGTCGTTCTCCGCGCGCAGCGCGTCCGTCACGGACGTCGCCGCGCGGTGCGTCGGGTGCTCCTCGTCGTCGGTCGCGAGCGGCGGGAGGTTGCCACGCCCGAACGGGTCGGGGATCGTCGGGCGGGCGTGCACGACCCGCAGGGGCCGCCCGAGCAGCGTGGCCTCGCGCGCGGCGAGTCGGGCGGCGACGAGCGACGCCGACGACCCGTCGACGCCGACGACGACCGCCGCGTCGACCGCGGTCGCGTGGCGGGGGTCGGAGCGGACGACCGCGACCGGGCACTGCGCGTGCGCGGCGACGTGCACCCCGGTCGAGCCGGTGCGCGCGCCGCCGGTCCGCACGCGCGCCCCGACGACGAGCAGCGCGGCGTCGGCGCTCACGTCGCGCAGGCACGGGACGACGCGGCCGTGCAGCGCGCGCGTCTCCACGGGCAGGCCCGGGTGGCGCTCCTCGACGAGGCGCGCCTGCTCGTCGAGGTACTCCTTGACCTCGGTGCCGAGGTCGCGGGTGTCGACGACCGGGTACCAGCTCCACGCCATCGTCTGCCAGGAGTCGTCGAGCACGCGCACCAGCAGGAGCGCGGCGTGCCGCCGCTCGGCCTCGTGGACCGCCCAGTCGAGAGTCAGTGTGCTGTGCGGTGAGCCGTCGAGGGCGACGACCACCGGTCCGTCGGCACGCATGTCTGCCTCCTCCGCTCCGGCGGCGGCCGGGGGCCGGCAGTGCGTCGGCCTCGGTGCCGCGTCCCTTCCAGGCTCCGCCGCGCGGGCGCCCGCGACCCGGGACCTGGGTCCCGAATGTCGCGGTCCGTGTGGTCGCGGCGGGCTCAGCGGGCCGTGTGCGCCGTGAGGCGGCCTGTCGTGCGGACCTCGACCGGCACGCCGTCGACCACCTCGGGCACGTGCACGCCCGGGTGGACGACGTTGACGCGCAGCGCGTACCCGTCGCCCCGGCGCGTCAGGCCGACCCCGCACACGCCGGGGCGCCCGCGAAGGACACGGCAGAGACGTTCCTGGGCTCGCCGCGCGGCCACGAGCGCGTCGTGCGCCGTGACGAGCGAGGGTGCGTCGTGCGGGCCGTGGTCGTCGTGCATGTCGTGCCGTGGGCGCGTCGTCATGGTCCTCACCGCCCTCCTGCTCCCAGCGCACCGCACCGGCCGCCCGGTCACGAGGGGCGAAGGTCCCCGCCGGTCGGACCGGCGGCCGTCACCACGCCCCGGGAAGGGCGAGCAGGTCGTCGCACGCACCCGAGGCGCCGTCGGCGCCGGTCCACGTCACGTGCGTCGCACCCGTCGCGAGGTCCACGTCGAGCGACACCACCGCCGCCCCCGCGCGCCTGGTCAGCGACAGCCGCGTCCCGTCCAGCCCGACCTCGACGTCGCCGCCGAACGCCGGGTGCGCGTTGCGGAACCGGCACAGCGCGAGCAGCGCCCGCACCACCGGCCGGTCGAGCGCGCCGGCGACCTCGTCGGGGGTGTAGTGGTGCCGGTTCACGTCCCGGCCGACGCCCGTGCGTGCGAGCAGGTCGACGTCGTTGCCGCCCGCCAGCGCGCCCACGTAGTAGACCTGCGGGATCCCGGGCGTGAACAGCTGCACCGCACGCGCCGCCAGGTACCGCCGGTCGTCGCGGCCCAGCGCG
Organism: Cellulomonas fimi; assembly: GCF_028527925.1. Classification (GTDB taxonomy): domain Bacteria; phylum Actinomycetota; class Actinomycetes; order Actinomycetales; family Cellulomonadaceae; genus Cellulomonas; species Cellulomonas fimi_C. Next base: position 44,255 of record NZ_JAPESW010000025.1, read on the forward strand.
TCGTAGAACGTCGAGTTCACCTGGTACAGGTCGAGGTTCGACGCCGCCGCGCCCGTGGCCCGCGCCGACGCACCGCCCGTGCGCGCGTGGATCCCCTCCACGAGCTCGTCGACCTGCGCCGGTGTCAGCAGCCCTGGCCGCTCGGGCTCGCCCGGCTCGACCGTCTGGTCCGGCCCGACGTCGATCACCCCGATCCCGTCGTGCGTGTCCAGCACCGTCACCGCGTTCGCGGGCCGCATCCCGAGCCACCTCACGAGCGCCGACCCGTCGCCCGTGTACAGCGCGTGCAGCACCAGCGGCGGCAGCGCGAAGTCGTACACGAGGTCCACCGACCGCCCGATCCGCACCTGCCGCTCGTAGTACGCGTGCACCTCGACCAGCACGTCCACCCCGCGCGCGCGGGCCTGCGCCGTGAAGTCCTCGATGAACGCGAACGTCTCCGGTGTCATGAAGCACGTCGTCCCCGGCGTCTTCACCGCGTACCCGACCGCGTCCAGCCGCACCAGTCGCACGCCGGCGCCCGCGACCGCGTCGAGGATCGACGTCAGGTACGCGCGCCCTGCCTCGGCGTGCACGTCGATGTCGACCTGCTGCGGCGTGAACGTCGTCCACACGTACCGCAGCCGGTCCCCGAGCCGGACGGGCGTGAACGGCAGGCCCGGCCGCGGCCGGTAGATCCGCGTCAGGTCGTCCTCCGTCGCACCGCCCGGGAACACCGACGACATCGTGAGGAACATCGACGCGTGCGGGGACGCCTCACCGCGCTCGCGGACGTCGCGGAACCAGGAGGAGTCGGCGGAGACGTGGTTGACGATGAGGTCGACGACCACGTCGTGCGTCCGCGCGAGGTCGCGCACGTCGTCCCAGGTGCCGAGCCGCGGGTCGACCTGGGTGTGGTCGACGGGGTCGAAGCCCGCGTCGGCGCCGTCGAAGGGTGTGAAGAACGGCAGGACGTGCACGCCGCCGAAGACGCCGTCGAGCGCGGGGGAGCGCAGGAGCCGCGCGAGTCCGGGCAGGTCGCCCGCGAGGCGGTCGGCGTAGGTGATGAGCTGGACCTGGTCGCGCAGCGGCATGCCGTCCTCCTCGGGCGTGCGCCCGACCGTCCCTACCGGGGCGTGGCGGTGAACCCGGCGGGCGCGCCGGGGTGGATGTCCCAGGTGCGGACGTCCTTGCCGACGCCGTCCTCGCTCTTCTCGAAGAGCCGGACCGCGCCGTCGGCGTGGACGGAGATGCCGCGGATGACGTGCGCCCCGGTGACGCCCTCGACGGCGACCGCCACGACGCCGTCGAAGTCGCTCAGGCTCGACGGGGACCGGTCGTTGACCGTGCGGACCGCGTAGGGGACGCCGGAGGCGACCAGCGCGGGGGTCGGGTAGGTCATGGAGGGACCTCCACCTCTGCTTGGTGGGCCGCCGCGGGGCCGGCGCTACGTCGATGGTGAGGCACCCGGCGCGGTGTGGCGAGCGCTGGGCGGGGTCGGTCCGCCTGTCGGTCGGTCAGGCGTCCGGCGGGCGGTCGGGCGCGAACCGCGCGGCGAGGTGCTCGGAGCCGCGCGCGAGCAGCACGACGTCGGCGCCGACGGCCACGAACGACGCCCCGGCCTGGACGTACGCGTCGGCGAGAGTCGGGTCGAACGCGTTGACGCCGACCGGTGTGCCGGCCGCGCGGACCGCGTCGAACGTGCGGTGGACCGCGGCGACGACGTCGGGGTGGTCCTGCTGCCCGAGCAGCCCCATCGACGCGGCGAGGTCGGACGGGCCGACGAAGACCCCGTCGACGCCGTCGACCGCCGCGATCTCGCCCGCGGCGTCGACGCCCTGCGCGGTCTCGACCTGGACGACGAGCGACACGTGCCGGTCGGCGTCCCGGAGGTACCCCTCGACGCGGCTCCACCGGGTGGAGCGGGCGAGCGCGCCACCGACGCCGCGTCGTCCGTGCGGCGGGTACCGGACGGCCGCGACGGCGGCGCGCGCCTCGTCCGCGGTGGACACCATCGGGACGAGCACGTTCTGCGCGCCGAGGTCGAGGACCTGCTTGATCATCACGGGGTCGGCGGCCGGGACGCGCACGACGGGGGTCACCGGGTACGCGGCGAGGACCTGGAGCTGCGCGAGCACCGACTCCAGGCCGTTGGGCGCGTGCTCCATGTCGACGAGCACCCAGTCGAGGCCGGACCCGGCGCAGATCTCGGCGACGAGCGGACTGCCCGTGCACACCCACATGCCGACGAGCGGCCGGTCGGCACGGCCCGCGAGGGCGTCGCGGAACGTCGGGGTCAGTCGAAGCGGCACGAGAGGGTCCCCAGGTCGTGGAAGTCGGCCAGGACGGTGTCGCCCCGGTGCACCCACATCGGGCGCGTGAACGAGCCGGCGAGGACGAGCTCGCCCGCGTCGAGGCGCTCGCCGTGCTGCGCGAGCTTGTTCGCGAGCCACGCCACCCCGCGCGCGGGGTGGCCGAGCACGGCTCCCGCGACGCCGGACTCCTCGATGGTCCCGTTGCGGTGCAGCAGCGCGGCGACCCAGCGCAGGTCGACGTCGTCGGGACGCACGGGCCTGCCGCCGTGCACCATGGCGCCCATCGCGGCGTTGTCGCTGATCGTGTCGACGATCGTGCGGCCCTCGAGCGCGATGCGCGACGACAGGATCTCGAGCGCGGGCGTGACGTACTCGGTCGCGCGCAGCACGTCGAAGACCGTCGCGTGGGGCCCGTCGACGGGCGCGGCGAGGAGGAACGCGAGCTCGACCTCGACGCGCACGTTCGAGAACCGCCCGTGCTCGAGGACAGCGCCGTCCTCGTGGATCATGTCGGCGAGGATCGCGCCGTAGTCGGGCTCGTCGATGCCGGTCGCGGCCTGCATGACCTTCGACGTGAGCCCGATCTTGCGCCCGACGTGCCGCCTCCCCGCGGCCAGGGCGCGACGCCGCCACTCGGCCTGGACCGTGTAGGCGTCGTCGACGGTCATGCCCGGGTGGCGCGCGGTGAGCAGCGGCACGGTCGTGCGGTCGCGCTCGGCGGCGGCGAGCTCGTCGGCGATGTCGGCGACCGCGTCGGGCGTCAGCACGGGACGCCTCGACGCGACCGGATCGGGTGGCCCGCCTGGCCAGGCCCGCGGCGTGCGCGCGTCACAGCTGGTGCCCCAGCTTGTACTCGCCCTGCTTCCACGCGGGCAGGTCGCCGGCGTCCTCGGGGCGCGTGTAGGAGAACCCGTCGGCGCCGATGGTGACGGCCATCTCGGTGGAGTCGGTGCGCGCGACGACGGGCTGCGGCTCGCCGTCGAGGTCGAGGACGAGCGACGCCTCGGTGTACCAGGACGGCACGACGGGGTTGCCCCACCAGTCGCGCCGCTGGTTGTCGTGCACGTCCCACGTGACGACGGGGTTGTCGGGGTCGCCCGTCCAGTAGTCCTGCGTGTAGATCTCGACGCGGTGCCCGTCGGGGTCGCGCAGGTACAGGTAGAACGCGTTGGACACCCCGTGCCGCCCGGGGCCGCGCTCGATCCGGTCGGACAGCCGCAGCGCGCCGAGCCGGTCGCAGATCGCGAGGACGTCGTGCTTCTCGTGCGTCGCGAACGCGACGTGGTGCAGGCGTGGCCCGTCGCCGCCGGTCATCGCCGTGTCGTGCACGGTGGGCTTGCGGCGCATCCACGCCGCGTACGTGGTCCCGTCGGCGTCCTGGATGTCCTCGGTGACGCGGAACCCGAGGTCCTCCATGTACCGCACCGCGCGCGGCACGTCGGGGGTGACCTGGTTGACGTGGTCGAGGCGCACGAGCGGGCCGGGTGGTTGGAGGTCGTACCGCCAGGACAGCCGCTCGACGTGCGTGACGTCGTGGACGAACTCGTACGGGAACCCGAGCGGGTCCTGCACGCGCACGCAGTCGCCGACCCCCGTGGTGAACCCGTCGCGTCGCCGCTCGACCCGGCACCCGAGCTCGGAGTAGAACGCGACGGCCCGGTCGAGGTCCTGCGGGGCGCGCACGCGGTAGGTGAGGGCCGCCGCCGCCGCGACGGGCCCCTGCCGCAGCACGAGGTTGTGGTGGAGGAACTCGTCGAACGTGCGCAGGTGCAGCGTGGTCGGGTCCTGCGCGGTCACGACGAGCCCGAGCACGTCGACGTAGAAGTGCCGCGCCGCGGCGAGGTCGGTGACGACGAGCTCGACGGACAGCGCGCGCAGCACGTCGGGCGGTGGCGAGGTGGGGGTCGGGATGAAGCGGGCGTCGTCCGGACGACCGCCCGGCGGCGTGGGGGTGGCGTTCACGGCGTGCGCCTCTCGTCGTCGGGGTCAGCGCGGGTCGGGGTCGTCGAGGTCGGCGGGTGGGTGCGCGGCGACCTTGCCGAACGTCGGGTTGTGCACCGGGCCGAGCGTCACGTGGACGGCCTGCTGGTGCGTGTAGAAGTCGATCGAGCGGTACCCGCCCTCGTGGCCCAGCCCGGACGCCTTGACGCCGCCGAACGGGGTGCGCAGGTCGCGCACGTTGTTGCTGTTGAGCCAGACCATGCCCGCCTCCACGCCGTGCGCGAACGTGTGCGCCCGTCGCAGGTCGTTGGTCCACACGTACGCCGCGAGCCCGTACCGGACGCCGTTCGCGAGCGCGAGGGCCTCGGCGTCGGTGTCGAACGGCGTGATCGCGACTACGGGTCCGAAGATCTCCTCCTGGAAGATCCGCGCGTCGGGCGGGACGTCCGCGAACACGGTCGGCGCGACGTAGCTGCCGGTCGGGAACCCGTCCGGCCTCCCGCCGCCCGCGACCAGCCGTGCCTCGCTCTTCCCGACGTCGATGTACGACATGACCTTGGCGACGTGCTCCGGGTGCACGAGCGCCCCCACCTCGGTCGCGGGGTCGTGCGGCGGCCCGACCACGACGCGCTCCGCCTGCGCCGCGAACCGCTCGACGAACTCGTCGTACACCGACCGCTCGACGAGGATCCGGCTGCCCGCGGTGCACCGCTCCCCGTTGAGGGAGAACACCCCGAAGATCGTCGCGTCGACCGCCGCCTCGAGGTCCGCGTCCGCGAACACGACCGCGGGGGACTTGCCGCCGAGCTCCATCGACAGGCCCTTGAGGTGCGGGGCCGCGTTGGCGAAGATCGTCTGCCCCGTGCGGCTCTCGCCCGTGAACGAGATGAGCGGTACGTCCGGGTGCCGCACGAGCGCGTCGCCCGCCTCCTCGCCGAGGCCGTGCACCAGGTTGAACACGCCCGTCGGCAGGCCCGCCTCGGCGAAGATCCCCGCCCACAGCGACGCCGACAGCGGCGTGAACTCCGCGGGCTTCAGCACGACCGTGTTGCCCGTCGCGAGGGCCGGCGCGAGCTTCCACGACTCGAGCATGAACGGCGTGTTCCACGGCGTGATCAGCCCCGCGACACCGATCGGCTTGCGGTTCACGTAGTTGAGCTGCCGCCCGGGCACCTTGAACGCGTCGTCCGTCTGCGCGACCACGAGGTCCGCGAAGAACCGGAAGTTCTCCGCCGCCCGCCGCGCCTGCCCGAGCGCCTGCGTGATCGGCAGACCCGAGTCGAAGCTCTCCAGCTCCGCCAGCCGCGCGTCGCGGGACTCGACGACGTCCGCGACCTCGTGCAGGACGCGCGAGCGCTCGCGGGGGAGCATCCGCGGCCAGGGTCCCTCCTCGAACGCCTGCCGCGCCGACGCGACGGCGCGGTCGACGTCGGCGGCGGTGCCGCGCGCGGCCCGCAGGTACGTGCGCTGGGTGACGGGGTCGAGGACGTCGAACGTGGCACCGTCGACCGAGTCGACGTCCTCGCCGCCGATGTGGTGCCGCACCCGGTCCGGCAGGTCCGCCGGGACGTGCGGTGCGGCCGGCGCGCCGGGGCGGTCGTGCGTGGTGGGCATCGCTCACCTCTCCGGGGGTGTCACGCCGGTCGCGTCCGGCGCGGGTTCGGGGTGCTCGCGCGCCAGGTAGGCCGCGAGCGTGGCGGACCGGTGCGCGCGGGCGGCGCGTTCGACGTCGGCCGGTGACGCGCCCGACGCGATCAGGTCGAGCAGCGCCTCGTGCTCCCGGACGGACTCGCGCGCGCGGCCCGGCACGAACGTGAACGTCGAGTCGCGCAGGTGCCCCAGACGCGCCCACTCGGCGTCGACGAGCGCGAGCAGCCGCGGGTTGGGGCACGCCGCGAACAGGACCGCGTGGAACCGGTGGTTGAGCGACGTGAACAGCCGCGGGTCGAAGTCGTCGAGGCAGTCCACGAGGCGCCGGTTGACGCGCCGCGCCTGCGCCACGTGCTCCGCGGTGAGGTGCGGCGCGGCGAGCGCGGTCGCGGCGCCCTCGAGCATCGCGAGCGTCTCCATGCTGTGCCGGTACTGCGTGTCGTCGATGAGCGAGACGCGCGCGCCGACGTGCCGCTCGAACGTCACGAGCCCCTCGGCCTCGAGCCGCCGGATCGCCTCGCGCACCGGCACGACGCTCATGCCGAGCTCGTCCGCGATCGTGCCGAGCACGAGCCGGTGGCCCGGCGTGTACTGCTCGCCCGCGATGCGCTCGCGAAGCCAGCGGTACGCCTGCTCCGACTTGCCGGCGGCCGTCGACGACCCGGCCCGCGGGCGGGCCGGCGGCCCGGCAGGCGCGACGGACCGCGGCCCGGGCGTCCGGGCCGGCGCGCTCGGGATGGCGTTCACCGGGTGCGGCGCCACGCGTCGTACCTCGCTCTCCACGTCGCGTCCATCGGGAACAGCCCGTCGACGGCGTGCCCCGCCGCGACCTGCTCGGCGACCCACGCGTCCTCCTCCTCCTGCGCGAGGGCCGCGTCGACGACCTCCGCGACGAGCGCCGGCGGGATGACGACGACACCGTCCGCGTCGCCCACGAGCACGTCGCCCGGCTCGACGGTCGTCCCGCCGCACGCGACCGCGACGTCGACGTCCCACGGCACGTGCAGGCGCCCCAGCACCGCCGGGTGCGCCCCCGCCGCGTAGACCGGGATGCCGACGGCCGCGACCGCGTCGCGGTCCCGCACCGCACCGTCGGTGACGATCCCCGCCGCCCCGCGCACGTGCGCGCGCAGCGCCAGGACGTCGCCGAGCGTGCCCGCGTCGGCCTGGCCGCGGGCCTCGATGACGAGCACCTCACCGGGACCCACCGCGTCGAACGCCCGCTTCTGTGCGTTCTGCCCGCCGCCGTGCCGTGCGAACAGGTCCTCACGGCCCGGCAGGAGCCGCAGCGTGCGCGCGGTGCCCACGAGCCGCGTCCCCGGGTTCAGCGGCCGCACCCCGTCGACCGTGACCCGGTCCAGCCCGCGCCTGCGCAGCTGCGAGCTCAGCGCCGCGACCGGCACGTGCGCGAGCTTCTCGCGCAGCTCGGGCGTCAGCGCACCCGTTCCCGTCACCGGGTCGAGCCCGGCGGCGTCGCGCGACCCCCACGCCTCGGCGCGCTGGTGGTCGTCGACCGCGGGCAGCGCGCCGACAGCCGCGTCGAACGCGTGCGTCCCCTCGACGACCGTCGTCACGAGCCGACCCGTCGTCGGCGAGCCCGGTGCGTCGGGCGCGTCCACCTCGACCTCGACCACGTCACCGGGCCGCAGCACCGACGACCCCGCGGGCGTCCCGGTGAGCACCACGTCGCCCGGCTCGAGCGTGAGGTGCTGCGACAGGTCCGCGACCATCTGCGTGAGCGGGAACAGCAGCCCCGCGGTCGTGTCGTCCTGCCGCAGCTCACCGTTCACCCACGTCCGCACGCGCAGCGCCGACGGGTCGAGCGGCGCCGCGTCGAGCAGCCGCGGACCGAGCGGCGTGAACCCGTCGCCGCCCTTCGACCGCAGGTTCGACCCGCGGTCCGCCGCCCGCAGGTCGTACAGCCCGAGGTCGTTCGCCGCGGTCACCCACCCGACGTGCGCCCACGCCTCCTGCGCCGACACGCGGCGGGCGGGTCGCCCGATCACGAGCGCCACCTCACCCTCGAACGCGAGCAGCTCCGTCCCCGCCGGCCGCTCGACCGTGCCGCCCGACGCGGCCACCGAGCTCGACGGCTTGAGGAAGTACGACGGCTGCGCCGGCCGGCGCCCCCGCTGGTCCGCGCGCGACACGTAGCTCAGGTGCACCGCGACCACCTTCCCCGGGCGCCCCGGGAGCGCGGCGAACCTCGGGTCGACCGCGTCCCCGCCCGTGGCCCGCTCCGGGGCCTGCTCGGAGGCCTGCTCGGACATCCGCACCTCCGCGTCCTTCGTTCGACGGAACCCGTCACGACCGCGGGCACCGGCGCTCGCGGACGCGTGCTGCTCAGCTGTTCGCCCGCACGATCTCCTCCTGGTACGGCGCGACGACGCCGGGGGAGACGACGAGGTCGAGCAGCAGGAAGGGGCGTTCGCCGGCGGGTCGCGTGGCCCAGTCGGCGAGGGCGTCGAGGTCCTCGAGCGTCCGCACGGTCACGCCGTGCGCACCGACGGCCGTCGCGAGGCCCGCGAAGTCGACCGCGGGGATGAGCATGGGCTCGCGCACCAGGCCCTTGCGCCCGTAGACGTGCACCTCGGCGCCGTACGCGGCGTCGTTCCACACGACGGCCATCCCGCGCCCACCCGCGACGCGCACCGCCGACTCCAGGTCGGCGAGCGCCATGAGCCCGCCACCGTCCCCCGACGTGAGCACGACGGTCGCGTCGGGCCGTGCGAGCGCCGCGCCCACGACGCTCGGGAAGCCGAGGCCGATCGACTGGAACGCGGTGCCGACCATGATCATGCGGTCGGGCGACGCCACCGGCCAGTACATGTTCGCCCACGCGATGAAGTGCCCGCCGTCGGACACGACGACCCGGTCGGTCGGCAGCAGGGAAGCGATGCGCGCGGCCGCCGAGCGGGGGTCGAGCCGACCGTCGGGCGCGGTGCCCGTCCCGGGCTCGTGCCGGCGCGCGGCCGCCACGTCCACGGACTCGCGCCACCCGCTCGGCGTCGCGTCGGGCCGCGCGTGCAGCTCGTCGAGGACCGCCGCCGCGACCGTCGCCGCGTCGCCCCGCACGTACCCGCCCACGTGCGGGTGCGTCGCCGCGGGCGCGACGTCCACCTGCAGCACGCGCGTGCCCGGCGCGAACAGCTCGCCGAACCGCATTGTGAACTGGTTGAGCGACGCCCCGACGACGAGCGCGACGTCCGCCTCGCGCACGAGCCCCATCGCGCCGCGCGCACCGAACCCGCCCGCCACGCCGAGGTCGAACTCGGGCCGCGGGAAGACGCCCTGACCGAGCGCCGTCGTGACCGTCAGCGCACCCGTCGCGTCCGCGATCTTCCCGAGCACGTCGCCCGCGCCCGCGAGCCACGCACCCCGTCCCGCCAGGAGCAGCGGTCGCCGCGCCGACGCCAGCGCCGCCGCGACCTCCCGCACGGTCGCGTCCGCGAACGGGCCCCGCGGCGCGAGCGGCCCCGGCAGCCGCGGCTCGGGCACGTCGGGCACCGGGCCCGCGTCGAGCGTCGCGACGTCGTAGGGGATCGCCAGCACCGTCGGCACCCGGTACGTCAGCGCGTGCTCGACCGCGATCGCCGTCGTCGCCGCCGCGTCCGCACGCCCCACCGTGTACGTGCGGGCACCGACCGCCGACGCCATCGCGATCTGGTCCACGTCCCACGGGCGCGGCCCCGACGTGGGCTCGTCGCCCACCACGAGCACGAGCGGCACGTGCGCCTGCACCGCCTCGGCCAGCGCCGTGAGCGTGTTGGTGAACCCCGCGCCGTACGTCGTCGTCGCCGCCGCGAGCCGCCCCGACGCCCGGTGGTGCGCGTCCGCCGCGACCACGGCCCCCGACTCGTGCCGCACCGGCGTGAACGTCGCCGACGTCTGCCGCGCGAGCGCGTCGAGGAAGTGCGCGTTGCCGTTGCCCATGACCCCGAACACGTGGTCCACGTGCGCGGCGAGGGTGACCGCGGCGTGCGCGGAGACCGAGGGCATCGCCGACCTCCTCGTCGAACGTCGGGCCCACGCCGTCGTGGGACCGTCCGCTCGGCACTCTATCCACCGCCGTATACGATCCGCACGAGGGAGGTCCACGCGACCGACCGGCGCGCCACGCCTCCCACCGCCTCGACAACGACGTCCGGGGGAGTCGCACCATGCAGTTCCACCACCACGGCTACGTCTCGGGCGACCCCCGCGTCCAGCCCGCCGCCGGCGTCGGCCTCGACCGCCCCGACGACCTGCCCGACGAGGTCGACGTCCTCATCGTCGGCACCGGACCCGCCGGCATGATCGCCGCCGCGCAGCTCTCCCAGTTCCCCGACGTCACCACCCGCATCGTCGACCGCCGCCCCGGACGCCTCGCCATCGGCCAGGCCGACGGCATCCAGGCCCGCAGCGTCGAGACCTTCCAGGCGTTCGGCTTCGCCGGCCGCATCGCCGAGGAGGCCTACCGCATCACCGAGATGTGCTTCTGGCACCCCGACCCCGCCGACCCCACCCGCATCGTCCGCGGCGAACGCCCGCCCGACGACCCGTCCGGCATCAGCGAGTTCCCCCACCTCATCGTCAACCAGGCCCGGGTCCTCGACCACTTCGCCGAGTACATGGCCAACGCCCCCACCCGCATGCGGCCCGACTACGGCTACGCCTTCCGCGACCTGCACGTCGACGACCACGGCGACCACCCCGTCACCGTCCACCTCACCCGCACCGCCGGCGACGACACCGGCACCGAGAAGACCGTCCGCGCGCGCTACGTCCTCGGCGCCGACGGTGCCCACAGCGACGTCCGCCGCGCCATCGGCTGCGTCCCCCGCGGCGACTCCGCGTTCCACGCCTGGGGCGTCATGGACGTCCTCGCCGTCACCGACTTCCCCGACATCCGCCTCAAGTGCGCCATCCAGTCCGGCACCGGCGGCAGCATCCTGCTCATCCCCCGCGAGGGCGGACACCTCTTCCGCATGTACGTCGACCTCGGCGAGGTCCACCCCGACACCCGCGACGCCGTCCGCGCCACCACGATCGACCAGATCGTCGACCACGCCAACGCCATCCTGCGGCCCTACACGCTCGACGTCCGCTCCGTCGCCTGGCACAGCGTCTACGAGGTCGGCCACCGCGTCACCGACCGCTTCGACGACGTCCCCCTCGACCAGCGCGGCACCCGCACCCCCCGCGTCTTCATCGCCGGCGACGCCTGCCACACCCACAGCGCCAAGGCCGGCCAGGGCATGAACGTCTCCATGCAGGACGGCTTCAACCTCGCCTGGAAGCTCGGCCACGTCCTGACCGGCCGCAGCCCCGAGACCCTCCTCGCCACCTACTCCGCCGAACGCCAGGTCATCGCCCAGAACCTCATCGACTTCGACCGCGAGTGGTCCTCCCTCATGGCCCGCAAGCCCGAGGACCTCGACCCCGGCGAGCTCGCCGCCTTCTACGTCCGCACCACCGAGTTCCTCTTCGGCTTCATGACGCAGTACCCGCCCTCGATGCTCGTCGCCGCACCCACCCACCAGAACCTCGCCACCGGCTTCCCCCTCGGCAAACGGTTCAAGTCCGCCCCCGTCGTCCGCGTCGCCGATGCCAACCCCCTGCACCTCGGCCACCAGCACCGCGCCGACGGCCGCTGGCGCGTCTACGCCTTCGCCGACCGACCCGCCGCGGGGGAGCGGTCCGCGCTCGCGGACTGGGCCGACTGGATGGCGACGTCGCCCGAGTCACCCGTCCTCGCGCACGCGCGCGACGGCGACGCGCTCGACGCACTTCTCGACGTCAAGGTCGTCTACCAGCAGCGGCACGTCGACGTCGACATCACGGCGGTGCCCGCGCTGTTCCTCCCGCGCACGGGCCCGTTCGCGCTCGTCGACTACGAGAAGGTCTTCGCCACGCACCCCGACGACGACGTCTTCGACCTGCGCGGCGTCGACCGCGCCGGCTGCGTCGTCGTCGTCCGCCCCGACCAGTACGTCGCCGCCGTCCTGCCGCTCGACGCGACCGCGGACCTCGCGGCCTTCTTCCGGCAGCACCTGCTCGTCCAGACGCGCGAGCCCGTCGCCTGACGTCGCCGACGGTCCGCGGCGGGCCGGCGCAGCCCGACCCGCCGCGCCCGCCGTCCGTCAGACGCGCGCGGCCTCGCGCGCGAGCCGTGCCGGCGTCTCGTCGTCGAAGTCCGCGAAGAACCCCGCGACCCGGTCGGTGAGCTCACCCATCCCGTCGCACGCGAACAGGATCGGCTGGTAGTGGCTGATGTCGTACGCGAGCGTCGCCATCTGGTGGAAGTCCACCGGCCGGATGTCCGCGCCGCGGAACTCCTCGATCTCCCCGTACGACGAGAGCAGCCCCGCCCCGTACGCGCGCAGCTCACCGTGCTCGTACATCACGCCGAACTCGATCGTGAACCAGAAGACGTCCGCGACGTACTGCAGCCCCTCGGGCGTCTCGCACCGCCGCGCGGCCTCGCCGGCACGCCGCTTGACGTCCGCGATCGCCGGGTTCGCCAGGAGATTGCAGTGCCCCACGACCTCGTGGAGGATGTCCGGCTCCGGCGTGTAGAGCGGCTGCGACGCGTGCCGCAGGTACTGCGTCGAGTGGAACACCCCGTCCGCGAGCGACCCGTAGAACACGTCGAGCGGGACGAGCCCGGCGGCCGGGTGGAGCCGGAACGCGCTGAGCGGCATGAGTCCCGCACTGACCTCGTCGAGCTGCGGCACGTGGTCCGTCGGCAGCGCGAGGGCCTCCTTGCCCTCGAGGTAGCCCCGGATCGCGAGCCGCTCGTGCTTCGGCGCGAGCTCCCGGCACACGGTCGCCCAGATCTGGTTCTCGGTGTCCGTGTACTCGACGCGCGGCACCGGCTCGCCCGGCCGCCACGCGAGCGCCGGCGCCGCGATCTCGTCGCGACGTCGCCGGTACTCCTCGTCCTTCGCACCGGGATGGTCGTCCGCGAGGTGAACCCTGGCCTTGCCGTCCTCGTCCGCGGTGACGGGGGCGTACAGCTGGCCCTCTTCGAACATGCGACCCGTTCTACGCCTCGCGGACGCGCTGCGCATCCCCCTGCCGGGGGCTGCCGGTGGCGCCGTCCGTCGACGACGGCCGGTCGCACGGGTGCCCCGAGTGGGATTCGAACCCACACTGGATCGGGTTTGAGCCGAACGCCTCTGCCGGTTGGGCTATCGGGGCCAGGGCGCCAGGATAGACGCGAACCGGAGCCGTCCGACCCGGCACCACCAGCACGCGGACACCGGGCGGGCCCGGCACGGAGCGGGGCCACGCGGACGACGCACCGTGCCGCGAGCACCGCCGCCGACCCGCCCCGTCGGGCGAGCGGCGCACGTCACAGCACGTGTTGCCCGCAACCCGCCCACCCACGGCGACTACGC
>NZ_JAPESW010000026.1 GCF_028527925.1 Cellulomonas fimi
CACGCGCCGGGCGGCGGCGAGAACCCGCTGGCAGCCAGCGCGCGCCACCGTCCTGCGACGCCGGAGTAGGGGACGCGGGGAAGAGTTGGGTGGTGCGGGCTGACGACGGCGGCGCGATGTGGCGGGCTCCGGGGTGAGCGGTGGGGGAGGGCAGCGGCATGATCGGGGCATGACGCAGCGGACGGTCGTGGTCGTGGGAGGGACGGGGCTCGCGGGCCGGGCCGTCGTCGAGGAGGCGCTGCGGAGGGGTCACCGCGTGCGGTCCGTGTCGCGCCACGTCCCGCCGGCGTCCCGTCAGGTCGTGGGGGCCGAGTACGCCGCCGCCGACGCCGTCGCCGCCGACGCGCCCGAGCGCCTCGGCGCCGCGTTCGACGGGGCCGACGTCGTCGTGGACACCGTCAACGGCGAGACGCCCTCCGCCGCGAAGGTCCTGACGGCCGGCGCCGCGTCGATCGCGCTCGCGGCCCGGGACGCAGGCGTCGGCCTGGCCGTGGTCCTCTCGATCGTCAACGTCGACCGCGGCACGGCCATCGGGTACTACCGCACCAAGCTGGCCCAGGAGCGCGTCTACCAGGCGAGCGCGGTCCCGACGACGCTCCTGCGCGCCGCGCAGTTCCACGACTTCTTCGACCGGTTCTTCGGCCGCCCGACGCTCGCCGGCGCGCTCAGCCGCGCGGGGACGGTCCCGTACCTGCGCGGCGCGCGGCTCCAGCCGATCGACGTCGCCGACGTCGCGCGGGCGGTCGTCGACGTGTCCGCGGGCCTCGACGCGCCGCTCGACGGGGAGGCGCGCGACGAGGGCGAGCCGGGTCGCCGCACGGTCACCGTCGCAGGCCCGGAGGAGCTCGACGGCGCCGACCTCGCCCGCCGCTGGGCCGCGGCGCACCACACCCGGCGCGTGCCCGTCGGGGTCCCCCTGCCTGGCTGGGGCGCGTTCTTCGCGTCCGGCGACGCGACCGCACCCGACGGACGCTACGGGCGCGTGACGTACGACGAGTGGCTCGCCCGGACGGCCCGGGCATGAGCCGCGGCCCGCGCGACCCTCTCCACGACGCGCCCCTCGGCGACGGACGCGCCCCGGCCGCGCAGGGCGCCTCCGCTCGCGGCGATGACCCCGTCGCACCGCACGGCGCGGTCCCGGGCGACGGGCGCGACACCGTCGCGCTCCGCGACGCCGTCCCCGACGACGCGGTGCGGCTGGCGCAGATCTGGTCGACGGGGTGGCACGACGCCCACGACGGGCACGTGCCCGACGAGCTGACCCGGCACCGCACCCCGCAGTCGTTCGTCGACCGCGCGCCCGGTCTCGTGCCCGACACCCGGGTCGCTGTCCTGCGCGGGGACGTCGTGGGGTTCGCCACGACGGTCGGCGACCAGGTCGACCAGGTCTACGTCGACGCGAGCGCGCGGGGGACCGGCGTCGCCGCGGCGCTCCTCGCCGACGCCGCCCGCGTCGCGGCCGAGGCGGGTCACGCGCACCCCTGGCTCGCGGTCGCGCCCGGCAACGCCCGCGCCCGCCGCTTCTACGAGCGCCACGGCTGGTCCGACGAGGGGCCCTTCGACCACCGCGTCGAGGTGGCGCCCGGCGTGACCGTCGACGTGCCGTGCCGCCGGTACCGCCTGACCGGCGACGGCACGGTCGACGCGTGACGCCCGGTGACGAGCCGACCGGCGAGCGCGGCGCGGACGCACCCGCCGACGTCGGCGTCGGGCCCTGGCCCGGTGGTCCGGACGCGTGGCCGCGCGACCCGGCGACGGGCGGGCTCGACCCCCGCTACGACCCTGACCTGCTCGCGCACGGCGACCGGCGCAACGTCGTCGACCGGTACCGCTACTGGACGGTGGAGGCCGTCGTCGCGGACCTCGACACCCGGCGCCACCCGTTCCACGTGGCGATCGAGAACTGGCAGCACGACCTCAACATCGGCTCGGTGGTCCGCACCGCGAACGCGTTCCTCGCGGCCGAGGTGCACGTCGTCGGCCGACGCCGCTGGAACCGTCGCGGCGCGATGGTGACCGACCGCTACCAGCACGTCCGGCACCACCCGACGGTCGACGACCTGCTCGCCTGGGCCGCGACCGCGGGGACGGGCGGCAGCCCGCTGCCCGTGCTCGGCGTCGACAACCTCCCCGGTTCCGTCCCGCTCGAGGGCTACCCGCTGCCGCGCGCCTGCGTGCTGCTGTTCGGGCAGGAGTCCGTCGGCCTGTCCGGCGCCGCGCGTGCGGCCGCGCAGGACGTCCTGCACATCGCCCAGTTCGGCTCGACCCGCTCGATCAACGCGGGCGCCGCGGCCGCGATCGCGATGCACGCCTGGGTCGCGCAGCACGCGGGACCGCCCCCGGCGGCGTAGCCAGGGCCGTCGCTACCGGCCGCCGCGCGGGTGTCCGTGGGCAGGACGTCCCGACCGGCCCTTTGCCGAACGGTGGCAAACTGTGGGCGACACCGTCCTACGAACGCAGGAGTGCTGCAGATGGCCATCGCCACCCCCGAGGTCTACGCCGAGATGATCGACCGGGCGAAGGCGGGCAAGTTCGCCTACCCGGCCGTGAACGTCACGTCGTCCCAGACCGTCACCGCCGCGCTGCAGGGCTTCGCGGAGGCCGAGTCGGACGGCATCCTCCAGGTCTCCGTCGGCGGCGCGGAGTACGCGTCCGGCTCGACCGTGAAGGACCGCGTCGCCGGCTCGATCGCGCTCGCCGCGTACGCGACCGAGGTCGCCAAGGGCTACGGCATCACCGTCGCCCTCCACACCGACCACTGCGTCAAGAAGAACCTCGACTCGTGGGTCCGCCCGCTGATCGCCCTGGAGGCCGAGCAGGTCAAGCGCGGCGAGAACCCGACGTTCCAGTCGCACATGTTCGACGGCTCGGACATCCCGCTCGACGAGAACCTCGTCATCGCGGCGGAGCTCCTCGAGCTCTCGCAGGCGGCCCGCACGATCCTCGAGATCGAGGTCGGCGTCGTCGGCGGCGAGGAGGACGGCCACGAGGCCGAGATCAACGAGAAGCTCTACACGACGGCGGAGGACGGTCTCGCGACGGTCCGCGCGCTCGGCGTCGGCGAGAAGGGTCGCTACCTGACGGCCCTCACGTTCGGCAACGTGCACGGCGTCTACAAGCCGGGTGCGGTCAAGCTGCGCCCGTCGATCCTCGCGGACATCCAGAAGGCCGTCGGCGCCGAGGTCGGCAAGGACTCGCCCTTCGACCTGGTGTTCCACGGTGGCTCGGGCTCGACGGCCGAGGAGATCGCCGAGGCGGTCGACAACGGCGTCATCAAGATGAACATCGACACGGACACGCAGTACGCGTTCAGCCGTCCGGTCGCCGACCACTTCTTCAAGAACTACGACGGCGTCCTGAAGGTCGACGGCGAGGTCGGCAACAAGAAGGCGTACGACCCCCGCGCGTGGGGCAAGCTCGCCGAGGCGGGCATGGCGCAGCGCATCGTCGAGGCGGCGCAGCAGCTCCGCTCGGCCGGTCACAAGCTCTGACGCACTGACGACGACGGGCCCCGACCACCAGGTGGTCGGGGCCCGTCGTCACGTCCGAGGCGTCGTCGGCGGTCGCTGCCGATGACGTGCCGGAGGGGCGTCAGGGGGTCGTCGGACCGTTCGTCGCCGGGGCGTCGCCGACCGGCTGGAACGCCGCGTCGTCCGCGTCCTCGACGACGTCGAGGAGCTCACCGATCCGCGTGACCTCGAGCAGGAACCGCACGGTCGGCGGGACGCGCAGGAGGCGCACGCGGTGCTGGCTGCGGATCGACAGGCGCGCGAGGAACGCGACGCCCGACGAGTCCATGAACGTCACGTGGTGGGCGTCGACCTCGATCGGCAGACCGACCTGCTCGGCCTCGGCGGTCGCCTCCTGCAGCTCGGGACCGAGGTCGGCGTCGACCTCGCCCGAGAGCACGATGCGCGTGCGGTCGGTGCCGACGATCACATGGACCGCACCGGGTTCACCCACGACGCGACCGGCCACGTCGTCGGCGGTCGCCGACTCGTCCGGGTTGCTGCTGTTACCGTCGCGCACAGTGCTCCTTCTGGTGCCGGCCTCGAAGGCGTACGTCGACTTCCTCGACGGTTCGCCCAGTTCGGCACGCTAGACGATCGGAGGTGGTGGTGGTCAACTCCCACGCGGATCCGATGTCGGGTGGTCTGCCCGCCCCGACGTCGTCCGTGGCCCTCGACCTGCACGCGCGCGCTCTCGCGGCGACGGCCGTGCCGATGGGGCTGTTCGAGGCGCGGGACGCGGTGCTGACCGCCGTCTGGGTCAACGACGCGTTCGAGCGGGCCGTCGGGTACGGGTTGGACGGTGCGCACGAGCGCGAGCCCGCGATCCGCGCCGAGCTCGCGCGCGACACGGTCCGGGCGACGCAGCTGGCGCAGGCCTTGCTCGCGCGCCAGCCGTTCTCGCCCACGTTCGAGCTCGACCGCGGCGACGGCACGCGCTTCGTGTGCCAGGTGCACCTCGCGCCCGTGCCGACCGCGCTCGACGAGCCGGAGTACTGGGTCGCCGCGTTCCAGGACATGACCGAGCGCCTGTCGCACGACGCCGAGCAGGCGGCGCTGGTCGAGGCCGAGCGTCGCGAGCGCCGCAGCCTCGGCCTCATCGCGCAGGTGTCGGACCTCCTGATGGACGTCGACGACCCGCACGCGCTGCGCGAGATCGCGATGGTCCTGCGGCACGCGGTCGTCGGCTGGGCGGGCTTCTTCCTCAACGACCGCGGGCTGCGCGCCGCGGACGGCATCGACGGCGGCCCCGGCCGCGGGCACCGCGGGGACGCCTTCCGCACGCCGTCGCGCGGCCCGCGTCCCGACGCGCCCGACGTGGTGCAGATGCTGCTCGACGGCGAGCGTGACCGGCCCGTCGACCTCGCGCTCGACGCCGTCTACGCGTGCGGCAGCGCGTCGGAGTGGCTCGCGCAGCACGTGCGGACGGAGGTGCTGCACCCGACCGACGGGCGACCGGCGGCCGCGGGTGGTCGCGCCGTCGTGTTCCCCGTGCCGGGCCGCCGGCGCGTGCTCGGGCTCATGGCGGTCGTCCCGCGTGACGACGGCGGGCTGCGGGCGATCGAGACGTCGGCGATGACGATCCTCGAGCTGACCGCGCGCCGCGTCGGGCTGGTGCTCGACAACGCGCGCCTGTACGACCGCGAGCACCGCCTCGCCGAGACCCTGCAGCGCGCGATGCTGCCGGAGCAGGCCGAGGTCGACGGGCTCGACGTGTGGACGTACTACGCGCCGAACTCGGAGAACGTCCAGGTCGGCGGCGACTGGTACGACGTCCTGCAGATCGCGCCCGACGTCGCGGGCGTCGTCATCGGGGACGTCGTCGGGCACGACGTCGAGGCGGCCGCCGCGATGGGCCAGCTCCGCTCGATCGTGCGCTCCTACACGTTCGACATCACGACGCCGGGACCGGTGCTCGAGCGCGTCGACCAGCTCGTCACCGGCATGCGGATCCCGCGCTCCGCGGGTCTGGTCCTGTCGACGCTCACGCGCCGTGACGAGGGCTGGCGGCTGGAGTGGTCGCGCGCCGGACACCTGCCCGTGCTGCACGTGCGGGACGGGGTCGCGACCGAGCTGCGCGACGCGGGCGGTGCGCTCATCGGCTTCGGCGACGGCGTCCGGACGACGAGCAGCCTCGACCTCGTCGAGGGCGACGTGCTCGTCTACTACACCGACGGGCTCATCGAGCGGCGCGACCGCGGGCTGCGCGAGGGCCTCGCCGCGCTCGCGGGCGTGGCGTCGAGGATCACGGCCCGGGACGCGGCGGGCATCGGCGAGGAGCTGCTGTCGCGGCTCGCGGACCACCCCGAGGACGACGTGGCCGTCGTCGTCGTGCGCGTCCCTGACCCGCGCGACCACCTCGAACGTGCGCGCAGCCCGCGCCGGCGGCGCTGGTCGCTCCCCAACGAGCCCGCGTCGATCGGCCGTGCCCGGCACGCGGTCGTCCGCACCTGCCAGGCGTGGGAGATCCCCGACGCCGCCAACGCCGAGCTGGTCGTGTCCGAGCTCGTCGCGAACGCCGTGCTGCACGGGTTCGGCCACGTGTCGCTGCAGCTCTACGACACGGGCGACGGGCTGCGCATCGAGGTCGAGGACGGCAACCCCGCACCGCCCGTGTCCACCGACGGCCACCCCGGGCGCGTCGGCGGGTTCGGCATGCAGATCGTCGAGCGGCTCGCGGACTGGGGCTGGCGGCAGTCGCGCGGCGGCAAGCTCGTGTGGGCGAAGGTCCGCCCGGGGGCGCTGCCGCCGACGGGTCGCTGACGCGTCAGAGCGCGGGGGCCCCGTCCGGCTGCACGACGTCCTGCTCGGTGCCGTGCGCGCACCGGTGGTCGGCGTCGATGCGGAACAGCTCCGTCGCGCCGCAGATCTCGATGACGAACAGGTCGCGCGAGTCCGCGCCGCGCAGGACCGTCGCCCCGCCGCGCTTGCGGCTGGCGTCGGCGAGCGAGATGAGGAACGCGGCCCCCGTCGAGTCCATGAAGGTGACGCCGCACATGTCGATCACGAGCAGCTGACGACGCAGCCCGACGACGCGGGCCGCCGCCTCGGGGAACTGGTCGCGTTCCGCGAGGTCGAGGTCGCCGGTGATGACGAGCGTGGTCGTCGTCGACGACGTGGAGATCTCGATCATGGACATCCACCGGGTTCGAGGGGCCACCCAGCTCCTGCGGGGCGCCGGGAGGGGCTCCGGCGGATCGACTGTAGTTGCGCTCCCACACCTGCGCATCCGGTGCACCTGGACACGCACCCGGATCGCCCCGTCGCGACCCCGAAGTCCCCCGGACGGAGCACGTCCGGCGCGCCGTGGGGACAGACTGGGCCCATGAGCCACGAGAACCTCCTCGACGGACCCGCCCCGACCCGTCTGCCCGCCGACGGGCCCGACGCCGACGCGCGCGCGGCGCTCGCCGCCGGCTCGTCGCCGCGCGACGTCGTCGTGATCGCGCCGTCGTCGTCGCTCGTGTGGGCGCTGCTCGCGGAGCGTGCTCTCGCCGACGAGGGCGACCCCGTCGCCGCCTACGCGTACGCCCGCACCGGCTACCACCGTGGCCTCGACGGGCTGCGCCGCGCCGGCTGGCGCGGACGCGGGCCGGTCCCCGTCGACCACGCGCCCAACCAGGGCTTCCTGCGGGCCTTGCTGGCGCTCGCGGAGGCCGCGGAGGCGATCGGCGAGACCGACGAGTCGCAGCGGTGCGAGCAGTTCCTCGTCGACTCGGGGACGTCGGCCGAGGAGGTCGCCGGGCTGCGCTGACGCGCGTCGCCGGACCCGCCCGACGGCGCGCGCGCCGCGTCCGCGGGCGGGACCGGCCATGACCGTTCCTTGACCGTCCGGTAGCCTCTCGGAGGTACCGGGTCACTGCCGCCCGTGCCCGGGTCCACGTGCAAGCGCCGCCCTCGTCGGTCGGTCTCCGCCGTGCGTCCCCGCATCGCAGGCAGGTAGGAGTGGTGACAGATGCCTGCAGTGGTGGTGCTCGGCGCCCAGTGGGGCGACGAGGGCAAGGGCAAGGCGACCGACCAGCTCGGCTCGCGCATCGACTACGTGGTGAAGTTCAACGGTGGCAACAACGCCGGCCACACGGTCGTCGTCGGTGGCGAGAAGTACGCGCTGCACCTGCTGCCCTCCGGCATCCTGTCGCCCGGCGTCGTCCCCGTCATCGGCAACGGCGTCGTCATCGACCTCGAGGTCCTGTTCCAGGAGATCGAGGCCCTCGAGGCCCGCGGCGTCGACACCTCGCGACTGCTCGTCTCGTCGGCCGCGCACGTCATCGCGCCGTACAACCGCACGCTCGACAAGGTCACCGAGCGCTTCCTCGGCTCGCGCCGCATCGGCACCACCGGCCGCGGCATCGGCCCGACGTACGCGGACAAGATCAACCGCGTCGGCGTCCGCGTGCAGGACCTGTTCGACGAGAAGATCCTCCGGCAGAAGGTCGAGGGCGCCCTCGACCAGAAGAACCACCTGCTCGTGAAGGTCTACAACCGCCGCGCGATCACCGTCGACGAGACCGTCGAGGACCTGCTGCGCTTCGCCGACCGCGTGCGCCCGTTCGTCGCTGACACGCCGCTCGTGCTCAACCAGGCGCTCGACGCCGGCAAGACGCTCGTGTTCGAGGCCGGCCAGGCCACGATGCTCGACATCGACCACGGCACCTACCCGTTCGTGACGTCGTCCTCGGCGACCGCGGGCGGCGCGTGCACCGGCTCGGGCGTCGGCCCGACCCGCATCGACCGCGTCGTCGCCGTCGCGAAGGCCTACACGACGCGCGTCGGCGAGGGCCCCTTCCCGACCGAGCTGCTCGACGACGACGGCGAGTGGCTGCGCCGGACCGGCGGCGAGTTCGGCACCACGACGGGCCGCCCGCGGCGCACCGGCTGGTACGACGCGGTCGTCGTCCGGTACGCGGCGCGCGTCAACGGGCTCACCGACCTGGTGCTCACCAAGCTCGACGTGCTCACCGGCAAGGACCGCATCCCCGTCGCCGTCGCGTACGACGTGGACGGCACCCGCCACGACGAGATGCCCGCCGACCAGTCGGACTTCCACCACGCGAAGCCCGTCTACGAGTACCTCGACGGCTGGACCGAGGACATCACCGGCGCGCGCGAGTTCGACGACCTGCCAGTCGCGGCGCAGCGTTACGTCGAGCGGCTGGAGGAGATCAGCGGCACCCGCATCTCGTCCATCGGCGTCGGCCCGGGCCGCGAGGCGACGATCATCCGCCACGACCTCCTCGCCTGAGCTGCGCGGCGGCCGTGCTCGTGCCCGCGACGCCGGTGCGGGCTCACGAGCGCGTCGGTGATCGTCCGTGAGCGCGCCATGACCGCACCCGAGGGCGAGGCCGCTCTCGAGATCCGGCACGGCCGGCGCAACCGTCGGTCGGGCACCTCCCGGGTGGCGGGACGGCTGACCGTCACCGACGGCGTCCTCCGGTACGAGGACGTGGACGACGGTCGCCGGTCGTTCGCCGTGCCGATCGGCGACGGCCCGCGCGACGCGGATGCGCTCGTGCACGTGCACTCCGCGCTCCTGCTGTCGACGGGGTCAGCGCCCGACCCCGAGTGGGAGTGCCTGCTCGTGCTCGACCACGCGAGCGCGGTCGTCGGGCAGGTCGGGGGATGGTCGACGCGCACCGCGAGCCCGCTCGAGGTCGACCTGGCGGCCCTTCGTCGCCTGACGGAGGTCGCAGGGCTGGAGCTCCGGTACGACCGCGACCCGGCCGCGGTGCTGCGGGCGCGTTACCCCGGTGCCCGGTTCGGCGGACTGCGTCCGCTGGAGGCGTTCGCGACGGCCGTCGGCCTCCTCGTCGTCGCCGCGGGCGCCGTGCTCGTGACCGTGGCTGCGCAGGAGCCGTCGTGGTTCGGCCTCGTTCTCGCTGCCGTCGGCGTCGTCTCGGCCGGGTGCGGTGTCGTGGTCGTGCCGGCGGTGCAGCGGACAGCCCAGCGGCTGCGCGGACGTCGTCCAGGGCGTCGTGCCCGCGGTTCTCGCGTCGGCTGACGCCCGGGTGCGCACGCCGACGGCACCCGCCCCTTCCCGTGGCCGGGTGCCGTCGGTGCCCTCGCCGGTCAGGCGGTGGCCTCCGCGAGGGAGCGCGTGACGGGCCGGACGTCCGTGGGGGCGGGCTCGTCCGTCGTGCGCACCGGGGTGACGGTCTCGTCGTGCGCGGCGGTGGGTCGACCGTCGGCGGCCGTCGTCGCGTGGCTGTCGACGTCGGACGGGGCGTCGACGTCGTCATCGGACGGGGTGTCGTCGTGCCGGTCGTCCTCGGTGCGGGGCGCGGCCGCGAGGACGGCGGCCTCGGCCTCGTCGACCAGGCGCTGGCGGACGACGGCCATCGAGCCGAGCGTCGCGAGGACGGCGAGCGCGGTGCCGCCGACGAACACGGCCTCGAGACCCCAGGTCTCGGCGACGATCCCGGCGAGCAGCGCGCCGACCGGCATGAGGCCGTACCCGAGGGTGCGTCCGGCGCCGCCGACGCGGCCGAGCATCGTGGCGGGGACGATCCGCTGGCGCATCGACATCGAGATGACGTTGCCGATCGTGTTGGTGAAGCCGAGCAGGAACAGGGTGACGGCGACGGCCCCGACGCTGCGCACGAGGACGGGCACGATCAGCAGCAGGCTGTTCACGAGCCAGCACCCGAGCATGAGGCGCACCTCGCCGACGCGCCGCGTGAGGGCCTCGGCGACGAACGAACCCCCCACGGCGCCGACGGCGAGCGTCGCGGCGAGGAGCGTGTAGTGCTCGGCGCGCATCCCGAGCTGCGACCCCGGCCCGACCGCCCAGAGGACGAAGACCGCGAAGTAGCCGGTGCTGGCCATGTTCATGAGCGAGCCGGAGAGCAGGAGCGGGCCGAGGACGCGGTGCTTCGCGAGGAACGTGACGCCCTCGACGACCTCGCGACCCGCGTGCTTCCGCTCGGTGGGTGCGTGACGGTAGCGGCCGGGGATGCCGCGCCACAGCAGCACGGCGGAGGCGACGGCGAGGGCGGCGGGGACGCCGAAGACCCAGCCGGTGCCGAGCGTGAGGACGGCGCCGGCGATCGGGGCACCGACGAACGAGTTGGTGACGGTCTGGACGGCGAGCGTGCGGCCGTTGGCGGCGCCGAGCCGCGAGCGCGGCACGAGGTCGGGCACGAGTGCCCCGGCGGCGAGGTCGGCGAACACCTCGGTGGCGCCGTAGATGAGGGCGATCACGACGAGCGCCGTCATGGTGAGGCGGTCGGTGGCGATGAGGGCGACGGCGCTGGCGAGCACCGCAGCGCGGACGGTCATGGCGACGATCTGCACGACGCGACGGTCCTGCCGGTCGACGAGCACGCCCGCGACGAGCCCGAGCAGCAGCCAGGGCAGCCACGCGGCCGCGGTGATGAGGGCGATCTGCCCGGGCGAGCGGGTCAGCGTGAGGGCGACGAGCGGGACGCCCATGCCGAGGACGCCGTCGGCGAGGTTGGCAGCGCCCGTGGCGCCGAGGGCGGCGGTGAACCGGCGACCCAACGGCTCGACCGGCGGCTCGACGGGTGCGGCTGCGGCGGGGGAGTGCTGCGTGCTCATCGTGCGCCCCTAGGATTGAAGAGGAAGCTCTGCAAAGGGTTCTTTGCAGAGAAGACTTTGCAAAGGTATCTCTGCACATGGCCGAGCGCAAGACCCCCGACGACGCCGCGCGCACGCCTGCGCCCGCCGCCGACCCTGCAGCGACCGCGTCGCCCGCAGCCGCGTCGCCCGCCCCCGCCGGTGACGCCTCCGACCGGCTCACGCTCTTCGCCGAGCGACCGATCTCGCCCGAGGCGCTCAAGGCGCTCGCGCACCCTCTGCGCATCGCGATGTACAACCTGCTCGGCGAGATCGGCCCGTCGACCGCGAGCCGGCTCGGCCGGCTGCTGGGGGAGAGCAGCGGCCAGACGAGCTACCACCTGCGCCAGCTCGAGCGGTTCGGCTTCGTCGAGGACGACCCCGAGCACACCGGCGGCCGCGAGCGGTGGTGGAAGCCCGTCGGCTTCAGCATCGACGGGCACGCGATGCTCGAGGACCCGGCCACCGCACCGGCCGCGCGCATGATGCTGCAGGCCGTCGTCGCCGACCGTGCCGACGTCCTGACCCGCTGGATGTCCTCCCCGCACGAGCCGGAGTGGGACGACGCGCAGATCAACGACCGCATCACCACCGACTTCACGCCCGCCGAGGCGCACGACGTCATCGCCGCCGTGCAGCGCGTGCTCGAGCAGCACATCGACGCCGCGAAGGCACGCAAGGAGGCGGGCCAGACCGAGGGGCGTCGCCGCTACCGCATCTACCTCGACGGCCTCCCGCTCCCCGCCGACGACCCCGCCCAGCCGACGACCTGACCCGCACCCCCGCCGTCACCGCCCGGCCCGCCGGGCCAGCCGGCTCGCCCCGGTCCAGCGGCCCGTGTTCATACCGACATGGCTGCCGTTCCGGGCGTGCGAACGGCACCCATGTCGGTATCGACCCCGCAGCGCAGTGCAGGAGACGGGGCGGGCGAGACGGGCGTCCAGCCGGGTGGCGCGGGGGCGGCGACCGGTCGTCGGACGGGCGGTCGGGTCGCGGTCGCGGCTCGGTAGGCTCGGCGCCCGTGAAGATCCTCGTCGTCGGCACCGGTGCCCGTGAGCACGCCCTCGTCCGTGCGCTGTCCCTCGACCCGGCCGTCACGGCGCTGCACGCCGCGCCCGGCAACCCGGGCATCGGGACCCTCGCCACGCTGCACGCGGTCGACCAGCTCGACGGGACCGCGGTCGCCGCGCTCGCCACGGAGCTGGGCGCAGACCTCGTCGTCGTCGGCCCGGAGGCCCCGCTCGTCGCGGGCGTCGCCGACGCCGTCCGCGCGGCCGGCATCCCCGTGTTCGGGCCGTCCGCCGAGGCCGCGCGCCTGGAGGGGTCGAAGGCCTTCGCGAAGGACGTCATGGCCGCCGCGGGCGTGCCGACCGCCGAGCCGCGCGTCGCGTCGACGGTCGAGGAGGTCGCCGCGGCGCTCGACGCGTTCGGTGCGCCGTACGTCGTCAAGGAGGACGGGCTCGCCGCCGGCAAGGGCGTCGTCGTCACCGACGACCGCGCGGTCGCGCTCGAGCACGGGCGCGCGTGCGTCGAGAAGGAGGGCGGCCGGGTCGTCGTCGAGGAGTACCTCGACGGGCCCGAGGTGTCGCTGTTCGTGCTGTCCGACGGTGCGACGGTCGTCCCGCTGGTCCCCGCGCAGGACTTCAAGCGCGCGCTCGACGGCGACGCCGGTCCCAACACGGGCGGCATGGGCGCGTACTCGCCGCTGCCGTGGGCGCCCGACGGCCTGGTCGACGAGGTCCTCGACCTCGTCGCGCGCCCCACGGTCGACGAGATGGCCCGCCGCGGTACCCCGTTCGTCGGCGTCCTCTACTGCGGCCTCGCGCTCACGTCGAAGGGCACGCGGGTCGTCGAGTTCAACGCGCGGTTCGGCGACCCGGAGACGCAGGTCGTCCTGCCCCGCCTCGCGACGCCGCTCGCCGGCGTGCTGCTCGCGGCCGCGACGGGCACGCTCGCGGACCTGCCCCCGCTGGAGTGGCGCGACGAGGCCGCCGTGACGGTCGTCGTCGCGTCGCACGGCTACCCGGGCACGGTCCGCGGCGGCGACCCGATCACCGGGATCGAGGACGCCGAGGCGCTCCCGGGCGTGCACGTCCTGCACGCGGGCACCGCGCTGCGCCAGAACGCCGCGGGCGACGACGACGCCCAGGTCGACGGCGCCCACCTCGTGTCGAACGGCGGCCGCGTGCTGTCCGTCGTCGGCGTCGGCGCCGACCTGGCCGCCGCGCGTGCGGCCGCCTACGCGGGCGTCGCGCAGATCGAGCTCGCCGGCTCGCACCACCGCACGGACATCGCCGAGGCCGCAGCCGCGCTCTGACGGCGAGCGCCGACGCGCTCGCCGGTGCTCGTGCCGTACGTCGAGCAGCGCGGCTGCGTGGATCCTGCCGGACCCGCCGGCGTCGACGGCCGACGCGTCCTCGCGCAGTCGACGGCCGGCGGTCAGAACGCGGAGGCCTCCTCCAGGGGCGGGTCGCCCGCGCCGAGCAGCGAGCGCGTGACCCGCTCGGAGTCCTGCAGCATCTCGTCGACGGCCGCGTCGAGGTCCTCGTCGCCGACCGGACGCCCGGCCTCGGCCGCGAGCAGCACGGCCCGTCGGGCGGCCTCCTTGACGAACGATGCGGTCACGCCGGACGTCCGCGCGGTCGCGCGGTCGAGGACGTCGTCGCCGAAGGGCAGCCCGCGCGTGTAGAGCGCGAACAGGCGGCGGCGCGCGTCGTCGTCGGGCAGCGGGATCTCGACGGCCAGGTCGACGCGGCCCGGTCGCTGCGAGAGCGCGCGCTCCAGCAGGTCCGCCCGGTTCGTCGTGAGCAGGAACGTCACGTCGGCGTCCGACGCGAGCCCGTCGAGCGCGTCGAGGACCTCGAACAGCAGCGGTTGCGGTCCGTGGCTGAAGGACCGGTCCTCGGCGACGAGGTCGCAGTCCTCGAGCACCACGATCGCCGGCTGCAGCGCGCGGGCGGTCTCGGCGGCGAGCGACACGAGCGCGAGCGACGGCCCGGCCAGCAGGATCACCGTCGTGCCTTCGGCGGCGCCGACGAGGTGCCGGACGGTGTGGGTCTTGCCGGTGCCGGGCGGGCCGTAGAGCAGGACGCCACGCTTGAGGTGCTGGCCCGCGTCGCGGAGGGTGTCGCGGTGCCGGGCGACCGCGAGGACCTGGCGCTCGACACGGTCGAGGGTCCCGTCCGGCAGGACGACGTCGGCCCGCGGCACGGTTTCCCGCCGCACGAACGTCACGCCGCCCGCACCCGGCTGGTAGGGCGAGCCCTGGAACGTGACGACCTGCCCACGCAGCACCGACCGCTCGGTCATCGCGGTGCGGATCTCGGCGAGCAGCGCGCCCGCGAGGTCGTCGTCGGCGCACAGGACCTCGATCGTGCCCTGGCCCTCGTGCCGTGGGCTGTTGAGGCGCTGGGCGAGGACGACCGGCTCGTCGTCGACCCGGAGCAGGGTGAGCCCGAACGCCACGACGCGCCGCTCGCTGTCCGGGCCGGTCGCGGTGCGCTCGTAGTCGACCGCGCCGACGGGGAAGTGCGCGGCCCACTGGCCGGCGGTGTTGAGGATCTCCGAGAGCGACGAGTGCATGCGCTGCTCGCCGCCGCCGATGCCGATCAGGCGCCCGCCCCCGTGCGCCTCGACGACCGCCGCGACGGCGACGTCCGCGTCGACCCGGCGCAGGAAGGGGACGACCTCCGTCAGCACCGGCAGCCCCCGCGGGTCACGACCGAGGTGCTGGCGCAGGACCGGCACGAGCGGCGTGATCTCGTCCGTCCGCTGCGCCTGCGCGGCCTGGGCGGCGTCCGCGAGGGTGCGGAACGCGCGGAGGAACTCGTCCAGGTGAGCGTCGGGCATCGCGCGGACCTCCTGCCGGGGGGCGGCCATCACGGTGGCCTCGTCTGGTGGACTCGTGCACGGCGCCTGTGCCGCGCACGTCACACTAGGCCGGTGACCACCGCCGTCGTGCCCGAACCGTCCGTCGCGCTCCCCGGCTGGGCGCACACGTACTCCGGCAAGGTGCGAGACCTGTACGTCCCCGACGACTCCGCCGCGGGTGCGGCGATCACCGCGGAGCACGGTGACGTCGTCCTGGTCGTCGCGAGCGACCGGGTCTCGGCCTACGACCACGTGCTGTCCCCGGGGATCCCGGGCAAGGGCGTCGTGCTCACGCAGCTCAGCCTGTGGTGGTTCGAGCAGCTCGCCGACCTCGTGCCCAACCACGTCGTCTCGACGGACGTGCCGGAGGCCGTCGCGGGGCGCGCGATGGTGTGCCGCCGTCTGACGATGTTCCCCGTCGAGTGCGTCGCGCGCGGCTACCTGACGGGCTCGGGGCTGGTCGAGTACCGCGCCTCGGGCGAGGTCACGGGCATCCCGCTGCCGGCCGGGCTCGTCGACGGGTCGCGTCTTCCCGAGCCGATCTTCACGCCCGCGACGAAGGCGGAGCTCGGCGACCACGACGAGAACGTGCCGTTCTCGGCGGTCGTCGCGCAGGTCGGCGAGAAGACCGCGACGACGCTGCGCGACCTCACGCTCGCCGTGTACGCGCGCGCCGAGGCGGTCGCGCGCGAGCGGGGCGTGATCCTCGCGGACACCAAGCTCGAGTTCGGCACCGACCCGACGACGGGTGCGGTGACGCTGGGCGACGAGGTGCTCACGCCGGACTCGTCGCGGTTCTGGCCCGCGGACGCGTGGGAGCCCGGCCGGGCGCAGCCGAGCTTCGACAAGCAGTTCGTCCGGGACTGGCTGACGTCGGCCGCGTCGGGCTGGGACCGCGGGTCGGACGTGCCGCCGCCGAGCCTGCCCGCGGACGTCGTCGAGCGCACGCGCGACCGGTACCTCGAGGCGTTCGAGCGACTGACAGGGGCGCCCCTGCCGCTCTGAGGCGGCGCGCACGCGGGTCCGCCCGCTCCGGGTGCCGCGGCGCAGCCGGTGCGCGGGTGTGAGCAGGACGACATCCGGGTCTCGTCGGAGGCCTTCGAGGCGAGGTTAGGCTTGCCTCATCCGCCGGCCGTCACGGGATGACCGCGTCGGCCCGCCCTCACCGATGGGAGTACCCCCGTGCGCCACCTGCGCCGCTCCGCCGTCGCCGTCGTCGCGACCGCGCTGACCCTCGCGCTCGCCGCGTGCGCCGGCTCGTCCGACGACGACGCCGCCACCCCCGGGCCCGGCAGCACCGAGAGCGACGGCACGACGTTCCCCGTGACCATCGAGTCGGCGCTCGGCGAGGCCGTCATCGAGCGGAAGCCCGAGCGCGTCGTGACGCTCGGCTGGGGTGCGGACGACATCGCGCTCTCGCTCGGCACGGTGCCCGTCGGCATCGAGGCCGACACGTGGGGCGGCGACGCGGACGGCTTCCACCCGTGGTTCCGCGAGGCGGTCGAGGAGCGCGACGCCGACCTGCCCGAGGCGATCGCCGCGTACCCGCTCGACGTCGACGCGATCGTCGCGCTCGAGCCCGACCTGGTCCTCGCGCCGCAGTCCGGCCTGGAGCAGGACGTCTTCGACCAGCTCTCCGAGGTCGTGCCCGTCGTCGCGTACCCGGAGGAGCCGTGGCAGACGACGATCGAGGAGCAGGTCGAGATCATCGCGACCGCGCTCGGCGTCCCCGAGCAGGCCGAGCCGCTGCTGAAGACGCGTCAGGACGCGATCGACGAGGCCGCGCTCGAGAACCCCGAGCTCGCCGGGGTCTCGTTCGCGTACGTCTACGCCGGCACGCCCGGCAGCCTCGACGTGTACCTGCCCGGCGACCCGCGCGTCGACCTGCTCACGGACCTGGGCCTCGAGCTCGCGCCGTCCGTCGCGGACCTCAAGCCGTCGCCCGGCACGTTCACGTCGAGCCTGGGCCTCGAGAACGCGGACCAGCTCGCCGACGTCCAGCTGCTGTTCACGTGGTTCGGGGACGAGGCGGAGAAGGCCGCGACCGAGGCGCAGCCGCTGTTCGCGCAGATCCCGTCCTTCGCGAAGGGCGCGTACGTGCCGATGCTCGACCGCTCGCTCGGCATGGCCGTCACGACCGCCACGCCGCTGTCGCTGCCGTGGGCGCTCGACGCGTACCTGCCGCTCATCGCAGCAGGCGCCGAGAAGGTCTGACCGGAACTGCCCGGCCGGTCGCCACGCGCATCCGGCCGGGCGGATGCGGGCCCTGCCCCGGCGACGCACCGCCGTCGCGCGGGCGACCCGTTCCGTACCGTGCACCCATGAGCACCGTCGCCGCTCCCCGAGCCCCGCACGCGCAGCCGCTGCGCGCGCGGGGCTCGCGCGCGCTCGTGCTCACCGCCGGTCTCGTCGGCGCGCTCGCGCTCCTCGCGCTCGCCGTCGGGCTCAGCCTGGCCGTGGGCGCCAAGTCCGTCCCGCTCGGTGACGTCTGGTCCGCGCTGCTGCACCCCGACGACTCGTACACGTCGAGCGTCGTCGCGTCGCGCGTCGACCGCACGCAGCTCGGCGTGCTCGTCGGCGCGTCGCTCGCGGTCGCGGGCGTCGTCATCCAGGGGCTGACGCGCAACCCCCTCGGTGACCCCGGGCTGCTCGGCGTCAACGCGGGCGCGTCGGCGTCCGTCGTCCTCGGCATCCTCGTGCTCGGCCCCGTGGCCGGACAGTCCGTGTGGACCGCGATCCCCGGCGCTCTGGTCGCGGCGGTCGCCGTCTACCTCATCGGGTCCGGCGGTCGACGCGCGACCCCCGTGCGGCTCGTCCTCGCCGGGGCTGCGGTGTCGGCCGTGCTCGTCGCGCTCGTCGAGGCCGTGTCGCTCACGCAGCCGCTCGTGTTCGACTCCTACCGCGTGTGGGTCGTCGGGTCGCTCGCCGGGCGGCCGCCCGGGCTCGCCGGGCAGGTTCTGCCGTTCGTCGTCGTCGGGCTGGTGCTGTGCGCGCTGCTCGCCCGGCCGCTCAACGCGCTCGCACTCGGCGACGAGTCGGCGACGTCGCTCGGGCTGCACGCCGGACGCACACGCCTGCTCGGCGGGGCCGCCGCGACGCTGCTGTGCGCCGCGGCCGTCGCCGCGGTCGGGCCCATCGCGTTCGTCGGGCTCGCGGTGCCGCACGTCGTCCGCTCGTTCACGGGCTCCGACCACCGCTGGCTGCTGCCGTACTGCGCGCTGCTCGGGCCGGTGCTCCTGCTCGTGTCCGACGTCGTCGGACGGGTCGTGGCGCGGCCGGGCGAGCTCATGGTCGGCGCGGTCACGGCGTTCGTCGGGGCGCCGTTCCTCGTCGCCGCCGTGCGGCGCGGCCGGATGGGGCTGTGATGCTCCAGAGTCGTCCGCCGCGGGTGCTGCGCCTCGGGTCCGGCGAGCGGGGCGTCTCGCTGCGCTGGCGCGTCCGGCCGGTCGTCGTGGGCGTCGCCGCGCTGGTCGCGGCCGTCGTCGGCGCACTCGTGACGGTGAGCGCCGGCAGGCTCGGGATCCCGCTCGCCGAGCTGCCCACGGTGCTCGCGGGCAACGGCTCGCGGATCCAGGAGTGGGCGCTGTTCACCAAGGCGCTCCCGCGGCTCGCCGTCGCCGCGGCCGCCGGTGCCGCGTTCGCCGTCGCCGGTGCGCTGTTCCAGTCCGTCACCCGCAACCCGCTCGGCAGCCCCGACGTCATCGGCCTCGGGTCCGGTGCCGCCGCGGGTGCGGTCGCCGCCGCCCTGGTCTGGCCCGGCGTCGTGCCCGTGCCCGTCGGTGCCGTGCTCGGGGCGGTGGTCGCGGTCGTCGCCGTGTGGCTCGGCACCGGACGCGGGTTCGCCGCACCGCACCGCATGGTCGTCACCGGGATCGCCGTCGGCGCGATGGCGCTCGCGTTCGTGCAGCTCGCGCTCGCGCGCGGCAACCGCGAGGACGCGCAGGAGGTCGCGATCTGGATCAACGGGTCGCTGCTCGCGCGGACCTGGACCGACGCGGCCGTCGTGGGCGGTGCGCTGCTCGTCCTGCTCCCGCTCGCGCTCGTGCTCAGCCGACCGCTGCAGGTCGTCGAGATGGGCGACGAGGCCGCGACCGCGGTCGGCGTCCGGCCGTCGACCGTCCGCACCGCGGCCGTCGTCGTCGGCGTCCTCGCGACCGGTGCCGCCGTCAGCGTGTGCGGGCCCATCGCGTTCGTCGCGCTCACCGCCCCGCAGATCACCCGCCGGCTCACGCGGTCGACCGGGCCCGGGATCGCCGCCGCGGCGTGCACCGGTGCGGCCGTGCTCGTCGTCGCCGACCTGATCGCGCAGTACGCCGTCCCGGGCCAGCAGTTCCCGGTCGGTGTCGTCACCGCCGCCCTCGGCGGCGTCTACCTCGCGTTCCTGCTGGTGCGCGAGTGGAGGAGGAGCGCCGCATGAGCACCGCCCACGCCGCACCGGGATCGCCCGGCGACGGGACCGGCCCGGCCGCCGCGTCCCCGCTGGAAGCGCGCGACCTCACGCTCGCCTACGACCAGCTCGTCGTCGCCCGGGACCTGTCCGTCGCGATCCCGCGCGCGTCGTTCACCGTCATCATCGGCCCCAACGGCTGCGGGAAGTCGACGCTGCTGCGCGCGCTCGCCCGCACCCTCAAGCCGCGCGCGGGCGAGGTGCTGCTCGAGGGGCGGCCCGTCGAGAAGATGCGCGGCAAGGACGTCGCCCGACGGCTCGCGCTGCTCCCGCAGAGCCCCGTCGCGCCCGAGGCGATCACGGTCGGCGACCTCGTCGCGCGCGGCCGCTACCCGCACCAGGGGATCCTGCGGCAGTGGTCGCCCGCCGACGCCCGTGCCGTCGCCGACGCCCTCGACGCGACCGAGGTCGCCGACCTGCGCGACCGCTACGTGTCCGACCTGTCCGGCGGCCAGCGCCAGCGGGTGTGGCTCGCGATGGCCCTCGCGCAGGAGACCGACCTGCTGCTGCTCGACGAGCCGACGACCTACCTCGACATCGCGCACCAGGTCGAGGTCATGGACCTGTGCGCGCGGCTGCACGAGGAGGGCCGCACCCTCGTCGCCGTCCTGCACGACCTCAACCAGGCCGCGCGGTACGCGACGCACCTCGTCGCGATGCGCGACGGGCGCGTCGTCGCGGAGGGACCGCCCGCGGAGGTCGTGACCGCCGAGCGCGTGCGCGAGGTGTTCGGGCTCGCGTGTCGCGTCGTGCCGGACCCCGAGACCGGGACGCCCATGGTCGTGCCGTTGCGCGGGGCCGCCGCGCGCGCCTGAGGACCGGCGCCGGCGCCGGGTCCCGCGTCAGACGACGATGTCCGACGGCTCCGTCAGCGAGACCCACGCCTTCTCGCCGAGCGCGCGCGTCGGCGGCAGCACGTCCGCCTCCACGGCCGGGCCCAGGTCGAGCCCGGTGAGCTTCTCGATCGTCGACACCGGCACCTGGAACGTGCGGAAGGGGCCGAGCGGCGGGGGAGCGTCGACGTCCCGCGCCGCGCGCTGCGCCTCGTCGAGCTCGAGCCCGGCGAGCAGCGGCGACTGGTCCACGAGGAACCCGGCGGACGCGAGCCTGAGCTTCGGCGCCCTGTCGTCGGGGACGCCCGCGGACGGTGCGTCGGGGTCGGGCGTCGCCCACACGGCCACCTTCCAGAAGTGCCGCGGCACGCCGACGCCCCGGTAGACGGGGTCGTCGTCGCGCAGCACGGGACCGGTGAAGACGCTGATCCGCTGCCGCCACGTCTCCGCGTACTCGAGCACGTGGTCCTCGAGGCCGACCCACAGCTGCTTGCCCTGGTTGAAGTCGTCGACCTGCGGCGCGGCGTTCGTGTAGCGGAACGTGTCGACGTTGGCCTGCTGCGCGACGTCCGGCGCGCCCCAGACGGGGTCGGCGCGGCGGACCAGGTGCCCGCGGTCGAGGCGGTTGTTCCGGTAGACGTCGGGTCCCGCCTGCCGGTCGGCCGGCACGCGCGGGTCGAGCTCCCACCTGTCGTTGCGCGGCAGGTCGAGCAGCTGGCCGCCGTCGATGTTGACCGCGGTCGCCGCGGCGAGCTTGTGCTGCGGGTCGAACTGCACGGTGAAGTGCGTCGACGGGAGGTCCTCCGTGGGCCGCGGCGTGACCGGCAGCGGCAACGGAGGGCCGAGGAAGAACGGGTCGTACCCTGCGTGATCCATGCCGCCCCCTACGGTGCTCACATGACGACGGTAGCGGCGGGCTCGGCGCGCAGCACATGACAATCGCGACAAATCACCCTCTGCTGCTGCGTGCCGCGCGGCGTGTCGGGCACGCAGGCCCGGTCGACGTCCTGCTGCGCGACGGGCGCGTCGCCGCGCTCGGTCCGGACCTCCGCGACGCCGCCGGGCCGCGGGTCGAGGTCGTCGAGCTCGACGGTCGCCACGTGCTGCCCGGTCTGTGGGACGCGCACGTGCACCTGACCCAGTGGGCGCTCGCGCGGCAGCGGCTCGACGTGTCGCGCGCGGCGTCGGCGGCGGAGGCGGTCGCGCTCGTGCGGGCGCGGCTCGACGTGGCACCACCCGCACCTGGGTCGCCGCTCGTCGGCTTCGGCTTCCGTGACGGCCTCTGGCCCGACGAGCCCACCACCGTCCTGCTCGACGCCGCCGTCGGTGAGGTGCCCGTCGTCCTCGTCTCCGGCGACCTGCACTGCGCGTGGCTGTCGACGGCCGGGCTGCGGATGCTCGGCGTCGGCGCGCACGACGGCGGTCTGCTGCGCGAGGGCGACTGGATGCCGCTGCAGGGTGCGGTCGACCACGTGACCGACGACGTCGCCGACGCGGCGGTCCACGACGCCGCGCTGGCCGCCGCCGCGCGCGGGGTCGTCGGCGTCGTCGACCTGGAGATCGCCGACAACCTCGACGTGTGGCGCCGCCGGTCGGCCGCCCGGCCCGACGTCCTGCGGGTGCGCGCCGGCGTCTGGGAGGAGTACCTCGACCGCGTCGTGCGCGACGACCTGCACACCGGCGACCGCGTCTCCGGGCTCGTCGAGCAGGGGCCGCTCAAGGTCATCACCGACGGCTCGCTCAACACCAGGACGGCCTACTGCCACGACCCCTACCCCGGCACGTCCGACCGTGGCGTCCTGTCCGTCCCGCCCGAGCACCTCGTGCCGCTCATGGCGTACGCGCGGTCGCACGGCCTGCGGTGCGCGATCCACGCGATCGGCGACGCCGCCAACGCGCTCGCCCTCGACGCGTTCGCCGCCTCGGGTGCGGCCGGGTCCGTCGAGCATGCCCAGCTCCTCGACGACGACGACGTGCGACGGTTCGCCGCGCTCGGCGTCGTCGCGAGCGTCCAACCCGAGCACGCGATGGACGACCGCGACGTCGCGGACCACCACTGGGCCGGTCGCACGCGTCGCGCCTTCCCGCTCGCGGCGCTGCACGCCGCCGGGGTGACGCTGACGCTCGGGTCCGACGCGCCCGTCGCGCCGCTCGACCCGTGGGTCGCGGTCGACGCCGCCGTCTGGCGGGCGCGCGACGGCCGCGACGCGTGGCACCCGGAGCAGCGGCTCGACCTGCTGACGGCGCTCGCGGCCTCGGTCGACGGACGCCCGCTCGGCCTCCAGGTCGGGGACCCGGCCGACCTCGTCCTGCTCGACGACGACCCGGTCGCCCGGGGCGGGACGGCGGGCGCCCTGCGCGACATGCCCGTCGCCGGCACGCTCGTCGCGGGCGGGTGGACCCACCGGATGCTGTGACGGCTCCGGCTGGCGGACACCGGGCCGGGGGGACGCGGGCGGTCGGTAGACTCGCCGCGACCCCCACCGCCGCGAACTCAGGGAGCACCCCCGTGGGACGAGTCGTCGTCGACGTCATGCCGAAGCCCGAGATCCTCGACCCGCAGGGCAAGGCCGTCGCGGGCGCGCTGCCGCGCCTCGGCTTCGCGCAGTTCTCGTCGGTCCGTCAGGGCAAGCGGTTCGAGCTCGAGGTCGACGGGCCGGTGACGGACGAGGTCCTCGCCGCCGCTCGCGCCGCGGGTGAGCAGGTGCTGTCGAACCCGGTGATCGAGGACGTCGTCGCGGTGTACGAGGACACGGACGCCGAGGTCGCGGCCCGATGAGCCGCATCGGCGTCGTCACCTTCCCCGGCACGCTCGACGACCGCGACGCGGCGCGCGCGGTCCGGCTGGCCGGCGGCGAGCCCGTCGCGCTGTGGCACGCCGACGCCGACCTGCACGGGGTCGACGCGGTCGTGCTGCCGGGCGGCTTCTCCTACGGCGACTACCTGCGCGCGGGTGCGATCAGCCGCTTCGCGCCGGTCATGGGTGAGATCGTCGACGCCGCCCACAAGGGGCTGCCGGTCCTGGGCATCTGCAACGGCTTCCAGGTCCTCACCGAGGCGCACCTGCTGCCGGGCTCGATGATCAAGAACGACCACCTGCACTTCGTCTGCCGCGAGCAGGTGCTGTCCGTCGAGCGCACGGACACCGCGTGGACCAGCGACTACGCCCACGGCGAGCACATCACGATCCCGCTCAAGAACCAGGACGGCCAGTACGTCGCGGACGAGCGCACGCTCGACGAGCTCGAGGGTGAGGGCCGGGTCGTCTTCCGGTACGAGGGCTGGAACCCGAACGGGTCGCGCCGCGGGATCGCGGGGATCAGCAACGCGGCGGGCAACGTCGTCGGGCTCATGCCGCACCCGGAGCACGCGGTCGAGGCGGGCTTCGGCCCGGACGGTGCCCAGGGTCCGCGCACGGGCACGGACGGCCTGCGGTTCTTCACGTCGGTGCTCAAGGCGCTCGTCGGCTGATGACGGCGGACGCCCCGGCCGTCACGGTCGACGTCGTCGCCTGGGACCACCCGGACGTGGTGCGGCTGCGCGACGCGCAGCAGGCCGAGCTGCGCGAGCGGTACGGCGAGGACGACATCGGCCACGAGATGTCGGGCGAGGACATCGTCGGCGTCGTGCTGCTGCACGCCGACGGCGCGCCGGTCGCGATCGGCGCGCTGCGCGACGTCGACGCGGTGTACGACGACCTCGAGCCGCAGACCGCCGAGGTCAAGCGCATGTACGTCGTGCCGGAGCACCGCGGCCGCGGCTACTCGCGCCTGATCCTCACGGAGCTCGAGCGGCTCGCGTCGGCGCAGGGCGTGCGGTGCCTGGTCCTGGAGACGGGCCCGCTGCAGCCCGAGGCGATCGGCCTCTACCTGCGGGCCGGCTTCTTCCCGATCGAGAACTACGGCGAGTACGTCGGCGTCGTGGACTCGCGCTGCTTCGCGAAGTACCTCGTCCCGGTGCCGCAGGCCGAGCGCGGTCCGCGCTACGAGGGTCGCGTCACGATCGAGCGGACCGGGTGGGACGACCCGCGCGCGCTCGCGCTGCGGCGGGCGATGCACCGGTTCAACGGCTGGCGCTACCCCGAGCTGCAGCCGATGTGGGACGCCGCGGGCGGCTTCGACGGCGACGACGCGGCGCAGGGCGTCGGCGTCCTCGTCGTGCTGCTCGCGCTGCTCGACGGCGAGCCCGCCGGCCACGTCGCGCTGCGCGGTCCGCGCGACGGCTACCCGGAGGGCTCGGGCGAGGTGAAGAAGCTCTTCGTCGACGACGACGCCCGCGGCGCCGGCCTCGCGCGGACGCTCATGCGCGCGCTCGAGGCCGAGGCCCGCGCGGCCGGCATGACGTCGCTGCTCCTGCAGACCGGCGTCCGCCAGCCCGAGGCGGTCCGCCTCTACGTCGACGAGGGCTACCGGCCGATCGCTCCGTACGGGCCGTACGTCGGCGACCTGCTGTCGCTCTGCTTCGCGAAGACGCTCTGACGGCGTCGCGGGGGCACCGTGACGATCCGCGTCGGGACGTCCGGGTGGTCGTACGACCACTGGGAGGGCGTGCTCTACCCGCCCGGGATGCCGCCGCACGACCGGCTCGCGCGGTACGTGCAGGAGTTCGGCACCGTCGAGCTCAACGCGTCGTTCTACCGCTGGCCGCGCGACGCGACGTTCGCGTCCTGGAACCGCCGCCTCCCCGAGGGCTTCACGATGTCCGTCAAGGCGTCGCGCGGGCTCACGCACGCGAAGCGGCTGTACGCGCCCGAGGTGTGGGCCGACCGGATCGCCCGCTCGTGGCATGCGCTGCGCGACCGGCGCGAGGTGCTGCTCGTGCAGCTGCCGCCCGACCAGCAGCGCGACGACGCGCGCCTCGACTGGTTCCTCGGGTCGCTGCCGTGGTGGGTGCGTGTCGCCGTCGAGCTGCGGCACCCGTCGTGGCAGCACGACGACGTGTTCGCGATCCTCGAGCGGCACGGTGCCGCGTCGTGCGTCATGAGCGGGGCCGGGCTGCCGTGCGTGCTGCGCGCGACCGCACCGTTCGTGTACGTGCGGATGCACGGGCCCGACCACCAGTGGCTCTACGGCGGCTCGTACTCCGACGACGACCTGCGCTGGTGGGCGGACCGCGTCCGCGAGTGGGACGCGCAGGGGCGTGACGTGCTCGTCTACTTCAACAACGACGGCGACGGCAACGCGGTGCGCAACGCCCGGACGCTCCGCTGGGTGCTCGGCGTCTGACCCGACGCGACGGTGGCCTTCTCGCCATGTGAGCGGGTTCCGGACAGGGCTGGTGCGTCGCGACGGGCTGCGGTTAGCCTGCCCGCATGTCCTGGTCCCGGGTGTGTTGTCGCTGAGCTGACGACCTCGCGCGCCCGCGGCCCGACGGCCCTCGCCGCGCACCCCGCACGACCCGAGGACCTCCTCCCGTGACCCAGCTCCTCGCGCGCACCCGCGCGCCGCACCTCCCGACCCCTGTCCGCCACCACCGCGCCGCGGACGCCGTCGCCCCCGTGGACCGCGTCGTCGTCGACCGGTCGGGCCGCGCGACCGCCGAGCGCTCGGCCGTGATCGCGCGTCCGCGCGGCGTCGAGGTCGTCGTCGCGGGTGCCGCGCTCGACGACGTCGCCCTCCTCCGGTCGGCGTCCGCCGCCGACACGGTCCGCGTCCGCTACTCGCCGACGCTGACGACGACCACCGCCGTCGACGCGCTCGTCGCCGTCCTCGAAGGGCACCTGCTCGCCGCCGGTCGCCGCCGCTCCGACGTCCGCGTCGTGCTGGAGGTCGAGACGGTCGTGGCCGACGACGAGGCCGACGCCGCCCGCCGACGCGCGAACCTGTCGTACGCCGAGGCGTTCTCCGGGCTGGCGTGGCGACCGTCGTCGACGTGGCTCGTCGGCACGGCCGAGCGGGTCCGTGCGGACGCCGCCGCGCTCGTCGCAGCGACCGGCGTCGACGAGGTCGTGCTCGTGCTCGTCGGGCGCTCCCACGAGCACGCGCACCGCCTCGGTGTCGGGGTGCCCGACGCCGCCTGACGCCCCTGCCGGGCGGCGCCGGCGGCGACGGTCAGGCGAGCGGCGGCGAGTGCTCCTCCGTGGGCCCCGTCGGTCGGTGCTGGTCGAGCTCGCGCAGCGGTTGCGTGCGGTCGCCGCCCGCGTCCCCCGTGTTGACCGTCCCGACGCGCTCGACCAGGACGGCGCGGACCTCACCGTGGGCGAGCGGGCAGTGCTCCACGCCGCGCCGGACGACGAACACGTCGTCGGGGCCGAGCTCGACGTCGCCGTCGCGGAGCTGGATCGTCAGGCGTCCGGACAGCACGAGGAACAGCTCGTCGGTGTCGGGGTGGGTGTGCCAGACGAACTCGCCGTCGAGCGTCACGACCTTGACGTCGTGGTCGTTGAGCGTGGCGAGGCGGTGCGGCTGGTACGGCGCCGGGAGGGCGTCGAGCGCGGTGCGGACGTTGCGGACCCCGTCGTGCGTCATGGCACGACGCTAGGGCCGGACGGGCGGCGGCCGCGACGCCGCCGGTCGGGTGAGTGCCCGGGTGCGCTCGGACGGGGCGCGACGGCGACGTTCGGGACGTCGGCGGACGACTCGGACGGGGCTGTGGAGCGGCGCCCGGAGAGGCTCGGCGAGCGTGGCATCCTGGCGCGCGTGCCACGCCAGACCGCTCTGCCGTCCCTGCCCGTCCGGGTGCTCGGGACCGGCGCCCACCGTCCCGCGCGCGTCGTCGACTCGTCCGAGCTGGACGCCGCGCACGGGCGCCCCGCGGGCGCGTCGGAGGCGCGGTCCGGGGTCCGCTCGCGATGCTGGGCGGGGCCCGACGAGACGTCGTCGCTCATGGCGGCGGCCGCCGTGCAGCAGGCGCTCGACGCGGCCGGCCTGGACGCGGGCGACCTCGACGCCGTCGTCGTCTCGGCCGTCGCACCCGAGCAGCCGATGCCCACGACCGCGGTCCTGACGACGGCGCACCTGGGCGTCCCGGGCGGGCGGGTCGCGGCGCTCGACGTGAACGCGTCGTGCGTCGGGTTCCTCTCGGCGCTCGACCTCGCGTCGGCGGCCGTCGCCGTCGGGCGGTGGGAACGCGTCGCGGTCGTGGCGACCGAGATCGCGTCGAAGGGGCTCGACCACCGGGAGGTCGAGGGGTCGGCGCTGTTCGGGGACGGGGCCGCGGCGGTCGTGGTGGGTCCGTCCGGGGCGGCCGACGGGTCCGCGGTGCTCGCCAGCGCGTCGCGCGTGTGGCCGGAGGCCCGGTCCGCCTGCCGGATCGACGCCGGCGGGACGCGGTTCAACGTCACGACGCCCCCGGACGACCCGTCGGCCTACCTCTTCCGGATGGACGGCGCGGCCCTGCTGCGACAGGTCGCCCGTCACCTGCCCGGCTTCCTGCGCGACCTTGAGGAGCGGGCGGGCGTGGGCGTCGACGAGGTGGACGTCGTCGTGCCGCACCAGGCGAGCGCGGTCGGGCTGCGCTACCTGCGTGAGCGCGTCGGGGTGCAGCCGGACGCCGTCGTCGACATCCTCGCCGACCACGGCAACCAGGTGTCTGCGTCGGTGCCCACCGCCCTGCACCACGCCGTGACGTCAGGCCGGCTGCGACGCGGCGGGACGGCCCTGCTGCTCGGCACCGGCGCGGGGCTTGCCCTGTCCGCCACGATGCTGCGGTACTGACGCCATGACCGTCGAGCTCACGCTGCTGGAGGCCGGGCACACCACGCACAGCGCGGGCGTCGCGCGACGCGGAGCGGGCCGTGCACCCGTCCGGTTCCCCGCGCTCGTCGGGGTCGTGCGGCACGCCGACGGCGTCGTGCTCGTCGACACGGGCTATGCGCCGCGCGTCGTCGAGGCGCTGTCGCACGGGATCGACCGCGTCTACGGGGGTCTGCTGCCCGTGCACGTCGGGCCGGACGAGTCGGCGGTCGCGCAGCTCGCCGCGCAGGGGATCGACGCGACCGCGGTGACGCACGTCGTCCTCACCCACC
This sequence comes from Cellulomonas fimi, assembly GCF_028527925.1. Taxonomy (GTDB): domain Bacteria; phylum Actinomycetota; class Actinomycetes; order Actinomycetales; family Cellulomonadaceae; genus Cellulomonas; species Cellulomonas fimi_C. The sequence goes on from NZ_JAPESW010000026.1 coordinate 28,198, forward strand.
TGCACGCCGACCACGTCGGCGGGCTGCGCGACTTCCCGTCCGCACGCGTCGTCGTGGCCCGGCGTGCCGTCGACGAGATCGCGCGCGTCCGGGGGTTCGGCCGCCTCCGCCGCGGACTGGCCCCGGTGCTGCTCCCCGACGACCTGGCCGACCGCCTGCTCGACCCGATGACGCTCCCGCGCGCGGACGGCGCGGACCTCGAGCCGCTGGGCGGCGCGCGGGACCTGCTCGGTGACGGGACGGTCCTTGTCGTGCCGCTGCCCGGGCACGCCACCGGTCACCTCGGTGTCCTCGTGCGGACGCCCACGCGTGACGTGCTACTGATCGGCGACGCCGCGTGGGACCGCCGCGCCGTGACGCACCGCGAGCTGCCCGCGCCCGTCGTCCGGCTGCTGTCCGCCGACTGGCCCCGGTACACGCGGACCATCGACGCGCTGCACCGCCTCACGGAGGGCCGCCCCGACCTGGTCGTCGTGCCCGCGCACGACGCGGTCGCGATCGACGAGGCCCGCGCGGTGCTGTCGTCGTGAGCGCGGCACGCCTGCCGTGGTCCGTCGGCCGTGCGTGGCGGGGGACGTCCGCCCACGGGCGCGTCCTGGTGGTGCAGCCGTGAGCCGGGCGCGCGTCGTCTGGCACTACGCGCGGGCGCGGCGGCGGACGTTCGCCCACCGGGCCGCGCTCGAGGCGTGGCAGGACCGGCACCTGCGGCGGGTGCTGCGGCTCGCGCCGCGCCGGTACGCGTTCTACGCGGGGACGACGCCGCGCACCCTCACCGACCTGCCGGTCGTCGACAAGGCCGACGTGCTCGCGCGGTTCGCCGACCTCAACGTGCGCGGCGTGGGGCTCGACGAGTGCCTCGCGGCGGCACGCTCCGCCGAGCGGGGCCGCGACTTCGGCACGACCCTGCGCGGGCTCTCCGTCGGCCTGTCGTCGGGGACGACCGGGCGGCAGACCGCGTTCCTCACGTCCGCCGCCGAGCGCGACCGGTGGGCGGGGGAGGTGCTGGCCCGCACGCTCCCGGAGGGGCTGCTCGCGGGTGCCCGTGTCACGCTCGTCCTGCGCGCGGGCGGGCCGCTGTACGAGAGCGTCGACGGCGGGCGCGTGAGCTTCCGGTTCGTCGACCTCGCGCTCGACGAGGGCCGTCTGCTCGACGAGATCCGGGCCGCCGACCCGACCGTGCTCGTCGCTCCGCCGTCCGTGCTCGTCGCCGTCGCGCGTGCGGATCTCGGGCTGCGGCCGCAACGTGTGCTGTCGGTCGCCGAGGTGCTCGACCCGCACGACGCGGCCGTCGTCGAGGACGGGCTCGGCGTGCGGGTCGACCAGGTCTACCAGGCGGCCGAGGGGTTCCTCGGGGCGAGCTGCCGGCACGGGCGGCTGCACCTCGCGGAGGACCTCGTCGTCGTCGAGCGGGAGGACGTCGGCGGCGGACGGTTCGTGCCCGTCGTGACCGACCTGTTCCGCAGCAGCCAGGCCGTGCTGCGCCGCAGGGTCGGCGACGTGCTGGTGCCCGACGAGGACCCCTGCCCGTGCGGCTCCCCGATGCTCGCGGTCCGCGAGATCGTCGGCCGGTCCGACGACGTGCTCTGGCTCGCGCGTGCGGGCGCGGCGGGTGCGGTCCCCGGGTCGTTCCACCCCGACTTCGTGCGGGCCGCGGTGCTCGCGGTGCCCGAGGTCGACGACTTCCGCGTCGACCAGACGGCGACCGACGTCCTGCGCCTCGCCGTCGAGCCCGCGACCGCCTTCGACGCCGCCCGCCGCTCGCTCGAGCGCGCGCTCGCCGACTCCGGGCTCACCGTGCCGTCGATCGTGCCGGGGGTCGTCGAGCCGCGGGACCCGCTCGTCAAGCGTCGACGTGTCCGCCGCGACCCGGCCGTCCCCGCAGGGACGCGCTGACCCGAGAGGTGCGGCTCGACCAGCCGTCCCCCGAGACGGTCAGGGAGTGCCTGCGGGTCGGCGGCCGTTCAGCGCGTCGTCGATCGCGTCGGCGACCCCGGCGACCGGGTCGTAGGTGGTGGCCGCGGTGGCGAGCGCGTCGAGCCGTGCCCGGTCGGCGTCGAGCACCGCGCGCACGGCCTCGGCGGCGCGGCGGCCGTCGAGGCGCCGCACGCGCACCCCCGCACCGGCCGCGACGATGCGCGCGGCGAAGTCGAACTGGTCGTAGTCCTGCGGGCAGACGACCGCGGGGACGGCGGCGCGGATCGCGCTGTACGTGATGCCGGCGCCGCCGTGGTGCACGACCGCCGCGCAGCCGGGGAGGACGTCGTCGTAGGGGAGGTGGGCGTAGACGTGCACGCGCCCGTCGACGACGAGCGGGTCGGGGGAGCGCCGGTCCGCGTCTCCCAGGCTCACGACGACCGCGTGCCCGGGCAGACCGTCGGCCAGCGCCCGGGCCCGCTCGACGAGTCGGTCCTTGGCCCACGGGAGGTGCGTGCCGAGCGTGACGAGCACGCGCGGGCCGCGGGGGAGCCGCGGCGCGGGTCCCGCCTCCGGGGTGCCCGTGACCGGGCCGACCATGCGGAACGCCGCGGGCCAGTCGCGGTCGAGCTCGAGCTCGGTCATCCCGAGCCCGAGGATGTGCGTCGGCGAGTACGCGGCCTCCGACCCGTCGGCCCGGTAGACGCCCGTCCCGGCGGCGCGGAACGCGGGCGCGAGGACGCCCTGCATCGCCCGCTTGGTCACGCGGGTCGCCGCCCGGCCGGCGGCGTCGCGGACGCGGTGGCCGGCGTGCCGGGCCGGCCCCCAGCCCCCGCAGTACGACGGCGTGCCCGTCCGCGTCTCCAGCGCGAACGGCGTCGGCATGGTCGTGAGCCACGGCAGGCCGTGGTCGAGCGCGACCATGCCTGCGACCGGTGCCGTGAAGTCGGCGAGCACGGCGTCGGGGCGGTCGCGTCGGACCAGCGCGTCGATCTCGGTCCGGACGCGCGGGAGGAGCCGCAGGTTCGCGGCGAGCTGGCGCGTGAGCAGCAGCGGGTTCGACCGGACCGGGCCGTTCGTGTCGGCGATGCGGTCGAAGACGTGCGGGTCGTCCGGCAGGAGCGCGTCGGCGGCGAACCCGTGCTCGCGCAGCAGGCCGACCTTCGTCGCGCCCGTCGCGAACCGGACGTCGAACCCGCGGTCGCGCAGGCCGCGACCGAGCGCGACGAGCGGGTTGAGGTGCCCGGCGAACGGCGGCGCGACCAGCAGCAGCCGGCCGGTCACGACGCGCTCCGTCGACGGGCGTCGCTCTGGCCAGGCGCGGGGGGGCTCAAGGCGACCGGGATCGCCGACGGCGCAGGTCACGGCGGCGTGCGGGATCGCCCGGTGGACCCCAGGGGTTCCGACGAGGCGCCTCACGGCGGCGGCCGCTGCGGGCGACGTGGGCGCCGCGAGGTGGCCGCCCGGCACGACCGCGTCGACGCGGCCGCGGTAGCCCCACCGGCTGAGCAGGTCGCCGGAGCCGCGCACGGCGTGCACGGTCCACGGCCCGCCCGACGGCGGCAGGGTCCCGACCGGCCCCAGGCCGACGACGTGCACGCGCAGCCCGTCGGGCACGACGACCAGCGGTGCGGCGGCGGCGGCCATCCGGGCACCCGTGCTCCCGCAGAGCAGCAGCAGGTCCCGACGTGTCCCGTCGAGCAGCGACTGCAGGTGCCGCGCGGTCTCGCGCGTGAACCCGGTGCCCGCCCGGGCGGCGACCCACTGGGCGGCGTTCCGGGCCGACGCGAGGGCGAGCGGCTCTGCGCGGTACGGCGCGACGGCGCGGTCGGTCCACGGGAAGCCGACGCGCACGGGAGTCCAGCCGTCGGCGGCGAGCGCGTCGAGGACCGCGTCCTGCGCGGGCGACAGGGCGGAGTGCGTCCACGCGCTCTGCCCGGTGAGCCACGCGACGCGGGCGTCGACGACGTCGCCGACGGGGCGGGCCGACGCGTGCGCGTCCAGCCACCTCACGGCGCCGACCCGATCCCGACGCGCACGCTCCGCCCGCGCCACGTCACCGTGCGGGGACCGACCTGCGCGGCGGCGGCCTGGACCGGCGCGAGCACGGCGGCGACCGGCTCGAGCAGCACGCCGAGCCACCCCGCCCCCACGGTGCGCGCCGAGGACGTCGGCGAGGCCGCAGCGTCGTGTGTGCGGTCCGCGGCCTTGGCCTCCCGGGCTGCCGCACCGGTGGGGTCGTCGAGCGCAGGCCGGGTGCGAGCGGGCGGCACCGCGGGGATCGTCGCGTGGACCAGCGACGTCGCGTCGGGCGGCGGCGGGGCGGTCACGCGTCGGCGCAGCGCGCGCGTGACGAGCGCGGAGGCGGCGAGCGCCACGACCAGCGCGGCGACGACGGCGAGGCGGCCGGAGGCGGCCGCGAGCGCGACCGCGACGAGCGGGAGGGCGGTGGGCAGCAGGACGAGCAGCAGGAGCCGCACCGAGAGGTCGCGGCGGACGACCTCGCCGGCGAACAGGAGCCAGCGCCGCACGATCCGCAGGTACGCGGATGCGCTGGGGACGGTCGTCGCGACGATCGCGGGCTGCGCGGTCTGGACGATCCGCAGGCCGTGCGCGCGGAACAGCCTCGCGAGCGCGTAGTCGTCGCACGTCGCGGTCGCGAGCGCGGCGAACCCGCCGACCGCCTCCAGCCGGTCGCGCCGGAGCGCCACCACCATGCCGTTGATGCTGACGGGAGGCCCGACGCGCGCGAGCGGCAGGTAGGTGACGAGCGCCGAGCCGTTGACGAATGCGGCGAGCAGCCGCGACCAGAGTCCGCCCTGCTCGCGGTAGACCGGCACGCCCGTCGCGAGGTCGGCGTCGGCGAGCGCTCCGACGAGCCGCGCGAGCCCGCCCGCGGGGAGCGCGGTGTCGTCGTCGAGCAGCACGACGGTGCCGGTCCGGACGTCGGCCAGCGCGAGCTTGTGGACCTTGGGGTTGACGCCGGGCGCCGGCGGCGGGCACACGGCCACCTCGACGTGCGCGTGATCCGCGGTGGTCATGGCCTGTCCGGCCGCGGCCGTCGCGGCGGCACGTCCGGCCGCGTCGTCGTCGTCGACCAGCAGCACGACCCGCGCGGGCGCGAGCGTCCGGACCGAGGACGCGAGGACGTCGGGCAGCAGCGGGTCGCCCGAACGGACCGCGACGAGGACGGTGACGTCCGCGAGGTCGTCCGGCGACGCGACGGCGGCGGGCGCGGCGATCGCCGCCGCAGCCATCGACCCGCGCACGGCCGCGGTGACGACGAGCAGGGCCGCGACGACGAGCGCGGCCTCAGCCATGCGCGCGCACGAGCCGGTCGACGCTCTCGTCGACCGACACGGCGGGGGCGCCCAGGTCGCGCAGCGTGCGCGTCATGTCGAACGTCTTGGAACGCGACAGCACGGACACGCCGAACCGGGTGATCGGCGGCTCCCGCCAGCCGAGCAGCGTCGCCGACACCTGCTCGCCGGCGCCCGCGAGCCCACGCACAACCGACGGCGGGACGCGGACGGTCCGCGGCCGGGCGCCGAGCCGCGCGAGGATGCCGAGCAGGAACGGGTAGAGGTCGACGGGTTCGGCGTTCGTCAGGTGGTACAGCCCGGTGGCGCCGCGCGCCACGGCCTCGTTGACGTAGTGCGCGGCGGTGTGGACGTCGGTGAGGTCGGTGCGCACGGGCGGCCCGTCGCGACGCTCGAGCACGGGCAGCACGCCGCCCTGCGCGAGCCGCAGGATCCGGGGGAGCAGGACGGTGTCGCCGACGCCGAACACGGCGCGCGGCCGCACGACGACGTGCGGGCCGGGGTAGCTGGCGACGACGCGCTCGGAGATCCGCTTGGTGCGGGCGTACGCGTTGAGCAGCTCGTCGTCGGGCGGGACGGGGCTGTCCTCGGTGAGGTCGTACTGGTCCTCGTCGCGGTAGAGCACGGACGACGACGAGACGTGCACGAGCGGCGGTGCCCCGTGGTCGGCCGCCCACCGTGCGACGTGGCGCGTCGCGTCGACGTTCGCCGCGACGAACGCGCGCGGCGGCGCCCACGGAGACGCCAGCGCGGCGCAGTGCACGACCGCGTCGACGGGCCCCGGCACGGCGTCGTCCGGCAGCGGGAGCGCGAGGTCGTGCCGGACGTAGCCGTCGACGTCGTTGGTCGCGGTCGCCGACCGCCCGAGGCCGACGACCTCCCAGCCGCGCGCGTGCGCGTCGGCGACGATCCGCGTCCCCAGGAAGCCGTTCGAACCGGTGAGCAGGAGACGCATGCCGTGGAGGATACGGCGGGCGTCGCGCCGCCCGGTGCGTCCTCCACAGGCGTGTTCCGCGCAGCCCGGGTGCGCGCGACCCGCCCGCGCGCGGCAGCGCCGCCCCGCCGGCCGGACGCGTCACGTCGACGCGCCCACCGGCGGGACGGCCCCGGTCACCGCCCGAGACGCGTCCAGCGACGCACGGACAGCACGCCGAACACGGTCACCAGCACGACGGGCCAGAGGACCGCGAGCAGCAGCGCGTGCTCCGACGCCCAGCCCGTGCCCGCGACCGTCGGGTTGCCGAACAGGTCGCGCGTCGCGGCGATCGTGGCGGTGATGGGGTTCCACGCCGACAGCGCCTCGATCCACCCCGGCATCGTCGAGATCGGCACGAACGCGTTCGACAGGAACGCGAACGGCCAGACGAGGATCTGCACGGCGGTCACGCCGCCCTGGCCGCGGAACAGCAGCCCGAGCCAGATGCCGAGCCACAGGAACGCGAATCGCAGCAGGAGCAGCAGCCCGACCGCGAGGAGCGCGCTGCCGGGGCCCTCGTGCCACCGCCACCCGACGGCCAGCCCGCCGAGGAGCAGGACGAGCAGCCCGACGAGCGACGAGAGCATGTCGGCGATCGCGCGGCCGAGCAGCACCGCGGACCGGGACATCGGCAGGGACCGGAACCGGTCGGTCACGCCGCGCTGCACGTCGGTGGAGACGGCCGTCATGGTCGACTCCAGGCCGAAGGCCATGGTCACGGCGAGCATGCCGGGGAACAGGAACTCGATGTACCCGCCCGGGACGTCGATCGCGCCGCCGAGCAGGTAGCCGAACATCAGCAGCAGGAGCAGCGGGAACGCGAGGCCGATCATCAGGTCCCACGGCTGGCGACGCCAGTGGCCGAGGTCGCGCAGGGTGACGGTCCAGGCGTCCCGCAGGGCCCACGACGGGCCGCCCGACGGGACGGCCGTCGCGACGGGAGCGGGCACGGTGGTCGTGGTCATCGGGAGACCTCCTCGGCGGTCGCGCTGGCGGTGGGGTCGGTGGCGGAGCCGTCGGCGGTCGCGGCCGGAGCCCCGGTGAGGTGCAGGAACGCCTCGTCGAGGGTCGGTCGTCGCAGGGCGACGTCGTCGACGGGGACGCGTGCGTCGTCGAGCGTGCGGACCACGTGCGTGAGTGCCGCGACCCGGTCGGTGACCGTGGCGGTGACGCGCCGGGTGGCGACGTCGGTCTCGACGTCGGTGCCGACGGCGTCGAGCGCCGCACGCGCAGCGGGCAGGTCGGTCTCGGCGCGGACGACGACGTCGAGCCGGTCCTGGCCGATGGACGCCTTGAGCTCGTCGGGCGTCCCGCGGGCGACGAGCCGGCCGCGGGCGAGCACGCTCACCTGCGACGCGAGCTGGTCGACCTCCTCGAGGTACTGCGTGGTGAGCAGCACCGCGGTCCCGCCGGCGACGAGCTCGCGCACGGACTGCCAGACCTCGCGCCGCCCGCCCGGGTCGAGTCCCGTCGTCGGCTCGTCGAGCAGCAGCACCTCCGGGTCGAGCACGAGCCCGGCGGCCAGGTCGAGCCGTCGGCGCATGCCGCCGGAGTAGGTGCCGACGGGCCGGTCGGCGGCGTCGAGGAGGGCGAACCGGTCGAGCAGCTCGTCGGCGCGGCGCCGGGCGTCGCGCGTGCCGAGGTGCGAGAGGCGGCCGAACATCACGAGGTTGTCGCGTCCGCCGAGGATCTCGTCGACCGCGGCGTGCTGGCCGACGAGACCGAGGCGGCGGCGCGCCTGCGCGGCGTCGCGGACGACGTCGTACCCGGCGACGTGCGCGGTGCCGCCGTGCGGGTCGAGCAGCGTGGAGACGATCCGGACGGTGGTCGTCTTGCCCGCGCCGTTCGGACCGAGCAGGGCGTGGACGGTGCCGTGCTCGACGTCGAGGTCGAGCCCGTCGAGCACGGTCGTGCCGCCGTAGCGGCGGGTGAGGCCGCGGACCCGGACGGCGGGCGCGGCGGTCGCCGCGGTCGCGGTGCCGGCCGCGCGGGTGGTCGGGGATCCGGTGGACGTGGGCATGGGTGGACCTCCTCGGACGGGAGCGCTTATCGTACAGCGTACGACAAGAACGCGCGGACGCCTCCACCTGTTCCCGGCGGGGAGGATGAGGTCATGACCGAGCACACCGGGACCGGCGACCCCGCCCGCAGCATGGCCCTGCTCTGGCGCACGGCCGAGCCCGCCGCCCCGCGCGGCCGCGGCGCCGCCGCCGGGCTGTCCGTGGACCGCGTCGTCGCGACGGCCGTGGCGCTCGCGGACGCCGAGGGGCTCGCCGCGCTCTCGATGCGCCGCGTGGCGACCGAGCTCGGCGTCGGCGCCATGACCCTCTACACGTGGGTCCCCGGGAAGGGTGAGCTCGTCGACCTCATGGTCGACGCGGTGCTGGGCGAGGTCGTCGACGCCCTCGGCGGCCTGGCCGACGAGGCCCCCGCCGAGCCGGCCGCGCACCCGGCGACGGACTGGCGCGACCGCCTGGAGGCCGTCGCCCGCGCCAACTGGGCCGTCTTCGCGCGCCACCCCTGGCTCCTCCAGGTCGCCACGATGGGCCGCCCGCCGCTCGGCCCGAACGTCATGGCGAAGTACGAGGTCGAGCTCCGCGCGGTCGACGGCACGGGCCTCGACGAGGTCACGATGGACGCGGTCGTGACGCTCGTGAACGGGTTCGTCGGCGGGGCCGCGCGCGGCGTGCTCGACCGTGCGCAGGCCGAGCAGGCGACCGGCATCAGCGAGGAGCAGTGGTGGGAGGCGACCGCCCCCTACGTCGACCAGGTCTTCGACGCCGACGCCTACCCGACGGTCGCCCGCGTCGGACCCGTCGCCGGCGAGGCGAACCAGGCCGCGTACGACCCGCACCGGGCGTTCGAGTTCGGCCTCGCGCGGCTGCTCGACGGCATCGCGGTCCTCGTCGACGCCGCCCGCTGACGTCGGACCGGGCCGCCGCCGTCGGGGAGGATGGGCGCATGAGTGCGACCCTGCAGGCCCGCGCCGTGTCGGCCGCGTTCGGCGACCGCGAGCTGTTCTCCGGCCTGGACCTCGTCGTCGCGCCCGGCGACGTCGTCGGGCTCGTCGGGCCCAACGGCGCGGGCAAGACGACGCTGCTGCGCATCCTCGCGGGCAGCCGCGCGCCCGAGACGGGGACGGTCAGCCTGTCGCCGCCGACCGCGCAGGTCGGCTACCTGGTGCAGGAGGTCGAGCGCAAGGACGACGAGACGGTCCGCACGTTCCTCGAGCGGCGCACCGGCGTCGCCGACGCGCAGACCGAGATGGACGACGCGTCGCACGCGCTCGCGGCGGAGGAGCCCGGCGCCGACGACCGGTTCACCGAGGCGCTCGAGCGGTGGATGTCCCTCGGCGGCGCGGACCTCGACGCGCGGCTCGGCGTCGTCGCCGACGACCTCGGCCTGACCGTCGACCTCGACCTGCCCATGACCGCGCTGTCGGGCGGGCAGGCGGCGCGCGTCGGGCTCGCGGCGCTGCTGCTGTCCCGGTTCGACCTGTACCTGCTCGACGAGCCGACGAACGACCTCGACACCGACGGCCTGCACCGGTTGGAGGAGTTCGTCGACCGCGTCCAGGCGCCGGTCGTCGTCGTGAGCCACGACCGCGAGTTCCTCGCACGGACCGTGACGCGCGTCGTCGAGATCGACCGCAGCCTCCAGCGCGTCGCGACCTACGGCGGGTCGTACGACGCGTACCTCGACGAGCGCTCGACGGCCCGCCGCCAGGCGCGCGAGGCGTTCGAGGACTACGCCGCGCGCCGCGACGCCCTCCAGGCGCGGGCGCGCACGCAGCGCGCGTGGATGGAGAAGGGCGTCCGCAACGCCCGCCGCAAGGCCACCGACAACGACAAGAACGTCAAGCACCACCGCGGCGAGACGACCGAGAAGCAGGCGGCGAAGGCCCGCCAGACGGACCGGATGATCGAGCGCCTGGAGGTCGTCGAGGAGCCGCGCAAGGAGTGGCAGCTCCGCATGAGCATCGCCGCGGCACCCCGGTCGGGTGCGGTCGTGGCGACGGCGCGCGCGGCGGTCGTGCGACGCGGCGACTTCACGCTCGGGCCGGTCGACGTGCAGCTCGACTGGCAGGACCGCGTCGCCGTGACCGGCCCCAACGGTTCCGGCAAGTCGACGCTGCTGGCGCTGCTCCTGGGGCGCGTCGCGCCCGACGAGGGGAGCGCGGCGCTCGGTCCGGGCGTGCTCGTCGGCGAGGTCGACCAGGCGCGCGCCGCGTTCGAGGGCGACGCGCCCGTGGGCGACGCGTTCGCGCGCGAGGTCCCCGACTGGACGACCGCCGACGTGCGGACGCTGCTCGCCAAGTTCGGCCTCGCAGGCCACCAGGTCGGCCGCCCGGCCGCGTCGCTGTCCCCCGGCGAGCGCACCCGGGCCGCGCTCGCGCTGCTCCAGGCCCGCGGCGTCAACCTGCTCGTCCTCGACGAGCCGACCAACCACCTCGACCTGCCCGCGATCGAGCAGCTCGAGCAGGCGATGGAGTCCTTCGACGGCACGGTCCTGCTGGTCACGCACGACCGCCGGATGCTCGACACCGTCCGCCTCACGCGCCGCTGGCACGTCGAGGACGGCCGCGTCACCGAGGTGTCGCCCGACTGAGCACGGCGTCCGCCGGGCCGGCCTGGCCCGTCAGGCGCTCGACCCCGCCCTCACCACGCGCTGAGCGAGACCGAGGCGCCCGTCACGACGGACGCGCTGTCCTCGTCGCGGTCGACCGTCGGGTCGACGAACGCGAACACCCCGTGGCCGCGCTCGAGACGCAGGAACACGTGGCACGTGGCGGACTCGAGGTCGGGCGCCACGAGGGTCGGTGAGCAGTCGTGCTCGAGCGTGCCGCTGTCGGTGGCGCCCAGCCGGGCGGCGAGGTCGGCGGCGACGTCCGTGACGGCCCGGTCGACGCCCCAGCAGGCGATGAGGTCGTCGGCGTGGCAGCCGGTCAGCTCGACGGCCCCGTCAGGCGCGGGGAGCGCGGTCGCACGGTCGACGGCCTCCGCCCGGAGGTGCTCGTCGACGACCCGCAGGACCCCGGGCACGGTCACGGCCGCGACCGCGCCGGCGGCGACGACGGCGAGCGGGACGACGAACACCGGCCGCGGAGCGCGCATGCGCAGGTCATCGGCAGTGCGGGCCCCGTCCTTGATCGACGGCCGCTCGGCGGGCTCATCGCCAGTTCGTCAGCTCGCGCCGAGTTCGTCAGATCGCGCCGACGAACTCGACGCGGAGCGACGAACTCGGCGGCACGGGAGAGGGTGGGCGCTGGGGCGGGACCGACGGTCAGCCGGCCGCGACGTCCAGGGCCTGGGTGAGGTCGTCGCGGAGGTCCTCGACGTCCTCGAGCCCGACGGACAGGCGGACGGTCGACTCCGCGATGCCGACGGCGGCGCGGCCCTCGGGGCCGAGCTTGCGGTGCGTCGTCGTCGCGGGGTGCGTGACGATCGACTTGGCGTCGCCGAGGTTGTTCGACAGGTCGATGACCCGCAGCGCGTCGAGGAACGCGAACGTCGTCTTCTTCGCGACGTCGGGCGTCGCGCCCTCGGGGACGCGGAGGTTGAGCGTGACGACCGTGCCGCCGCCGGTCTGCTGGGCGCGCGCGAGGTCGTGCTGCGGGTGCGACGGCAGGAACGGGTAGCGGACGGACTCGATCGCGGGGTGCTGCTCGAGCCACCCGGCGAGCGTCAGGGCGGACGCGGCCTGGTGACGCACGCGCAGGGACATCGTCTCCAGCCCCTTGAGCAGCACCCACGCGTTGAACGGGGACAGCGACGGGCCGGTGTTGCGGATCAGCGTCTGGACGGGCCCGCGCACGTACTCGGTCGAGCCGAGGATCGCGCCGCCGAGCACGCGGCCCTGGCCGTCGATGTGCTTGGTCGCGGAGTACACGACGACGTCGGCGCCGAGGTCGAGCGGCCGGGACAGGACGGGCGTCGCGAACACGTTGTCGACGATCACGGTCGCGCCGGCGGCGTGCGCGAGGCGGGACACGGCGGCGATGTCGACGAGGTCCTGCATGGGGTTGGACGGCGTCTCGAAGAACACGACGTCGGCCGGCGTCGAGAGCGCCTCCTCCCACTGCGACAGGACGTGCCCGTCGACGTAGTCCGTGCGCACGCCCCACTTGGCGAGGATCTCGTCGAAGATCACCACGCTCGACCCGAACAGCGCGCGCGCGGACACGATGCGCGAGCCCTGCTGCACGAGCGCCGCGAGGGCCGTGAACACGGCCGACATCCCGGTCGCGGTCGCGTAGGCGGCCTCGGCGCCGTCGAGCAGGCGCAGCCGCTCCTCGAACGTCGACACCGTCGGGTTGGAGTAGCGCGAGTAGAGGAACCGGTCGACGTCACCGGCGAACGCGGACTCGGCCTGCGCGGCGGAGTCGTACACGTAGCCCTGCGTGAGGAACAGGCCCTCGGACATCTCCTGGAACTCGGACCGGACGAGCCCGCCGCGCACGGCGAGCGTGTCGGGCCGCAGCGTGGAGCGGTCGACGGACCGGTCGTCCCAGTCGCCCGGGCCGGGCACGCGGCCCGGCACGCGGTCGGCGGTCACAGCGTCGTCCAGGGCAGACCCTCGGCGCGCCACCCGACGTGCCCGCGCTGACCGTCGGGGCCGACGTCGCCCTCGAACCCGCGCAGCACGTTGTAGGCGGGGCCGAAGCCCGCGGCGGTCGCGGCCTGCGCGGCGGCGACCGAGCGGACGCCCGAGCGGCACAGGAAGACGACGGGCCGCTCGTCGCCGGGCTCGAGGCCGGCCTCGGCGAGCTCGTCGACGAACCGCGGGTTGAGGCCCTGCGGGGTCGTCCACTCGACGAGCGCCGCGCGGCCGCCGATCTCGGTCGCGTCGGGGATGCCGATCTGCCGCCACTCGGCGTCGGTGCGCACGTCGACGAGCAGGGCGCGCTCGTCGGACGTGAGCAGGTCCCACGCCTGCTGCGGGGTCAGGTCACCGGCGTACGGCATCGCGTTCCTCCATCGGTCCTGGCGGTAGCACCCTCGCCCGGCGGACCGGGGGGTTGCTGCGGCGTCGTCGAGCCAGATCTCTCGGCCGCTCTGGATGGTTGCGGTGATGCTACGCGCGACGACCGCCGCCGCGCCAAGGAGTGGACATCGCGTCCCGTCATCCGAGACGGCTGCCGTGTCCCGTTGACACATCCCCGGCGCCGACGGAACCCTCGTCGTCAGGTCATGAGCGCCAGCGCGAAGCCCCGGCTCGCTGGCCGGCAACCCTCCTCCGCGGTGGGGTGCCCCGGGTGACGACCAGGCCGACCGCCGCCCGGCGGACGGCAAGCGCGGGGGCCGGCGGTGCCGGGTCCCACGGACCCGTGAGGAGCACCATGTCCGTCATCGCCGAGACCACGTCCTGTGCCGAGGTCGACGCCTCGGTGTCGACCCGCGAGCCCGTCGCCGCCCTGCTCCCCGTCGTCGGCGGTGACACCACCGTCCCGCTCGTCGACGGCACCCAGCGTGTCTACGCGAACCTCGACTACGCCGCGAGCGCGCCCGCGCTCGCGTCCGTCGCCGCACGCGTGACCGAGGTGCTGCCGCTCTACGCGTCCGTGCACCGCGGCGCCGGGTACCTGTCGCAGGTCTCGACGGCGCTCTACGAGTCGTCGCGGCAGAGCATCGCGCGGTTCGTCGACGCCCGCCCGGACGACGTCGCGATCATCACGCGCAACACGACCGACTCGCTCAACCTGCTCGCGGGCGTCGTCCCCGCGGGTGGCAAGGTCCTCGTCCTCGACGTCGAGCACCACGCCAACCTGCTGCCGTGGGTGCAGTCGTCGCAGCGGCACGGCAACACCACGACGATCCTGCCGATCGGCCGGACCGTCGCCGACACGCTCGACGCGCTGCGCGCCGAGCTCGCGACCCAGCCGTACGCGCTGCTCACGATCACCGGCGCGTCCAACGTCACGGGCGAGGCGCTGCCGATCGACGAGGTCGTCGCGCTCGCGCACGCCGAGGGCACGCGCGTCGCGGTCGACGGCGCGCAGCTCGTCCCGCACCGCGGGTTCTCGCTCGCCCGCACCGGTGCCGACTACGTCGCGTTCTCCGGCCACAAGACGTACGCGCCGTTCGGCGCGGGCGCGCTCGTCGGCCGCCGCGACTGGCTCGACACGGGCACGCCGTACCTCGCAGGGGGAGGTGCGGTGCGCGACGTGCGCGCCGACCGGACCGTCTGGCAGCCCGCGCCCGCGCGGCACGAGGCCGGGTCGCCCAACGTCATCGGCGCGATCGCGCTCGCGGAGGCCTGCGACCGGCTCGCCGCGCTGCCGGCCGGTGCGCTGCTGGCCCACGAGGAGGCCCTGCGGGCGCGCCTCGTCGACGGCCTGAGCACCATCGCGGGCGTCGAGATCGCGCGCATCTGGTCCGACTCCGCCGACCCGGTCGGGGTCCTCACGTTTACCGTCCCCGGCCACGACCCGGGCCTGGTCGCCGCGTACCTGTCCGCCGAGCACGGCATCGGCGTCCGCGACGGCCGGTTCTGCGCGCACCCGCTCCTCGCGCACCTCGGCTCGTCGGGTGGCGCGATCCGCGCGTCGGTCGGCGTCGGCACGACGAGCGAGGCCGTCGACCGCCTCGTCGACGCGCTGCGCCGCTACCTCGCCGACGGCCCGGCCGCCCGGTACGACGTCGTCGACGCGTGCTGGACGGTCGTCGACGACACCCGCCCGCTCGTGCAGGTCCACGGCCTCGACGCCCTCGCCGCGACCGCGGCCGCCGCGTGCGGCCCGGCCCTCGACGACTGACGCCGCCCCGACGCGCGACGGCTCGGGCGCCCGACGCCTGACGGCCCGGTCCGGCGTGCGGCCCCGTCAGCCGACGACGATGCCCAGGTGGTCGGCGACGAGCGGGGCGAGGTCGAGGAGCTGCTCCTGCGTGATGCGGGCGCCCCGCAGGCCGTCGAGGCCGTCGATGCGTTCGAGCCCGACGACGCCGCGCAGGTCGA
This sequence comes from Cellulomonas fimi, assembly GCF_028527925.1. Lineage (GTDB taxonomy): Bacteria > Actinomycetota > Actinomycetes > Actinomycetales > Cellulomonadaceae > Cellulomonas > Cellulomonas fimi_C. The sequence continues at coordinate 43,363 of NZ_JAPESW010000026.1, forward strand.
CGTCCTCGAGGCGCGCGCCGGACACGTCGAGCCGGCGCACGCGGCAGTCGTCGAGCACGACCTTGCGTGCCGTCACGCGTGCCAGGTCCAGCTCGTCGACGACCACCCCGACCAGGCGCACGTCGGCGAGCCGCGCCTCGCGGAGGTTGAGGTAGTCGACCTTGCCGCCGTGCAGCTCGACGCGGGTCCACTCCGACCCGTGCGCCTCCACGGCGCCGAGCCGCGACGCCTCCCAGCGGCAGTCCAGCCACGTCGCCGACACCGCGGACAGCGACCCGGCCCGCACCCGTGTCCACGTCGTGTCGGACGCGCGCGTCCCGTCGAGGCGCACGCCGTCGAGCGAGCAGTCCGTGAAGGTGCACTCGAGGATCCGGGAGTGGGACCCGTCCTGGCCGTCGAGGTCCGCGCCGACCAGGTCGAGCGCGTCGAGGTCGCCGTCGCGTTCCAGCGTGCGGGATTCCATGCGGGCCACCCTGCCACGGCGTGCCAGGCTGCGGGCGTGCTGCACGACGTCACGCTCGCAGGTCATGGTGTCCGGCTGGTCCCGCTCGACGAGTCCCACGCGGAAGGGCTCGCGGCGTTCGTCGACGACCGGGTCTGGGCAGGCATGTCGTCCCCGCTGCCGGTCGGCGTCGACGGCTGGCGCGAGGAGGTCCGGCGCGCGCAGGCGGCGCCCGGACGCCTGGCGCTGGCCGTCCTCGACGCGGCGACCGGCGAGGTGCGGGGCAGCACGTCGTTCTACGACCACGACCCGCACGTCCTGCGCGTCGAGATCGGGCACACCTACTACGCGCCGCGCTGGTGGGGGACGTCGAACAACCCCGCCTGCAAGCTGCTGATGCTCACGCACGCGTTCGAGACGTGGGGCATGGCGCGTGTGGCGTTCCGCGCCGACACGCGCAACACCCGGTCCGTCGCGGCGATCCGGCGGCTCGGCGCGGTGCCGGAGGGCGTGCTGCGCAGCCACCGCCTCGCGCCCGACGGGACGCGCGGCGACTCGGCGTACTTCTCGATCCTGCCCGACGAGTGGCCCGCGGTCCGCGACGGCCTGCTGGCCCGGCTGGCGACCGCACCGTCCGACGCCTGACCCCACCGGCCGTCGGGCCACCGGTCGCCGCGCGCTGTCTCACCCGGCGCGGAGGGTGCGCCGACCGGCGGCCCCGGCAGACTGGGCGCATGCCGGGCAGCGTGCTCCTCCCGCGGGTCGACCGTTCCGCGCTCGACGAGCAGCGCCGTCGCGTCCACGTCCGCGTGCTCGCGTCGCGCACCGTGTGGCTGCTCGCGGTCCTCGGGCTCGTGTCGAGCCTCCTGCGCGGCGTCTGGCGCGACCTCGCGCTCTTCGACGACATCGTCCCGGACGCGGGCACGACGTCGGCCCGCCCCGCGCTCATCACGGTGTCGATCGTCCTGCTGTTCACCGCGCGCGGTCTTCGGCGGGGTCACCGGCTGTCGTGGATCCTCACGCTCGGACTCCTCGTCGCGTCGGCCCTGCTGCACCTCGTGCGCGGGCTCGACGTGCTGTTCGCGGCGGCGGTCGTCGTGGGCGCCGTCTGGCTCGCGACGCAGCGCACGAGCTTCCCCGTGCTGCCGAACCGGCGCGACGTGCGCCGCGCCGTGCTGCTCGTCGTGTTCGCCGTGGTCTTCGTCGTCGTCACCACGGTCGGGCTGGTCGTGTGGGTGCTGGTCAGGGACCCGGGCACCGACGAGGTCGAGCGGCTCGCGCGGGTCCTCAGCCCGGTCGAGTTCGTGCTCGAGCTCGCGTTCCTGCTGACGCTGCTGTGGACGCTCACGTCACCCCGCCGCCCGCGTCGCCTGAACGCGGCGGACCACCGGGAGGAGCGCGAGCGAGCCCGGGCGGTCGTCCAGCGTTGGGGGACCGGGACCCTCGACTACTTCGCGCTGCGCGACGACAAGGACTGGTTCTTCGTCGGCCGGTCCGTCGTGGCGCACTCCGTGCGCGGCGGTGTGGCGCTCGTGTCGCCCGACCCGGTCGGCCCGCCCGAGGAGCGCGAGCAGACGTGGGCCGAGTTCCTCGACTACACCGAGGACTACGGCTGGTCCGTCGCGGTCATCGGCGCCGGGCAGGACTGGCTCGGCGTCTACGAGGCCGCGGGCCTGCGCGTCGTCTACCTGGGCGACGAGGCGATCGTCGACTGCACGACGTTCACGACCGCCGGCGGGTCGCACAAGTCGCTGCGGCAGGCCGTCGGACGTGTCGAGCGCGCCGGCTACACGACGACGTTCCACGACCCGGCGACGATCGACCCGCACCTGCGCGCGCAGATCGAGGCGATGAGCGAGGAGTCCCGTCGCGGCGAGACCGAGCGTGGCTTCTCGATGACCCTGTCCCGCCTGTTCGACCCCGCGGACACGGGCCTGCTCATGTCCGTCACGCAGACGCCGGCCGGACGCGTCGACGCGTTCTGCCAGTGGGTGCCCGCGCCCGCGATCGGCGGCTGGTCGCTCGACGTCATGCGTCGCCGCCTCGACGTCGAGGGCCTGCCCAACGGCATCATCGACACGAACATCGTGCACACGATCGCCGAGCTCAAGGCGCGAGGGCACACGGGCCTCGGCCTCAACTTCGCGGTGCTGCGCGAGGTCCTGGAGAACGAGGACGGCGGCGGGTCGCGCCTCGACCAGCTCACCCGGCCGGTCCTGCAACGGCTCTCGCAGGGCACCCAGATGGCGACGCTCGGGCAGTTCAACGAGAAGTTCGACCCGAGCTGGGTGCCGCGCTACACGATCCTCGACTCGGTCGAGTACGTCGCGACGCAGGCCGTCGTCATGGCCGGTGCCGAGGGGGTCACGGAGATCCCGGTGATCGGGCGCTTCCTCGGGAACGTCGGGCAGCCGACGTGACCTGCGGGCGCACGTCCGGCCCGGCCGCGGGGCGGCCGGCGTGATCGGCTCGCTGCTCGCCGCGGTCGCGTCGTCGGTCGGGTACGGCGTCAGCACGATCGTGCAGGCGGTCGGCGCCCGCCGGGCGCGCGGGCTGGGCGCCGTTCTGCAGCCGCTCGTCGTCGCCGCGTTCGTCCTCGACGGCGTCGCCTGGCTGCTCTCCCTGGCGGCCCTCGACCACCTGCCGCTGTTCGTCGTGCAGGCCGTGATCGCGGCGTCGCTCGTGGTCGTCGTGCTGCTCGCCCGGGTCGTCCTGCACGCGACCGTGCGCCCCCTCGACGTCGCGGCCGTCGTCGCGGTCGTCGCCGCGCTCGTCGTGGTCGCCGCGGCCGGGGGCGAGCAGCCCGCCGTCCACCCGCCCGCGGGCTTCGACGGCACGACGATCGCCGCCGCCGTCGTCGTCGCCGTCGCGACCGTCGCCGCCTACCGGTCCGGACCTCCGGTCCTGCTCGCCGTCCTCGGCGGGCTCGGCTACTCGATCGCCGCGATCGCGGCACGCGCCGCGCACGCCGACGGCGACCTGCTCGACACGGTCCTCCAGCCCCTCGCGATCCCGATCGTCGTCGGCGGCGGCGCTGGTGCCCTCGCGTACCTCCGGGCGCTCGAACGCGGGTCGGTCGGCACGGCGGCCGCGATCGTCTCGGTCATCGAGGTCGTCGTGCCCGGGGTCGTCGGCCTGACGGTCCTCGGCGACTTCGTGCGCGACGGGTGGGCCGTCCCTGCCGCCGCGGCGACCGCCGTCGCGCTCGCGGGGTGCGTGACGCTCGCGACGAGCCCCGCCAACGCGGCCGCCGAGTCCGGCGACGCCCCGGGCGACGACGGCGTGCGCGCCGAGACGCCCACGGGCTAGCGGACCGCGGCGGGGAGACCGTGCGGCCCGTCCCCCGGGACGGGCTGTGCTTGGGTGAGCGCATGAGCCCAGCGCACGAGCCCGGCGAGGCGACGCTGTCGGGCGACACGTCGCTCGTCCTGCCCGAGTTCGACGACCCGCCGCGCGAGCCGATGCCGCTGGTGCGCGCGTGGTTCGACTCCGCACGGGAGCGGGGTCTGCGCGAGCCGTTCGCCGCGACCCTCGCCACCGTCGACGAGCACGGCGACCCGCGCACCCGCACCGTCCTGCTCAAGACCGTCGACGAGCACGGACTCGTGTTCGGCAGCTCGACGACGAGCCGCAAGGGCCGCCACCTCGCGGCCCGCCCGCGCGCCGCCCTCACGGTCTACTGGCGCGAGACGCTCCAGCAGGTCAACGTCACCGGCGCGGTCGAGGTGCTGCCCGACGACGTCGCCGACACGCTGTTCGCCCGCCGGACGCGCGACGCGCAGGCCGCGACGGCCGCCTCTCGGCAGAGCCGTCCGCTGACCTCCGAGCCGGACCTGCGCGCCGAGGCCGCCCGGCTGGCCGCCGCCGAGGGACCCGTCGTGCGGCCGGCCGACTGGGTCGCCTACCGCGTCGTCCCCGACGCCGTCGAGCTCTGGTACGGCAGCCCCGACCGCCTCCACCGCCGCCTCCAGTACGTCCGCATGGGCGCGACGTGGGAGGCCACCCGCCTCCAGCCCTGATCGCACGGCGAGCAGTCGTCGCCGGGAGCGGGGAGCGGACGCGCGTCGACGACGCAGACCGTGGAGCGCCGGCCTGCCATGGGCCCACGGTCCCGGCTCCGCACGTGCGGCTCGGGCAGACTGGCCGTCCAGGCTCGGGACACGCGGCCGGTGGAGCACGACGGTGTGGGGTACCCGTGGCGCAGTCGTCTCGCGAGTTCGGTGTGCTGTACCTGGCGGCGTCGACGACGCGCGCCTCGGACGCCCACGTCGCCGGGCCGTTCGCGACCGCGGCCGAGGCGCACGTCGCGGGCGTCTCGCGATGCCAGCGCGACGGCGGCGACTACATGCTGATGGTGCGCGCCGAGCCCGACGGTCCGTGGCGCTCGACCCGCGGGGAGACGCCCCGGGAGGTGCTGCGTCGTCGGCGACGCGAGGCCGTCGTCCGGTCGGAGCGGACGTGGACGTCGAGCGGGCGTGGCGTGGCCTGGGACTGGTGGCGTCGACGGGCTGACGGGCCGCAGTAGCGTCCCCCACCCGGGCGACTCACCCGCGCGACACCTTGAACCGGTGGCCGCGCGCGCCGATGGGTCAGGCATGAACCGCGACCCGCACCTGAGCCTGCGAGGTGAGCTCTCCCTGCGCCGCGACCGGCACTGGATGGTCGGCTACGCCGCGCTCGTCATGTGCCTGCCGGCGGTGATGGCGCTCGTGCGCGTCCCGTCGGTGACGGGGAAGGGGGCCGTCGTCACCGTTGCGATGGCGCTCGCGTTCGTCGGGCTGGTGCGGCTGCGGTGCGCGCGTCAGCTGGAGCGGATCCTCGACGAGTCGACGCCGCTGCGCACGGACCTCGGCGAGGACGTCGACCACTGACGGAGCGGGCGACGCACGATGGTTCGCCCGGCCCGGCAGCGGACGGGGTCAGCGCCGGACGACCGTGCCCGTGAGGTAGGGCTTGCCCGTGCGGGCGTCCCAGCCGGCGAACGTCGTGGTGCCGTCGCCGTCGGGGGCGACGCGGACGGTCACCGTGCCGGGCAGCAGCGCGGGCTTCGCGAACTCGACGGACCATGTGAACGCGTCGCCGCGCGTCGCCCCGACGTCGGCCAGCGCGCGGGCGGCGGTGTACATGCCGTGCGCGATGGCGCGCGGGAACCCGAGGGCCTTCGCGGAGACCGCGGACAGGTGGATCGGGTTGTGGTCGCCGGACACGGCCGCGTAGCGGCGACCGGTGTCGCCCGCGAGCTTCCACCGCCCGGTCGGCTGCGGTGCGACGAACTCGGACCGCTCGTCGTCGTCGGTGGGCCGGCCCGCGAGCCGGACGCCCTTCGCGAGGTACGTCGAGACGCCCCGCCAGACGAGCGCGTCGCCGACGCGGACCTCCGCGACCAGGTCGACGGTCGTGCCCGCCCGGTGCGGACGCAGCCCCTCGGCCCACGCGCGGACGTCGAGCACGTCGCCCAGGGTCACGGGCGCGTGCTGCACCACGTGGTTCGCGACGTGCACGAGCCCGAGCAGGGGCAGCGGGAAGTCGGGCCGCACCATGACGGCGAACGCGACGGGGAACGCGAGCACGTGCACGAACCCGGCGGGCAGCCGGTCCGACGCGGACTCCCCGACGAGGTGCTGGTACGCCGTCAGGTGGTCGGCGTGGGCGCGCACGCCTCGCACCTCGTGCACGACGTCGGGCAGGTTCGTCGGCGCCCGGCCGACGCGGCGGGCGACGGCCAGCCGACCCGTCGCCGCCGCGCCGCGCGCGTAGAGCCCGCCGAGCGAGGGGACGGCGGGCAGGACGACCGTCGTCACCGGCCCACCAGGTTCTGCCCGCAGACGCGCAGCGTCTCGCCCACGACGCCACCCGCGGCGGGGGACGCGAGGAATGCGACCGCCTCGGCGACGTCGACGGGCAGGCCGCCCTGCTGGAGCGAGTTGAGCCGCCGCGCGACCTGCCGCGTGACGGCGGGGATGCGCGCGGTCATCTCGGTCTCGATGAAGCCCGGCGCGACCGCGTTGGCGGTGCCGCCGAACGGGACGAGGAGCGGCGCGGTCGCGCGGACCATGCCGATGACGCCGCCCTTCGACGCCGCGTAGTTGGTCTGGCCGCGGTTGCCCGCGATGCCCGACGTCGACGCGAGCGAGACGATGCGCGGCGCGTCGGTGAAGTCGCCCGACGTGAGCAGCGCCTCGTTGATCCGCAGCTGGCTCGCGATGTTGACCGCCAGCACGGACTCCCACTTGTCGGGGGTCATGTTGGCGAGCAGCTTGTCGCGCGTGATGCCGGCGTTGTGCACGACGACGTCGAGCCGCCCGTGCCGCTGGAGGGCGTGCGCGAGGATGCGCGCGCCTGCGTCGTCGGCCGTGACGTCGAGCTGGAGCGCGGTGCCGTGGATCTCGTTGGCGACGGCGGCGAGCTGCTCACCGGCCGCGGGCACGTCGACCGCGACGACGGTCGCACCGTCGCGGGCCAGCGTCTGCGCGATCGCCTTGCCGATGCCGCGCGCGGCTCCGGTCACGACCGCGACGCGCCCGTCGAGCGGCAAGTCCCACGACGCCGGCAGCGCGCCCGCGTCCGACGCGACGGTCAGCAGCTGCCCGTCGACGAACGCGGACCGCGCGGACAGGAAGAACCGCAGGGCGCCGAGCACGGACGGCGCGGTCACGGGCACGCTCTCGCGCAGCACGACCCCGTTGCCGGTCGCCCCGCCGCGCAGCTCCTTGGCGAGCGACCGCAGCAGCCCGTCGACGCCCTGCCGGGCCGCGGCGAGCGCGGGGGCGTCGTCGACGCCCGCCTCGCGCGAGACGGTGACGACGCGGCCGCCGCGCGCGAGCCCCTTGAGCGTCCCGGCTGCCGCGAGGACGGGTTCCGCGAGCTGGTCGGGGTGCGTCACGCCGGTGAGCACGAGCACGACGGCCGCGTACCGGGTGTCCGGGTTCGCGTGCCGGTGCACCTCGAGGTCCCAGCCGTCGAGGACCGTCGCGCCGGGCGCGCCGCCGGCCGGGCCGGACAGCACCGCGGCGAGCGCGTCGGCGTCGTCGTCGCGACCCAGCACCAGGACGGGCCCGTCGACCAGCGGGGAGCCGGGACGGTGGCGGCGCAGCGGCGTCGGCTGGGGGAGCCCGAGCTGCTTGGCGATCTTCTTCGTGACGCCGCTGTTGACGAGGTTGAGGTAGGTGTCGGTCATGGTCACGCCGCCTCGAGGATCGCGGTGAGGCCCAGCCCGCCGGCCGCGCACACGGACACCAGCGCCCGCACGGGGCGCCCTTCGGCCTGCTTGCGCCGGTGCAGCTCCTTGCTGATGGTGGCGACGATCCGCCCGCCCGTGGCCGCGAACGGGTGGCCCGCGGCGAGCGAGGACCCGTGCACGTTGAGCCGCGCCCGGTCGACGGACCCGAAAGCCCCGTCGAGCCCGAGCCGCTCCTTGCCGAACTGCTCCGACTCCCACGCGGCGAGCGTCGTGAGGACGGTCGACGCGAACGCCTCGTGGATCTCGACGTAGTCGAGGTCGTCGAGCGTCAGGCCGTTGCGCGCCAGCAGGCGCGGGACCGCGAAGACCGGGGCCATGAGCAGCCCGTCGACGCCGTGCACGAAGTCGACCGCCGCGGCCTCGGCGTCGACCACGACGGCGAGCGGCGTGAGGTCGTGCGCGGCGGCCCACTCGTCCGAGCCGAGCAGGACGGTCGACGCGCCGTCGGTGAGCGGCGTCGAGTTGCCGGCGGTCATCGTCGCTGGCGTGTCGAGCCCGAGCCCGAACACGGGCTTGAGCTTGGCGAGCTTCTCGAGCGAGGTGTCGGGGCGCAGGTTGCCGTCGGTCGTCTGGCCGCGGAACGGCGTGACGAGGTCGTCGAAGAACCCGTCGGCCCACGCGGCGGCGAGGCGCTGGTGCGACGCGAACGCGATCTCGTCCTGCGCCTCACGCGTGATGCCCCACTGCGCGGTGGTCAGCGCCTGGTGCTCGCCCATGGACAGGCCGGTGCGCGGCTCGTCGGTGCGCGGCGCGGCGGGCGCGAGGTCCTTGGGGCGGAGACGCGACGCGACGGCG
>NZ_JAPESW010000027.1 GCF_028527925.1 Cellulomonas fimi
AGCAAGGTTTACTGTCGGCGTGTGTTTTTTTTTTCTCGGTAAGCGGCGACCCCCGAGATCTACACCGTCTAATTCGTCGGCAGCGTCAGAGGTGTATAAGAGACAGCCCCTAGCCACCTCCGGGCATAAGGCCGAAATACCTCCCCGGGCGCCAAATCCTCAGACAAATTGGGTTGGCGCGTTTAGTCCTCGGAATTGATAAAAGCATCCCGAGCCGGCAGATATTTGTCGACACCCAATTCTTTCCGGGTGGCGACAATCATTCGGCGGTAGCGCTCATTAATTGCCCTGGCCTGTGCCCTCATGACGTCGGTATCGCCCTCGCGGCCCTCGTCCGCGACCGTGGCGAGCGCGTCACTCATGTCCGCCAGGGCGTTACACATCGCGTCGGACCCGAACAGGACGGTTGGCGCGTAGTAGTCGCCCCATTCCTGGACCGTTACGTTCAGCGCCTCGGCGGCGCCGTCCAGGCCCTCCAGGGCGACGGACCTCTCGGCGGGCGTTGCCGCGCCGCGCCAGGCGTCGATGCAGTCCGCGTAATAGGTGATTTTGAAGTCTAGGTTTTTGGCAATCCGGATCATGTCGCGGTAGGCCGCATATTGCATGTCGCCGAGGGCGACGCGGCGTTCGTGCCGGTTGTTGAGCCAGCCCGCCCATGCCTGGGCGGCACCGCCGAGGATGGCGCCGACGATGACGCCGACGAGGGTCATCCAGTCGGCCCACGGGTTGTCCGGGCCGCTTTCGACGATGACGCGTACAGGGTCGGTGGCGTACCACATGCCCGAAACGTAGCGGCCCGGTGACTGGCCGGTGCCGGGTTCGGCTCGCGTGTCCGCCGGATGTCAGGCGCGGGCGCGTTAGGAGTGGTCGTTGTCGCATGGGTGGCCGGGTGGTGCGGTCGCGTGCCTGCGCGGCATCCGCGAGGCCCGGGCCGGTGCCGCGACTGCCATACCGGGCGACGGTGCCAGGTGACACATTTGTTCCACCTGCGAGACGCGCCAGGTGACTCATTTGAGTCACCTTTCAGGTGCGTCGAATGACGCACTTGGCGTGGGCAGGCTGGCGACGTTCGGCACGTGCGGCATGTGCCGCACGTGTGTCGTGTCGTACGCCAGGGGTGTCCGGGCGGGTCGGTCGCGTGCGTGCGCCGCATCCGAGAGGCCCGGGACCGCCGGGACGTATCGGAGTCAGGCGGGCGGTTCCGGCCGTGAGAGCGGCACCGCCTTGACGCGCTTGCGTACGGGCCGACGCCCGGCCAGGTAGACGGTGACCATGACGTCCGCAAACCCACTGCCATCGTCGACGACCAGGCGCGCGGGGTCTGCGGTGACCAGGAGCAACCACGACAACGACTCGCCCTCTTGCAGACGCTCAGGCATGTCCCCGTAGCGACGTTCATTAGTCCGCAGATGCCAGGAGTCGGGCGGTGCCTGCGTAACCCGGTTCCCGCCGGGAGGCACGGTGTCCCACTGAATGTCAGTCACGGTGACGGGGCGGCCGATGGCGGTAACGGCGACCGTGAGCACCCGGTGGTCGACGGTCCAGTACGGCTCACCGTCACGGCCTCGTCGTCCTCGCGTCCACGGCTGCACGTTGACGTGGACGCGGCTGCGCTGACGCCAGGCGGTGAACAGGGACACCCCGAGGGCCAGCCATGCGACGACGGTGCCGAGTTCCACGCGCCGAGCATGGCAGCCGCCGCGTGCGGACGGCCCAGGAAACACGCCGCCGACGCCTAGGCGCGGTCAGCCTCGGCGCCACCACCGGCGCCGGTGGTTGTCGGTGGCGCGGTCGCGTTCGGCGTTGAGACTGGCGTTAATGGCCGCGACCTCTTTCCGGACCGTCAAAGTGTGGGCGAACGACGAGGTCGACCTGGTGGGGTCCTCGCGCCAGGGGTTCTGCGGGCTGAGCACGTCCAGGAACTGGTCCACGGCGGCGGTGAGGGCGGGGGTAGCGCGAGGGTGGGCTGCCAGGGCCTCCCCGAGAACCGTCAACTTCCGCTTGTCGGCGGGGTCTGTCTCTGACAGGGCCGCGATGAACGCCGCGTAAGCCGCGTTGATGGACGCCTGGTCGTCGTTGAGCGCTGCGACTTGGTGCTGGCGCTGGTCGATTCGGTTGGCGCTGCGGTAGGACCACACCGCCGCGGACAGGCTGCCAAGGGCGGCCACGACGGCGACGACAACGGCGACGATGAGCGCGGCGTCCATGGTGGCGACGTTAGGGGCGCCGGTGCTTCAGGCGAGGGCGGCACGCCAGGGCGTCCCGCCCGGGTGCGCCCGTCGTACACCTCCGAGCTGCACGTGGCCGCCGACCGGTGGCATGGGCTCCTGGTCGGGCGGGTCGGTGTGGATCAACCGCCTTGGTGCATGCGCCCGACCGTACGCGGCGCCGGTGACAGTTAGCCCTTTCGCACCGGTCAGGCGTCGGTCAGTCCTCGGTCAGTCGCGGGTCAGTAACAGTCCGATATGCCCTGACGCACGTTGACGCGCGTTGGAACGGTGTTTATCCAGATCAGGACAGCAGAACGCCCCCGGTCGGAGCAGCGACCAGGGGCGTTCTGGAACGGGGGTTTAGACGTCGAAGTAGAGCTCGAACTCGTGCGGGTGCGGCCGCAGACGGATCGGGTCCACCTCGGCGGAGCGCTTGTAGTCGATCCACGTCGAGATGAGGTCCGGCGTGAAGACGTTGCCGGCGGTCAGCCAGTCGTGGTCGGCCTCGAGGTTGTCGAGCACCTCGCCGAGCGAGCCCGGCACCTGCTGGATGAGGGCGTGCTCCTCGGGGGGCAGCTCGTAGAGGTCCTTGTCGACCGGCTCCGGCGGCTCGATGCGGTTCTGGATGCCGTCGAGGCCGGCCATGAGCATGGCCGCGAATGCGAGGTACGGGTTCGACGACGGGTCCGGCACGCGGAACTCGATGCGCTTGGCCTTCGGGTTCGAGCCGGTGACGGGGATGCGGATGCACGCGGAGCGGTTGCGGGCCGAGTACACCAGGTTGACCGGCGCCTCGAAGCCCGGGACCAGGCGGTGGTAGGAGTTCACCGTCGGGTTCGTGAAGGCGAGCAGCGCGGGCGCGTGCTTGAGCAGGCCGCCGATGTACCAGCGGGCCGTGTCGGACAGGCCGCCGTAGCCCTTCTCGTCGAAGAACAGCGGCTGGCCGTCCTTCCAGAGCGACTGGTGCACGTGCATGCCCGAGCCGTTGTCGCCGAAGAGCGGCTTCGGCATGAAGGTCGCGGTCTTGCCGGCCTCGTGCGCGACGTTCTTCACGACGTACTTGAACAGCTGCACCTTGTCGGCCGACTTGGCGAGCGTGTCGAAGCGGTAGTTGATCTCAGCCTGGCCGGCCGTGCCGACCTCGTGGTGCGCGCGCTCGACCTGCAGGCCGAGGGCGTCGAGCTGCAGCGCGATCTTGTCGCGCAGGTCGGCGAAGTGGTCGACCGGCGGGACGGGGAAGTAGCCGCCCTTGTAGGGCGTCTTGTGGCCGAGGTTGCCGCCCTCCTCCTTGCGACCGGTGTTCCACGCGGCCTCGATGGAGTCGATGTAGTAGAACGACGCGTCCTGGCGGGTCTGGAAGCGCACGTCGTCGAAGACGTAGAACTCGGCCTCAGGGGCGAAGAAGGCGGTGTCGGCGATGCCGGTCGACCGCAGGTACGCCTCGGCCTTCGCGGCGACCTGACGCGGGTCGCGGCTGTAGGGCTCGTCGGTGTACGGGTCGACGATGTGGAAGTTGATGTTCAGCGTCTTCTCGACCCGGAAGGGGTCGATGTAGGCGGTCGTGACGTCGGGGATGAGCTTCATGTCCGACTCGTGGATCGCCTGGAAGCCGCGGATCGAGGACCCGTCGAACATCTGGCCGTCGGTGAAGAAGGCGGCGTCGACCGACGCGGCGGGGACGTTGAAGTGCTGCATCACGCCCGGCAGGTCGCAGAACCGCACGTCGATGAACTTGACGTCCTCGCTCTTGATGAAGGCCAGTACTTCCTCTGGCTTGCTGAACATCCGCTGCTCCTCGGTTGGTGTCCACCCTGGGGTCGGGCTCCGCCGAGGTTATGGCGGGGGAGTTTCTCTGGGGTGTAGCGGTTGTTTCCGCCGTGTTACGTCGGCGTCCCCCGTGTAACGATCCGTCGAACTCCTGGGCGGACGTCCGGCAGCGGGGTGCGTCGTCGGGATACCCGACAGGCCACCTACCCTGGACGCGTGACCTCACGCGACGACATGGGCTCCTGGCTCGAGGGCGGCTCCCCGGCGGGGGCGTCGACGCGCGGTGCGCGGCTCGGGCTGCCACCGGACGGCTCGGGGGCGCTCGCGCCGCTCGGCCGACGCGTCGCCGCGCTGGCGATCGACTGGACGGTGTGCCTGCTCATCGCCGCGACGTTCTTCCCGGTCGAGCGCACGGGCTTCTACCTGACGCGCGGCGCCCCGACGGCGACGCTCCTGATCTTCCTCCTCGAGAACGTGCTGCTGGTCGGGACCGTCGGCTTCACGCTGGGCCACCGGCTGCTCGGGCTGCGCGTGCGCCGCGTCGCGGTCCCGCCCCCGGGGGCACCGCCGCTCGCCGATGTGGGCCGCCCGCCCGGGCTCGTGTCCGGTCTGGTCCGCGGGGTGCTGCTGTGCCTCGTCATCCCCGCGGTGGTGTGGGACTCGGACGGTCGCGGGCTGCACGACCGGCTCGCGGGGACGGCGATCGTCCGCCGCTGACGAGAGCCTGCGGCGGACCGGTCGGACGACGCGAGGTCCGACGGCGCGACCGGGCCGTCAGGCCGGCGCCTGCCACGTGAGGCTGCGCCAGTACAGGTGCCGCCGCCAGCGCACCCCCGGCAGGAGCCGGCGCGCCGCGTCGCGGACCTCGCCGTACCCCTCGCGCGGGTCCGTGACGGCCGCCCCGTGGTCCCACACCCCGCGCGTCCGGTCGACGACCGCCGCGACGGGCACGGCGGCCGCGCTCAGCGCGAGGTCGGCGGGGGTGCGCACCCCCGCGAGGCCCACGACGACGAGCCGCCCACCCGGTGCGGTGAGGGCCGCCAGGCGACGCAGCCCGTCCTCGAGCGGCAGGTGGTGGAGCGTCGCGTAGCAGGTGACGAGGTCGAAGGGCTCGCCGTCGAGTGCGTCGAGCGCGTCGCCGACGACGTACGTGACGCCGCCGTCACCGGCCGAGGCCGCGCGTGCGAGCGCGACCTGGGCCGGGTCGACGTCGACCCCGGTGACGCGCGCGACGCCGGCGTCCCGCAGCCGACGCACGAGCAGACCCTCGCCGGAGCCCACGTCGAGCGCGGTGCGTGCCTGCGGGGCGAGCCGCAGCGCGAGCGGGTGGTAGTGCGTGTTGTGGTTCCAGCGGTCGTCGCGCACGGACGGACCGTAGCGGGCCGGACCGTGCCGGGTCAGCGGCCGCGCATGCCCTTGCGGTCGGGGCGGGCGCGCATCGGGTCGACGCCCTTCGGCACCGGCAGGCGCACGGCACCGAGCGCGGTGAGGCGCTTGCCGACCTCGGCGACCTCCTGCTTGGTGAGCGACGGCCGCAGGCGCTGCACGTGTCGCGGCAGCTTGCGCAGCGGCACCTGGCCCTCGTCGTCGCCGACCTGGATGAGCGTGATCGGGGCGCCGGAGATGACGCGCGCGGTGCGCTTGCGCTCGGCCTCCAGCAGGCGAGCGAGCCGCGGCGCGGGACCACCCTCGGCGATGAGCACGACGCCCGGGCGGCCCAGGCCGCGGAAGACCATGTCGCGCGTGCGCGGGTCGACGTTGACGGGCTCCTCGGTGAACGTCCAGCCGCGGCGGATCGTGCCGAGCGCGGCGCGCGACGCACCGGGCTGGCCGGCGATCCGGGTGTAGGCCGCGGTCTCGGCGCGGCGCGCGAGCACGAACATCGCGCCGAGCAGCGCGAACGGGATGCTCAGCAGCAGCACGTAGACGATCGAGTCGACCAGGAGGCCGATGACGAGGCCGACTGCGACGATCCCGACGAACACCGCGAGCAGCAGCCACGTCACCGCCGGGTCGCTCTGGCGGGTCATCTGGTACGCCTGCCACAGCTGGTGGTACCAGCGGGTCTTGCGGACCTTCCCGGCGGCCGGGGGAGTGGCGTTCGTGTCGCGGGCCATGGTGTCGGAGTCTACCGATCGCGGGGTGCGGACCGGACACCGGACGGGTGCCCGGTCGACGTCACCGCGCGAGCAGGCTCGCAGCCTCCTGGCGCGCGGTCGTCGGCTCGCCGAGGTGCGCGAGCGCGGGCGGGATCTCGATGCCGCGGTGACGCATCGCCTGGCCCCACAGCCGGCCCGCGCGGTACGACGAGCGGACGAGCGGCCCGGACATGACGCCGAGGAAGCCGAGCTCCTGCGCGTGCTCCGACAGCTCGACGAACTCCTCGGGGCGCACCCACCGGTCGACGGGGTGGTGGCGCAGCGACGGGCGCAGGTACTGCGTGATCGTCACGATGTCGCAGCCCGCGTCGACCAGGTCCTTGAGCGCGGTCTTGACCTCGTCGGTCGTCTCGCCCATGCCGAGGATCAGGTTCGACTTGGTGACGAGCCCGGCCTCGCGCGCCCGCGTGAGGACGGACAGCGACCGCTCGTACCGGAACGCGGGGCGGATCTGCTTGAAGATGCGCGGGACGGTCTCGACGTTGTGCGCGAGCACCTCGGGGCGGGACTCGTTGACCTCGTCGAGCAGGGCGGGCACCGCGTTGAAGTCGGGGATCAGCAGCTCGACGCCCGTGCCCGGGTTGACGGCGTGGATCTGGCGGACCGTCTCCGCGTACAGCCACGCGCCGCCGTCGGGCAGGTCGTCACGGGCGACACCGGTGACCGTCGCGTACTTGAGGCCCATGGCCTGCACCGAGGCGGCCACGCGACGCGGCTCGTCGGCGTCGAAGTCGGCGGGCTTGCCGGTGTCGATCTGGCAGAAGTCGCAGCGCCGGGTGCACTGGTCGCCGCCGATGAGGAACGTCGCCTCGCGGTCCTCCCAGCACTCGAAGATGTTGGGGCAGCCGGCCTCCTCGCAGACCGTGTGGAGCCCCTCGCGCTTCACGAGGCCCTTGAGCTCGCTGTACTCGGGGCCCATCGTCGCGCGGGTCCGGATCCACTCCGGCTTCTTCTCGATCGGCGTCGCGGCGTTGCGCGCCTCGACGCGGAGCATGCGGCGGCCCTCGGGAGCGATCGTCACGTCGTCAGACTAACCCCGCGCGCGCAAGCCGCGTGGTCGGGGAGTCGCACGTCACAGCCGGTCGGGACCTCGGTCCCGCGCGGTGGCCCGTCGCGCGGCGCGACGCTGAGGGCGTCGGCGAGACGCCCGGGCGACCGGGACCGGCGGGACCCCGCGACGCCGGCTCGACGAGGGGAGGGACGATGAAGATCCTCATGACGGTCGCGTCGCGGCACGGTGCGACGCGCGAGATCGGTGCGGTGGTCGCCGACGTGCTGCGCGAGGCGGGCCACGACGTGGACGAGGTCGCCCCCGACGAGGTCGAGCACGTCGCGGGCTACGACGCGGCCGTGCTGGGCTCGGCGGTGTACGTCGGACGGCTGGCGGCCTCCCTGCGGGACCTCGTCGAGCGGCAGGGCGCGCACCTGCGGTCGATGCCGGTGTGGCTGTTCTGGTCCGGGCCGGTGGGTGACCCGCCGATGCCGCCGACCGCGCCGGACGACGTCGACGTCGTCGCGCGCCACGTCGGGGCACGCGAGCCGCGGTGCTTCGTCGGCCGGATCGAGCGCACGGAGCTCAACCTCAACGAGCGTGCGCTGGTCGCGCTCACGCGTGCCGAGACCGGCGACTTCCGGGACTTCGACGACGTGCGGTCGTGGGCCGGCGAGCTCGTCGCGGAGCTCGCGACGGTCGGGGCGGGCTGAGGCGTCAGCCCGCGGCGGCGGGTGCTCCCGCGTCGACGGAGGCCGCGAGCAGCGGCGTGAGCGTCGCGACGAGGTGCCCGCGCACCAGCGGCGTGACCTCGGCGATCGTGACGCGCCGCCCGGTCTCGGCCGACAGCGACGTCACGTCGGCGTCGTCGATCCCGCACGGCACGATCCGGTCGAACGCGTGGAGGTCGGGTTCGCAGTTGAGCGCGAAGCCGTGCATCGTGACGCCGCGGGCGACGCGCACGCCGATCGCGGCGACCTTGCGCTCGCGCCGTGCGGGCCGGACGTCGTCGCCGGGGTCGGCCGCGAACCACACACCGCTGCGCCCCTCGACGCGCACCGCCTCGAGGTCGAGGTCCGCGCACGTCCGGATGAGCGCCTCCTCGAGCGCGCGGACGTAGCGCACGACGTCGACCGGCTGGGCGAGGCGGACGATCGGGTAGCCGACGAGCTGGCCCGGGCCGTGCCACGTGATGCGCCCGCCGCGGTCGACGTCGACGACCGGCGTGCCGTCGGTCGGGCGGTCCCAGCGGGCCGTGCGCTTGCCCGCCGTGTAGACGTCCTCGTGCTCGCACAGGAGCACGGTGTCCTCACGCTCGCCGGCCGCGACCGCGGCGTGCACCTCGCGCTGCAGCTCCCACGTGGGCTCGTAGGGGAGCAGGCGCGTACCGAGGTCGAGCGTGTCGAACCGCATGGCCGTCAGGCTAACCCCGGCCGGCCCCGTCGGTGTCCGTCGCGCTGGCGCCGCGGACGTGGTCGGGCCGGGCGACCAGCACGAGGAGGGCGCGCAGCTGCTCGACCTGGGCGGCGGTCAGGCCGCGCGTGACGACCTCCTCGGCGCGGCGCGGGTCGGCGGCCGCGCCGAGCGCCGCGAGACCCTCGGGCGTCGCGGAGATCACGTGCCGGCGCCGGTCCTCCTCGTGCGGGGCGCGGCGGACGTAGCCGGTGCGCTCCATGCGCGCGAGGACCCGGCTCATCGTCTGCTCGGTCACCCCGCACAGCGCGGCGAGCTCGCGCTGCGACCGCGGTGCACGGGCCAGGTGGACGAGGACGGGCAGGCTCGCGTGGTTGAGGTCCCAGCCGCCGAGGTGGGTGTTCCACTCGCGCTCGACGCGGCGCGCCGCGGCGGACAGGAGGCGGCCGACGGGCCACTGCGCGGGGTCGTCCGACGCCGGGTCGAACGCGTCCTCGCCGCCCGTCAGGTCGGCGTCGTCCGAGCCGTCGCGCACCCTCGTCGATCCCTTCGGTTGCCGTCCGGCGCTTCTCCGCCCATGATACTCAGCATGCTGAGTAATCGCCGGGCGACCGTGGTCCGCGCCCTTGCCGTCGCTGTCGCGCTCGTCGCCTGGCTCGCCGTGGGAGCCGTCGGGGGCATGGCCCAGGGCAAGCTCGGACAGGTCCAGGAGAACGACGCGGCGGCGTTCCTGCCGTCGTCCGCGGAGTCCACGCGGGCCGCCGAGGCGAGCCGCGCGTTCGTGGACACGCCGACCCTACCCGCGCTCGTCGTGATGCAGCCCGACGACGGCGGCGACGTCACCCCGGAGCAGCTGCAGGCGGCGTCCACCTGGGCGACCGGCGTCCCCGACCGCGAGGTACCCGACGGCGACGGCGACACGTGGGCGGACTACCTCGTGGGCGACCCGGTCGTCGTCCCGTCCGAGGACGGCGAGGCGCTGCTCGCGATCTTCTCCGTCGACGCCGACGCCGCCGACGAGAGCATCGGCGAGGACTCCGTCGCGGAGGTGCTCGTCACCGACCTGCGTGCCTCGCTCGAGCAGGACCTCGGCGCGACCGCGACCGAGGCGGGCGACGTCGGGCTGCGCGCGTGGGTGACCGGCCCGGCCGGCTTCGTCGCCGACCTCGTCACCGCGTTCGGCGGCATCGACGGCGTGCTGCTGCTCGTCGCGCTCGGCGCCGTGCTCGTCATCCTCGTGATCGTCTACCGCTCGCCGTTCCTGCCGTTCGTCGTGATCCTCACGGCGGTGTTCGCGCTCTCGCTCGCGGGGCTGGTCGTCTACCAGCTCGCGGCGAACGACGTGCTCGTGCTCAACGGGCAGTCGCAGGGCATCCTGTCGATCCTCGTGGTCGGCGCGAGCGTCGACTACGCGCTGCTCCTGGTCGCGCGCTACCGGGAGGAGCTCCGCCACGCCGAGCACCCGGCGACCGCCATGCGCCGCGCCCTGCGCGCGTGCCTCGAGCCGATCGGCGCGTCGGCCGGCACGGTCGCCGCGGGCGTCCTGTGCCTCCTGCTCTCGGACCTCGGCTCGAACCGCTCGCTGGGCCCCGTCGCCGCGATCGGGATCGCGAGCTCCTTCCTCGCCGCGACGACGCTGCTGCCGGCGTTCCTCATCGTGCTCGGCCGGTGGTCGCGCGTCCTGTTCTGGCCGCGCGTGCCGCGTCCTGCCACCGCGGTCGCCGTCGCCCACGGGCACCACGCGGCGCCCACCGACGACCCCGCCGACGCGTCCGGCGCGTGGGGCCGCCTCGCGCGCTGGGTCGCCGGGCACGCACGGCCGGTGTGGGCCGTCACCGCGGTCGTCCTGGTCGTCGGTGCGGCGTTCCTGCCGACGTTCCGCGCCGGGGGCACCGACCAGGCCGACGTGTTCCTCACCCCGGTCGACGCCGTCGCTGGCCAGGAGGTCCTCGCCGAGCACTTCCCGGCCGGCGCCGTGCAGCCCGTCACCGTCATCACCGCGCAGGACTCCGCCGACGACGTCGCGGCCGCGATCGAGGACGTCGAGGGCGTCGAGAGCGTCGCGCCGTACACCGGCACCGCCGCGGGCGGTCCCCCCGGGACGGGCGAGCCCGTCGTGGTCGACGGGGACGTGCGGCTCGACGTCGTCACGACCGCCCCGTCCGACTCGCAGGAGGCCGTCGCGGTCGCCGCGGACGTGCGGACCACCGCGCACGAGGCCGACCCCGAGGCGCTCGTCGGCGGCGCGGCCGCCGAGACCCTCGACGCGCAGGACGCCGCCCGTCACGACCTGCGGGTCATCGTGCCCGTCGTGCTCGTCGTGATCGGGCTGATCCTCACGCTGCTGCTGCGCTCGGTCGTGGCGGCCGGGCTCCTCCTCGGCGCGAACGTCCTGTCGTTCGCGGCGACGCTCGGTGTCTCGGCGATCCTCTTCAACCACGTCCTGGACTGGCCGCCCGCCGACCCGGCCGTGCCGCTCTACGCGTTCGTGTTCCTCGTCGCGCTCGGCGTCGACTACTCGATCTTCCTCATGACACGCGTGCGGGAGGAGTCGGCACGCGTGGGCACGCGCCCCGGTGTGGTCCGCGGCCTCGCCGTGACCGGCGGCGTCATCACGTCGGCGGGCGTGGTGCTCGCGGTGACGTTCGCGGCGCTCGGCGTCATCCCGCTGCTGTTCCTCGCGCAGCTCGCGGTCATCGTCGCACTCGGCGTGCTGCTCGACACGACCGTCGTCCGCTCGCTGCTGGTCCCGGCCCTCGTGCACGACCTCGGCGACCGCACCTGGTGGCCGTCGCGGCTGTCGCGACCGCACGCGCCGGGCACGCACCGGACCGCTTCGGCGCAGCCCGGGGCGACGGTCGGCGCGGCCGACGCCACGGAGTCGGCCCGACCGTAGAGTGGCGGGCATGGACTCGCTGCGCGTCGGTCTGGTCGGCTACGGGGGAGCGGGGCGCGGCATCCACGCACGCCTCCTGCGGGAGGCGCACCAGCGCGTGACGCACGTCGTCACCCGCAACCGCGCCGCCCAGGTGCACGAGGACTGGCCGGGTGCCGTCGTCGTCCCCGACGTCCCCGCGCTGCTCGCGCACGTCGGCGAGCTCGACCTCGTCGTGGTCGCGAGCCCGACCGGCGACCACGTCGAGCACGTCCTCGCCGCGCTCGCGAGCGGGGTGCACGTGCTCGTCGACAAGCCCCTCGCGACGACCACGGCCGCCGCCGAGCGGCTCGTCGACGCCTCCCTGCACGCCGGCGGGCGGCTCACCGTCTTCCAGAACCGCCGATGGGACACCGAGCAGCTCGCGCTGCGCGGCCTCCTCGAGGCAGGGACGCTCGGCCGCGTGCACCGCTTCGAGCGGCGCTGGGAGAGGTTCCGGCCCGTCCCGCAGGACCGCTGGAAGGAGAACGACCCCGACGCCGGCGGGCTCCTGCTCGACCTGGGCGCGCACCTCGTCGACTCGGCCGTCCAGCTGTTCGGACCCGTGCGGTCGGTGTACGCCGAGCTCGCCGCGCGGTCCACGCCCGCGGTCGACGACGTCTTCCTCGCGCTGGTCCACGACGGCGGCCACGGCGAGCCGGGCGTCGTCAGCCACCTGCAGGCGGGGGCCGTCGTCGGTGCACCAGGCCCGCGCACGCGGGTGCTGGGCGACGCCGGTGCGTACCTCGTGACGTCGTTCGAGGGCGAGCCGACGCCGTTCGCGGTGCTCGACGACGCCTACGAGGAGGGGCGCCGCCCGGGGGAGCCCGTGCACGAGGGGTGGCTGGTCCGGGGCGCGGAGCGGACGCCCGTGCCGCTGCCCGCGGGCGGCCACGTCGACCTCTACCGCGAGACGGTCCGCTGGGTCGTCGACGGTGGTCCGCCGCCCGTCGACCCGGCCGACGCCGTCCGCACCGCGCGCGTCCTCGACGCGGCGCGCACCTCGGCGGCCGAGGGGGTCGTCGTCCGGCTCTGACGCCGGGCCTGTGGACGAGCCGCGCGGCGTCCGGGCCGTGCACGGTTCGATGCCGCGCATGGAGACGTTCCTCGTGCCCGCCGACGTGCGCGCGCTGCTCGACGGCGGTGCCTTCCGGGTCGTGGGTGCGGCCGGACCCGACGGCACCGGCTGGCTCGCCGCCGCGACGGACGGGTCGGGCCGTGCGATCGAGGTGCACGTGCTCCCGACCGTGCTCGACGACGTCACGGCGGCACGCGTCGAGCGCCTGCGCTCGCTGCGCCACGACCACCTGCCCGTCCTGCACGACGTCGTGCCCCTCGGGCCCGGGCGTACCGCGCTGCTCGTCGAGCACCTCCCCGGACCGACCCTCGCCGAGCTCCGGTCGCAGCGTGCACCGCTGTCGGACGGCGAGGCCGTGACCGTCGCCGTCCCGGTCGCGTCCGCGCTCGCGACCCTGCACGACGCGGGCCTCGCGCACGGCGCCGTGAGCCCCGCCACCGTCGTCGTGCGCCCCGACGGACGCCCCGCGCTCGTCGACCTGCGGGGCGTCCTGACCGGGACGGGGACGCCGGACGGCGACGTGCGGCGCCTCGTCGCGTCGGTCCTCGCGCAGGTCCCCGACGCCGACGTGCACCTGCTCGCGGGCCCCGTGGACGGCTCGCTGCGCGACGCGCTCGAGGACCTGGTCACGCGCGGCGCCGTGACGGCCGGCGAGCTGGTCGACCGGTGCTTCGCGACCGTGACGCCCGAACCGGTCCGGGTCCCGGACGCCGGTGCGCGGGCGGCGCTCGACCTCGCTCGCACGGGCGCCACCGCGGCCGCCGAGCTGCGCCGCCCCCGACGTGCTCCCCGGCGCGCACCGCGGCCGCTCGTGGCCGGCGGGATCGCCACGGGGGTGCTCGTCATGGCGGCCGTCGCGCTCGGCGTCGCCGGGCTGCTCCCGCTGCCGGGCGGTGCCGGCGACCGCGCCGCCGACGGGTCGTCCGTCTCCCCGCCGCACGCCCGGCGGAGCGCCGCCTTCACCGGCGGCCCGGCGGAGGTCGACCCCGCGGCGGCCGCGGCGGACCTGACGCACGCGCGGGCCCGGCACGTCGCCGCCGGCGACGCCGCACGGCTCGCGGAGGTCGAGGTCGTCGACGGGCCCGCCCACCGTGCCGACGTCGCGCTGGTCGCGTCGCTCGCGGGCGCCCGCGTCGACGGGCTCGACGTCGAGGTGCAGGAGGCGACCGTCGTCGGGCACCCCGACGGTGCGGGCGCCGAGGCCGCGGTGCGGGTCACCTCCGCGATGTCGGCCTACACGAGGGTCGACGCTGCCGGTGCGGTGACCGACGTCCCGGCGTCGGCGCCGAGGACCGTCGTGCTGACGCTGCGCTGGACGGCGGACGGGTGGCGCGTGTGGGACGTCGCCGACGCGTGACCAGCCGTCCTCGACCCGTCACGGTCCGTGCGCGCGTCCGTCGGACGCCGCGCCCGTGCCGGGTCGGCCCGCCGACGGCCACCCGCCGACGGTCACCCCGCCGACGGTCAGCCCGCCGCGACCCAGGCCGCAGCCGTGCGCAGGTCGCCGTGCACGGGACGGAAGCCGCTCGCGGTGAGCGCCGCGGGTGCGGCGCGGATGGACCCCAGCACCTCGGAGGAGAAGTCCTGCAGCGCGAGCCGCAGCGCCCACGCGGGGACCGGGACGACCGCCGGCCGGTGCACCGCCGCCGCGAGCGCGCGCACGACGTCGACGTTGCGGTCCGCGGCGGCGACGAGGTTGACCGGACCGTGCACGTCGGTCGTCAGCAGGTGGCCGATGGCCCGCACCTCGTCGACCAGGGTGATCCAGGGCCAGAACTGCCGCCCGGACCCGAGGCGGCCGCCGACGCCGAGCCGGACCAGCGGCAGCAGGCGGCCGAGCGCGCCGCCGTGCGGTGCGAGCACGATCCCGGTGCGCAGCAGGACCACGCGCAGCCCCGCCTCCTGCGCGGGCAGGGTCGCCGCCTCCCACTGCCGGACGACTCCCGCGAAGAAGGTCGTGCCGAGCGGCTCGTGCTCGTCGAGCACCTCGTCGCCCCGGTCGCCGTAGGCACCGATGCCCGACGCCTGGAGCAGCACGCGGGGGCCGTCGTCGTGCGCGGCCATGGTCCGTGCGAGCAGCCCCGCGGTGTCGACACGCGACTGCACGACAGCGCGCTTGCGCGCGGGCGTGAGGGGCCGGGATCCCGCGTTGACGCCGGCCAGGTCGATCACCGCATCGGTCCCGGCCAGGTCGTGCGGGTCGAGGCGTCCCTCCGTCGGGTCCCACGGGATCTCGTCGGGGCCGCCCGCGTCCCGCCGGACGAGCACGCGGACGCGGTGCCCGTCGGCCCGCAGCGCCGGCACGAGCGCACTCCCGATGAACCCGCTGGCACCCGCCACGACCACGTCCATGCTGGTCACCCTAGGCGTACGCGCCCCGCCCGGCCGGACGAGACGCGCACCCGGTGCGGGCGACCGACGGGCGGCCTGCGGACGCGACCGGGAGACGACGACGGCCCGGGTTCGTGGGGACCCGGGCCGTCGTCACGCGTGACGCGTCAGAGACCGACCTCGGCCTCGAACGCGCCCTCCTCGATACGGGCCTTGACCGCGGACAGGTACCGCGAGGCGTCCGCGCCGTCGACCAGGCGGTGGTCGTACGAGAGGCAGAGGTAGCACATCGACCGGATCGCGATGACCTCCTCGCCGTCCGCGTCCTTGATGACGACGGGCCGCTTGACGATCGCGCCGGTGCCGAGGATCGCCGACGTGCCGGTGGGCACGATCGGGGTGTCGATCAGCGCGCCGCCCGAGCCCGTGTTCGTCACCGTGAAGGTCGCGCCGGAGAGCTCGTCCGGGGTGACCTTGTTGGCGCGCGTGCGGGCCGCGAGGTCGGCGATCTTGCGCGCGATGCCGGCGAGGTTGAGGTCGCCCGCGTCGCGGATCACCGGCGTGAGCAGGCCGCGCTCGGTGTCGACGGCGATCGCCACGTTCTCCTGGCCGTGGTACGTGATCTGGTTGCCCTCGAGCACGCCGTTGATCTTCGGGAACGCCTTGAGGGACTCGACCGCGGCCTGCACGAAGAACGGCAGGAACGTGAGGTTGACGCCCTCGCGCGCCTTGAAGTCGTCCTTGGCGCGCGCACGCAGGCGGGCGACCTTGGTGACGTCGACCTCGACGACCGTGGTGAGCTGTGCCTGCGTGTGGAGGGCCTCCACCATGCGCTCGGCGATGATCTGGCGCAGGCGGCTGGCCTTCTCGGTGGTGCCGCGCAGCGGCGACACCGACGGGACCGTCGGCGCCTTCGCGGCGGCGGCGGGCGCAGGAGCGGCGGCCGGCGCCGCCTGGGCGGCCTTCGCGGCCTCGGCCTTGGCGGCCGCCTCGAGGACGTCCTCCTTGCGGATGCGACCGCCGACGCCGGTGCCCGTGAGGGTTGCCACGTCGACGCCCTTCTCGGCGGCGAGCTTGCGCACGAGCGGCGTGAGGTACGAGCCACCGGCGTTCGCCGCGGCGGACGCGGTCGGCTGCTGGGCCGCGGCCTCCTGGGCGGCGGGCTGCTCGCCTGCCGTCTGGGCGGACTCGGCCTCGGGTGCGGGCGACTCGTAGCCACCCGGCTGCGCGGCCGCGGGGGCCGGGGCCTGCTCCTGCTGCGCGGGGGCGGGCGCCGCGGCCGGGACCGGCGCAGGCTGCGCCTGCTCGGCGGGAGCGGCGGCCGGAGCCGCCTCGGGTGCGGGTGCGGCGGCAGGGGCCGGGGCAGCGGCGGCGCCGGAACCCACGATCGCGAGGACGGCGCCGACCTCGACGGTCTCGTCCTCCTGGACGCGGATCTCCTGCACCGTGCCGGCGACCGGCGACGGGATCTCGGTGTCGACCTTGTCGGTCGAGATCTCGAGCAGCGGCTCGTCGACCTCGACGCTGTCGCCGACCTGCTTGAGCCAGCGCGTGACGGTGCCCTCGGTGACGGACTCGCCGAGCGCGGGCAGCGTGACCTCCTGGCCACCGCCGGCGCCCTGGCCGCCCGACGACTGCTCCTGCGCGGCGGGCGCCTCCTGCGCGGGGGCCTCGGCGGGCTCCTCGTGCTGCTCGACGGACTGCTGCACGGGCTGGGCCTCGGCGGCCGGCTGCTCGGCGGGCGCCTGCTGCGCGGGTGCCTCCTGGGCCGGGGCCTCCTCGGCGGGCGCGGACGCACCGCCGCCCTCGCCGGTGCCGATGACGGCCAGCGTCGCGCCGACCTCGACGGTCTCGTCCTCCTGGACGAGGATCTGCTCGAGCACGCCGGCGAACGGCGACGGGATCTCGGTGTCGACCTTGTCGGTCGAGATCTCGAGCAGGGGCTCGTCGACCTCCACGCGGTCGCCCACGTTCTTCAGCCAGCGGGTGACGGTGCCCTCGGTGACGGACTCACCGAGAGCGGGAAGCTGCACGTTGTCGGACATGACCGCTCGTGTCTCCTTCGATCGTGGGGGTCAGTTGTGGGCGTGCAGCGGCTTGCCGGCGAGCGCCAGGTGGGCCTCGCCGAGCGCCTCGTTCTGCGTCGGGTGGGCGTGGACGAGCGAGGCGACGTCCTCGGGGTACGCCTCCCAGTTCACGATGAGCTGGCCCTCGCCGATGAGCTCGCCGACGCGGTCGCCGATCATGTGCACGCCGACGACGGGGCCGTCCTTCTGGCGCACGAGCTTGATGAAGCCCTGGGTGTCGAGGATCTTGCTCTTGCCGTTGCCCGCGAGGTTGTACTCGAGGGTCTCGACGGCGTCCTCGCCGTGGACCTCCTTGGCGGCGGCCTCCGTGAGACCGACCGAGGCGACCTCGGGGTGCGAGTAGGTGACGCGCGGGATGCCGGACTCGACGATCGGCTGCGGGTTGAGCCCGGCGATCTGCTCGGCGACGAAGATGCCCTGCGCGAATCCGCGGTGCGCGAGCTGCAGGCCGGGGACGATGTCGCCGACGGCCCAGATGTTGCCGACACCGGTGTGCAGCTTCTCGTCGGTGATGACGAAGCCGCGGTCGAGCGTGATGCCCTGCTCCTCGTAGCCGACGCCCGAGGTGCGCGGGCCGCGGCCGACGGCGACGAGCAGGAGGTCCGCGTCGAAGGACTTGCCGTCCTCGAGCGTGACGTGCACGCCGCTGTCGTTCTGGGTCACGCCCTGGAACCGGACGCCGAGGTTGAACGCGATGCCGCGCTTGCGGAAGGCGCGCTCGAACGCCTTGGAGAGCGCGACGTCCTCGTTGGGGACGAGGTGGGGGAGCGCCTCGATGATCGTGACGTCCGCGCCGAACGACTTCCAGACGCTCGCGAACTCCGACCCGATGACGCCGCCGCCGAGGATGATCGCCGACTTCGGGACGAAGTCGAGCGTGAGGGCCTGGTCGGACGTGATGACGCGGCCGCCGATCTCGAGGCCCGGCAGCGAGCGGGCGTAGGAGCCGGTCGCGAGGATGACGTGCTCGCCCGTGTAGGTCGTGTCGCCGACCTGGACGGCGTTCTGGCCGACGAGCTTGCCGAAGCCCTCGATCACGGTGATCTTGCGGGACTTGATGAGGCCCTGCAGGCCCTTGTACAGGCCGCCGATCACGGTGTCCTTGTACTGGTTCACCCCGCCCATGTCGATGCGGTCGAGCGTGCTGTGCACGCCGAAGTGCGCACCCTCGCGCGCGTTGTCCGCGAGCTCGGCGGCGTGCAGCAGGGCCTTGGTGGGGATGCAGCCGTTGTGCAGGCAGGTCCCGCCCACCTTGTCGGCCTCGATGAGGGCGACGTTCTTGCCCAGCTGGGCGGCGCGCAGAGCCGCGGCGTAGCCGCCGCTCCCCGCTCCCAGGACGACGATGTCGAAAGCGGTGCCGTTCGTGTCGGCCACGTGCAGACTCCTATGCGCAGGCGTGTGGGTCTCGAAGCTCGCCGACCATCTTGTCATCCCGTCAAGGTCCGAACGACCTCGGCGAGCAGGCCCGGCGTGTGATGCTCGGAACAGTCGTCCCATGAATGACGTCCGGCAGGGTCCCAGCGAACCCCCAGGGTGCGTCGCTACGCTCCCCGGATGGCCTGGTTCTCGCGACGCCGCCACCGCACGCCCGACGCCGTGCCGACGGACCGTGCCGCGCGCGAGGCGACGCTGGCGCACCTGCGGGAGTTCGTGTCGACGCGGGTCGGCGTGGAGGCGTACGTCGAGCCGCCCACGAACGTCACGCAGACGACGATGATGCTGGTCGCGACGGACGGGGAGTGGACGCGCCGACGGGTCCCGGACCCGAAGGTCGGCTGGGACCTGGCCCGCGAGCTGGGCATCCCCGTGTACGACGTGCAGCGCACCGGCTACCCCCAGCGCGTCCGCGACTGGAACACGCGTCAGCGGATCGAGCGCGAGCGGCGCCGCCGCGCCCTGTAGAGGCACGGCGGCGCCACTGGGCGTCGGACGGGTCAGGCGGTCGCGCGGCCCTCGATCAGCGCGAGCAGCGTCCGCACGCCCACGCCCGTGCCACCCACGGGCGTGTACCCGTGCGCGGCCTTCTCGTTGAACGCGGGACCCGCGATGTCCAGGTGCGCCCACGGCGTCGCGCCGACGAACTCCTGCAGGAAGATCCCGGCGGTGAGCATCCCGCCGAACCGGTCGCCGATGTTCGCCAGGTCGGCGACCTTCGAGCGCAGGCCGGCCTTGAGGTCGGCCGGCAGCGGCATGGGCCAGAACTGCTCGCCTGCGACGCCGGCCGCCGAGACGACCTCGCCGCGCACGTCGTCGGTGCCCATGACGGCGGACACGCGGTGGCCCAGCGCGACCATCTGCGCGCCCGTGAGCGTCGCGATGTCGAGCACGACGTCGGGCTTCTCCTCGACCGCCGCGACGAGGCCGTCGGCCATGACGAGCCTGCCCTCGGCGTCGGTGTTGAGGACCTCGACCGTCGTGCCGCCGCGGATCGTGATGACGTCGGACGGGCGCTGCGCGGTCCCCGACGGCATGTTCTCGGCGAGGCACAGCCACCCGGTCACCGCGACCGGCAGGCCGAGGCGGGCGGCGGCGATCACGGTGTGCAGCACCGCGGCGGCGCCGGCCATGTCGGACTTCATCGCCTCCATGCCGGCGGCGGGCTTGATCGAGATGCCGCCCGAGTCGAACGTGATGCCCTTGCCGACGAGCGCGACGGTGGCCTTCGGGCGCGACGGCGCGTAGGCGACACGGACCAGGCGCGGGCCCCGGGCCGACCCCTGTCCGACGCCCACGAGACCGCCGTAGCCGCCGGACGCGAGCGCCTTCTCGTCCAGGACCGACACCTTGAGGCCCTTGGCACCGGCCTCCTTCACGGCCGCCTTCGCGGCGTCGGCGAACGCCTCGGGGTACAGGTCGTTCGGTGCCGTGTTCACGAGGTCGCGCGTCGCGTGCACCGCGGCGGCGACGACCTCCGCACGCGCGACCGCGTCCTTCGCGGCAGCCGAGCGACCGAGAGACGTGACGACGTGCACGTCGGCGACGGGCGCCTTGCTCGCCGCGTCCGACGCGCGGTAGCGGTGGAAGGCGTACGCCCCCAGCAGCGCACCCTCGACGACGGCGGCGAGGTCCTCCGCGTCCTCCGCCGGCAGCGTCAGCGCGACGGACGCGGTCCCGGCGAGCTCGCGCGTCGCGGCGCCCGCCGCACGCCGCAGGGCCTCGGGCGTGAGGGCGTCCGCGGACCCGACGCCGACCAGCACGACGACCGGCGCCTTGGTGCCGATGCCGGGCACGCGACGCACCTCGTCGGTCGCCCCCGTGACGCCGAGCGCGACCGCGTCCCGGCTCAGCGACGTCCGCAGGTCCTTGGGCAACCAGGCGGCGCCGAGCAGCGACGGCGCACCGTCCTTCTGGGCGACACCGACGACGACGGCGTCGACGGCGAGACGGGCGGGGTCAGCGGAGGTGAGGGTGACGGTCACGCGCTCGATCGTAGTTCGTCGCCCTCGCGCCGTCGGGGGACCGGCACGCGGTCGGGCGTCGGGCGGGCCGCCGCGTCGCCGGTACGGTGGGGCACCGTGATCGTGCCCCTCGCCCTGCTCGTCGTGGCGGGCTGCGTCGTCCTCGCCGGCTGGGCCGGGTGGTTCGTCGCGCGCGACCGTGCGGTGGTCCTGCGCCAGCTGTGGGGCGCGTCCGTCGTCGAGGGCCTCCTCGTCCTGCAGGCCGTCGTCGCGGGCGTCCTCGCGGTGACCGGGTCGCCCGACGTCGACGCCGCGCTCTTCTGGGGGTACGTCGTGACGCAGGCGATCGTCCTGCCGCTCGCCGCCGCGTGGGCGTTCGCCGAGCGGACGCGGTGGAGCTCGGTGGTCCTGCTCGTCGCCGCGCTCACGGTCGCGTTCCTCGAGTACCGCCTGCTGCAGATCTGGGGGTCCGTGTGACCGACCACGCCGCCGACCGGGCCGGGTCCCGCACCGGCACCGGCCCGCGACCGACCGGGTCCGGGCCGGGCCGCCTCGTCGTCGCGGTCTACGGCGTGCTCGCGCTCGCCGCGACCGCGCGCGGCGTCTACCAGGTGGCGACGAAGCTCGACGAGGCGCCGCTCGCGTACCTCCTGTCGCTCGCCGCGGGGCTCGTCTACCTCGTGGCGACGTTCGCGCTGGCCTCCGGCCGGCGCACGCTCGCGTGGGTGAGCGTGAGCGTCGAGCTCGTCGGCGTCCTCACGGTCGGCGCGCTGTCGCTCGTCGACGTCGGCGACTTCCCCGACGAGACCGTGTGGTCCGGGTTCGGCCAGGGCTACGGGTACGTGCCGCTCGTCCTGCCGCTGCTCGGGCTGTGGTGGCTCTGGCGCACGGGGCGCCCGGGACGGCCGGTGGACGGCCCCGGCCGGTCGGCGCGCGAGCCCCTAGGGTGATGTCGTGTACCGCCTCCTGTTCGACCTCGTGCTGCGCCGGCTCGACCCGGAGCGCGCGCACGAGCTCGCGTTCCGCCTGATCCGCGTCGTCGCCGCCGTCCCGGTGCTGCGCGACGTCGTCCGCGCCGCGTTCGCGTCGCCGTCGACCGGTGCGGTGCGCCTGTGGGGTCGCACGTTCCCGTCGGCGTTCGGGCTCGCGGCCGGCTTCGACAAGAACGCCGTGGGCGTCGCCGGGCTCACCATGCTGGGCTTCGGCTTCGTCGAGGTGGGCACCGTGACGGCGCAGGGGCAGCCGGGCAACGAGCGGCCGCGCCTGTGGCGCGTGCTCGACCAGCGCGCGCTGCGCAACCGCATGGGCTTCAACAACGAGGGCTCCGCCGCGGTCGCCGCCCGGCTGCGCCGCCTGCGCGCGACGCCCGCCGGTCGCCGCTACGTGGTCGGCGTCAACATCGGCAAGACGAAGACGACGCCCGCCGAGCAGGCCCCCGCCGACTACGCGACGAGCGCCGGGCGGCTCGCGCCCTACGCGGACTACCTGGTCGTCAACGTGTCGTCGCCGAACACGCCCGGGCTGCGTGACCTCCAGGCCGTCGAGTCGCTGCGTCCCATCCTCGAGGCGACCCGCGTCGCGGCCGACGAGGCGACCGTGAAGGCCGGACGGCGGCCCGTCCCGCTGCTCGTGAAGATCGCCCCCGACCTGTCGGACGACGACGTCGACGCGGTCGCGGAGCTCGTCGCCGAGCTGGGGCTCGAGGGCGTCGTCGCGGTCAACACGACGATCGCGCACGACCTCGGTCCCGGCGGCCTGTCCGGCCCGCCGGTGCTGGCCCGCGGCCTCGACGTCGTCGCCCGTCTGCGTGACCGGCTCGGCGACGAGGTCGTCATCATCGGCGTCGGCGGCATCACGTCGCCCGCCGACGCCCGCGAGTACCTCGCCGTCGGCGCGACCCTCGTCCAGGGCTACACCGGCCTGATCTACCAGGGGCCCGGCTGGGCCGGGCGGATCGGCCGGGCGCTCGCGGCCGACGCCGGCCGGCGCGGCTCGAAGACGGCGACGGCGGCGTGATGGTCGTGCGCCCGCAGTGGGAGTGGCGGTTCGACGGCGCGGACGGCGCGCCGCTCGAGCGTCCGGTGAGCCCGGTGTTCACGACGCAGTTCGACGCCGAGCAGTGGCTGGGCGAGACGTGGCGGCTGCTGTCGTCACAGGGCGTCCAGGCCGCGCGGCTCGTGCACGAGGGCGTCCAGGCGACACCGACGCTGTCGATCCCGGCGGCCTGACCGGGCGCGACCGGCCCGACCTGACCGCGGGGGTCCGACGGTCGGCTCAGACGACGGCCCGGACCGGGGTCACCGGCTCCCAGGTGACGGACCCGAGGTCGCCCCACGCGGCCGCGAGGCCGTCGACGCCGCGGCGCAGCACGTCGGGCGCCTCCGCGAACGGCACGCGCACGTGGTCCTCGAGGCCGCCGTCGACGCCGAACGCGGGTCCTGGGACCAGGCGGACGCCGTGCCGCAGCGCCGACGCGGCGAGCGCCGACGACACGGGTGCGCCGAGGTCGACCCACAGCGACAGCCCTCCGGCGGGGACCGGCACCTCCCACGTCGGCAGGTGCTCGCGCAGGAGCCCGACGAGCAGGTCGCGCCGCTCCCGGAGCACCGCGCGGCGGGCGACGAGGACGTCGGTCGCGCAGGCGAGGAGCTCCGCGACCACGAGCTGCTCGAGCGGCGGGGTGCCGATGTCGACGTGCGCACGCACGGACGCCAACCGGGACACGAGGTCCGGGTGCGCGCGCACCCAGCCGACGCGCAGGCCGCCCCAGAACGACTTCGACGCGGACCCGATCGCGACCACGACGTGGGACGCGCTGCCGTCGCCCGGGAACGACGCGGGCGCGGCACCGTCGATCGTGAGCTCGGTGAGGACCTCGTCGCCCACGACCGTGGTGCGGTGCCGTCGCGCGATCGCCCGCACGGCCGCGCGCTGGTCCGGGTCGAGGCTCGTCCCGGTCGGGTTGCGGTGGTCGGGGATCAGGTAGACGAGCCGCGGCGCGACCTGCCGGACGGTCGACTCGAGCAGGTCGACGTCGAGGCCGTCGGCGCCGGACGGCACGGGCACGGGTCGTGCGCCGGCGGCCCGCACGACGTCGACCGCGTGCGGGTAGGTGGGCTGCTCGACGACGACGCGGTCGCCGGGGCCGGCGTGCGCGGCGACGAGCAGGTGGATCGCCTGCTGCGCGCCGGTGGTGACGAGGATCTGGTCGGGCGAGGTCGGCGTGCCGCGCTCGGTGTACCAGCGGGCGACGGCCTCGCGCAGCACGGGCAGGCCGAGCGGCGCGTAGCCGCTGCCCGCGAGGTGGCGGGGGAGCGCGTCGAGCGCGGCCAGGTAGGCGCCGTGCAGCGCCGACGGGGCCGACGGGGCCGCGATGGAGAGGTCGGTGAGCGAGTCGTCGACGCCGCCGAGGACGGGCATCGGCCGGCGTGCGCCCGGACCGGACGGGAGCGTCGTGACGGTGCCGCTGCCGCGCCTGCTCACCAGGTAGCCCTCGTCACGCAGCAGGCCGTACGCGGCCGTCGCGGTCGTGCGCGAGACGCCGAGCGCGTCGGCGAGCTCGCGCTCGCCGGGCAGGCGGGTGCTGATCGGGAGCGTGCCGGAGAGGATCGCGGCACGCAGCGCGTCGGCGAGGGCGGTGTACGCGGGACCGCCCTGCTGCCAGGCGCCGAGCAGGCGCGCGACGCGGGCACCGGCGACGCGGCGGTCCGTGGGGAGGTCGGAGACCGTCATGAAGCCACTTTCTCACAAGTGGCTATGTCCGGCATAGCCACTCGATCGAGAGGATGGGGCCATGTCGCACGTGCTCGGCCTCGCCCTCGTGTGGGGTCTCGTCGGTCTCGGTCTCCTCGCCGCCCTCGTCGTCGCGCTCGCCCGCCTGGTGCGCGGCGACGGCCTCGGGCACCGCCCGCCGCCGCCCTGCCGCCAGGACTGGGCCGCCGGGAGCATGCTCGAGGTCCGGTCGAGCGTGCGGACCGGCCTGTGAGGGGCGTGCTGCGCGACCTCGCGCACCGGCCGGTCCGTCGTCTGACCCAGCTGCTCGCCGGCGTCGTCCTCTACGCGGTGTCGATCGCGCTCGTCGTGCACGCCGGGCAGGGGAGCATGCCGTGGGACGTCCTCACGCAGGGTCTCGCGCACCGCACCGGGCTCTCGTTCGGCACGATCACGCTGCTCACGAGCGTCGTCGTCCTGCTGTGCTGGTGGCCCCTGCGGCAGCGACCCGGGATCGGGACCGTCGCGAACGTGCTCGTCATCGGGCTGCTCGTCGACCCGGTGCTCGCGCTGCTCGACCTCCTGCCCGACCCGCTCCCGCTCGCCGCGGCGATCGGCATGGCGGTGACCGGCATCGCGCTCAACGGCGTGGCCACGGGTCTCTACGTGGGCGCCCGCCTCGGGCCAGGCCCGCGCGACGGGCTCATGACCGGGCTGGTGGCCCGCACCGGGAGGTCCGTCCGGCTCGTCCGCACGACCATCGAGGTGGCCGTCGTCTCCGTCGGCTGGCTGCTCGGCGGCACCGTCGGGTGGGCCACGCTCGCCTACGCGCTCGGCGTCGGTCCGCTCGCCCAGGTCTTCCTGCGCCTGTTCACCGTCCCCGTCGACGACCCCGCCTCCGAGCCCAGCGTGGAGCCGGTCGCCGCCTGACGCGACGGTGCCCCGCCCT
Source organism: Cellulomonas fimi (assembly GCF_028527925.1). Classification (GTDB taxonomy): domain Bacteria; phylum Actinomycetota; class Actinomycetes; order Actinomycetales; family Cellulomonadaceae; genus Cellulomonas; species Cellulomonas fimi_C. The sequence goes on from NZ_JAPESW010000027.1 coordinate 25,009, forward strand.
GCTCGGTGGTCGAGCAGGACGGGGCACCGCTGTGCGTCTGGGCCGCCGGCGTCAGCGCGACGCGGGCGACGACTTCGCGGTCTCTGCGGGGTCGGTGACGACCGAGTCGCCCAGCACCTCGTCGATCCGGGCCATCAGCTCGGCGGGGATCTCGACGCCCGACGCCTTGACGTTCTCCGCGACCTGCTCGGGACGCGACGCGCCGATGATCGCCGACGCGACGTTCGGGTTCTGCAGCACCCACGCGACGGCGAGCTGCGCCATCGTCAGACCGAGCTCGTCGGCGACCGGTCGCAGGTCCTGCACGCGGGCGAGCGTCTGCTCCTGCTCGAGGAAGCGCCCGATCATGCGCGCGCCGCCCTTCTCGTCCGTCGCGCGCGACCCCGCGGGCGCCGGCTGGCCCGGCTTGTACTTGCCGGTGAGCACGCCCTGCGCGACCGGCGACCAGACGATCTGCGACAGCCCGAGCTCCTGCGACGTCGGGACGACCTCGCCCTCGATGACGCGCCACAGCGCGGAGTACTGCGGCTGGTTCGACACGAGGCGGAAGCCCAGGTCCTGCGCGAGCGCCTGGCCGGCGCGGATCTGGTCGGCGGTCCACTCGCTCACGCCGATGTACAGCGCCTTGCCCTGACGGACGACGTGCGCGAACGCCTCCATCGTCTCCTCGAGCGGCGTCGCGTGGTCGAACCGGTGCGCCTGGTACAGGTCGACGTAGTCGGTCTGCAGCCGCTCGAGCGAGCCGTCGATCGACTCGAGGATGTGCTTGCGCGACAGACCCGAGTCGTTCGCGCCGCGCGGGCCTGTCGGCCAGTAGACCTTGGTGAAGATCTCGAGGCTCTGACGGCGCTCGCCCTTCAGCGCCTCGCCGAGCACCGACTCCGCGACCGTGTTCGCGTAGACGTCGGCGGTGTCGAACGTCGTGATGCCCGCGTCGAGCGCGGCGCGCACGCAGGCCGTCGCGGTGTCGTTCTCGACCTGCGAGCCGTGCGTGAGCCAGTTGCCGTAGGTGATCTCGGTGATCTTGAGGCCGGATCGGCCCAGATGGCGGTAGTTGACCATGCGATCAACCCTACGTCCGCGCCTGCACCGCGCCGCGCGGGCCGGGTCAGGCCGGACGACGTGTCAGGCGGGTTTCTGCCCGTGCTTGACCTGCGGCTTCGGCATGCGCGACGGGCGGATCTGGAACGCGCGCAGGACGCCGTACATCGCGGTGCCGCGTACGACGGCCTTCTCGCCGAACTTCGCGACCAGCCGCTTCTTGAGGCCGCGCCACAGCAGCCACCCGTCGACGATCGCGGCGAGCACGTACACGTAGAGCGCGACGATCACGTAGAACGCGAACACGGGCGCGGTCTGCGCGAGCGCGAACTGCGCGACGAGCGCGACGGCCGCGACGGGGAGGAACAGCTCGCCGAGGCTCCACCGTGCGTCGACCCAGTCGCGCACGTACCGCCGGACCGGGCCGCGGTCCTTCGCGGGCATGAAGCGCTCGTCGCCGGTCTGCATGGCCTTGTACTCGCGGTCGCGCTGCTCGCGCTGCGCCGCCCGGGCGGCCTTCGACGCGGCCTTGCGGTCCTGCGGGACGAGGGGACGCTTGTTGGCCGCCTGCGCCTCCTTGCGCTTGGGCGTCGGGCGTCCCTTGCCGCCGGGGACGTCGGGGGTCGGAGCCGACTCCACGAGGCCGGGGATCTCGTTCACGGGCTCCTTGCTGCGTCCGAACACCCCCTCAGGGTAGTCGAGTACCGTGGCGATCCGTGACCGACCAGCGCGTTCCCGAGACCCCGACCGACCCCGCCGCCCGCCTCGACGAGCTGCGCGCGCGCACCTCCTCCGCGTTCGCGGGGATCCGCACGGACCTGGAGGCGCTGGTCCGCATCCGGAGCGTCTCGAACGCCGCCTTCGACCAGGCCCACGTGCGGTCGAGCGCCGACGCGGTCGCGGAGCTCCTGCGCGGTGCCGGGCTCGACGAGGTGGACGTCCTCACCGTCACGACGGCCGACGGCCGCACCGGCGCCCCCGCGGTCGTCGCGCGTCGTCCCGCGCCCGCCGGTGCCCCCACGGTCCTGCTCTACGCGCACCACGACGTGCAGCCCCCGGGCGACGCCGCCGCCTGGCAGACCGAGCCGTTCGAGCCCACCGAGCGCGACGGGCGCCTGTTCGGCCGCGGCGCTGCCGACGACAAGGCGGGCGTCGTGGCGCACGTCGGCGCGCTGCGCGTGCTCGGCGACGACCTCGGCGTCGGCGTGACGGTGTTCGTCGAGGGCGAGGAGGAGATCGGCTCGCCGACGTTCGCGGACTTCCTGCACGCGCACCGCGACCGGCTCGCGGCCGACGTCATCGTGGTCGCGGACTCGACGAACTGGTCGGTCGGCGTCCCGGGGCTCACGACGTCGCTGCGCGGGCTCGTCGACTGCACCGTCGAGGTCGAGGTGCTCACGCACGCCGTGCACTCGGGCATGTACGGCGGCCCGGTGCTCGACGCGGTGACGCTCCTCGCGCGTCTCGTCGCGACGCTGCACGACGACGCGGGCGACGTGGCGGTCGCGGGCCTGGTGCACGCGCCCGACCCGGCGGTCGAGCTCGACGAGGAGCAGCTGCGCGCCGACGCCGGCGTGCTGGGCGGCGTGCGCCTCGCCGGGACCGGCCCGATCACGGCGCGTCTGTGGACGCGCCCCGCGATCTCCGTCATCGGGTTCGACGCGCCGGCGGTCGCCACCGCGTCGAACACCATCACGCCGCGCGCGGCCGCGAAGCTCTCGATGCGCATCGCACCCGGGCAGGACCCCGTTGCCGCGATGGCGGCGCTGCGCACCCACCTCGAGGAGCACGCGCCGTTCGGGGCGCGCGTCTCGGTGACGGACGGCGAGAAGGGCCGGCCGTTCCTCGCGCCCGCCGACACGCCGGGCATGCGCGCCGCTCGTCGGGCCTTCGGCGAGGCGTGGGGCACCGAGCCGGTCGACATCGGCGTCGGCGGGTCGATCCCGTTCATCGCCGACCTGCTCGAGGTCTACCCCGACGCGCAGATCCTCGTCACCGGCGTCGAGGACCCCGACAGCCGGGCGCACGGCGCGAACGAGTCGGTGCACCTCGGCGAGCTCGAGAAGGTCGTCCTGGCGGAGGCGCTGCTCCTCGACCACCTGGCGCGCGGCGCGTCCTGACGCGCGGCGGGTGCCGCGTCAGGCGCGGTGGGCGACGTCGACCGCGGCCGCCCAGGCGGCGACGTCGTCGGGCAGCTCGGGCGCCTCGACGTGCTCGCCCGCCAGCAGCTCGACCACGTCGGGTGCGGGGATCCGCCGGCCGTCGCGCGCGAGGAACCGCCCCGCGACGACGCCGCGCGCGATGTGCTGGTCGCCGCGCGCGAAGGACTGCTCGAGGTAGCAGACGCGCTCGTCCCAGCCGAGCACGCGCGTCGTGATGGTGAACCGCTGCCCGAGCGTGAGGGACCGGCGGTACTTGACGGTCGACGCGGCGACGACGGGGTACCAGCCGTGCTCCGCGAGCAGGCGGTAGCCGCCCAGGTCGGCGATGAAGTTGGCGCGCGCGACGTCCATCATCTGCAGGTAGACGCCGTTGTTGACGTGCCGGTAGAGGTCCAGGTCGCCGGGGTGCACGCGCATCGTCGTCACCGACGGGGAGAACAGCGTCTGCCCCGGGATCGCGGGCCGGGGGCGGAACGTGGCGTAGGCGAGCTGGATCGTCCGGGTCACGACGCGATGTTACTCACGGGTAGCAAACCGCCGCGAGGGTGCCGGCAGCCGGTCAGACCGGGGGAGCGGGGTCGTACTGGATGCCGCGCCGGACGCCCCGCGCCGCTTCGATCGAGTCCAGGCGCGCCACCAGGTGCAGCGCCATGTCGATGCCCGCCGACACGCCCGCGGACGTCACGACGTCGCCGTCGTCGACGAACCGCGCCTCGGTGTCGGCGAGCACGCTGGGGTCGATCGCCGCGAGCTCGTCGAACGCCGCCCAGTGCGTCGTCGCCGGCCGCCCGGCCAGCAGCCCTGCCGCGGCCAGCACGAGCGCCCCGGTGCAGACGCTCGCGACCAGCGGCGTCGTCGCGCGCACGCCGCGCAGCCACTCCAGGTGCGCGGAGTCCGCCGCCAGCGGACGGGTGCCCGCGCCGCCGGGGTAGACGAGCACGTGCAGCGGACCGACCTCCTCGGCGGAGGTGTCCGGCACGAGGCTCAGACCCTTGGCGCACCGCACGCCCGCGCCGTCGACCGAGAAGGTCACGACCTCGGGATGCAGGGGCGAGTGGGCAGCCCACGACGACAGCACGTCGAACGGCCCCACGACGTCGAGCTCCTCGGCCCCGTCGAAGACGAAGATGCCGACCCGCAGGTGGTGACCGGTGTTCACGGGACTCAGTAGCCCGGCAGCGCCAGCATCTGGTCGAGCGCGACCCGCGCCCAGTGGGCGTCGTCGGCGTCGACGACGATCCGGTTCGGCACGCGGCCCGCCGCGAGCGACTCCATCGCCCACACGAGGTGCGGCAGGTCGATGCGGTTCATCGTCGAGCAGAAGCACACCGTCGAGTCGAGGTAGTGCACCTGCTTGTCCGGGTGCGCGTTGGCCAGGCGGCGGACGAGGTTGAGCTCCGTGCCCACCGCCCACGACGTGCCGGGCGCGGCCGCGTCGAGCGCCTTGATGATGTACTCGGTCGAGCCCACCATGTCGGCGGCCGTGACGACCTCGTGCTTGCACTCGGGGTGCACGAGCACCGTGACGTCCGGGACCGCCGCGCGGATGTCGGTGACGTTGCGCGCCGAGAACCGGCCGTGCACCGAGCAGTGCCCGCGCCACAGGATCATGCGCGCGTCCTTGAGCTGCTGCGCCGTCAGACCGCCGTTCGGCTTGCGCGGGTCGAACACCACGCAGTCGTCGAGCGACAGGCCGAGCTGCAGCACCGCGGTGTTGCGGCCGAGGTGCTGGTCCGGCATGAACAGCACCTTGCCGGTCCCGTCGAGCCCCCCGACCTTGTCGAACGCCCAGCGCAGCGCGACGTGCGCGTTCGACGACGTGCACACCGTGCCGCCGTGGCGACCCGTGAACGCCTTGATGGCCGCCGTCGAGTTCATGTACGTGACCGGGACGGTGTCCTCGGCGACGCCCGCGTCGACCAGCACGTCCCACGCTTCCTCGACCTGGTCGATCGCGGCCATGTCGGCCATCGAGCAGCCCGCCGCGAGGTCCGGGAGGACGACCTGCTGGGTGTCGGACGTGAGGATGTCCGCGGACTCGGCCATGAAGTGCACGCCGCAGAAGATGACGAACTCGGCGTCGGGCCGGGCCGCGGCCTCGCGCGCGAGCTTGAACGAGTCGCCCGTGACGTCGGCGAACGCGATGACCTCGTCGCGCTGGTAGTGGTGGCCGAGCACGAACGCCCGGTCGCCCAGCGCGGCTCGCGCGGCGCGCGCCCGCTCGACGAGGTCCGGGTCGCTCGGGGCGGGGAGGTCCCCGACGCACTCGACCCCGCGCTCCGAGGCGAGGTCGACGCCGCGGCCCAGCAGCAGCAGGGCCGAGGGCGCGGGCTCCGTGAAGGCGGCGGAGGTCGTCAGCGTCACGGGACCGATCCTCGCACACGGGCGCGCGCGCGATCCCGGGACGTCCGGCGTGCCACCATGCACCGCGTGCGTGTCCTCGTCGCCCCCGACACCTTCGGCTCCGTCCTCACCGCCCGCGAGGTCGCGGCCACGATCGCCGACGGCTGGCGCGCGGGCGCTCCGCACGACGACGTCGCGCAGTGCCCGCTCGCGGACGGCGGCCCGGGCTTCGTCGACACCCTCCACGCCGCGCTGGGCGGTGAGACCGTGCCCGTGACCGTCACCGGGCCGCTCGGGGAGCCCGCCCCGGCCGTGCTGCTGCTGGTCGACGGCGCCCACGGTCGCACCGCGTACGTCGAGTCCGCGCACGCGATCGGCCTCCCGCTCGTGCCCCCCGAGCGCCGCGACCCCACGCGGACCACGACGCGCGGCGTCGGCGAGCTCCTGGTCGCCGCGCGCGAGGCCGGGGCGCGCCGCGTCGTCGTCGGCCTCGGCGGGTCGTCGACCAACGACGGCGGGGCGGGGATGCTCGTCGGCGCGGGCCTCGCCGCGACCCCCGGACGGCTCGACTCCGGCGGCGGCGCGCTCGCGGGCGTCGGTGCGGACGAGCTCGCCGGCCTCCGGGCGCTGCGGGCCGCGTGGGTCGACGTCGAGCTCGTCGCCGCGACCGACGTCGACGTGCCGCTGCTCGGGCTGCAGGGTGCGAGCGCCGGCTTCGCACCGCAGAAGGGCGCCTCGCCCGAGCAGGCCCAGGACCTCGAGCGCGCGCTCGGCGACCTCGCGCACGCCGCGACGGCCGCGCTCGCCGACGACCTGCGCCCCGACCTGCTCGCGGGCGCCCGCCCGTCGTCCGCCGCCGCACGCCTCACCTCCGCACCGGGGGCCGGCGCCGCCGGCGGGCTCGGGTTCGGGCTCGCCCTCCTGGGCGCGCGTGTCGTCCCCGGCGCCGCGTTCGTCGCGGAGCACGTCGGCCTCGACGACCGGCTCGCCGCCGCCGACCTCGTCGTCACCGGCGAGGGCCGCTTCGACTGGCAGAGCCTGCACGGCAAGGTCGCGGCGCGGGTCGCGGAGCGTGCGCTGCGCCACGGCATCCCGACCGTCGTGCTGGCAGGTGAGGTGCAGGTGGGGCGGCGCGAGCTCTCCGCGGCGGGGATCACGGCTGCGTACGCCGTGGGGGAGACGCCCGAGGAGGTGCGGGCCGCGCTCGCGGACCCCGTCACGACCCTGCGGGCGCGTGCCGAGCGGGTCGCCCGGACGTGGTCCCGCTGACCTCGGCGGCGGCGGCCGTGCGCTGCCCGCGGGCCGCGTACCACGAGGCCGTCCGACAGTCGTACCCTGGTCGGGAACAACGCGGCGCGCGACGTTGTTGCGCACCGTTGACGTGAGTTCCCCGGCACCAGGAGAGACGATGAGCGAGACCACGCAGACCCAGACGCACGGCGTCCTGCTCACGGACGTGGCGGCGGACAAGGTCCGCAGCCTGCTCGAGCAGGAGGGCCGCGACGACCTGCGTCTGCGCGTCGCCGTCCAGCCCGGTGGCTGCTCGGGCCTGATCTACCAGCTGTACTTCGACGAGCGCCTGCTCGACGGCGACGTGACGCGCGACTACGACGGCGTCGAGGTCGTCGTCGACCGCATGAGCGTCCCCTACCTCGAGGGCGCGACGATCGACTTCGCCGACACCATCGAGAAGCAGGGCTTCACGATCGACAACCCGAACGCGGGCTCGGCCTGCGCGTGCGGCGGCTCGTTCAGCTGATCCCCGACGCCTGACGAGGGCCCGGCACCGTGTCCCGGTGCCGGGCCCTCGTGCGTCACGGGCTCGTGCCGCGGCCTCGCGCCTGCCGCCCTCGTGGGGCGCCCTCGTGCGTCACGCCACGTGCGGGGCGTCCGCGTGCCTCACGCGACGGGCGCGTCCCCGAGGCGCACCGTGAGGTGCCAGACGCCGTCGTCCTCGGTGCTCGACACCATCGCGTGCCCGCGCATCCGCGCCCAGGCGGGGACGTCGTGGCGCGCCGCCGGGTCGGTCGCGAGCACCGTGAGCTCGCTGCCGGGTGCCGCGGTGCGCGCGGCCTTCGCGAGCGCGATGACGGGCGCCGGGCACCGCAGGCCGCGCGCGTCGACGACCGGCGGGGGCGCGTCGTCGGTCACAGCCCGTCGACCCCGCCGGCGGCCCGCACGCGGGCCACGACCCCGGGCAGCACGTCGAGGAACCGGTCGACGTCCTCGCCTCGTGTGCCGCGGGGGAGCGCAAGGCGCACGTTGCCGTGCGTGAGGACTCCCATCGCGGCGAGCACGTGGCTCGGCTCGAGCGAGCTCGACGTGCACGCGGATCCGGACGCGACCGCGAAGCCCAGGGCGTCGAGCGCCGTGACGAGGGCCTCGCCGTCGACGTAGAGGAACGAGAAGGTCACGACGTGGGGAAGACGGTCGACGGGGTCGCCGACCACCTCGGTGTCGGGCACCTCGGCCGCGACACGTGCGCGGACCCGGTCGACGAGCGCGCGACGACCGGTGTCGGCGGCGGTCCGCCCGGCGTGCGCGACCTGCAGGGCGACCGCGGCGGCCAGCGCAGCAGGGACGCTGACACCGCCGGGGAACCACCGGTCCTCGTCCTCGGGGGCGACGGGCGAGCGCCGCACGCCGCGTCGGGTCGCGAGCACGCCGATGCCCGCGGGGCCGCCCCAGTCGCCCGCGTCGGCGGCCAGGACGTCCCACGCGTCGCCGACGTCGGTGTGCCCGAGGCTCGACCCCGCGTCGACCAGCAGGGGGACGCCCGCGCGGCGTGCCGCGGCGTGCACCTCTGCGACCGGCTGCCGCGTCCCGACCTCGCCGTTGGCGTGCTGGAGCGCGGCCAGCGCGACCCCGGGCGCGCCGACGGCCTCGACCATGCGCGCGAGGTCGACGCGTCCGAGACCGTCGACCGGCACGTCGACGCGACGCCCGCCCGACGCCGCGACCGCGGTGTCGGCGGCGTGCAGCACGGCGGCGCGCTCGACGGTCGGCGTCACGACGTCGGCGCCCGTCCGCCGGCGTCCGCGCGCGACGGTCAGGACCGCCGTGTGGAGCGCCGCGGTGTGCGACGGCGCGAGGTCGACGTCCTCCGTCCGGGCCCCGACGACGCCGGCGATCGCCTCGCGTGCGCCGTCGAGCAGCAGCCGGGCGCGTCGTCCCTCGGCGTGCAGGCGCCGCGGGTCCGCCCAGCCCTGGTCGAGCGCCTCGACGAACGCGGCCCGGGCCTGCGGCAGCAGAGGTGCACGTCCGCCCGCGTCGAGCACGACCCGGCGGACCCCGACAGGAGCAGTGGTGTGCGTCACACCGCCGTCGTCGACGGTCGGTGCCGCGGGGGCGTCGTCACGAGGGCTCACCGGTGCACGGTAGCCCTGACCGGCCCGGTCGTCCGCCGTCGACGGTCCCGCCCGACGTGGCGGACCTGCGCAGGAGGCGTGGTGTGACGGTGCTGACACCGTGTCGTCATCCGGCGTCGCGAGGACGAAACGTCGTGGTCGGCGCGCTAGGCTGCACGGGTCGAGGACGAAGGTCCCGGGTGACGACCGCCAGCAGCGGGGTCGAGCGCTGACGGGACGTGAGTGAGAGGTCCCCCGTGCACCCGGAACACCCCCGCCGGACGCGCCGCCCGGCCCTGCTGACGGCAGGTCTCGCGGCCGTCGTCGTGGTCGCCCTGAGCGGTTGCTCCGATGAGGTCCAGCGAGGCTGGCTGCCCGGCTCGTCGGACGCCGAGATCACCGACCAGACCGCCCGCATCGTCAGCCTGTGGCGAGGCTCGTGGATCGCCGCGCTCATCGTCGGCCTCATCACCTGGGGCCTGATCCTCTGGTGCGTCGCCGTCTACCGGAAGCGCAAGAGCGACGACGTCCTGCCCGTGCAGCTGCGCTACCACGTGCCGCTCGAGGTCATGTACGTGATCCTGCCGATCTTCATGGTCGGCGTGCTCTTCTACTACACGAACCGTGACGTCACGGCGATCCAGGACACCTCCGCGGAGGCCGACCTGCACGTCCAGGCGATCGGCAAGCAGTGGAGCTGGGACTTCAACTACCTCGACGACGGCGCGTACGAGACCGGCCAGCACGCGCAGGACGTCGGCGGCAGCTCGGGCGCCCTCGCGGACCAGGTCACGCTCTACCTCCCGGTCGACGAGCGGGTCGAGTTCACGCTGGACTCGCGCGACGTCATCCACTCGTTCTGGATCCCGTCGTTCCTCTACAAGATGGACATGATCCCGGGGAAGACCAACACGTTCCAGGTGACCCCCACCGAGGAGGGCACCTACCTCGGCAAGTGCGCCGAGCTCTGCGGCGAGTACCACTCGTCGATGCTGTTCAACGTGAAGGTCGTGTCCCGCGAGGAGTACGACGCGCACATCCAGGAGCTCAAGGACAAGGGCCAGGAGGGCTCGCTGGGGCTCGAGTACAGCCGCCTGCAGGACGTCGACAGCGTCAGCAGCAGCACCACGCAGGAAGAGAGCGACGACTGATGGCCACCGCCGTGGAGAAGATCCCCGGACTGGCGCCCTCGCGCCAGACGCTCGGGCGCACGGTGATCAAGTGGATCACCTCCACCGACCACAAGACGATCGGGTACATGTACCTGATCACGTCGTTCGTGTGGTTCGCGATCGGCGGCATCCTCGCGCTGCTCATCCGCGCCGAGCTGTTCACGCCGGGCATGGAGGTGTTCGCCTCCAAGGAGCAGTACAACCAGGCGTTCACCATGCACGGCACGATCATGCTGCTGCTGTTCGCGACGCCCCTGTTCGCCGGCTTCGCCAACGTGATCATGCCGCTGCAGATCGGCGCGCCCGACGTGGCGTTCCCGCGGCTCAACATGTTCGCGTACTGGCTGTTCTTCTTCGGCGGACTGATCGCCGCCGCGGGCTTCCTCACGCCGCAGGGTGCCGCGTCGTTCGGCTGGTTCGCCTACGCGCCGCTGTCGAACACCGTGTACTCGCCGGGTGTCGGCGGTGACCTGTGGGTCTTCGGCCTCGCGCTCGGTGGTTTCGGCACGATCCTCGGTGCCGTCAACTTCATCACCACGATCGTCACGATGCGCGCGCCCGGCATGACGATGTTCCGGATGCCGATCTTCACCTGGAACACCCTGGTGACGTCGCTCCTGGTCCTCATGGCGTTCCCGCCGCTGGCCGCCGCGCTGTTCGCGCTGGGTGCCGACCGCCGTCTCGGCGCGCAGGTCTTCAACCCGGAGAACGGCGGCGCCATCCTCTGGCAGCACCTGTTCTGGTTCTTCGGCCACCCCGAGGTCTACATCATCGCGCTGCCGTTCTTCGGCATCGTCACCGAGATCCTCCCGGTGTTCAGCCGCAAGCCGATCTTCGGCTACAAGGGCCTGGTGTACGCGACGATCGCGATCGCCGCCCTCTCGGTGACCGTGTGGGCGCACCACATGTACGTGACCGGCTCGGTCCTGCTGCCGTTCTTCGCGTTCATGACGATGCTCATCGCGGTGCCGACCGGCGTGAAGTTCTTCAACTGGATCGGCACGATGTGGCGCGGCAAGCTCACGTTCGAGACGCCGATGCTCTGGACGATCGGCTTCCTCGTCACGTTCCTCTTCGGTGGCCTGACCGGCATCATCCTGTCCAGCCCGGCGCTCGACTTCCAGCTCTCCGACTCGTACTTCGTGGTGGCGCACTTCCACTACGTCGTCTTCGGCACCGTCGTGTTCGCGATGTTCGCGGGCTTCTACTTCTGGTGGCCCAAGATGACGGGCCGGATGCTCGACGAGCGCCTCGGCAAGATCCACTTCTGGCTGCTGTTCATCGGCTTCCACACGACGTTCCTCGTGCAGCACTGGCTCGGCGTCATCGGCATGCCGCGCCGGTACGCGGACTACTCGCCCGACGACGGCTTCACGTGGATGAACCAGCTCTCCACGATCGGTGCGGCCGTGCTCGCGGCGTCGACGCTGCCGTTCCTCTGGAACGTCTACACCACGTGGCGCAACGCGCCGAAGGTGACCGTCGACGACCCGTGGGGCTACGGCGCCTCGCTCGAGTGGGCCACGTCCTGCCCGCCGCCGCGGCACAACTTCACGTCGCTGCCGCGCATCCGCTCCGAGCGTCCCGCGTTCGACCTGCACCACCCCGAGGTCGCGGCGATGGACTACGTCGAGCCGAACCCGGGTCCGTTCGACTGGGAGTCGGACCGCCGCGGCGAGACGGAGGTCGCCGTCGACCGCGTCGTCGAGGGCAAGGGCGAGCCCGAGCAGTCGTCCACGACGATCGTCGAGGACCGTCCGCAGGACCGTCCCGGCAGCGACAAGGAGGGTGACCGGTGAGGCTCGAGGCGAAGCTCTTCCTCTACGGCCTGCTGTTCTTCATCCCGGTCGGGCTGATCTACGCGCTCTGGAGCGACGGCGAGCCCGTCGGCACGGTCGGCATCCCGCTCGTCGGCGGCCTGGTCGGCATGATCGGCGCCTACTTCGCGCTCCTCGCGCGGCGCATCGACCCGCGGCCCGAGGACGACGAGTACGGCGAGATCGAGCAGGGCGCGGGCGACCAGGGCGTGTTCAGCCCGTGGAGCTGGTGGCCGCTCGTCATCGGTGCCGCCGCGGCCGTCATGTTCCTCGGCCTCGCGATCGGCTGGTGGGTCGCGATCATCGGCGCGATCCTCGGGGTCATCGGCCTGGTGGGCTGGGTGTTCGAGTTCTCCCGCGGGCAGCACGCCCACTGACGGCGCCCCTCGCTCGCGCGGCGCACCCTCCTGCGGGTCGCTGCGTGGCCGGGGCCTCGCCGAGCTGCTGCGCCGCCGGCCCTGCCGAGCCGCGTCGGCCTGCTGTGCGTCCGCGTCGACGGTGGCCGGCTGCGTGCACGCCGTGTGCGGAGTCGCCGCCCACGACACGGGACATCGGCACGACGGAGCAGCCGATTCACAGGTCCGCTTCGACCCCGGGGCCGGGTGAGATCTGGCAGGGTGTCCGAGGTGACCGCAGACGAGCGAGGGCTCGACCTGTACGGCGAGTCGACCGTCGTGGTCGAGGGCACGGTCGAGGGGCGAGGTTCCCGCGTGCGCGTCAGGCGGTCGGGGGGTGCCCTGTGCACGGTCGTCGACGCAGTGCGGACGGCTGAGCGGACCAGCACCGGACCGCTGACGTGCGACCTGCTCCTGGGGTTGCTCCCGTCCGGTCCGGGCCTGACCGATGTGCGGGCAGCGGCTGCCGCGCAGGACCTGGAACCGCCGGTCGTTCCCGAGGTCGTCGAGGCGTGGGTCGCGGGGACCGCAGCCGTGATGGCTGCCGTCGGGAGGGGCGCGGACGGACGGCGCGACGGTGAGCTCCGCGTCACGACGCTCGTGGGCGTGCGCCGGGCACTCGCGTGGTCGATCCAGGGCCGCGTCTTCAGGACGGTGACCACGCCGTTCTGCCGGGTCCGCGTCACGGTCCACGGCGGCGGCGTGAGCGGTGTCGAGTCCTGGAGCGGAGACGGGCTCCCCGACGTCGGGACCGCGGAGAGCCTCGGGGCTGCGGCGGTCGCGCGACGTTCGGACCTCGCCCACGCGGTGGCGGTGCCGACGACCCGCACCGACGTGGTGCTGTCCGGGCGAGCCGCGGGCTACCTGGTCCACGAGGCGATCGGGCACGCGCTCGAGGGGACCCGGGCGAGCGCCGGCCACGTGCTGCGCCGGGCCGGCGGTCGCCGTCTCGACCCGAAGCTCACGGTGGTGGAGGACGCGCGCTCTCCGCAGGCATGGGTTCCCGCCCGGTACGACGACGAGGGGACGTCCACAGGGCCTGTGGTCCTGGTCGCGGAGGGCGCGGTCGTCGACACGCTGACGGTGTCGCGCGAACGCTCCCTGAGCGGCGCGCACCGCGGTGGCAACGCCCGGCGTCCGGGCCTGTCGGGAGCCCGTCCGCGGATGCGCCACACGATCCTGGCGCCCGGTGCCGACGACGCGGATGAGGTGACGGCGTCCGTCCGTACCGGGATCTACGTCGACGAGGTGGACTACGCGTCGGCGGACCCGCGGGCCGGAGACTTCAGTCTTCGTGTCGAGCGCGCGCGGCTCATCGACCGGGGCGTGCTCGGTCCGCCGCTGCGGACGCACTTCCTGCGTGGTTCCGTGGCCGCGCTCGAGCACGTCGAGGCGCTCGCGTCGGACGTCTCCGTGGACCGCGGGATGTGCGGTCGGGGCGGCCACTGGGTCCCCGTGTCCTACAGCGCCCCGACCCTGCGGTTGGGAGCGCTCTCGGTGGTGGGTGACGCAGATGCCTGACGGACCCCTCGCCTGGCCCCCCGCCCTCGACGCGCTCGACGGCCTCGTCGCCGACGCCCGGCTCGGCGAGGTGATCGAGGCGTTCGCGCGCGTCGTGGCCATGCGTGTCGTGGTGCGGACAGGGGCGGGGGCGCTCTCGACCCAGGAGCTCGTCACGGCGAGCGTCGACGTCGTGAGCCACGCCGAGGGACGGGCGGGGGCCGCTTCGACGGACGGCCTGGACCTCGGAGCGCTCCGGGAGGTGCTCGGCGATGCCCGACGTGCGCGGACGGTGTGCGACCTGCCCGCTCCGCCGCCCTCGCCGACGGTGGCGGCCCCCGGTTTCGTCTCGGTCACCGACGCGCCCAGCGAGCTCGAGCGCCTTGACGCGCTCGCACGCGAGCTCGCCGACGACGACGTGCGCGTCACGGTGGGCGAGACGTCGCGCCACGTGCGCCGCACCCTGTCGGCGCAGGGCGGCGCGTCGTACGCCACGCGGGAGGTCCAGACGCATCTCGTGGTGACGTCGGGGGCCGCAGCCGGTGCGCAGACCGCGACCGTGACGAGGTCGCTCGCCGAGGTCGACGTCTCGGCCCTGCGCGACGCGCTCGATGACGCCCGGCGCAGGCGCACCGCCGGCGGCGCCGAGCCGGCCAGGTCCGGGGGGTCGACGTCCGCGGACCCGGGGGAGGCGGTCGAGTGGGTGCTCCTCGCCCCCCGCGCGGCGGCGCGGTTGCTCTCGTGGGTGGTCCCTGTCCTCGCGACGCTCGAGGACGCCGGGGTCGCGCCCGGGACCCGTGTCGGCGAGCTGGGTCTGGCGATCGTCGACGACCAGAGCAGCGACCACCCGAACGGGCACGCGTTCGACGACCTCGGCATCCCCGGACGAGTGGTGGAGCTCGTGTCCGGTGGCGTGTTCCGCACCGGGCTCCGCGCGTCGCCGGTCGGCGAGGAGTCGACGTCGAGCGCGGTGCGGGGGGAGAACCTGACGGCGGCTACGGCGTTCTGCCGACTGTCGCCGACGACGGAGCGGCTCGTCGTCCCGCGCGGTCGAGGACTCGTCGTCGACGAGCTGTCGGTGCTGCACGGGGTGGCCGACGTCGCCTCCGACGCCGCGATGTTCGAGCTGAGAGGCACGACGACTGGTGCGGATGCTGCCGAGGCGCCGGCGCGCTACCTGTGGTCCGCGACCGTTCTCGACGTCCTGGCAGCCGTGCGGGAGGTCGAGAAAGAATCACGCACATACCGGTATCGCGGCCTCTATGGTGGTGCACGGACCATTCTCCGGCCCGATCCCGGACGTCTCAAGCCATTGTGACCGCGTCGCGACGACCGGCCGGAGAATAGCCGCCCGGGAAGTCAGGGCGGGCGGAGCTGAAAAAGGGGGCAGCGTGCAGGGCGAAAATCCGGATCAGGCGATACCGGCCATTGAGGTCGTCGATCTGACACGTGACTTCACGGTCGCGGGCGGGACGGTGCGTGCGCTCGACCACGTGTCGTTCTCGGTGCCCGCGGGCCAGTGCGTCGCCGTGCTGGGAGTCAACGGTGCGGGCAAGACGACGCTCGCCAAGATCCTGTCGACACTGCTTCTGCCGACGTCCGGCAGGGCGCTCGTGCACGGGCACGACGTCGTCGCCCGCACCGCCGAGGCGCGCGGGCTGGTGTCCGTCGTGCTCGGCGGTGACCGCGGGCTCTACTCGATGCTCACGGGCGCGGAGAACCTCGCGTACTGCGGGATGCTCGCCGGTGTCCGCCGGCAGGAGCGGCGGTCCCGGGTCCGCGCGCTCCTGCGTGAGGTCGGGTTGAGCGAGGCGGCGGACCGCCGGGTCGAGACGTACTCGAAGGGCATGAAGCAGCGTCTGCACATCGCGGCGGGCCTCATCGCCGAGCCGCGCGTCCTGCTGCTCGACGAGCCGACGGTCGGTCTCGATCCCAACGAGGCTGCCCGCCTGCGCGAGCAGATCGCCGCGCTGCGGGTGGACGGCGTCACGATCCTCCTCACGAGCCACTACCTCGTGGACGTCGAGCGGCTCGCGGAGCGCGTCCTCATGGTGAGCGCGGGACGCCTCACCCATGACATGGGGGTGCGCGAGTTCGCCGAGTCGGTGGGCTACGCGGCGACGGTGCGCATGACGGTGGCGGGCGACCTGCCGACGTCGCTCGTCGACGCCGTCTCGGCGGTGCCCGGGGTCAAGGCTGCATCCGGGGAGCCGTCCCCCGACGGCCGGGAGACGGTGCTGACCGCG
This sequence comes from Cellulomonas fimi, assembly GCF_028527925.1. GTDB lineage: Bacteria > Actinomycetota > Actinomycetes > Actinomycetales > Cellulomonadaceae > Cellulomonas > Cellulomonas fimi_C. The sequence continues at coordinate 41,032 of NZ_JAPESW010000027.1, forward strand.
CTCGTCGAGCGCTGGGACCCGTTCGTGCTCACCGCGCTGGGTGCGGCACTGGGCCGCGCTGAGCTCGTGGACATGACGGTGCGGGAGGCGAGCCTGGACGAGGCGTTCGCGGCGATGAGCGAGGTCACTGGGTGAGCGGCCCCGATCTCGGCGATGGAGCGCAGCGGCTCGTGCCGAGGAGGCCGTCGGCGCCGGACGCCGTCGTCGCGTCGGCTGCGATGCAGGTCCGGCAGAACCTGGTCCACCCGATGACGTTCGCCGCTGGCGTGCTGAACCCGCTCATGTTCCTCGCGATCGTGGTCGTCCCGCGCGAGGAGCGCCTCGCCGGCGCCGACGTGACGGCCGTGCTCTCCGGGGTGACCTTGGCCACGTTCTGGGCCGCGTGCGTCTGGGGCGGTGTCGGGATCCTGCGCCGCGAGCGCTGGAGCGGGACGTTCTACCGCTCGGTGACCGCGGTGCAGGACGCGCGCTGGGTGCTGCTCGGAAAGGTCGCCGGTGCGACCGCCCTCAACCTCGTCGTGGTCCTCGCGAGCCTCGCCGCAGGAAGCCTGGTCCTCGGCCTCCGCCCCGAGGTGGAGCACCCGGCTGCCCTCCTGCTCGGTTTCGCGGCCACGGTGGTCTCGGGCACTGCGGCCGCGCAGCTCGTCGGCTCCCTGCTCGTGGTGACGCGGTACGGCGTCGCGCTCTCGAACGCCATCAGCACGCCCGTGATGCTGCTGGGCGGCACGATCCTGCCCCTGACGTTCCTCGTGCCGCCGGCGAGGTGGCTCTCCCGGACCATCAGCCTGTCGTGGCTGCAGGACTTCCTTGCCTCGGCGGCGACGGGGCCCGTGGCCTGGTGGGCGTTGGGCGGGGCCGCCGTCACGACCACGGTGTACGCGGTCCTCGGCTGGAGGCTGCTCACGACGATGGTCGACCGCGCGCGGAGGGAGGCGACCCTTGACCTCTTCTGACCGGCGCTCGGCAGTCGCGGACCCCGTCGCGGGGGCCGCCGGCCCGGCAGGTGCGCGGCGTGCACCCGCTGGGGACTGGCTCGGAGCCACGCTGCAGGTGGGATGGCTCTTGTTCATGCGTGAGAACCCCTGGCGCCCGGTGGTGGTGACGAGCCAGTTCCGCATCGTGGCGGAGTGCCTGCTGTTCACGCTCCTCGGCGTCGTGGCGGGCGGACGGGCGGGCGGCGACTACTCCTTCGTCGGCGCGGTGTTCCTCGCGAGCACCTACTACACCGTGTCCATGATCTCCGACGTCCCGATGCGTGACCGGATGGAGGGCACGTATCCGCAGCTCTCGCGTGCGGGTCGCCCGCCGTACCTGACGTTCGTGGTGCGGAGCCTGCCCGTGGTCGGTGCCGGTGCGGTCGCCGCGGTGGTGGCGGGTGTCGTGGTCGGCGCGGTCACCGGTCGCCTGGACATCCTCGTCGCGATGGCACCGGGCGTCCCGCTGCTGGTCGCAGCGTGCGTGAGCGGCGGCGCGGTCGGGCTGTTCGTCATCGCTCCGGCGATCGGCACCCGGTACGACGCGCTCACCTACAACACGATGACCGCGCTCATCGTGGTCTTCTCGGGGGCACTCATCCCGACCGGCCGCCACGGCGTCCTGGACGCCCTGGGCGGCGTGCTGCCGCTCCACCACGCGATCGCCGGGAGCCGGGCCGCGATGGACGGGCAGCCATGGGGTGCCTACCTGCTCGCCGAGATGGCCGTGGCGGCGGGGTGGGCGCTGGTCGCCGCGTTCACCTACCACGCCATGGACCGACGGGGCCGGACGACCGGCCGCGGTGCCTTCTCCTCATGACCGCGACGGAGCGGTCCGCTCCTGACCCTTGCGCGCCACGAACGTCGTTTGCTATGGCGCTGCGACTGGTGTCATCGAAATCACTCAAACTGTCGCAGAAGGGTTGACTCGTCGAGGGCGGCGGTTCTAGGTTCGGGGTGCTTCCAAATCGGGCGAAATCCGACCTGGGCGATCTTTGTCCCTGGTCCGCGGAAGCAGCGCTCTTCTCACGATTTTCTCATGCACTTTCCCCACAATGCAAAGGTGCGACTCCATGGGTGATCCGATCGTCGAGCACATCAACAACGACAAGTTCGGCACGCCGGACGCCGAGAAGTACTGGTGGCACCACGCCTTCATCTTCAGGTGCTCGAGCACGATCCACCCCGTGCTCCACCTCACGACCCTCACCACGCCCGACGGCAAGATGACGGTCTGCCCGGTGAGCGGTGACGAGGACGGACCCAACCTCGAGCAGGCGATCGCGGTCGCGAAGCGGCTCGCGTTCGAGGGTGCGAACAAGATCGACCTCTGCTCGGGCTTCAACGCGAAGCTCGCCAAGGCGATCCAGGAAGCGGTGGGCGACAGCTCGAAGGTCGCGGTGTCCATCCGCGCCAACGAGTTGTGACCGACGACGCACACGTACATCTCGAGGCGTCCCTCCGGCTCCAGCGCGAGCGGACGGGCAGCGACGCCGGTGAGCAGGTGCTCCAGTCGCTGCTGACGGACCTGTTCACCGAGTCGGCTCGGAGTGGCGCCGACCGGGTCCGTCTCCGGTACAACCCCAGCCGCTGGGCGTCGCGTGGTGTGGACCGCGACGCCCAGCTCGCTGTGCTCCGCCGCGCAGCGGACGAGGCAGCGCGGGATCACGGCGTCCGGCTCGACGTGTACGCGACGCTCAAGCGCGAGTCCGGGGAACGCGAGCTGCGGGAGAACGTCGAGACGGCTCTCGCCGGCGCGGCGGTCGCGTTCCGGGGGATCGACGTCTCGCGGTCGTACGACGTGACGGACTCGGGCTCGCGGCCGGTACCCGCGCCGCTGACGCGTGGGCTCCTCGGGCTCGTGCGCGAGGCGACCGATCGTGGGCTGGAGGCCGCGGCCCACCTCGGCTGGTACGACGACGCGGACGATCTCGGTCCTCTCCTGGCAGCCGGTGTCCGTCGCATCGGTCACGGGTCGCCCCTGGTCGACCGCGTCGAGTGGGACGCCCGGCTGGCCGACGTGCACGCGACGGTGGAGGTCTGCCCCACCGCCTTCGTGCGACGGTCCGGGCGCCCGGTACGTGACGTCCCCGTCGAACGGTGGCTCGACGCCGGGATCCGCGTCGACGTCGGCACGGACCATCCGCTGGCTCTGCGCACGGACCTCGCCGAGGAGGTGCGACGCATGACGCTGGCGCACCCCGCGTGGGTGCCGGTGCCCGCCGGGCCGCGCACGAGTCCGGCGGCCTCCGCGTGACCGCGGTCGTCCCGGACGGAACATCGCTCGGGCTCAGTGCACGTCGACCCGGACGAGGCCTGGACCTGCTACTTCGAGAAGATGGGTCACGACGATGAGGATCGGTCTGCCGAAGGGGCGCTTCGAGGCCCTCAGCCGACGGCTCATGGCGAACCTCGGCGTCAGCGGCGACGACTCCTCGCCGCTGCGGTTCCGGGCTGCCGGGTGCGACGTCCTGCTGCTCAAGGCGCGCGACATCCCCCCGCTGGTGGCGTCGGGACGACTCACGGCAGGAGTCGCACCGTCCGAGCTGACCCGGGAGACGGGGGCAGGTTGCCGCGCGGTGGCGACGGTCTCCGGCTACTCGGCGCGCGTGAGCCTCCTCGAGCCCGCCGGTGCCGGTCTGGACCTGGCCGGCGGGACCGTCGACCGGTTGTGCGTCGCCACGGAGTTCCCCCGGATCGCCGAGGAGTACCTGCGGCCCTTGGTCGACGACCTCACGATCCTGCACGTCTACGGCTCGGCCGAGGCGTTCGCGCCCAGCCTGGCCGACGCCGTCGTGGACTGCGTCGAGACGGGGAGCACGGCGCAGGCCCACCAGCTCGACGAGGTCCGGGTCCTGCACGAGTGCTCGCTGGAGGTGATCGTCGGCGCCCGCTCGTCGGAGGGCACGGGTGACCTGTCCGCGTTGCTGCGTGCGTGCGCCGCGATGTCCGACGAGGCGGCGACGTCCCCGGACGATCCCGGCTCCGAGAAGGAGCACGGCACTGCGCCGTCCGCGACGATCGGCCTGCACAGCCAACCTCCGTACCTGCGCGCCGCGTGCCTCCCGCTCCTGCGGGACGGCACACCGACCGAGTTCGAGGGGCTGGGTGTCGTCGCGCCGGTCGAGCCCCGCGTCGCCGTCCCTCCCTACCTCGTGATGTGGGATCGCACGACGCGTCTGCGCGTCCCGCAGGGCGTGGGCGTCGGTGGTGTGACGACGGCGTTCGAGGCGTGGCTCCAGGCCGGCAACCTGCGCACCCAGGCCCCCGACCTCTTCGCGCTCCTGTGCCTGATGAGCGTGTGGGACGACCTCGTCCGCGAGACAGGGCTGATGACCGGGCGCGTGTACTTCGCGTCCGAGACGGCCGTCGGGCGCCTGCACGTGCACGCCGGGCTCGAGGAGCCGTCGGCGGAGCACCTGGACCGGCTGCTCCTGGAGGCGCAGTCGCTCGAGCTCATCTACCGGTTCCCCGTCGCGTTCAAGTTCCGCGGTACGTACGGAGGCGAGCATCAGTGCCGCCTCAACGGATGGGGTCGCCGGCTCGTGCAACGCGCGCTGGTGGACCCGGTCAGCGCGGCCACCGCTGCGGAGTGGTCACGCGCCCTGCGGGCCCACCTCGACGACCATCGGGACGTCTACCAGTCGCACATCGACTACGTCGGCTCCCAGGGACTCGCGTTCGCGCCCGTCGACTCGTGGGAGCGTTCGGGCGCGCTCCCGGTCCCGCTGCTTCTCTAGCCAGGAGGTACATCGTGAGAACACTCGGAGCACACGGGCCGACGATCTCGCCGGTCGGGCTCGGCGGCTGGCAGGCCGGGGGTGGTCGCACGTGGGGGCCGAACTCGAGCGACCGCGAGGTGGTCTCGGCGCTGCAGACCGGCTTCGACGCAGGCGCCGACTGGATCGACACGGCGGAGGTGTACGCCCAGGGGCGGTCGGAGGAGATCGTCGGGCGCGCCGTCGCGCCGTACCCGGACGTGCGCGTCTTCACGAAGGTCGGTCCGCGGCCGGACGGCACCGGTGTACGGGCCGCCGAGGTGGTGCGTGCCGCCGAGGGGAGCCTGCGCCGGCTGAGGCGCGACGTCCTCGACCTCTACCAGGTCCACTGGCGCGACCACGAGGTGCCCATCGAGGAGACGTGGACGGCCATGCTCGGCCTCGTCGACCGTGGCCTCGCCCGGTGGGTCGGCCTCTCGAACGTCACCGGTGAGGACCTCGACGCCTGCGCGCGGATCGGGCACGTCGACTCGCTCCAGATCCAGGGCTCGCTGCTGCACCGCTCGGAGCTCGACTGGGCGCTCCCGCGGTGCGCGGAGCTGCGCACGGGCGTGATCTGCTACGGACCGCTGGCCTACGGGCTCCTCGGGGGCCACCGCGGGGGGTACACGGACTGGCGCTCCGGGGGATACGGCATGGACGACTTCTTCGTGGAGGAAAACTTCCACCGGTTCTTCGCCGACGACGTCACCGCCGAGGTCGGCCTCGCCGTGTCCCGGGTCGAGGCCGGAGCGGCTGAGCTGGGGCTGACGGCCGCGCAGGCGAGCCTGGCCTGGCTGCTCGCCCAGCCCGGGGTGACGGGTGTCATCGCCGGTTCGCGGAATCCCGCGCACATCCTCGAGAACGTCTCAGCGGGGTCCGTGACGCTGACGCCCGAGCAGCTGGTGGCGCTCGAGCGGGGGAGCGTGGTCGCGCGATGACGCCCGACACCGCCGAGCTCACGCTCGAGGGAGCCGGCGTCAGCCGCTCACGTGCGGACGAGCTGCTCGCCAGGGTCATGCCCATGCTGGCCTCGACCGACACCGAGCAGCGCGTGGTCGAGGCGCCGCCCTTCGCGGCGGCCGTGAGCATCGGGGACCGTGTGATCGTGGCCACGACCGACGGGGTCGGCACCAAACGCAGCCTCATGCGGGGCCGCATGCGCGACCTGGGCCGCGACCTCGTCGCGAACAACGTCAACGACGTCGCCGCACTGGGTGCGCGGCCCCTGGCCTTCCTCGACTACCTGTCGTGCGGGGCGCTCGGGCTCGAGTGGGCGCAGGACCTGCTGGAGGGCATGGTCACGGCGTGCCTGGACGCGCGCTGCATCCTCCTCGGAGGAGAGACCGCGGAGCACCCCGGGATCCAGTCGCCCTCGGAGATCGACCTCGCCGGGTTCGCGTTCGGGATCACGACCCGCGACCGGCTCGTCACGGGGCACCGGTGCCGGCCGGGAGACGCCCTCGTCGGCGTCGGCTCGGCGGGACCGCACGCGAGCGGCTTCTCGCTCATCAGGCACGCGCACGCGCGAGCCGGCGCCGCCGTGCCGGACGACTTCCTGGCGCCCACGACGATCTACAGCACCGCCGTCGCCGACCTGTGCGAGCAGGGCGTGGTCGGGGCCCTGGCCAACATCTGTGACGGCGGCCTCACCGAGAACGTCGTGCGCGGCTTGCCCGCGCACCTCGGTGTCCGGATCGACACCGCAGGATGGCCCGTGCCGGACTGGGTGTCGCGGCTGCAGGACCTCGGCTGCGCCCTCCCGGAGCTGCGCCGGAGCGTCAACATGGGCATCGGCTACGTCGTCGTCGTGACGTCCTCCGACGTGGCGGGGGTCGTCCAGGCGCTCCACGGCCACGGTCTGGCGGCGTGGCGCATCGGGGAGGTGACGCCCGTGGAGGCGTCCGGGCGGGTCGTCTATGCGTGAGACCTTGGTGCCGCCGACGCTCGAGCTGCTCCGCCAGGTGGACGACGTGGCTCGCCGCGAGCTCACGGCACGTCGTGGCGAGCTGACGGTCGGTCTGTCGAGCAACGACGACCGCGTCGTCGACTGGCCGGTGTCGTACCTGGCTCCCGCGTGCACGTTCGAGGAGGGCGTGAGCCGGGCGGCGACGGGCGTCGTCTGCGTCGTGGACCACGAGCTGCACGGGCGGCTCCGCGGGCTCCTCGCCGGACTCCCGGCGACGACCGCCTCGACCTACGAGGGTCGTCGCGTGCGGCGCACGGATCTCGGCCCCGCGCGCGTCGCGCTCGCCTATGTCGACGGCCCAGGCGTCTGTGCCGTCGACCTCGCCCGCCGACGCGTGCGCTACGTGACGCCGGACCTCTCCGACGCCAGGTTCGAGGCCGCGCGCCTCGTCCGCGAGGTGCTGCGCCGCCAGGGTGAGGACCGCGGCGAGGTGACCATCCACGCCGGAGCGGTGCGCCTCGACGGGCGGGTCTGGGTCATCCCGGGCGCGAAGGGCGCCGGCAAGACCACGACCGTGTGCGCGATGCTCGAGCACGCCGGGGCGGACTTCGTCGCGAACGACCGGGTCCACGTCTCCGCGCGGGACGGCGGGTACGTGGTCGCGGCGTGGCCCATGACGACACGGATCGGGCTCGGGACCTGCCACGACTCGGCGCGGCTCAGGCCGTGGCTGCGCCCCACGACGCAGCCGGTGTACCCGCAGACCGGGTGGGACCCCGTGACCGGTCTCACCGACGCGGACCTCGCCGAGATGATCCCGGCGCGCGACGGGCCCAAGGTCGAGCTGACCACCGCGGAGCTCGTCGCCACGATGGGCTGCGGGGCCGCGGCGGGGGGCCCCGTCGCGGGGCTCCTGATGCCGAGGCGTGACGGTCGCGCGATCGGTGTGGCAGCGCGGCGAGCCGGCCTGGGGCGGACCGTCGACCTCCTGCTCGAGCAGGCCTTCACCCCGGACGACGACGCCTACCCGGACTGGCTCGGGCTGCGGACCCGATCCGTCACCGACGTCGCGCACGAGGCCGCGAGCACGCTCGCGCGTCTCGCCGGGGACGTCCCGCGGGTCGAGGTGGAGTTCGCCGACGCCCGCTCGCTGGGGGCTCGGCTCTCGGACGTCCTGCAGGCAGCGGTATCCGGTCGAGAGCTGACGCACGGCGCCTGACGGCGTGACGTCGCGAAGGCGGTCGATGACGCCTCCGCGACGCTCCCGCGAGCGTGCCCGGGGGAGCCTCGGCTCGGCCCCGGGCACGCCGCGGGCTCAGGTCAGCACTTCTCCATCGCCATCTCGTCGTCGACCTGGATCTCGAGGTCCATCACCATCACCTCCTCTCCTCGAGCAGCGACCAGGGGTCCACGGTGAGCGCCTGGATGGAACGCAGGTGCTCGACCGCAGCGTGGAAGTCGGCCTGGGGCATCGCCGCGAACGCCTCGTCCTCGGCGCCGAGGCGGGCGAGGACGGCGTCCGTGGACGATCCGTCGAAGGCCGACCAGATACGGACGACGGGGCCGGAGACACGGAAGCCGCGATCAGGTCCCGCCAGACCCCACCCGTTGGAGAAGCGGATGGGGCAGAACCAGGGGCTGGTGACGAGCGTGCCCGGCTCCACGTCGGTCGTCGTGCCGTCGAGCGTCGACGACGACGGCTCGTCGAACCCGGTGAGGATCGCGTCCGCCATGAGCAGCGTCGCGGTCCGCAGACGCCGGACGGCGACGTGCGTGACGTCCCCCGGAGAGGTGGGCACGCCGCCGCGCGCGAGCAGGTCCCACGCCGCCGTCACGCCCGCGCCGACCCCCGCCGTGCGCGCCAGGCGGCGGTACAGGAACTTCGGTCCGACGTAGAGGTCGTCGTGCGCCGTCAGGTGCGCTTCGATGCCGTGCTCCAGCGCAAGCTCCGAGGAGCGCAGCGCCGTCCACGGGTCCCGTGAGGTGAGCGCTCCCAGGACGTCCTCGGAGTACGAACCGACCATGAGGGCGTGCCGGCCCAGCAGGAGTCGGCGGGCCGCCGTCCGGCGCTGGTGGACGGGGGGCACCACGCCGTCGGCGTCGTGGAGGATCTCGGCGATCGCGAGGCGCACCGCGACACGCACGGCGTCCTCGGTCTGCTCGAGCTGCGTCCGGTCGTCGGACCGGGCGACGAAGGCCGTGCAGGTGCTCACCGCCGCGGCTGCCGCGGCGGGAGTCATCAGGTTGATCTGCACCGTGTGCGGACCTCGCCGGTACGCGCGGCTCTCGATGTCTCCGGTGTCGTCGACGACGTACACGTCGACGTCCGACCACGCATGGCCCAGCCCTGCGGCGAGCGAGCCGCTGACGAAGACCAGACGTGGCCAGCGGTCGGCGAAGACGGAGTCGAGCACCGAACGCGCCGCGTCCAGGTGCTCCGTACCCAGACCGACGTCCGCCGGGGCGGTGGGCACGAGGCTCGAGAGCGCGGAGTTCGGTGACATGACGACCTTCCTGTCGGGCGGGGAGTGGCTCGGACGGGTCGAGGTGGGCCGTGGCGCGGTCCGCGGCATCGAGGGACGGTCCCGGGCCGGGCGGGCGACCGCACCGTTCCCGCCGGCGACCTACGACGGGGCATGCCCACGTGGACGGGAGCGGCCGGGGGCGTCACGGGTCGCGTCAGCTCCTCGGCGGGGCG
>NZ_JAPESW010000028.1 GCF_028527925.1 Cellulomonas fimi
GGCGTGGTCCTCCCCATCCTGCTGCCCGAGCTGCCGCTGCGGCCCGTGTCCGGCATCGAGGGACGCCTGGCCGAGAGCGACGGCACGACGCCGCCCGTCGCCCGACCCGCTCGACGAGCACGCCGCGAGCACGCCCGCGGCCGCGACGCCCATCGTGACGAGCCCGGCGCGCTGCAGCACCTGGCGGCGGTCGAGGCACCCGCCGCACGCGTGCGCGGCGGCGGGGGCGTCGGTGGAAGGGGCGGGGGACTCCTGGATCTGCGGCATCGCGGCCTCCGGTGCTGGGCTCCGTCGTGTCACCGGTTCAACGGTGGCACGGCCCCGGAGGTTCAGCGCCGCGACAGGTCCGTCGTCGTGCGTCGCTGCCGGAACGGCCGCCTCAGCGGCCGCCGTCGTCGGGCGCCGCTGCAGGCCCGGCCGTCGCGGCGGCCTCGCGTCGGGCTGCGCCCGCGTCGGCGACGGTCGCCGTGACCCCGCCGATCGCCGTGACAGGACCGCCCGCGGTGCGCGGCGTCTCGACGTCCGGGTCGGCGGCGGGCGGCGTCGTGCCGTCGCTCTCGGCCAGGCGTCCCTCGATGCCGGACACGGTCCGCAGCGGCAGCTCGGGCAGCAGGATCGTGAGGACCACGCCGACGACCATGATGCAGGCGGCGATCTGCAGCACGAGGTCGACGGACTGCGCGAAGCCCTCGAGGAACGGCTGCGCGAGCCGCGGGTCGAGCGAGCCGATGAACGACGAGTCGTCGAGCGACGGCAGCGACCCGCTGCCCCGGATCGCGTCGGCGACGGCTGCGTTCGCGGGGTCGCTCAGCACGGCACGGTCGGTGAGCGCGGCCTGGAAGTCCGGCGTCGGGAGCAGCCGTGCGAACGCGTCGCGGATGTTGCCGCCGACCGTCGAGAAGAGGATCGACAGGAAGACGGCGGTGCCGAGCGTGCCGCCCATCTGCCGGAAGAACAGCGACGACGACGTCGCGACGCCCATGTCGCGGATCGCGACCGCGTTCTGCACCGCGAGCACGAGCGGCTGCATCGTCAGGCCGAGGCCCAGCCCGAACACGATCGACGACGCGAAGATCTGCCAGAACGGCGTCTCGACCGCGAGGCGCGAGAACAGCAGCGCGCCGACGACCATGAGCATCGTCCCGATGACGGGGAACACCTTGTACCGGCCGGTGCGCGCGGTCGTCTGACCGGCGACGACGGACCCCGCCATGATCCCGACGGTGAACGGGATGAGCGTGAGGCCGGCCTCCGTCGGCGTCTGGCCGCGGACGATCTGCAGGTACAGCGGCAGCGTCGCGAGCCCGCCGAACATGCCGAGGCCGATGACGACGTTGGCCGCCGCGCCGACGCCGAACGTGCGGTTGCGGAACAGGTACAGCGGCAGGATCGCGTCCTGCTTCGCCCGCCGTTCGGCGAGCCAGAACAGCAGCAGCCCGACGGTGCCCGTCACGTAGCAGCCGATCGAGCGCGTCGACGACCAGCCCCACTCACGCCCCTGCTCGGCGACGACCAGCAGCGGAACCAGCGCGACCACCAGCGCGAGGGCACCCGGCCAGTCGATGCGGTGCTCGACCCGCTGCAGCGGCGGCAGGTGCAGCACGCGCCAGATCACGACGAACGCGAGGATGCCGATCGGGACGTTCACCAGGAACACCCAACGCCAGCCGGTGATCCCGAGGATCTCGTCGGCGCCCGCGAAGAACCCGCCGATGACCGGCCCGAGCACCGACGACGTGCCGAACACCGCGAGGAAGTACCCCTGGTACCGCGCGCGCTCCCGGGGCGCGACCAGGTCGCCGAGGATCGTGATCGCGAGCGCCATCAGACCGCCCGCGCCCAGGCCCTGCAGGCCGCGGTACATCGCGAGCTCGTACATCGAGCCCGCGGTCCCCGACAGCAGCGAGCCCGCGACGAACAGCCCGATCGCCAGCAGGTAGAACGGCTTGCGGCCGTAGATGTCGGAGAGCTTGCCGTACAGCGGCGTCGAGATCGTCGCCGTCAGCAGGTACGCCGTCGTCACCCACGCCTGCAGCGAGAGGCCGTGCAGGTCGTCGCCGATCGTGCGGATCGACGTCGCGACGATCGTCTGGTCGAGCGCCGCCAGGAACATGCCGAGCATGAGCCCGCCGAGGATCGTGCGGATCTCCCGGTGCGTGGGGGCGCGGAACGTGGTCGGCGGTGCGGCGGCCGTGGCGGCGTCTGCGGACATCGGTCCTTCTCGGCGGCGAGGTGCGAGGCGGGGGACAGCGTGGCGGAGAGCGGCGGCGCACGTCGCCGTTCGTCCCCAACATCGAGCATGCACCCGCGTGTTCCCCGTCACACCCGCGGGTGACGGCGGGCGTCCCACCTGGTCGCGGCGGCGTCCGAAACTTTTCACGGCCGCGGGGCGCCTCGCCGGCGCGGATACCGTGACCCGATGCCCTCCGCGACGACGGGACCCTGGCGCCTGGTGCGCGCCGGTGTCGTCGCGTCCGTCGTCGTCGCGCTCGCCGGGCTCGCGCACGTCCTCGGCGGTGGCACCCTGCCCGCGGGGGTCGTCCTCGTCGCCCTGGCGTCGCTCGTCCTCGCGGTGTGCGTCGCGCTCGCGGGCCGACGGCTCGGCGCCGTCACGGTCACCGCCGTCCTCGGTGCCGGGCAGCTCGTGCTGCACCACGCGTTCACCGTCCTCGCTGCGACCGGGTGCGCCGCGCCCGTGTCGTCGGGCGCTGCGGCCGCCGACCCGCACGGCGGGCACACCGCCGCCGAGCACGCGGGCCACCTCGTCGGGCAGACGACCCACGCCGCCCACCTCGCCGGGCAGACGCTGGACCACGCCGCGCACACCGGGCAGGCCGTCGGCACCCTCGCCTGTGCCGACCCGCACGGCGTCGCCACCCCGCTGCTCGGTGCGTCCGCGATGCTCGTGCTGCACGTCGTCGCGACGGTCCTCACCGCGCTCGTCGTCGCCGGTGGCGACCGTGCCCTGCACTGGCTGCTCGCGTGGCTGCGAGCGCGCGTCGTCGTGCCAGGACCTGTGGCCATCCCCGCCGGCGGGACGCTCGTCGGTCCCGTCGCCGCCGTCGCGCCCCACCGCGCACCCTGGTCGCGCGCGCACCCGCGGCGCGGGCCACCGTCAGCCCCGCCCGCACCTCCCGCGCGCTGACGCGACCGCACCGAGCTCCGCCCGACGGCGGAGAGGGCCGGTCGTCGCGCGGGTCTCGCGGTCGCCGCGTCGCGCTCCCCGGTCTGCGCCGGGTCGTCCGCGCGCCCGGCCGCGTCCTCCACGACCACCCGCGGACGACGTCCGCGACGCCCGAAGGACCCTCATGCCTCAGCTCGTCCCCCCGTCCCCTCACCGCGCCGTTCCCGCCCGCCTCCGGGCGGGCACGCACTCCCCCGGCGCGGCTTCCTCCGTGCACGCGCCGCTGACGCCCGCCTTCGTCCGCGCCCAGGTGCGCAGGTCGCGCTCGGTCGGCCTCGCCCGTGTCGACGGCCGTGGCAGCGGATCGACGTCGCTCGGCGGCGCGCACGTCGCCCACCACGCTGGGCGGGTGCGCGGACCGCGCCCCACCGGTGTCGCGCGCGTCGCCGCGCGGGCCGTGGCCGTGGCGGCGCTCGGGCTCGGCGTCGCCGTGCTGCCCAGCGCCGCCGACGCGCACGTCCGCGTCATCCCCGAGAGCACCGTCGCGGGCGGCTGGAGCGCGCTCACGTTCCGGGTGCCGAACGAGTCCGCGACGGCCGTCACGACGCAGGTCGTGGTCGACCTCCCGACCGACACCCCGTTCCTCTACGTCTCGACGCGACCCGTCCCGGGCTGGACGGCGACCGTCGAGCGGGCGCCGCTCGACGCGCCCGTCGAGAGCCACGGGACGACGCTCACCGAGGCGCCGGCACGCGTCACCTGGACCGCGGCGCCCGGTGCGGAGATCGCTGACGGCCAGTTCCAGGAGTTCGCGATCTCCGCCGGCCCGCTGCCTGAGGAGGTCGGCCTCGACGTCGTCCTGCCCGCGCACCAGTCGTACAGCGACGGCACCGTCGTCGACTGGGACGAGGTCGCCGGCGACGGCGGCGAGCCCGAGCACCCCGCGCCCGTCTTCACCACCACGGCCGTCCCCGGTGACGACACGGTGGCAGCCGACGACGCGACCGCCGCGCCCGTCGCCGACGGGGACGCGTCGGACGACGCCGCGACCGCCGGCGCCGCGGACGAGCAGCCCGACACCGTCGCGCGCGTGCTCGGGGGCGTCGGGCTGCTCCTCGGGCTGGCCGCGCTCGTCGTGGCGGTCGTCACGTCCCGGCGACGCGGGACCACGGCGTGACGTGGGCGATGCTGGAGGACATGCTCCCCACCTCCGCCCCTCGGGCCACGCCTCCGTTCGTCCGCGCCGCGGGGAGCCGGTCCCGAGCGGCGCGGTCGGTGGCGGGCTCGGCGATCGGGCGCGCCGTCGCCGTCATCGGCCTCGTCGGCGCGCTCGCGCTGCTCGGGGCGCCCGCCGCGCAGGCGCACAACACGCTGCGCGCCAGCGACCCGGCGGACGGCGCGACCGTCGCGTTCACGCCGGACCGCGTGACGCTCACGTTCGACATGCCCGCCACGGCGATCGGGACGGAGGTCGTCGTGACCGCCGCCGACGGGCGCGTCGTGAGCACGGGTCCGGCGGAGCTCGTCGACGCGACCGTCGCGCAGCCGCTCGCGGGCGAGCTGCCCGCGGGCGCCTACTCCGTGGCCTGGCGTGTCACGTCCGCCGACGGGCACCCCATCGAGGGGACGTTCGGCTTCACGGCGACCGCGGCGACCGTCGCGGGCACCGGTGGCGCCCCCGTCCCGGCGCCCGAGCCGACGCCCTCCGACGGCACGCCGTCGGCACCGGAGGCGACCGCGAGCGCGACCTCTCCGGCGCCCACCGCGGACGCGACCACGCCCGCCGCCTCCGACGCGGGCGACACCGAGGCCGACGAGCCGGCCGTGGCGGGGCCGCTGCTCATCGGCGTGGGTGCGGTGCTGGTGGTCGCGGGCGGCGTCGCGGCCGGGTACCTGCTGCGTCGACGCCCCGACGGCGTCGGCGGCCCGGAGGCCAGGGACCGCGCGTCGGGTCCAGGTACGTCGGGCAGCGGCACGTCGGGCTCGGGAACGTCCGGCACCGGGACGTCCGAGGGCGACGCGGCCGGGCCGACGGTCTGAGCAGCGCGACCTAGGCTGGAGCGATGACCACCCCGGTGCGCGGCGACGCACGGACCCCCGGCGCGACCGGTGGGTCCGTCGCGTCGTCGCGCGCGGGCGGGGGAGCGTCGCCGCGTCCTGAGGCCGGTGGCCGGTGGGCCGCGCTGCCCGCGGCGGGCCGGGTCCTCGTGCTCGTGGCGTCGGCAGTCGTGGCCGTCGTCGTCGGGGTCGCGTTCTCGGGTGCCGTCGCGCCGCGCGTCCTCGCCGACCCCGGCGCCGCCGTCCGCTGGGGACTGCCCGTCGCGGAGACGCTCACCGAGCTCGCCGGGGCGGTCGCGCTCGGCGCGCTCGTCCTCGCGATCGGCGTCCTGCCGCGGCGGCAGCCCGCCGTCGCCGCGGACGCACGCGTCGCCCCCGGCCGGGCTGACGGGCGCGCCTACCCGCGCAGCCTCCTCGCCGCCGCATGGGCGGGTGGCGTGTGGACCGTCGCGTCGCTCGCGCACCTCGTCCTGACGTACGCGAACGTCGCCGGGCGCCCCGTCGACTCCGCGCAGTTCGGCCAGGAGCTCGGCGTCTTCGTCACGCAGATCGACCTCGGCCGGACGCTCCTGCTCGTCACCACCGCGGCGGCCGTGGTCACGGCGCTCTCGCTCGTCGTCGCCACACCCACCGGTGCGGCGTGGACGGCCGTCGTCGTGCTCGTCGCGCTCTACCAGCAGGCGCAGACCGGGCACGCCGCGGGCGCGTCCGGGCACGACCTCGCGACGTCGTCGATGGTCGTGCACCTCGTCGGCGCCGCGGTCTGGATCGGGGCGCTCGCCGCGCTCGCCGTCGTCGTCCGGTGGGTCGGCACCGACCTGTCCGCGTCGGTCGCCCGGTACTCGGTGATCGCGGGCTGGTGCTTCGTCGCCGTCGCCGTCTCGGGGCTCGTCAACGGCCTGCTGCGGACCGACGGCTGGTCCGACCTCACGACGACCTACGGCGTGCTGCTGCTCGCGAAGGTCGCGCTGTTCGGGGTCCTCGGGCTCCTCGGGCTGGCCCACCGACGGGCCGTCATCCCACGGCTCGCCGGCGGTGCGGCGGTCGCGCCGCGCTCGCCGTCGTCGGGCACTCCGTCCGACGCGGTCGGGTCCACGGGCTCGTCGCCCGCCGAGACGGGCTCCGGTGGCGCGCGCCTCACCACCTCGACCGGGTCGTCGACGGGCAGCGCGTCGACCACCTCGTCTGTGGCCGGGTCGGCGAGCACGCGCGTCGTCCCGGGGGTCGCCGACGCCGCGCGACGCGCGGGCGGTGCGCTGTTCTGGCGGCTCGTGCTCGTCGAGCTCGCCGTCATGGGTGCCGTCTCCGGCGTCGCCGTCGCCCTCGGCTCGACCGCGCCGCCCGTGCCCGAGGAGCCGCCGGCCGACCCGTCGCCCGCGTACCGCCTCACGGGCCACCCGCTGCCGCCCGAGCCGACCGGGCTGCGCTGGCTCACCGAGTGGCGCTGGGACCTGCTGCTCGCGTCGGCCGCCGTCGCGGGCCTCGTCGTGTACTGGCGGTGGGTGCTGCGGCTGCGTCGACGTGGCGACACCTGGTCGTGGGCGCGCACCGCGTCGTGGACGGTCGGGATGCTGCTGTTCGGCTGGACGACGTCCGGCGGGCCCGCGCTCTACGGCCACGTGCTGTTCAGCGCGCACATGGTGCAGCACATGGTGCTCGCGATGGTCGTGCCGATCTTCCTCGCGCTGTCCGCGCCCGTGACGCTCGCGCTGCGCGCGCTGCCCGTCCGCTCCACGCGCCTGCGCGACGACGTCTCGCGCGGCCCGCGCGAGTGGATCCTCGTGCTGGTGCACAGCCGCGTCGGGTCGTTCCTCGCGCACCCCGTCGTCGCGGCCGTGAACTTCGTCGGCTCGATGATCGCCTTCTACTACACCGGCCTGTTCGAGTGGTCCCTGCGGTCGCCGGTCGGCCACCTCGCGATGGTCGTGCACTTCACGCTCGCCGGGTACCTGTTCGTCAACGCGCTCGTCGGCATCGACCCCGGCCCGCGCCGCCTCCCGTACCCGCAGCGGCTCCTGCTGCTCTTCGCGACGATGGCGTTCCACGCGTTCTTCGGCGTCGCCCTCGTCTCGGGGGAGACGCTGCTGGTCGCCGACTGGTTCGGGCTCATGGGCCGCCCGTGGGGGCCGAGCGCGCTCGCCGACCAGCAGATCGGCGGCGCGATCACGTGGGGCATCGGCGAGATCCCGACGCTCGCCCTCGCGATCGGTGTCGGGTTCGCGTGGGCGCGCGACGACGAGCGGACCGCGCGTCGTCGGGACCGGAAGGTCGACCGCGAGGGCGACCTCGAGCTCGACGAGTACAACGCGATGCTCGCGGGTCTCGCCGAGCGCGACGCGCACCAGCCGGAGGTCCGCGCGCGCCGCGCCGACCAGCACGACGCCGAGCCGCCCCGCGGCTGACCGCGACCCGGGTCTCACGACCGGTCGGCACCCGGTTCCGGTCACCGGGCCCGGGTCGCGGGCCTCGCCGCCGGGACGAGCCGCGAGCGGGAACGTTCGTCGGGTGTTCACCGGTCGCTCACCGGGCGGGGGTTCGTCGGGATCCTCCGGGTTGTTGGCTGTCGTCGCCCCCGCCCGACGCCCTCCGAGAGGCCCGCGCATGACGACCACCGACGACCGTCCCGGACCGACCCCCTCCCGCCGCGCGCTCCTGCCGTTCCTGCCGATGGCGGGGCACACGTCGGGCAAGCGGTCGCCCGTGACGTGCCACCTCAAGTGCGGCGACGCGTGCGCGCAGCCCGCGCCGAACACGACCGACAACCCGTACTTCCGCGACGTCGTCGACGCGGCGCTGAGCCGTCGGGCGGTCCTCGCGGGGGCGGTCGTGGCCGGTGCGGCCGTCGCGATCGCGCCCGTCCTCGGCGACGCGACGCCCGCCGCGGCCCACGGCCCGGGCGGCGGCCCGCGCGGACGCCTGGGCTTCGCCCCGATCGCACCCGTCCCGGCCGCGACCGACGCGTTCACCGTCCCGTCGGGCTACCAGTGGCGGCCGCTCGTGCGCTGGGGCGACCCGCTGCTGTCGTCGCGCGACCGCTTCGACCCGGCGACGCTCACGCCCGAGGTCGCGGAGCGCCTGTTCGGCTACAACTGCGACTACGTCGACATCCTGGAGGACCGCGACGGCCGCACCGGCACACTCGTCGTGAACCACGAGTACACGAACGAGAACATCATGTTCCCGCCCGCGGCGACGCCCGAGGAGCTCGACCGGCAGCGCCGCGTCGCGATGGCGTCGCACGGTCTGTCCGTCGTCGGCCTGTACCGCGAGCGCAAGGGCAGGCCGTGGACGTACAAGGTCGGCGCGCGCGTCAACCGGCGGATCACCGCGTCGACGCCGTTCACGTTCTCCGGCCCGGCGGCCGGCTCCGCGCTGCTGCGGACCGTCGCCGACCCCGCGGGCACGACGCCGCGCGGCACGCTCAACAACTGCGCGGGCGGGACGACCCCGTGGGGCACGGTCCTGTCGGGCGAGGAGAACGTCAACCAGTACTTCCGCACCGCGGGGACGTCGGCGGCCGACAAGCGGTACGGCTTCGCCGACAAGGCGACGACGCGCGGGTGGGAGAACGTCGACCCGCGCTTCGACGCCCGCAACCCGGGCTACGAGAACGAGCCGCACCGGTTCGGCTGGATCGTCGAGGTCGACCCCGAGGACCCGACCGCGCCGCCCGTCAAGCACACGGCGCTCGGCCGGTTCAAGCACGAGGGTGCGAACGTCGTCGTCGGGCGGTCGGGGCACGTCGCGGCGTACATGGGTGACGACGAGCGGTTCGACTACCTGTACAAGTTCGTCTCGAAGGACCGCTACCGCGAGGGCCGCCGGCACCGCGACGCGAACAAGCGCTTGCTCGCGGCCGGCAACCTGTACGTCGCGCGGTTCCTCGGCGACTCGCCCGTCTCCGAGATCACCGGCACGGGCGCGCTGCCGTCCGACGGGGCGTTCGACGGGACCGGCGAGTGGGTCCCGCTCGTGCTCGACGGCGTCTCGCAGGTGCCGGGCTTCACGACGGAGGAGGTGCTGGTCTTCACGCGGCTCGCGGCCGACGCCGTGGGCGCCACGAAGATGGACCGCCCCGAGGACGTCGAGCCGAACCCCGTGACGGGGCGCGTGTACGTGGCGTGCACCAACAACACCGACCGGGGCGCCGCGGGCAAGGAGGGCGCGACCGAGCCGAACCCGCGCGTGACGAACCGGCACGGGCACGTCGTCGAGCTCACCGAGGCCGGGAACGACCCGCGGTCGCTCACGTTCGGCTGGAGCATCCTGCTGCTCTGCGGCGACCCCGCGACGACGACCGGCACGTACTTCGCGGGCTTCCCGCCCGAGAAGGTGTCGCCGATCTCCTGCCCCGACAACGTCGCGTTCGACTCGTCGGGCGACCTGTGGATCTCGACCGACGGCCAGCCCGGCACGATCGGGTACTGCGACGGCCTCTTCAAGGTGCCGCTCGAGGGCCGTGAGCGGGGCCGCGTCCAGCAGTTCCTGGCCGTGCCGCGCGGCGCCGAGACCTGCGGCCCGGTCGTCCGCGACCGCGACGAGATGGTCTACGTCGCCGTCCAGCACCCGGGCGAGGACGGCACGTGGGCAGCCCAGCAGTCGTACTTCCCGGACTACGTCGCCCCCGGCTCCCTGTCCGGCGGCCGCTGGGGCGGCCCCCGCCCGTCGGTCGTCCAGGTCTACCGCACCTGACCACCTCCCTCCTCGCGAAGGAGCGACCCCGTCATGGCGCCCCGAAAGCTCGCCGATCCGGGCGCCATGGCGGGGTCGCGCCGTGCTATTCCGACGCGCTGCGAGCCCTCCACAGACCGGGTCGCGACGAGGACGTTCACAGGCTGCGGTCCGGAGGGCGGGCGGGCTGACACGCCGCGATGTGGTGGGCTCATGCCCGGTCGGTTCGCGATCCCGTCGTCCCTGCTCACCCTCGCGCGGGGGCAGGGAGGTCTCGTGTCGGCCGCGCAGGCGGCGAGCGCCGGCATCGGCAGCACCCGACGATCGAGACTGGTGCAGAGCGGGCGATGGGCGCGCGTCGCCCGGTCCGTGTACGACGTCGAGCCGGCGTCGCGACTCTCGGTCGACGAGCGGAGGCATCGAAGTGCGTGGACCGGTGTGCTCGCGTTCGGGCCGGATGCCATCGCCGTGGGCACCTGCGCCCTCGTCCTCCACGGCGTCGCCGGGCTGCCGCAGGTCATCCGTCCCGAGGTCGCCCTCACGGGTGGTCGGGATGGCCGAGACCGCGACGGCATCCGAGTGCGATGCTTCGGTGACCCGACACCGTTCGCCCACAGGCGTCACGGCGCGGGCCGAGTGGCGGTACTGCCGTGGGCGCTCGCGCAGGCCGTCCCGGAGCTGCAGGCGCGACATGCCGTCGCCGCGCTCGACGACGTGCTCCGTCGGGGGCTGCTCTCGGGCGAAGGCCTCGCCGAGGTCCGGCGGCTCGTCGCGGGTCGTCGTGGTGCGGCGCGGACGTCCGGCGTCTGGGCCATGGTGGACCCGCGGTCCGAGTCTCCCCTCGAGACGTTCGCCCGCCTCGACTGCGTCGCAGGCGGGGTGCCCCCGGACGAGCTTCAGGTCGTGATCCGTGGGGAGGACGGCCGGTTCCTGGGGCGCGCCGACCTCGGCTGGCGCCGTCCCGGCGGGCGATGGTTGCTGGCAGAGATCGACGGCCGGGAGATCCACGAAGCGCCCGAAGCCCTGTTGAGGGACCGGCGTCGCCAGAACGCGCTCCTGAGCACGGACCGTGTGACGCTCCTTCGCTTCACCGCCGCCGACCTCGGCGCCGACGGCCGCATGGTCCGGACTCTCCGTGCCCACCTCCGGCCGTCACGCGCGGTGACCCCGTCGTAGGGCCCGCGATTGCCGCCGTTCCGGGCGCGAGGTCGGGGTCGACCGGTGAGTCCGACAGATGGGCGTGATAGGACGGGGCGGTGACGAACGCGACTGACAGCGGCGCCGACGGTGGCGCGGACGAGAACGTGACCGAGCAGAGCACGACCACGGCGGCGACGCCGTTCCATGACCTGGATTCCTACGTGGGGATCCCGCGGGTGTCGGGGCTGGTGCTGTCGCCGGACGGGACGCGGCTGGTGACGGCGGTGGCGACGCTCGACGCCAAGCGGACCAAGTACGTGACGGCGCTGTGGGAGGTCGACCCGGCGGGCGAGAAGCCGGCCCGCCGCCTGACCCGTAGCGCGAAGGGTGAGGCCAGCGCGGCATTCACGGCGTCGGGCGACCTGCTGTTCACCAGCGCCCGACCGGACCCGGACGCGAAGGACGGCGACGACGACCCGGTACCGGCGCTCTGGCTGCTGCCCGCGGACTACGCGGAGGCCCGCGTCGTGGCGGACCGGGTCGCGGGGGTCGGCGGGGTGCGGACCGCGAAGGACGCGTCGGTCGTGCTGGTCAGCAGCGACGTGCTGCCGTCGGCGCCGGACGCGGAGACCGACGAGAAGCTGCGCAAGGCGCGCAAGGACAAGAAGATCGCGGCGATCCTGCACGACGCGTACCCGGTCCGGTACTGGGACCACGACCTCGGGCCGGACTCGCCGCACCTGTTCACGGCGGACCTCTCGGCGGACGTCGTCACGCCGCTGGCCGGCGACCGCGATCCGCGCCTCACGCTCCGTGACGCCACGCCCGACGCCCGGGCGGCGCTCGTCGAGCAGTCGGCCGCGATCGCGCCCGACGGCCGCACGGTCGTGACGGGGTGGACGCGGCACCGCGCGCGTGGCGACCAGCGCAGCGAGGTCGTCGCGATCGACGTCGCGACCGGCGAGCGGCGCACGCTCGTGGCCGACGACGCCGCGGACGTGTACGGGCCGGTGGTGTCGCCCGACGGCCGGTGGGTCGTCTTCACGCGCGAGACGGTGTCGACGCCGCACCAGGCGCCGCACGTCTCCCTGCAGGTCGCGCCGCTGGCGGGCGGCGACGCACGTCCGCTCACGGAGGGCTGGGACCGCTGGCCGCACGACCCGGTGTGGCTGCCGGGTTCGGACGCGCTGCTCGTGCTCGCGGACGACGACGGTCGCGGGCCGGTGTTCCGCGTGGACCTCGCGTCGGGCGCGGTGACGCGCGTGACGGCGGACGACGCGGTGTTCACCGACGTGCAGGTCAGCCCGGACGGCAGGACGGCGTACGCGCTGCGCTCGTCGTACGAGGCACCCGCGCACCCGGTCCGCATCGACCTGGCGGAGGCCGTCGAGACGGGTGCGCCGGTCGCGGCGACACCCCTCGTCGGGCCCGTCGCGACGCCGCAGGTCCCGGGCTCGCTGACCGAGGTCGAGACCACGGTCGGCGACGGGCGTCGCGTGCGCGCGTGGCTCGCGCTCCCCGAGGGTGCGAGCGCCGAGACCCCGGCCCCGCTGCTGCTGTGGATCCACGGCGGCCCGCTGGGCTCGTGGAACACGTGGTCGTGGCGCTGGAACCCGTGGCTGCTGGTCGCGCAGGGGTACGCGGTGCTGCTGCCGGACCCGGCGCTGTCGACCGGCTACGGGCAGGACTTCATCCAGGCCGGGTGGGGGTCGTGGGGTGAGGCGCCGTTCACGGACCTCATGGCGATCACCGACGTCGCGGAGGCGCGCGACGACGTCGACGCGTCGCGCACGGCGGCGATGGGCGGCTCGTTCGGCGGCTACATGGCGAACTGGGTCGCCGGGCACACCGACCGGTTCCGGGCGATCGTCACGCACGCGAGCCTGTGGGCGCTGGACCAGTTCGGCCCGACGACGGACGCGGCGTACTACTGGGAGCGGGAGATGACCGCCGAGATGGCGCTCGACAACTCCCCGCACCGGTTCGTCGACAAGATCGTCACCCCGATGCTCGTGGTGCACGGCGACAAGGACTACCGGGTGCCGATCGGCGAGGGCCTGCGGCTCTGGTACGAGCTCGTGTCGCGGTCCGGTCTGCCGGCCGACGACGAGGGCCGCACGCCGCACCGGTTCCTCTACTTCCCGGACGAGAACCACTGGATCCTCAGCCCGCAGCACGCGGTCGTCTGGTACCAGGTGGTCGAGGCGTTCCTCGCGCAGCACGTGCTGGGCCGCGCCGACGTGGCCTACCCGGAGGTGCTGGGCTGAGGGACGAGCCGGCCGCATGACCTGACCGGGTGACGATGCCGCCTCCAGATGCGGTGGTCCACTACCCGCGCCAAACTCCTCTGTCAAGAGTCGAGCGCCGCCCAGTTCGACGAGATTCGGCGGGCGTCCCACACGGGAGTTCGACGGGACGGAAGGAGCCACGCATGGGTATCGGAGGCGGCATCGCCCTGATCGTCATCGGCGCGATCCTCGCGTTCGGCGTCCGGGACAGCATCGACGCCATCGACCTGACGATGATCGGGTACATCTGCATCGGCGCGGGCGTGCTCGCGCTGATCCTGGCGCTCATCATCAACGCGCAGCGCAGCAACACGTCGCACCGTGAGGTCGTCGACCACCGCACGGTCGGGACGGCCCAGCCCGTCGCCCAGCCCGTGGTCCAGCAGCCGGTCCAGCCGGTGCAGCAGACCCCGGTGCAGCCGGTCCAGCAGCAGCAGCCCCCGCAGGCGCCGCCGGCGCCCCCCGCGGGCGCCTGACCCCGGCGGTACTCCCGCCCGGACAGCCGCGACGCCTCGGTGACCTCACGGTCGCCGGGGCGTCGCGCTGTGGAGGGGCGGGGCGTCCTGGCCGATCCCGACGGTCAGGCGCGCGCGGCGTCGACGAGGGCGGCGGCGAGGTCGTCGGGGCGGCTGAACATGGGCCAGTGCCCGGTCGGCAGGTCGACGTACGTGACGTCGTACCGGCCCATCTCGGTGTGCAGCGGCGGGCCGCCGTCGACCATCGTCCGCAGCACCTCCGACGGCAGGCTCGTGCAGATCGCCGTCACGGGGACGGTGAACCGGCGCTCGTCGCTCACGTGCACCGCGCCGCGCGCGACGCCGGCCGGGTGCGGGACAGCCCGCTCGCGGAGGCGCTCGAGCGCGGCCTCGTCGAGGCCCTCGAGGCTCGACCCGCCGTCCGCGAGCTCGTCCCACGACGGGAACGCCTGGCCGGTCGAGTCGGCGGGAAGGTCGGGGACGAGCGCGTTGCCGTCCTCGAGCGGACCCGAGTCGACGTAGACGGCGCGGCGCACGCGGTCGGGCCGCCGGTCGACGACCTCCCCGACGACGGCCCCGCCGCCGGAGTGGCCGACGAGCACGACGTCGTCGCCGTCGTCGGCGATGCGGTCGACGAGCGCGACGACGGCCTGGACGTGGTCGGCGCGGGTCACGGTCGACGCGTCGTCGGACGGGTCGAGGCCCGGCAGCGTGACGGGGTGGGGGACGAGCCCGGCGGCGCGCAGCCCGGGCAGGACGTCGTCCCAGGCCCACCCGCCGAGCCAGGAACCGGGGACGAGGATCAGGTGCGTGGTGGTCATGGGACCAGCCTCGCGCGGGGTCGGTGACACCGGCATGTCACCTTCGTGTCACCATCATGGAGGCCCGACGACGACCCCAGGAGCCTGCTCGTGAACCGCACCGACCGCCTGTACGCGATCGCCGAGGAGCTGCGTCGCGTCGGCCCGCGCGGCACGACGAGCGCCCGTCTGGCGCGGCTCTTCGAGGTCACCACGCGCACCGTGAAGCGCGACGTCAGCGCGCTCCAGCAGGCGGGCCTGGCCGTCGTCGCGCAAGCGGGAGCGGGAGGCGGCTACGTGCTCGTCGGGGCGACGCTCCCGCCCGTCGCCCTCACACCCGCGCAGGCCGTGGCCCTCGCGCTCGCGGTCGACGCGCTGCCGCCCGGCAGCCCGTTCGGCGTCGACGCCCGGACGGCGCGCGACAAGGTGCTCGACGCGATGCCGGCCGCCGACCGCGCCCGCGCCGTCGCGCTGTCCGAACGCGTGTGGACGCGATCCGACGCGGATGCGACGAGCCGCCCGGCGGCCGCTGCCGGGCCTACCGCGGGGACGCGGGCACCCGACGGGGCGCGGGCACCCGACGGCCTCGCGACGACCGCGCGGGCGGGCGCCGACCGTGACGCTGCCGGGACGCCCGCCGCCGTCGTCGCGGTCGCCGCACCCGGGGTGCTCCGGGCCGTCGAGGACGCGCTGTCCCGTGAGCGGGTCCTCGCGATCGAGTACACGGGCGTCGCGGGTGCGACGTCGCAGCGTCGCGTCGAGCCGATCGTCCTCACGCGCACGCACGGCCGCTGGTACCTGGCCGCGTGGTGCCGCACGCGCGACGACGTGCGGTGGTTCCGGCTCGACCGCGTGCGCCGGGCCGACGTCACGGCTGAACCCTACGAGGCACGACCGGTCGCCGTGGTGGGTGAGCCGCCGGACGACGCCCGGCCGGTGGGGCGCCGCCCGCACGACGGCTGAACCCCCGGGCAGGTGTCGGTGCGAGGCGGCAGACTTGCCGCAGGCACCCGGACCCGACCGGGCGACGATCGGCAGGGGGGTCGATGGGATCGATGGACGAGCGCGAGGCGCGCGAGGTCAAGGCGCAGGTGGGCGACTACGTGCGGGAGCTCGCGCAACGTCGCGTGCAGGTCCAGGACATGCACGCCGCGACCGTGCCGATCGCGCTGGGTCTCGCACCGCTGGCCGGCGGCGGGTACGGCGTCGCCGTGCGCTACCGCCTGGGCGTCCCGGCCGTGCGGAGCATCGCGCGCAAGGTGGCGGAGCAGGTCGGGCCGGCCGCCGACGTGCGGCGCACGGGACGGATCCGCACGCTCGCGGGACCCGGCAGCGGTCCGTCGGTCACGCCACGCCCGCCCGTCGTGACGGCCCGCTCGCTCGGTGAGACCGGTCGCGTGCGGCCGCTGCGGCCCGGGGTCTCGATCGCGCACGCGAAGGTGTCGGCGGGGACGCTCGGCGCGTTCGTCGTCGTCGACGGCCGCATGCACGCGCTGTCCAACTACCACGTGCTGTCGGGCACGCCGTCGGCACGCATGGGCGACCCGATCCTCCAGCCGGGACCAGCCGACGGCGGCCGCACCTCGCGGGACAAGGTCGGCGAGCTCGCGGGTCGCGTCGAGCTCGAGCCGCACGGCCGTGCCACGGTCGACTGCGCGGTCGCGCTGCTCGACGACCCGGAGGTCGACCTGCACTACCCGGTCGGGCTCGTGACGACGACCGCCGTCGCGGTCGGCAACGAGGAGGTCGCGAAGATCGGCCGCACGACGTCGGTCACGCACGGCAAGGTCACCGCGATCGAGCTCGACGACGTCGTCGTCGGGTACGGCGAGGAGCTCGGCGAGATCGCGTTCGACGGGCAGATCGAGGTCGAGTCGACGGGTGCGTCGGCGTTCTCGCGCGGCGGCGACTCCGGGTCGCTCGTGTACCGGGAGGACGGCGTCGCGCTGGGCTTGCTCTTTGCGGGTTCGGAGACCGGGGGCGAGAATGGGTCCGGGCTGACCTACCTCAACCCCATCGATGCCGTGCTCGACGCCCTCGGTGCGACGCTCGCCACCTGACCCTGCCCCGGCGAGCGGCCCGACCTCCGCGGTGGCACGGCGGGAAGCGGTGCAGCATGGCGGATCTCGAGCAGGCGCGCGCAGCGAAGGAACGATTGCGTGCCGACCTCGCCGGGCGACCAGACGTGCGGGGGATCGGGATCACACCGGACGGTGACGGCTACCTCCTGCAGGTGAACGTGTCCGCCCGCGGGCGGTCCGCCGAGGTGCCCCGCGCGGTCGACGGCGTCGCCGTCAAGGTCCGCGTCGTCGGCGCGATCTCGGCGAGCGCCTGAGCCGAGCACCCGCAGCCCAGCGCCCGCAGCTGGGCGCCCGCAGCCGAGCACCCGCAGCCGGGGGCCCGGCCGCCGTGGCGACCGGACCCCCGAGGACTGCGACGCTCAGGCGAGCGAGCAGGGCTGACCGTTGAGCGCGACGCCCGTCGGCTGACCCGGCGCGCCGCTGCTCGACCCCATGAACCCGAACGTCACCGCGCCGTGGTGCGGGATCGTCCCGTTCCACGCGGCGGCCCGCGCGGTCACCACGGCACCCGACTGGGTGGCCGAGCCGTTCCAGGCCTGCGTGACCTTCTCGCCCTTCGTGAAGGTCCACACGAGCTGCCAGCCGTTCACGGGCGTCATGGACTCGTTGGAGATCGTGACGTTGCCGACGAACCCGCCGGACCACGCGTTCGAGACGTCGAACTTCACCGAGCACGAGCCCGCGGGCGTCGAGCCCGAGCTGAACGTGAGCGTCGAGGACCGCGCGGAGACGTTGCCCGCGGCGTCCGTCGCCGTGACGTAGACCGCGTACGACGTGCCGGGCGTCAGGCCCGACAGCGTGGTCGCCGTCGAGGTCGGCCGCGCGAGGACTGCGCCCGTCGTGGCGTCGTGCACGGTGTAGCCGGTGACGCCCACGGCGTCGGCCGACGCGGCCCACGTGAGGGACGCCGTCGTGCCGTCGACGGAGGCGACCGTCGGCGTGCCCGGAGCGGTGGGCGCCGTCGTGTCCACCGGGTCCGGGTCGCCGGGGTCGCCCGGGTCGGTCGTGCCGCCGCCGTCGAAGACGACGTCGGAGCAGTTGTAGAACGACTCGGGGCTGTCGGTGCGCTCCCAGATCGACAGGATCACGTGCCGGCCGGTCTTCTGCGGCAGCTGCGCCGTCCAGTAGTACTCGGGGCCGGTCGGGCCGCCCGAGCGGGTCGGCGGGTTGAGCACCCGGTCGAACGGCGCGGGCTCGAGGTCGTCCCAGCCGATCGGCTGGCTCGGGTCCCAGCCGTCCTTCGTGATCCACTGCGTCCACCAGCCGGGGTGCGGGACCGTCGCCGCGTACTGGAACGTGATGCGGCCGCCCGACTGCAGCTTCGTCGTCGGCCACTGGGTGCTCGGGGTGTTGAACGCCGCGAACTTCGCGTCCGGCGCGCAGAGCTTGCCGTCGGGGATCGTCTGGTGCTGCCCCGCGATGGTGCCGAGCAGGTTGCCGTACCAGTTGTAGAAGGGGTACGGGTTCGCGGCGAGCGCCTGCTGGCAGATCGGGTTGGTCGGCAGCATGTTGCCCGCCTGACCGGCGGCCTGCCCGCCGGCGAGCCCGTCGAGGTAGCACGCGTACGTGCGCGTCTGCGGGTACGTGAGGCCGCCGTGGGCCTCGGCGCGCGACGCCGGCATCGCGACGACCGTCGCGGCGGCGAGCCCGGCGATCGCGGCGGCCACGAGGGCTCTGCGTCGCAGGGCGGTGACGGTGGACATGGCGGGACTCCTTCCGACGTGCGGCGTCGTCGCCGCGGGGCGCCCTCCTGCCGGCGGCCCGCCGGGTCGCGCGGCCGCCAGGGGGCAGGGTGGGGTCAGGCTGGCCGCGCCGGCCGAGGACCGACAACCCGGCGAATGGTTTCGGGCGCGGGCCGCCGACCAGCGCCGGGGTCGCGTGCGCCTCACCCGTTCGGCGCAGCACGATCGGGGCAATTGGTGGCGCACCGGGCGGCCGGCGGGCCCGGAACGACGCGGGGCCGGGGTGATCTCATGCACCTCTCATGCCCTCAACTGTTCGGACAGGTGTCCGAGGGACGATGATGGGCGCGTGACGCGCCGGGGGACCGCCGAGGGGACCCGCAGGGACCATCGGTCCGCTGCGGCGCTCGTCGGCGTCCGGGGTCTGGCGACCGCGGCGCACCGTCTCGACCGCGGCCGCACCCTCGACGACGTCGTCGAGGTCGCCGCGTCCGTCGGTGCCGAGATGCTCGGCGCGAGCTCGTTCGCGGTCCTCAGCATCGAGCAGGACACCGCGCGCGTCGTGCGCGTCCACCCCGAGCCCACCGACCCCCGCGTCGTCTGGCGCGTGCGTGCGTCCTACCGTGCGGACGACCGCCCCGCGCTGCGCCGGCTCATCCGCGACCGCGTCAGCTGGGTCGCGCACGCGGTCGACGTCGCGGGACGCCCCGTCACGGCCGCCGACGACGGCGCGGGCGACTCGGTCGAGGTCGAGACTCTGCGCGAGATCGGCGGCGCGTCCGCGCTCGCGTCGCCCGTCGTCGTCAACGGCACCGTCTGGGGTCAGCTGTACGCGATGCGCGAGCTCGGGTCCCCGCTGTTCGGGGTCGACGACCTGGCGCGCGCCGAGGTCCTGGGTGCGCTCCTGGGCGGCGCGATCGCGCGCGTCGACCTCGAGGGGCAGGTCCGTCACCTCGTCGCCGACGACCCGCTGACCGGCCTCGCGAACCGACGCGTCGCGGACGCCGCGGCCGAGGCCGCGCTCGAGTCGGGCCAGGAGACGTGCATCGTCATGTGCGACGTCGACGGCCTCAAGCGCGTGAACGACGAGCTCGGCCACGACACCGGCGACGACCTGCTGCGATCCGTCGCGGACGTCCTGCGGCGCGCGTCCGACGCCCTGCCCGGCACCACCGCGGCCCGCATCGGCGGCGACGAGTTCTGCCTCGTCACGGTCGGCCGGCGCCGGGTCGAGGTCGCCGAGGTCGTCGCCGCGACCGTCGCCGAGTTCCCCCTGCCGCACGGCGCCGCGATCTCCTACGGCATCGCGACGACGGCCGTGACCGGTGCGACGTCCGCGCGCCACCTGTTCCGGCAGGCCGACATGGCGCAGTACCGGGCCAAGCGGGCCCGCGCGCGCGCCCTGCGGGCCGCCGCCCCGACGACCGCCGACCCCGCCGTGACGGCGGAGCGCGTCGTCGTCGCCGGGACCGCCGCGATCGTCGCCGCGCAGTCCGGCATCGTGCCGCGCCTGTGCGCGCTCGCCGCCGCCGCCACGGAGACGCTCGGCGGGGCCGGCTGGGCCGTGCTCATGCGGCGCCCTGGGGAGTCGCCGGACGGTCCGGCGTCCGCCGTCGCGCGCGGCGGGGCTCCTGTCGACGTGACGCAGGCCGAGTCGTCGACGACGGTCGTCGAGCACGGTCCGTGGGTCGTGGAGATCGGCGTCTCGGCGACGGCCGCGACGGGCGAGGTCGTCGACACGTCGCTCGACGCGCTGGTCGCGGTCGCGGTCCTCGGCGCGTCCTGACACTCGCGACGTCGCGCACGTCCTGAACGTCGCGCCCTCTCGCGTCTCCTGACCGTCGCGCCTCCGTCTTGCGGCGAGTTCGTCAGGTCGTGCCGGGTTCGTCATCTCGAGCTGACGAGCTCAGCAGGAGGTGACGAACCCGGCGACGGGGGACCGGCGGCGGCCGGGGTCAGGGGTCAGCCGTGCAGGGGGAGCGTGAGGCTCGCGGGGGCGCCCTCGACGACCCGGACCGGCACGCCCCAGTCCTGCGCGTTGAGGTGGCACGCCGGGTACTCGACGGACGGGTCCGCGTCGCACGACGCCGCGTGCGCGGTCACGTGCAGCACGCCCTCGCCGACGGCCGGGTCGAGCCGCAGCGCGCGCGTGAGCGGCACGTCGTCGCCCGCGCCGTCGAGCAGCAGCCCGGGCGGTGTCGAGGACACCTGCAGGCGTGTCGACGGACCGAAGCGGTCGTCGTACTTCTGCCCGGCCGCGGGCGTGAACACGACGTCGAGCAGCACGTCGCCGGGCGCGAGGTCGGTCACCGGCCGTTGCGTCCGGTGCGCGCCGCCGTCGACGACCTGGCCCGCACCCGCGGGGAGCGCGACGCGCGTGACCCGGTGCGCCGCGGACTCGACGACGAGCACGTCGAGCCCGCCGTCGCCGGCCACGCCCCCGGGCAGGACCAGCAGGCCGCTCGGCTCCGCGAGGTCGCGCGCGACCGTCGTCACGTCGCCGGCACCGGCCGGCTCGCCGTCGGCGGGCGGCACGTAGCGGCGCACGGCGCCGTTGTACGTGTCGGCGACGAGGACGGACCCGTCGGGCAGCGCGGCCACGCCGAGCGGGTGCTGCAGGCGGGCCTGGTCGGCGCGCCCGTCGCGGTGCCCGAAGTCGAACAGCCCCTCGCCGACGGCGGTGTGCAGCGTCCCGTCGGCGGGGTCGAGCCAGCGCAGCGCGGACGTCTCGGAGTCCGCGACCCAGACGCGCCCGTCGGGTCCGACCGACAGCCCGGACGGCTGCGCGAGCCACGCGTCGGCGCCCGGGCCGTCGAGCAGCCCCTCGTTCATGGTCCCGGCGACGTGCCGCAGCCGCGTGCCGTCGAACGTCCACAGCGTGTGGTTGCCGGCCATCGCGACGACGAACGCGCCGAGCGCGGCGGACCAGACGACGTCCCACGGCGACGACAGCCGCACGTCGAGCGCCGGCCCGTCGTACCCCGCGCCCGTGCCGCCGCCGCGTACGTTGTCCGCCGCACCGACCATGAGCTGCTCGCCCGTGCCGGCGACCGTCGTCACGTGCCCGTCGGCGAGGCGCACGCCGCGCAGCGCGTGGTTCACGGTGTCGGCGACGAGGACGTCGTACCCGAGCGCGTCCCGCAGGTGCTCGGGCACGAGGGCCAGGCCGTTCGGCTCGCTGAACCGCGCGGCGTCCGGGCCGCCGTCGACGAGCCCGCGCTCGGCCGAGCCGATGCGCCGCAGCAGCGTCGACCCGTCCGCGGCGACCTCCGTGAGCGCGTGGTGCCCGGCGTCCGCGACGAGCAGCGACCCACCCGGGAGGGCGACGACCTTCGCGGGGAAGCGCAGCGTCCCGGCGGTCGGCGCGGGCGGCACGTACGGGCCGTCGCCCCGGTGCAGCGTGCCCTTCGCGTCGTGCTCCGCGACGAGCTCCTCGAGCAGCACCTCGAGGTTGTGCCGGTGCCCCTCGCCGGCCATCTGCGCGACGACGTAGCCCTCGGGGTCGATCACGACGAGCGTCGGCCACGCGCGCGCGGTGTACGCCGACCACGTGACGAGCTCGGGGTCGTCGAGCACCGGGTGGTGCACCTCGTACCGCTCGACGGCAGCCGCGAGCGCGACCGGGTCGGCCTCGTGCACGAACTTCGGCGAGTGCACCCCGACGACGACGAGCACGTCGCGGAACCGCTCCTCGACCTCGCGCAGCTCGTCGAGGACGTGCAGGCAGTTGATGCAGCAGAACGTCCAGAAGTCCAGGACGACGACCTTGCCGCGCAGGTCCGCGAGCGTCACGTCCCGTCCGCCGGTGTTGAGCCACCCCCGCCCGATGAGCTCGGAGGCGCGGACACGGGGCAGCCGGGTGGAGGGCGTCGCGGTCACGCCCCTAGTGGATCACGCGCGCGTGGCCTGACCGTTCCCAGGGTGCCGGTCGGACGCCCGGCCGACGGTCACTGGAAGCGCGACGCAAACGTCAGCCCGAGCGCGACGACCGCGGCGACGAGCAGCAGGACCCAGTAGCCGCGGCGGCGCCAGAACAGCGACGGCGGCTCGGTGCCCCGCTCGTCCGACGCGTCGTGCGGGACGGGCTCGTGGTCGGGGTTCTCGCTCGGCACGGGGCGCTCCGTCGGTCGGCGGTCGGGCGGTCGGTGGCCTCATCCTGCCGCGCGTCGCGACGACGACCAAGGACCGACGGCACTGCGGACGGCCGCGGGCGGCGGCCGGGACGACGGACGCCCGCCGCCCGACCCGTGGGGGTCAGGACGACGGGCGTCCGGGTGGTGCGGTGGTGCCGGTCGATCAGTGCGTGCCGCAGGAGACCGCGGTGACGCCCTGGCCGTTGCCGCTGCCGATGAAGCCGGCAGTGGCGGTGCCGCCCGCGGGCAGCTTGCTGTTCCAGTCGACGCTGGTCAGCGTGTTCGCCGCCGACAGGGTGCTGCTCCACGCCTGCTGCACGGTCGTGCCGCCGATCGCGGTGTGCCAGCCGGTGATCGCGCTGGAGCCGGCCTTCACGGTGACCTCACCGACGAACCCGCTGCTCCACGAGTTCACGACCTTCACGGTCGCGGTGCAGGTGCCCGGGCCCGAGGTCTGCGTGGGCGTCGGCGTCGGCGTCGGCGTGACCGTCGGGGTCGGGGTGACGGTCGGCGTGGGCGTGACGGTCGGCGTCGGCGTGACCGTCGGCGTCGGGGTCACGGTCGGCGTCGGCGTGCTCGTGCCGCCGATGTTGATGTCGGAGCACAGGTAGTACGGCTGGTCGAGGTGGCTGGCCTGCCAGATCGTGAACAGCACCGCACGGCCGCTGTAGCCCGTCAGGTCGACGTCGGTCTGGTACAGGCCCGTCGTCGGGTAGCGCCCGGTCTCCTTGACCAGGGTGATGTCATCCCAGCCGAGCGCCTCCTTCGTCGGGTCGTAGCCCGGCTTGGAGACGTAGATGCGCAGGTAGTCGGCGCCGTGCTTCGCACCGTCGGTGAGCGTGAGCTGGAACTTCGTCGGCACGTTCTTCGCGACCCACGGGCCGGGCGTGTCGAGGTAGTCGTACCGCGGCGAGAACGTCTTGCCGCCGGAGCAGAGCTGCCCGTTCGGGATGACGGCCTCGTGCCGACCGCCGACGTCCTCGCGGTACAGGCCGTTCCAGTTCCACATCGCGTTCGGGTCGTGCTGGTACGCGCCCCAGCACATGGGGTCGACGTTCTTCATGTTCTGGTTGAGGTGGTCCGAGCCCCAGACCTCCCAGCACCGGTAGTTCCGGGTGGGCGGGTCCGTGACGGAACCGTGGGCGGAGGCGGGTGCGGACGTGACGACGGCGGCGCCGATGGCCACCGCGACCGCCGCCAGGGCGGCGAAGAGCGTGCGTGGGCGTGCACGGACGGTCATGGTGCGGGTCTCCTCTCGATGCGGGACGGCCCCCGTGAGCGCGTCCCGGCACCGGCCTCGCTGCCAACCCGCCGAGGTCGCGTCCCCCTAGGGGCTCCACCCTGCGGACGACGTGCCCTTTCGGGCCACCGTCTGAAGCGATTCGGGCGCCACTTTCGACAGCGGGTGGCGCCCCGGTGACCAGCGACGGTGGCCTGGGACGTCGCTGGGCCCCGCGTCGTCGGCTGTGCCACGATCCGGACATGACGGTGGGGTTCGTCCTGGGCGGCGGCGGTGTGCGCGGCGCCGTGCAGGTCGGCATGCTCCAGGCGCTGTTCGAGGCGGGCATCCGGCCCGACACCGTCGTCGGCACGTCGATCGGTGCGATCAACGGTGCGGCCGTCGCGGCGGACCCGACGCCCGCGGTCGTCGAGACGCTCCTGGAGGCGTGGGCGTCCCCGGCCGCCGCCGCCGTCTACGGCGACTCGTGGCCCAAGCAGCTGCGCCGGCTCGCCCGGTCGAAGACGCACCTCAACGACCCCGCGCCGCTGCGCGCGCTGCTCGAGGAGATGCTGGGCGCCGACCGCACGTTCGAGCAGCTCGAGGTGCCCCTGGCCGTCGCGGCGGCCTCCATCGAGCGGACCGCCGAACGCTGGTTCGACAGCGGTCCGCTCATCCCGGCCGTGCTCGCGTCGTCGTCCGTGCCCGGCGTCCTGCCGCCGACGAGGATCGGCGACGAGCACTTCGTCGACGGTGGGATCGTGAACTCCATCCCGCTCGGCGAGGCCGTGGACCGCGGCGCGACGACGGTGTACGTGCTCCAGGTCGGACGGATCGAGGAGGCGGTCGTGGCGCCCGAGAAGCCGAGCGACGTCGCGCGGGTGAGCTTCGAGATCGCGCGCCGGCACCGGTTCACGCGCGAGATCGAGCGCGTCCCGAAAGGCGTGGCGGTGCACGTCCTGCCGAGCGGCGGCCCGGCACCCGGCGACGAGAAGCTCGGGTCGTACCGGCGGATGGACGCGACCCGACGACGCATCGACGCCGCCCGCGAGGCGACGCGCGCCTACCTCGAGGCCCGGTCATGACCTGGCGGCTGCCGCCCCGGTGGGTGCGGCGGGTCGTGCTGGCACCCGCGATCGTCGCGCTCGCCGTCCTGCTCGTCCCGACGAGCCTCATGCTGATCCTGCTGGTGCTCGGTGCGGTCACGTGGGCCCTGCCCGGGCGGCTGCGCGTCTCGCGCGCGCTCTGGATGGCGAGCTTCTACGTGCTGTGGGACGCCGCGTGCCTCGTCGCGCTGCTCGGGCTGTGGATCGGGTCCGGGTTCGGGTGGGCGATCCACCGCCCGGCGTTCGAGCGGGCGCACTACCGGCTCGCCCGCCGCATGATGCAGGTCCTGTTCTGGCAGGTCCGCTGGACGCTGCGGCTGAGGATCGACATCGTCGACGCCGACCTCGGCACCGTCCTCACCGGGCAGCCGATCGTCGTCGCGAGCCGGCACGCCGGACCCGGCGACTCGTTCATCCTGGTCCACGCGCTGCTCAACTGGTTCGACCGCGAGCCGCGGATCGTCCTCAAGGACACCCTCCAGTGGGACCCGGCGATCGACGTGCTGCTCAACCGCCTGCCCACGCAGTTCATCACCCCGCGCAAGGCCCGCCGCGACGGTTCTCCGGGCCTGGCCGCGGCCGTCGGTGACCTGGCCGACGGGCTGGGACCCCGTGGCGCGCTGCTGATCTTCCCCGAGGGCGGCAACTTCACGCCCCGACGACGGCGCGCGCGGATCGACGCGCTGCGGCGCGAGGGCCGCGACGAGCTCGCCGTGCAGGCCGAGCAGATGACGAACGTCATGGCGCCGCACGCGGGCGGGGTGCTGTCCGCGCTCGACGAGGCGCCCGACGCCGGGGTCGTGTTCGTCGGGCACACCGGTCTCGACCGGCTGGTCACCGTGCACGACATCTGGCGCGAGCTGCCCATGGACAAGCGGATCGTCATGAAGGGGTGGAGCGTCGCGCCCGCGGACGTGCCGCGCGACCGCGTCGCCGCCGAGGAGTGGCTGTTCGCCTCGTGGCTGCGCATCGACGAGTGGATCGAGGAGAACGAGCCGCCGGTCGACGCCGACGGGACCACCGGCCGCCCGGTGAGCGGTCAGACCGCGTCGAGCACGTAGACGCGCGGGTGGTGGCCCTTCGCGAACACCCGCAGCGTCTCGCGCACGGACCACAGCGCCGACGCCTCGCGCAGGCAGCGCTCCATGACCTTGACCTCGTGCGTCACGACGACGCAGCGCGCTCCCGGTGCCGCGGCCGCCCGTGCGGCACGCAGGACCCCCGCGTGCACGTCGACGGCCGACGCGTGGTCGCCGTGCAGCCCGCTCCACGGCGGGTCGACCAGCACCAGGTCGGACGCGCCGGCCTGCCACGGCCCGTCGGGACCGGGGGCGCTCGTGAGGACGTCGGCGGCGACGAGCGTCGCGCGGACGTGCGCGGCGGCGAGGTTGGCGCGGGCCGCGTCGAGGGCCTCGGCGGACGTGTCGACACCGACGGCGCTCGCGGCAGGCCCGGCCAGCAGGCGCTCGGCGAGCAGCGTGCCCGAGCCGCACATGAGGTTGAGCACGCGGTCCTCGTCGCGCACGCCGCCGAGGCGGACCATCGCCGCCGCGATCGTCGCGTTGAGCGCACCGGGGTAGTCGGCGACGCGCCACGTCCGGGCGGACAGCGGGCGCGGGCCGACGCGTACGAGCACGTCCCAGCCGGGGTCGACGTCGGCGGCGCGGCCGCGCGCGTCGTCAGGTCTCGACCGCGCACCCCTGGCCGTCGGGCGTGCGTCGCCGGTCGGGCGTGCGCCGCGACGCACGCGGATCACCAGCTGACCGTCGGCGGGGTCGTGCAGCAGGCCGGTCGCGTCGTGCAGCAGGTCGGCCAGGCGGGCGAAGACCGCGGAGTCCGACCCGGCCGCCTCGAACCGGAACGACGACGAGCCCGCGACGCGCAGCGACGCGTAGACGGCGTCGACGATCCGTGCCAGGTGGTCGCCGCTGGTCAGCGACCGTGGGCGGGGGACGTCGAAGTGCAGCGACACGTACGCGGCGACCGCGGTGCGCAGCCGCAGCACGTCGGCGAGGGGGCCGTCGAGACGGACCGCGAGCGCGTCGTCCCGACCGGCGACGTCGACGGGCGCACGTCGCGGAGCGAACACCTCGACGACCTCGTCGTGCAGCACGTCCCGCAGCCCGTCGAGGTAGGTGAGCTCGACCAGCGTCCCGGTCGGCCGGGCTGCGGTCGGTGGTGTCTTCCGATCGCGTGCCGGCCGTGAGGCGGGTTGCCTGCCCCGCCGCTCGTGCCGCTCGTGGCGCTGCTCGTCGTCTCGGCGCTCCCCCCCGCCGGGACGGCCCTGGCCGCCCGGCCCGGGGCGTCTGCCGGGTCGGCTGTCGCGGTGCGGCACGTCAGGCGGGGACGGGCGTGAGGGCGCCGACGGCGCGGAGCACGAACGTCTCGGTCTGCTCGATCGCGCGCTCGCGCTCGGCGCCGCTCCTGGGCACGCCCCGGCCGGACAGGCACGCGTTGACGAGCGGGACGATCGTGTCGACGTCCTGGTCGGGGAAGACGCCGGCCTCGATCCCGGCGGCGAGGATGCGGCGCAGGATCTGCTCGACGACGACGACGTGCTCGCGGACGCGCTGCTGGGCGCCGCGGGACAGGACCGAGCGCAGCTCGGGTCCGGGGGCGACGTGGTAGACGCGGGTCAGGGACGCCTGCTGCCGGACGTAGGTGCGCAGCTGCTCGACGGGGTCGTCGATGTCGTCGAGCGAGCGCTGGAGCGTGGCGGTGTACTGCTCGGTCTCGTGCGTGATGAAGCCGAGGAGCAGCGCCTCCTTGTCGGGGAAGTGGTTGTAGACGGCGGTGCGCCCGACGCCGGCGGCCTGGGCGATCTCGGCGAGCGTGATGGCGTCGAAGCCGCGCTCGGCCATGAGGGCGGACAGCGCGGCGAAGAGCTTGCTGCGCGTCTGCTCGCGGTGCTCGTGCAGCGACCCGCCGATGATCTTGGGCATGGTGACATCGTCTCACGTTCTGTCAGAAACCCGTCCCCGTGCCCGCGCGCTGGTCAGGCGCGCGTTCGCGGTCGCGCGAACACGCCGCCGATGAACCCGAGCACGGCGCCGACGAGGATCAGCGGCACGCCGTTGGTCACGACGAACGCATCGTCGACGGGGAACTGCAGCTGCGCGACGAGCGCGCCGATCCCGAGCAGCGCGGCGAGGATCGCCGACCGCCGGATCTGCTTCCCCGTCCCGGTCAGCCCGAGCAGCATGATGAGCGCGAGCAGCGCGACCAGCAGGGTCGCCGCGACCGCGGCCGCGATGCTGATCGCGACCTCGTTGCCCGTCGACGCCTCCGTCACGACGAGCTCGAGGTCGACGACCTGCCCGTCGAGCCACGGCAGCAGCGCACCGGCGAGCATCGCGAGCGCGCCGAGCCAGACCAGCCACAGCTTCGCCACCGGCCGCCAGTCGCGCGCCCTCTGCGTGAGGGTCGCGGCACCCTCGACGGACCCGGCGGCGTCGCTCGCCACGACGGTCACCGCGCGGGACCGCTGCGTCCCGCCGTCGGGCAGGGGCGCGTCGAACGAGAGCTGCACGCGCGCGACCTGACCGGGCGCGACCGTGAGCTGGTCCTGCGAGAACGTGAACCGCGCCTGCCCGAGCTCGTCGCGCGCCGTCATCCGCACCGAGAGGGGTGAGGTGCCCGCGCGGTTGTCGACGTCGACCGCGAACGAACCCCGGCGCGCCTCGGTCGCGAGCGTCGCCGGGTGCAGCGCGACGCGGGCCGTCGTGATCGGGTCCGCGGGTGCGCTCACGTCGAGCACGCCCGTCGCCTCGACCTCGCGTCGACCGTCCGACACGACGACCGAGAACGGGCGGGACGCCGACGTGCCCGGGGCCGGGGCGCTCGTCCGCAGCAGCGCGTGCACGCGCGTCGCCCGGCCGCCCGGCACCACGAACCGGTCGTGCCCGAACGAGAACGCGACGAGACGCTGCGGGTCGCGGCCGGTCACGTCGACCGCGAGCCCGTCGTCCTCCGCGCGGTTGTCGACGATGACGTCGAACGCGCCCGTGTCCGTCCCGACGACGTGCAGGTGGCTCGGCTCGAGCCGCACGGTGAACGGCTCGGGCTCCTCGATCGCGGCGGTGCGCTGCACGACCGTGACCGACGTCGCCACGGGCCCGTCGTCGTCGGACGCCGACAGCGTGAGCCGCCGGGTCGCGTCGCGGCCAGGGTCCAGGGCGGGTGCGCTGAACCGCACGCGCACGTCCGCGGTGCCGAGCGCCGGGACGTCCACGGCGGGCGGGACGACGTCGGCCCGCACGACGTCCTCGTCGTCCTGCACGGTCAGCGCGTAGTGCCGCGGGTGGTTGGACGCCCGGTTGTCGACCGTCACCGTGAACGCGCCGTCGGTCGCGTCGTCGAGCTGGAGCAGGTGCGGACGCGGCGTGAGCGTCGGCGGCGGGCCGTACGGCGGCACGGTGACGCGCACCGCGACGGGCGCGGCCTTGGTCGGGTCGAGCGACGAGCGCACGAGCATGGGCAGGTCGAGGTTCTGCGCGACCACCGGCTCGCCGGGACGTGCCGCGAGCGTCACCGTGACCGTGCGCGCCTCGCCGGGCATGAGGTTCGCGTCGTCGTGGGTCACCACCAGCCAGGACGGCGGCGCGAGCGCGTGCACGACCATCCCGTCGACGACCGGCGAGACGTTCTTCAGCGACAGCGTGAACGTCCCCGGGGTGTCCTTGGTGACGACGACCGCCGCCTGCTCGGGCGACACGACGGGGACCTCGGCGCGCTCCTCGGGCCGCAGCTCGGTGGGCGTCGGTCCGGTCGCACCGGCCGCGGCGGTCGTGCCGAGCGGTCCCGTCCCTGTCCCCGGCGTCGCGGGTGCGGGCGTCGTCGCAGCCGGCGCACCGCTGATCGGCGTCGTCGCCGTGGGGGTGGTGGTCGGAGCGGGTGCCGTCGTCGTCGCCGTGGAGGCCGGGCCCGTCGCCGGCCCGCCCGTCGCCGTCCCGCCGGCCGACGGTCCTCCCGTCGCGGGCGTCCCTGTCGTAGGCGCGCCCGTCGGGCCGGACGGCTGCTGGCCGCCGTCCCAGCCGAAGTACGTGTCGCACACCCGGCAGAACTCCGCCGTCGCCGGGTTCGCGGCGCCGCACACCTCGCAGATGCGCTCGGCCATCGGCGTCTCCCTCGACCCTCGTCAGGCTAGTCGCGCGGTGCCCGGCCGAGGCAGGCCGTGCCCGATCGGGCAACCGACGGTGCCCGCGCAGACCGGGCGCCCGGCCGTCGGCCGCCCGAGGGGAAGGAGCACGCGCGGGGCCGGGAAGTACGCGTCGTCGACGGGAGTTCTGGCAAGCATCCCGCCGGCGCGGGCGACACGTCCGCGGACACCCGCGCGGGAACTGCGGACGATTCGTACACTCGGGACACGGGGGCAGTGCTC
This sequence comes from Cellulomonas fimi, assembly GCF_028527925.1. Taxonomy (GTDB): domain Bacteria; phylum Actinomycetota; class Actinomycetes; order Actinomycetales; family Cellulomonadaceae; genus Cellulomonas; species Cellulomonas fimi_C. The sequence continues at coordinate 30,159 of NZ_JAPESW010000028.1, forward strand.
GGCGGTGGGTCGAGGGGAGAGTCATGTCGCAGCACGACTCCGTGCGGGTCGCCCACGAGCACTTCGTCACGACCGGACGGCTCGCCGGGCAGCACGTCCGACGCCTCGTCGCGGACTCGTGGCGACGCAGCGCGCGCAGCGGCGTCGACCCCGAGGTCCCCGCGCCGCCCGTCGACATGGCCGGTCGCACCCTCACGACCTACCGCCGCGGCCACGCGCTCTCGGCCGCGATGCCCGTCGTGCGCGACCTTCTCGTACGCCCGGGCGCGGGCGCGGGGTGGATCACCGCGCTGACCGACGACGCCGGCCGGCTCCTGTGGGTCGAGGGCGACCGCGACGTGCGCCGCAAGGTCGAGGGCGTCGGGTTCGTCGAGGGTGCCGTGTGGAGCGAGGACCGGGCGGGGACGAACGCGCCCGGCGTCGCGCTGGTCACCGAGCGACCCGCGCAGGTCGTCGGCACCGAGCACTACGCGCGGACCGTGCACCCGTGGAACTGCACCGCCGCGCCCGTCCGCGCCCCGTCCGGTCAGGTGCTCGGGGTGCTCGACGTGACGGGCGGACCCGTCGTCGCGACCGCCGTGATGATGTCGCTGGTCCGGGCGACCGTCGCCGCCGTCGAGGCCGAGCTCGCACGCGCCGCGGTCGCGCCCGTCCTGCAGCTCCCGTCGGACCGGACGGTCGCGGCGGTCACCGGTGGTCAGCGCGCGTCCGCCTGCCCTCGTCTGCGCGTCCTGGGTCCCGCGGTCCCGACGTTGACGCTGGACGGCCGCGAGGTGCGGCTCACGCTGCGGCACGCCGAGATCCTGCTGCTCCTCGCGCAGCACCCCGGCGGTCTGACCGCCGACGAGCTCGCCGTGCAGCTGAGCGACGACGTGCTCTCCGACGTGACCGTGCGCGCCGAGGTGTCGCGCCTGCGCCGCGTCGTCGGCCCCCTGCTGTCGCCGTCCCGCCCGTACCGCCTCACCGCGCCGGTCCGCTCCGACGCCGACACCGTGCGCAGGCTGCTCGAGGTCGGCGACGTGGTCGCCGCGCTCGCCAACCACCCCGGCCTCGTCCTGCCGCGTTCCGTCGCACCCGGTGTCGAGCGCATCCGCGAGGACCTGCGCGCCGACCTGCGCGCCGCCGTGCTGGCCAGCCACGAGGAGGGCGCGGTGTCCCGGTGGGTGTCGTCCGACGACGGCGCCGACGACTGGCAGGCGTGGCAGCGCCTCGCCGTCCTCGCCCCGCGCGGCACCCCGGCGCACGTCCAGGCCCGCGGCCGCCTCGACCTCCTGGCCCGCCGCCTGGCGACCCACCGCGCCGGCTGACCCCGACGTCGCGGCGGTCCGAGCGCGACGAGCACAACATCAGGCGCGCACGGAGGGCCGGAAGCGCACGCAATGTTGTGCTCGCGGGCAGCGGGCAGCGGGCAGCGGGCTATTGCACGTCGAGGTCGGCTCGGCGGTGCCGCGCCGACCGCTGACCCGGAGGGCGGTGCAACGGTCGTGCAACGGCCCGTGCCTAGCGTGGACGTGTCGCGGCAACGACGCCGCGACCGCGGGTGCGCCACAAGCCTCCGCCCGCGGACCCCGCCAGGGAGGCGTGATGACCGTCTACGCGCCGCCGGGACAGCCCGGCAGCCTCATCTCCTACCGCGACCGCTACGACCACTGGATCGGCGGCGAGTTCGTCGCGCCCGCGTCCGGCCGCTACTTCGAGAACCCCAGCCCGGTGACGGGCCGGACGTTCACCGAGGTCGGCCGCGGCGACGCCGACGACATCGAGCGTGCGCTCGACGCGGCGCACGGTGCCGCGCGCGCGTGGGGGCGGACGACCGCGACCGAGCGGGCCGTCATCCTCAACACGATCGCGGACCGCATGGAGCAGAACCTCGAGATGCTCGCGGCGGCGGAGGCGTGGGAGAACGGCAAGCCGGTGCGCGAGACGCTCGCGTTCGACATCCCGCTCGCGATCGACCACTTCCGCTACTTCGCGGGCGCGATCCGCGCGCAGGAGGGGTCGATCTCGGAGATCGACGGCGACACGATCGCCTACCACTTCCACGAGCCGCTGGGCGTCGTCGCGCAGATCATCCCGTGGAACTTCCCGATCCTCATGGCGACGTGGAAGCTCGCCCCGGCGCTGGCGGCGGGCAACGCCGTCGTGCTGAAGCCGGCCGAGCAGACGCCCGCGTCGATCCTGCTGCTCATGGAGCTGATCGGGGACCTGCTGCCCGCGGGCGTCGTCAACGTCGTCAACGGGTTCGGGGTCGAGGCGGGCAAGCCGCTCGCGTCGTCGCCGCGCGTGCGCAAGGTCGCGTTCACGGGCGAGACCACGACGGGCCGCCTGATCATGCAGTACGCGAGCCAGAACATCATCCCGGTGACCCTGGAGCTCGGCGGCAAGAGCCCAAACATCTTCTTCGAGGACGTCGCGCGCGAGAAGGACGGGTTCTACGACAAGGCGCTCGAGGGCTTCGCGATGTTCGCCCTCAACCAGGGCGAGGTGTGCACGTGCCCGTCGCGCGCGCTCATCCAGGAATCCATCTACGACGAGTTCCTGGAGGCCGTGAAGCTGCGCACGGAGAGCATGCGCCAGGGCGACCCGCTCGACACGGAGACCCAGGTCGGCGCGCAGGCGTCGAACGACCAGCTCGAGAAGATCCTGTCCTACCTGGACATCGGCCGCGCGGAGGGGGCGCGGGTGGTGACGGGCGGGCACCGGGCGGAGCTGTCGGGCGACCTGGCGGGCGGGTACTACGTGACGCCGACGATCTTCGAGGGGAAGAACTCCATGCGGGTCTTCCAGGAGGAGATCTTCGGCCCGGTCGTGGCGGTGACGTCGTTCTCGGACTACGAGGACGCCATCTCCATCGCCAACGACACGCTGTACGGCCTCGGTGCCGGCGTCTGGTCCCGCGAGGCGGCGATCCAGTACCGGGCCGGCCGTGACATCGAGGCGGGCCGCGTGTGGACGAACTGCTACCACGCGTACCCCGCGGCGGCGGCGTTCGGCGGCTACAAGGGCTCGGGCGTCGGCCGCGAGAACCACAAGATGATGCTGGACCACTACCAGCAGACGAAGAACCTCCTCGTGTCGTACACGCAGGAGTCGCTCGGGCTGTTCTGACGGGCGGGCACGCGGTCGCGGCGGAGGTTCGGAGGGGAGCTTCCGCCGCGATCGCGGGGCCGGGTCAGGACGACGAGCGACGCCGCCCGACGGCGGCCGGCCGGGGCACCGGTCGTCGCCGGGCGGGGGAGGAGTCGAGATGGGACTGCCGGAGCGGGTCGCGGCGACTGAGGCCGCGCTCGACATGCTGCGGACGCTGCGCGCGAAGCACGGCGAGCTGATGATCCACCAGTCCGGGGGCTGCTGCGACGGGTCGTCGCCCATGTGCTACCCCGCGGGCGACCTGATCACGGGCGACGTCGACGTGCACCTGGGCGACCTCGACCTGGGCGACGGGGGGAGCGTGCCGGTGTGGATGACGCGCGCCCAGTACGAGTACTGGAAGCACACCCACCTGACGATCGACCTGGTGCCCGGCCGCGGTGCGGGGTTCTCGCTCGAGGCGCCCGAGGGGGTGCGGTTCCTGCTGCGATCGCGCGTGCTGACCGACGACGAGTACGGCGCGCTGCACGCCGCCGGCGTCCTCTGACCAGCATCGGGCGGGGTGGCCACCAGGCGACGCGGTCCCCGTCAGGCGACGGGACGGTCGGTCGCGGGCGCGGGGCCCGTGGCGCCCGCTGAGCTGTCGGTGCCCGTTCCCGTGCCGGGAGGGGAGCCCGCCCGACGCACGTCGACGGCCCGCGCGAGGAACAGCGCGACGACGCCGAGCGCGATGAACAGGAAGTTGAACGGACCGGCGAGCGTGAGCAGCGGGTTCACGGCGGCGCCCTCCGCCACCTCGTCGATGCCGCCGGTCGCGAGGAACAGCGTGGGGTCGAACAGGCCGTGCAGGAGGATCGGCCACAGCAGGCTGCCGGTCACCCGCAGCGTCAGGTACATCGCGACGCCGAACCCGAACGTGTAGACGACCGTGAAGCCGACGGTCGCGGGAGACATGCCGGACAGCAGGTTCGCCGAGTGCAGCAGTGCGAACACGAGCGACGACACGACCATGACGACCCACTCGGACCGCCCGGAGTCGCGCAGCATCTTCACGACGATGCCGCGCGTGAGCAGCTCCTCGACGAAGCCCACGAACAACCCGGCGAGGAGCGTCACGGCCACCACACCGGCGGCGTAGGAGGCGTAGTCGATCCCGAGCAGGCGCAGCGCGACCGGGACCACGACCAGCACCGGCGCGATCCACATCCATCGCCGCCCGCGGACGGGTTGCGGGCCGAACAGCGGTCCCCACCACCGCACCGAGGTGACGAACACGACGAGCGCCACCGCCCCGAGCACGAGAGGCGCGAGCAGGCCGAAGGCGACGCTCTCCGCCGACGCGAACAGGTCGTCGGCGTCCACCCGGTCGCGGAACAGCGCGCCGACGAGCTGTCCTCCGGCGAGGTAGAGCGCGAGGTACGTCGCGGCGACCAGGACCGCGCGGGCGAGACCGCCCCGGTCCCAGAACGCCTGCCAACGGGACGGGGGTGCGGGGGGCGTGCTCGTCATGGTCGGTCTCCGTCCGTGCGGGGCTGGCTGTCCGCTGGTGCGCTCGCGTCGACGACGAGCGCGCTCGTCGAACGTATCGCCCGTGGACGGCGTCCGCCCGTCTCGCGAGAGCCCCGCTGCGGCCCGTCGGGGCGGTCCGGGGGGAGGCTCGAGGGACACACGACGTCGAGTCGCCGACAGGTGTGGACGAGGCGGCGACACGGCGCCGCGGAGCGTCTAGCGTGCGGGCATGACGAGCGAGCCGACGACCGACGCCCCCGCCGCCCCGTCCGCCCCGGCGATCGAGCCCGACACCAAGGACTGGACGTGGGTGCTGCGCGAGCCGTGCCCCGAGTGCGGCTTCCAGGCCGCGGACGTCGACGTGCGCGCGATCGGCGGCACGGTCCGCGACCTCACGCCGCGGTGGATCTCGGCCCTCAACCGTCAGGACGCGCGCGTGCGGCCCGAGCCGCAGGTGTGGAGCGTCCTCGAGTACGGCGCGCACGTGCGGGACGTGCTCCGGGTGTTCGACGGCCGGCTGCAGCTCATGCTCGACGAGGACGACCCGCTGTTCGAGAACTGGGACCAGGACGCGACCGCGGTCGCGGACCGGTACGACCTGCAGGACCCGGTGGTCGTCGCGGACGAGCTCGCCGACGCGGCCGACGTCATCGCCGACCGGTTCGACGCGGTGCGTGAGGACCAGGTGGAGCGGCCGGGTCGGCGGTCGAACGGGTCGGTGTTCACGGTCCGCACCCTCGGCCAGTACTTCGTGCACGACCTCGTGCACCACCTGCACGACGTGCGCGCCTGACGCCGTCGACGAGCCGCGGCGGCGCCCCCGTCACCGCCGACCGGGACGTCCGGCGGCGTGTGGCCCCGGGGGCGCCGCAACTTTTGTCCACAGGGTCTGTCCACAGCGGTGTGCAAAGGGTTACGACGATGTGGACACCTGAACCGATTAGGCGCTGACCTGCGAATCCGGCGTGTCCGGCCGACTCGCCGCGTCCGACACCACGCCGAAACCTGCCCGCAGCAATCCGGCGGTACGGTCCGCGCATGATCCTGGCCGAGGTCATCCCCGCGCCCCTCGTCGGCCGGCACGTGCTGCTGCTGCCCGCCGGCACCGACGTGCGCCCGCTCGCCGCGGCGTGGTTCCCCGGCGCCGCCTGGGACCGCCAGCCGCTCGATCCCGGCGAGCGCCCCGCAGCTGCCCGGCCGACGGGCGCGCGGTTCCGCGGCATCGTCGTCGAGGCGCCCCGCCCCACCACCGGCCTCCTCCGGCTCGACGCGACCGCCGCGCTCGACGGGCCCGTCCGGCTCGGCGAGCCCGTCGCCCGCGCGCTCGGCCTCGGCGCCCGCGAGCTCGACGCCTGGACGCTCGTCACCGGCGCGGAGCCCGACGCGGCCGCGGACCCGGACGCCGCGGTGCCCGCGCGGTCGGGACGGCACGAGCTCGCCGAGGGGTGGACCGTCGCGGCAGCCCGCCGCGTGGCCGGTGCGGTCCTCCCCGCCGACGGGTCGCGCGTCGTCGCGCCCGACCCCGCCGCGGCCGTCGACCTCACGCTCTGGTCCTCGCTCCCGCTCGCACCGCAGGACGTGGTCCCGCTGGTCCGCCCCGCGCTCGCGGGCGCACGCATCGGGCCCGCCGACGCACCTGCGCCGTCGGCGGCCGACCCGACGGCGCAGCCGTTCTCGGTGTCCGCGGCGTTCGAGTACGACGGCGTCGTGACGATCCGCGCGTCGCGCGCCCGCGAGGTGCCGCTCGTGCTGTCGACCGTCGACCAGCGGCAGTACGGCACGTGGGCGTACCACGTCGCGTGGCAGCCGACCGACCCGACGCAGCTGCTCGCGGAGCAGCCGTCGCAGCTGCACCTCATCGCGCGCTCGCGCGTCACGCCGTCGGTCGCGCGCGTCGCGGCGACGCTGTGGCGGGTCGCGGGCGGGACGGTCGTCGACAGCGGCGGGTTCGTCGTCACGCCGGACGAGCTCGTCGACCGCAGCCGCGACCTGCGCTGACCGGCCGGCCGGCGCGTCGCGTCAGACGAAGGGGTCGCTGCCCGACGGGACCAGGTCGACCTGGACCGACGGGTGCGCGCCGCGGCCCTCGGTGAAGATGACGCCGCGCAGCGGCGGGACGTCGTGGTAGTCGCGCCCCCACCCGAGCAGCACGTACCGGTCGTCGACGAGCTGGTCGTTGGTCGGGTCGATCTCGACCCACCCGGCCCCGGGCGCCCACGCCGACACCCACGCGTGCGACGCGTCGGCGCCGCGCAGCTTCTCGCGGCCCGCGGGCGGGCGCGTCTCGATGTACCCGGACGAGTAGCGGGCGGGCAGGCCGTGCAGGCGCAGCGCGGCGATCATGAGGTGCGCGAAGTCCTGGCAGACGCCCGCGCGCTGCGCGAGGAGCTGGTCCTGCGTCGTGTGCACGGTGGTCGACCCCGAGCGGTACGTGAGCTCGGTGCGGATGCGGTGCGCGAGGTCGACGAGCACCTCGCCGATCGGGCGGCCCGGCGTGAGCGTCGGGGCCGCGAAGTCGCGGACCGCCTGCGTGCGGGACACGTGCGGTGACGGGAGCAGCGCCTCGCGCAGCCGGACGAGCGCGTGCTCGTCGGCCGTCGCGACGCCGTGGCGGACCGACTCGGCGACCTCCTCCCACGGCATCGTCGGCAGCCGGTCGGGCTCGGGTTCGGCCGCCCGGGACACCTCGATGGTCGACCGCGACGTCACGACGAGACGCGTGTGCGGCTCGGTGACCCCGAAGTACGTCGTGCGGTTGCCGAAGTAGTCGACGTGCGCGGCGGTGTCGGCGGGCGCCGGGTCGATGTCGAGCGTCGTCGCGAGGCACGTCTGGCCGGGGACGTCGCGGGGCGTGAGCGTCGTGCGGCCGTAGGAGTCGGTGACGGGCTGCGCGTAGGTGTACGTCGTGCGGTGCACGAGGTCGTAGGTGCGGGTCATGCGGGGGCGTCCCACAGGTCCTCGAGCGCCTGGCCGGGCGCGGGCCGGACGAAGTGGACCTTCTCGATCTCGTCGGCGGCGGAGCGCAGGCGCCAGCGCATCGACTCGAGGGTCTCGGCGAGGCGGGTCCGCCGGCCGTCCGTGCCGACGACCGACACGGCGACGGGGTCGAGCTCCTCGACGAGCGCGACGACGTCGCCGAGCAGGTGATCGCGCTGGTCCGTCGACGCGCCCGCGACGGGCACGGCCGCGAGGTCTTCCTGGACGCGGTCGAGCTGGTAGGCGAGCGACCGCGGGTTGGTGCGGTCGAGCACCAGCAGGTCGAGGACCTGCGGCACGCGCGCGCCGCCCTGGTACCGGCGCCGCGCGGTGATGACGGACTCGTGCGTCGTGAGGACCGACTCCAGCACGAGGCGGTCGACGGTCACCGCGCGCTGGTCGACCAGCGTGGCCTGCAGGCTCTCGACGAGGTGCTGCGCGCGCTCGATGCGGCGGCCCGCGTCGAGCAGGCGCCAGCCGACGTCCCGGACGAGCCCTTCGGCGGCGATGCCCGCGACGGCCAGCAGCCCTTCGAGGACGCCGTCGAGCGCGGGACGCAGGCCGGCCGTGACGGCGCGGAGGTCCGCCGCCGACGACGCCGACCGCGGGGTGCGGCTGCGGGCGCGCTCGTCGCGCAGCGCGCGCTCGATGCGTGCGATCGGGCCGAACGTGTCGGTCGACAGCTGGTCGCGCACGGCCGCGGCGCACGCGCCGAGCCGTCGCACCGACCGCGCGACGGTCCCCTCCCGTCGGGGGTCCAGCGCGAGCGCCCGCAAGGCGGGTGGCGCCGCGACGGCCGGCCGGGACGCGACCGGCCCGGCGGGGTCCGACGCGGAGGCGGCAGGACCGGACGGGGTCCCGCCGTCGTGCTCGGTGGGGAGCGCGTCGGGGGTCAGGCTCGTGAGCAGCACGGTGAGCGCACGTCCGCCGACCGACGCCGGACGGGCGTGGAAGTCGTCCCAGCGGTCGGCGACGACGCGCAGCACGCGCGTGCGGTCCTCGGCCCGCTCGGCGTACCGGCCCATCCAGTACAGGTTCTCCGCGGTGCGCGGCGAGATGCCGGACGCGGGGACGCGCGCGACGAGCGTCTCCGCGGGCGCCTCGTCGGCGGTCTCCGCGACGGGTTCCGCCGAGGACGCGAGCACCCACACGTCCTTCGCCGTCGCCCCCGTCGCCGACGACACGACGGCCTGCGGCGCGACCCGCGCGAGCCCGCCCGCCATCACGGTGTACGTGGACCGGTGCGCGACCGCGAACGTGCGCAGCACCGCCGCGCGCGGCCCGAGGTCGGCGGGCCCCACGCCGTCGGCCGTCGGCAGGTCGGACCCGACGCCCACGGGCGTGCCGTCGACGACCGGCCCGGCGGGCCCGACGGGCTCCTGGCCGACCCACGCCCACGGCTCGGCGGTGATCCGGTCCGCGAGGTCGGCGCGCTCGCGGTGCCCGAGCGTCCAGCCGAGGATCGCGCCGCCGTCGGTGCCGCGCGCGGTCGGCAGCAGCACGAGGCGCGCGAGGTTCGTCAGCACGTGCTGCCGGGAGGCGTCCTCGCCGCACCACCACGTCGCGGCCGACGGCAGCAGCAGGTCCTGGTCGAGGACCGTGCGCGCCAGACGGGGCAGGTACGCGAGCAGCGCCGGGTTCTCGAGCACCGAGCTGCCCAGCGGGTTGACCAGGCTGACGGTCCCCGCACGCACCGCCCGGACGAGGCCGGGGACGCCGAGCCGCGAGCCGGCGCGCAGGTCGAGCGGGTCGCACCACTCGGCGTCGACGCGGCGCAGCAGCACGTCGACCCGCTCGAGCCCGTCGAGGCCGCGCATCCAGACGCGCCCCTCGCGGACCAGCAGGTCGCCGCCCTCGACGAGCGGCAGGCCCAGCATCGACGCGAGGTACGCCTGGTCGAACGCGGTCTCGCTCGCGGGCCCCGAGGACAGCAGCGCGACGCGCGGCTCGTCGGACTCGCGGGGCGCCGCGTCGCGCAGCGCCTGGCGCAGCGCGTGGAAGAACGGGCCGAGCCGCTGGATCGACGCCTGCCGGTACGTGCCGGCCATGACCTGCGCGACGACGCGGCGGTCCTCCATCGCGTACGCCGCACCGGACGGCGCCTGCGTCCGGTCGGCGACCGCGCACCACCGGCCGGACCCGTCCCGGACGAGGTCCGTCGCGGTGAGCACGAGCTCGCGCCCGCCGGGCATCCGCAGCCCGTCGACCTGCCGGAGGAAACCGGGGTGCGCGAGCACGGTGGTGGGCGGCAGGAGCTGGTCGGTGAGCAGGCGGCGCGCGCCGTAGACGTCCTGCAGGACCGCGTCGAGCAGCTCGGCGCGCTGCACGAGCCCAGCGTCGAGAGCCGTCCACTCGGGCTCGTCGACGACCACCGGGGCGGGGTCGAGCCGCCACGGGTGCGCACCGCCGTCGGGTGCGTCGGCGCCGTACGTGACGCCGTGGTCCGCGAGCAGCCGCTCGGCCTCCGCGTGCGCACGCGCCAGGTCGGCGGGCGTGGGCTCGTCACCGGGGTCGACGACGCGCGACCAGTCGGGCCGGAAGTCGTCGAGCGTGACGCCCGCGTCCGACCCGTCGGCCGGTCGCACCGGCGTCGAGAGCAGGTCCGTCACGGGAAGAGTCTGTCCCATCGCTGCGCCGCAGAGAGGTTGCGACATCGTCCCGAGACGGAGGCATCGATGTCGCTCCCTCGGGACGAAGTCGCACACCAGACGTGTGCGGCAGCCCGCAGGGCACCGCGGGGGGTGTCCACGGGAGAGCGCCGGGGTGCGGGAAGGGTCAGCCGCCGCGGTTGGGGGGTTCGAAGTGGATGCCGTCGTGGCCCGCGCGCTCCTCGGCGCGGATCACGTGCATGACCGCGTTGATGAGCGCCAGGTGCGTGAACGCCTGCGGGAAATTGCCCAGGTGGCGGCCGGTGCGGGTGTCGATCTCCTCGGCGTACAGGTTGAGCGTCGACGCGAACGACAGCAGCCGCTCGCACAGCGCCCGTCCGCGCTCGACCTCGCCGATCTCGACCAGCGCGCTGACCAGCCAGAACGAGCAGATCGTGAACGCCCCCTCCTCGCCCTCGAGCCCGTCGTCGGTCTCCTCGACGCGGTACCGCAGGACCAGGCCGTCGACGGTGAGCTCGTCGGCGATCGCGAGGACGGTCGCGCGCACGCGCGGGTCGTCGGGCGGCAGGAACCGCAGCAGCGGCACGAGCAGCAGCGACGCGTCGAGCGCGTCGGAGCCGTACCGCTGCACGAACACGCCGCGGGAGTCGACGCCGTTGCGGCAGATGTCGGCGTGGATCTCGGCCGCGAGCTTGGCCCACTGCTCGGCGAAGTCGTGCTCGTCGTGCATCCGGGCGAGCCGCGCGCCGCGGTCGAGCGCGACCCAGCACATGAGCTTGGACGACGTGAAGTGCTGCGGGTCGCCCCGGACCTCCCAGATCCCGCGGTCGGGCTCGTGCCAGTGCCGGATCGCGGCCTCGACCTGGAGCTTGAGGACGGGCCACAGCGACTCGGGGAGCTGCTCGCGCGACTTGGCGTGCAGGTACACCGAGTCGAGCACGGCACCCCAGACGTCGTGCTGCTGCTGGTCGTACGCCGCGTTGCCGATGCGCACCGGCTGCGCGCCCTCGTACCCCGACAGGTGCCCGAGCTCGGACTCGTCGAGCCGGTCCTCGCCGCCGACGCCGTACATGATCTGCAGGTCCTTGTTGCCGCGGCAGACGTCGTGGATGAACGCGAAGAAGTCGTTCGCCTCGCGGTCCAGGCCGAGCGTGTAGAGGCCCCACAGCGCGAACGTCGAGTCGCGGATCCACGCGTACCGGTAGTCCCAGTTCCGCTCGCCGCCGGGGGTCTCGGGCAGCGACGTCGTCGCGGCCGCGAGCAGCGCGCCCGTCGGCGCGTACGTCAGACCCTTGAGCGTGAGCGCCGACCGCTGCAGGTACGTGCGCCACGGGTGGTCGGGGAAGACGCCGAGCGTGATCCACTCCCGCCAGTACTCCTGGGTACGCCACGACATGTCGGACGCCTGCTCCCACGTGCGCGGCGCGGGCAGCGGCGACCACGACAGCGCGACGAACGCCTTGTCGCCGTTCGACATGCGCGTCCGCGCCGACGCCGCGCGCCCGTCGACCCCGAGCCGCAGGCTCGACGTGAGCGTGAGGCTGAGGTCGCCCTCCTCCTGCGGCACGGTCCGCACCGCGTGGTAGTCGGCGCCCGTGTACTCCCACTCGGTGTGCCCGCGGCCGTAGTCGAGCGCCGGCTCGCACTCGACCTGCAGGTCGACGGTCCCGCTCACGCACATGATCGTGCGCAGCAGGATGTGCTCGGCGTCGTCGTCGGTGGGCGTGCGGCGGTGCGTCGCCGAGCGCTCCGTCGTGTTGTGCCACGGGCCCATGACCATCGCGTCGCGCACGACGAGCCAGCCCGTCGGGGTCTGCCACGTCGTCTCGAGCACGAGCGTGCCCGGGAGGTAGCGGCGGGCCGTCGGGACGCGGATGCCGTGCGGCCCGACCCGGAACGACCCGGCCGCGCGGTCGAGGATCGACGCGAAGACGCTGGGGGAGTCCGGCCGCGGGACGCACATCCACTCGACCGCGCCCGACGGCGAGATCAGGCAGTTCGACTCGCAGTCCGACAGGAACGCGTAGCTCGCGATCGCCGGGAACGCCGAGCGGTGCTGCGAGTCCGAGCCGTGGTGCGGGCGCATGAGGGCCACGTCGGCCCGGGAGGGGGCCTCGGGCGGGGGCACGGGCGTCATGTCCTCAGCGTCGTCCCGTGCGGTGTCGCCGTCGCCACGAGCGTGTTGCGGTCGTGTGACGTGCGCGGACACCGCGTCAGCTCCCGCCCGCCGACGCGACCGCGCGTCGCACCGCCTCGACCGTCGCCGCGACCTCGCCGTCGTCGGTCGCCCAGTTGCTCACCGAGAACCGGATGACGTCCCGGTCCCGCCAGTGCGACGTGTACGCGTAGGCGACGCCCTCCTCGCGCAGCGCCGACGCGACCGCCTGCGTGCGTGCGTCGTCGGCCAGCGCGACGCACACCTGCGTGTACACGACGTCGTTGACGACCTCGACGCCGTCGATGCGCGCGAGAGCCTCGGCCAGCGCGGTCGCGCCGTCCGCGAGCCGCTCGATCAGCGCCGCGACGCCCTGCCGCCCGAGCCACGCGAGCGTCGCCCACACCGGCACGCCGCGCGAGCGGCGCGACATCTCGGGGACGGTCTCGTGCGGGTCGCTCGTCTCGGCCGCGACGAGGTAGCTCGCCCGGATGCCGAGCGCGGTCCGCGCCGCGTCGCGGTCGGCCACGATCGCGATGCCGCTGTCGTACGGCACGTTGAGCGTCTTGTGCGCGTCCGTCGCCCACGAGTCCGCGGTCTCGTACCCGTGCGTGAGGTGCGCGAGCCGCGGCGACGCCGCCGCCCACAGCCCGAACGCGCCGTCGACGTGCACCCACGCGCCGGCCTCGTGCGCGACCGCGACGGCTGCGCCCACGTCGTCGAACGCGCCCGAGTGCACGTTGCCCGCCTGCAGGCAGACGATCGCGGGCCCCTCACCGTCGGCCAGGGCGTCCGCGAGCGCGTCGACCGCGATGCGCCCCTGGTCGTCGGACGGCACGAGCCGCGCGGCCCCGAGCCCGAGGTAGCGCGCCGCGAGGTCGACCGACGCGTGCCGCTCGGTGCCCGCGATCAGCCGGACGCGCGGCGCACCCGTCAGGCCCTCGACGTTGACGTCCCAGCCGGTCTTGCGCAGCACGTGCTCGCGCCCGGCGGCGAGCCCGACGAGGTTCGCCGTCGTCGCTCCCGTCACGAACCCGACCGCCGACGCCGCGGGCAGCCCGAGCAGGTCGAGCAGCCACTCGCCGGCGAGGTCCTCGACGGCCGTCGTGCTCGGGGACGCGTGCCGCATGCCGCCGTTCTGGTCCCAGGTGCTGACCAGCCAGTCCGCGGCGAGCGCCACGGGGTACGTCCCGCCGATCACCCAGCCGTAGAACCGCGGCGACTGGCTGGCCAGCAGCCCGGGCTCGACCGCGTCCGCGAGCCGGTCGAGGACCGCGCGCGGGTCCTGCGTCGACTCCGGCAGCGTCCGCCCGAGCGCGTCCTTGACCTCGCCGACGTCCACCGCGGGCGGGATCGGCCGCTCCGGCACCTGGTCCAGCCACTCGAGCGCCCGGTGCCGGGCGGCGTCGAGCAGGTCGCGGTAGTCGTCGACCGGGGACATGGGCACCACCGTCCGTGGCGCGCCGCCCGCCCGGGCCACGCACCCGCCGCGCCACGGGCGCCGTCGCCCGCGGGGGTCCGCATGCTTCGGAGTGTTCTCCCGCGTCCGGGCGCCGTCAACGCGCACGAGGGCCGGGCACCGTCGGACGGCACCCGGCCCTCGCGTCCCGCGACTCGGGCGGCGCGGCGACGTCAGCCGCGCGGCGCGGCCCCCGGCAGCGGCGGCACGACCGGCGGCAGCGCGCGCTGCGGTGCGGCCTTGCGCGCCTGGTCCGGCACGACGAACGGCTGCGCGTCACCCACGCACACCGTGCCCTCGGCAGGCAGCGTCCCGTCGAGCAGGTAGGCGTCGACGGCGTCGGTCACGCACGCCGACGTCCCGTACGCCGTGTGGCCCCAGCTGTCGCTCGACAGCAGGCGGCTGCTGCCGAGGACCGCGTCGGCACCCACAGCGCCGTCGTAGTTCGTCGCCGGGTCCCAGTAGTTGCCGACGACGAGCACGGGGTGCGCCGACGAGCGCGAGAACGGGCCGCGGTAGGCGTCCTCGTCCTTGACGGTCCACGTCGACGACGCGCACGGCGCCGACGCCCACGTCCACAGCGGGCCGAAGCCCGGGGCGTCCGCGTCCGCGCGCTCGGCCGCGGCGGGCCACTGCGACGCCTTCGACGGGTTCAGCCCGTCCGTGCACAGCACCGACTGGAACGCGTCGAGCCCGTTCGGGTACGGGAAGCCGAGGCCGAGCGCGGCGCGCTGCGCGGCCTCCTGCGCGGCTGCGGCGTCCTGCTCGGCCTGGACCGTGCGGAACCGCTCGGCGAGGGCGGCGTTGGCCTCGGCGCCCTCCGGCGTGCCCGTCCCGCCGGCCTGCAGCGACGCGACGAAGGAGATGTCGGAGTCGACCCACTGCCAGCCGTCGGGCGCGTAGAGGTCGCCCAGCAGGAAGCTGATGAACGTCGCGTACGTGAGCGTGAACACGACCTCGCCGGTGTCGGGGTCGACGATGTCCACGGGCTGCTGCTGGAGGCCGTCGATCACCTCGTCGTACACCGCGTGCGGCTCACCGAGCGCCGCCGTCTGGCAGACGTCGGCGGCCTCGGCGCACCGGTCGAGGATCTCCTGGAGCGCCTTCCACGCGCCCTCGCCGGAGCGCAGCCGCTGCGTCTGCGGGACCGACGCGGTCGCGGCCGTCCCCGCCCACGCGGTCGGGTCGAGCACGCCGTCGATCACGAGCGCCCGCACGCGGTCCGGGAACAGGTTGGCGTACACGCTGCCGAGGTACGACCCGTACGAGAAGCCCAGGTAGGTGAGCTGCGCGTCGCCGAACGTGCGGCGCAGGACGTCCATGTCGCGCGCGACCTCCGCCGTCGACATCGACCCGGACAGCGGCTTGCCGGTCGTCGAGCACGCGCGCCCGAACTTCTCCGCCGACGCGACCGCGGCCTTGGTCTCCGCGTAGTCGACGGGGAACGCGACGTCCGTCAGCCCCGAGATGGCCGCGGCCTGCTGGCCGACGTCCTTGAAGCACTGCACGTTGCTGCTGTAGTTCGTGCCGCGCGGGTCCATGCCGACGATGTCGAAGCGCGCGAGCAGCTCCGGCGCGAGGAACTGCGGCGCGACGGCCGCGATCTCGACACCCGACCCGCCCGGACCGCCGGGGTTGAGGAACAGCGTGCCGATCTTGCGCGCCGGGTCGGTCGCCGGGATGCGGAGCACCGCGACCTCCGTCGTGGCGCCGCGCGGCTCGTCGTAGTCGAGCGGGAGCGCTGCCACCCCGCACTGCGCGGTCGAGCCGAACAGCGGGCTGCAGTCGAACCAGCCGAGGTCGGGGACCTTCACGCGGTCGACGCGCGCGGCCTCGGTGCGGGACGTCCTGTCGCCGCCGGTGGGTGCCGCGGACGCGGCGGTCGCGGTCGGGACCACCGCGGCGGTGACGGTCAGTGCGGCGAGCGCCGCGACGAGCGTGCGTGCTGATCTGCGCAACTGCATGCTTCCCCCTGCCGGCGTGCCGTCGGCCGCCCCTGTGCGACCTGTCGGCCGGCACGCGCCGCCCCCACCCTCTCGACGCCCTCGCGCGCGCCACAAGGGCCTCACCAGCCCTTTCACCGGACGTGCGCAACTGGACGTCCGCCCTGGTCCGGGCCTGTCCGTCGCTCGGCGACCAGCGCGCGGCGCCGCTGCGGGGACGCGCGTCGCATCGCCTCGCGGGCACCGGACCCGCCTGCCGGTGCGGAGCCGGGGGCGGGGCGCGACACTCGACCCCATGGACGTCATGACGTGGGTCGACGGGTACGAGCGGGCGTGGCGCGGCAACGACGTCACCGGCCTGGACCAGCTGTTCACGCCCGACGTCCGCTACCTGCGCTCGGCCTACGACGACGGGCTCGACGGGATCGAGGCCGTGCGCGCGTTCTGGCCGGACGACGTGCCGTTCACGATGCACGCCGAGCCGGTCGCGGTGCAGGGGGACACCGCGGTCGTCCGCGTCGAGGTGCACTACGGCGGCGACGAGCCGCACGAGTACCGCGACCTGTGGATCCTGCGGTTCGCGGGCGACGGCCGCGTCCGGCACTTCGAGGAGTGGGCGCACTGGCCGGGCATGCCGGGCTGGAACCCGGCGGCGGAGTGACGCCCGCCTGACACGACGACGGTCGGCCCCCGAGGGTGCCGACCGTCGTACGTCGTGGAGCGGGTGACGGGAATCGAACCCGCGCCATCAGCTTGGGAAGCTGAAGTTCTACCATTGAACTACACCCGCGTGACCGACCCGGGGTGGCGTGCGCGTCGGCGCAGAGCCACCAGGATGTCGGCGCGGACAGCATACCCGGCGCGCACCGACGCGCGAAGCCCGGCTCACGCGGGCCCGGGTCCCGCCCGCACGACTGCCCGCCGTCACCCTCCCCGGCCCGGGAGCCGTCGTCCCCCTGCGGTGTGGACGACGGTGTCCCGGGGGTTCAGTAGCGGAAGTAGCCGGCGACGTCGATGACGAGGTCGGTGTCGGCGGAGTAGGTGTAGAAGGAGACGCGTCCGGCGTCGCCGAGCTGGAGGACGGCGAGGTTGGCTTCGTCGCGGCCGGGGGTGAAGTTGTTGGTGGAGATGTCGGGCAGGGTGGCCGGGACGGTGGTGGGGAAGGCGCGCAGGTGGGTGTTGCCGGCGGGGTTGGAGCCGGTGATGTTGAGGACGGCGGCGGTGGCGTTGGTCGGGACGGTGGTGCCGGTGACGGTCAGGGTGGAGACCTGTCCGGCGCGCAGTCGTGCGGGCAGGCCCAGGCCGGTGCGGGTGTCGGCCAGGCGGGTGGGGGTGACGGGGACGAACCCGGTGTCGGCGGTCGCGGAGTAGTAGCCGTTGAGGTCGGCGATGAGGTGGGTGGTCGCGCCGGGCAGGTAGAAGCGGATGCGGCCGTCGTCGCCGACGGGGGCGGCTCAGCCGCCGACGCCGACGACGAGGGGCCCGTCGTCGGCGAGCACGAGCAGCGCGGCAGCCACGAGGCCGACGACGACGAGCGCGACGAAGCTCCCGCCGCGCCGGCGCCTCAGGCCGCGGCACCGCCCCGCCGCGACGCCC
>NZ_JAPESW010000029.1 GCF_028527925.1 Cellulomonas fimi
GTCCCGGCACTCGTCGAGCCGGATGGCCCGGGTCGCGGCGACGACGGCGCGGTCGAAGCGGCCCCGCTCCATCTCCAGCTCGGCGAGCTCGACGGCGGCGGGCTCCTCGACGACCTGGACCTCGTCCCAGTCGAGGTAGTTGCCGCACTCGCCGCAGAACTGCTCGTCGTCCTCGTTCCGGCTGCCGCACGACGGGCACACGATCATGAGGTCTCCTCCTCCAGGTCGAGCGTGAAGGGCACGTGCGCGGCGGTCACGGCGGCGACGACGCGCTCGACGCGCCGCCGGTCGACGGGACCGCTCGCGCGTACCCGGACCAGCAGGCCGGGTGTCGGCTCGCCGGGCACGGGCCCGCCGGGGGTCGACGACCAGCCCGCCGCACCGGTGTCCGTCACCTCGACGTCGCCGTCGACGACGAGCCGCACCGCCTCGGCGACGCCGCGCGTCGTGCCGCGCCACCGGTGCACGGCGGACGCGTGCGCGACGACCTCGCGCCGACGTCCGACGCTCCACGTCTGGTCGGGCTCGATGCCGACCCAGGCGCACAGCCACTCGAGGAAGTCGGCGGGTGCGAGGTGCGGGTCGACGTACGCGGCGAGCGCGTCGAGCGTGAGGTGGACGGGCGCGAAGGTGTCGTCGATCGCGGCGACGAACCGCAGCAGGAAGTCGTCCTCCTGAAGGACGGCGGGCAGGCGCGTGCCGATCGGGACGGGCGTGGTGAGCCCGTCGACCATCCCGCGCCTGCTGCGGACGTCGGGCATCAGCGCCTCGCCACCCTGACCTGGTGCCGGAAGGAGAAGACGAGCGCGTGCTTGTCGAGGTCGATGCGCTGCACGGCCTCGCCCCGGCGGCCGGTGAGGGGGTCGGCGGCGAACAGCTTGACGTCCTCGACGAGCTCGGTGCCGGACAGCCGCTGCAGGACCGCGTAGACCTCACCGGCCTGGACGGGACGCCCGAACGGCCAGCCGTCGCCGTCGGGTCCGCCGGTGAGCGGGTCGAAGTAGCGGTAGAGCGCACGCTCGGCCTCGGTCGCGAGCAGCGCGACGTCGGCCCGGGGGCGGGGGGACAGGCGCGCGACGACGGTGACGCCCTGGTAGAACGGCGGCTCGACGAGCACCCGCGCGCCCACGGGACGGCGCTCGTCGAGGTGGTCGGCGATCGCGGCGAGCGTGTCGGCGGGCGGCACGAGGTCCTCGAACCGCAGCATCCCCGCGGCGTCCGGCACGGCGGTCGGCACGACGAGCACACGCACGGCACCCGCGTCGGCCCCGTCGCCGGCGGCCACGGCCCGGACACGGGCGACCCCGGTCGTGGCGGCCCGCGCGATCTCCTCGTAGTCCTCGGTCGTCACGGCCCGGTCGCGGACGCGCAGCGCGAGCGGCCCGCGCTCCTTCGCCTCGTCGACCGTCTCCGCCGCGACCCCGCCCACCGCGGCGCGCCGGTTGGAGACGCGGTCGACGAACGGCACGGCACCGCGCAGCACCTGGATCGTCCCGGGCGCGACGTTCCCGTCGGGACCGCCGCCGGTGCGGTAGCGCGGCAGCCTCAGGGGCGCGCCCTTGGGCGGGACCGCGCCGTACGCGCGCAGCGTCCCGTCGGGCTCGCGGACCGCGGGGGCGAGGTGCAGCTCGCCCGCGGCGCGGTCGATCCGGAACACCTGGTCGTCGGGCTCGTGCCCCGCGAACGAGTCGACCTCGGTCCACGTGTCCCAGCCGGGCCCCGCGGCGACCTCGAGCGTCAGCGGCGGACCGGCGACGACGGGCCCGTGCTCGAGCGGGAAGACCTGCGCGTACGTGCCCTCGGACAGCCCGACGACCTCGTCCTCGACGGTCGCCGCGTGGATCGCCGCGACGGTCCCGCCGATGGTGAACGCGCTCGCCTCGCGGACCGTCGGCGACGCCGAGTAGCCCGTGTAGTCGGTGTCGGGCGGGACGACCCGGCAGCGCAGCCACCCCGCGCGGCGGTCGGCGAGCACGTGCGCGGTGTGCGTCGGGGGCACGTGCAGCACGACGTCGCCGGGGCGGTTCAGGCCGCCCGTGCCGTCGCTGTCGACGTCGCACGACACCCACGACCGCCCGTCCCACGCCTCCCAGACGATCGGCGGGTGGCGCGGGTCGACGCCGACGCCCTGCACGTCGGAGTCGAAGCGCAGGACGATGACGCACGACGGCGCCGCGTCGTCGAGGCCGAGCAGCAGCACGTCGTCGAGCTGCGGGACGTCGGCGAACACCGGGAACTGCTCGCGGAACGAGAGCTGCTCGTCGTGCGGGACGGGCTCGCCGCCGGGTCGCTGCGTGAGCACGTGCCGCAGCTCGCGCGGCGGGATGCGCAGCTCCGCGGTCGTCGCGAACACGACGGGCTCCTCGCCCTCGCCGCGCTGCGTCGCGGCCTCGGTACCCTCGGGCACGACCACCGTCTCCGGCTGCGGGGCGGACAGCCACATCGTGACGTCGACGCTCGCCGCGCCCGCCGGGTGCAGCGTGACGCCCAGGAGGTCGAGGAACGCGACGTACAGCCGGTCGGGCACGCGGTTGAGCCGGTAGAACAGCTCGTCGGCCATGAACGCGACCGTCTCGATGAGCGTCACGCCCGGGTCGGACACGTTGTGGTCGGTCCACTCCGGGCACCGCCGCTGCACCATGCGCTTCGCGTCGTCGACGAGGTCCTGGAACCGGCGGTCGTCGAGGTTCGGGGTGGGCAGCACGTCAGGCACCTCCGCCCGTCGGCCCGGCGGCGCCCGTGCCCGCGGGGGTGCCGGGGCGCTCGTCGGGGATCGTGTAGAAGGGGAAGACGAGGTTGCGGGGGTCGTTGGTGCCGCGCAGCGCGTACTGCACGTCGATGTACAGCAGGCCGCGGTCGACCTCGTCGTAGCGGACCAGCACGTCCTGCAGGTCGATCCGCGGCTCCCACCGGTCGAGCGCGATGCGGACCGCGTCGGCGATCGCCCCGGCGGTCGACGCGTCGGCGGGCGCGAACACGTGGTCGTGCGCCGCGCAGCCGAACTCGGGCCGCATGGGCCGCTCGCCGGGGGCCGTCGCGAGGATCAGCCGGATGCTCTCCTCGATCTCGCGGCCCTCGCGGGACAGCGCGATGCGGCCGGTCGCGTCGGTGCGCACGGGGAACGCCCACCCGGCACCGATGAACTCCTGGCCCACGTCGCGCCCCCTCAGTTGATCTTCACGAGCGAGCCGCGGACGGTGGTGACGCCGGACGCGGACAGCTCGGCCGTCCCCTGCGCGGCGACCTTGACGGCGGCACCCTTGACCTCGGCGCTCGCGGTGCCCTCGACGGTGACCTGCGGGCCCTTCACGGCGACCGACTTCGAGCCCTCGATCGACACGTCGACGCCCTTGACCTTGACCGCGCCCGTCTGGCTCGTCACCGAGACGTCCTTCTGCGCGGTGACCGTCGCCTCCTTCTTGGCGGTGACGGTGACCGGGCCCTCGGAGATGATCTCGATCGCCGCGTCCGGCTTCTGCACGAGCCGGATCTTCTGCGCGCCGGCGTTCGTCGAGATGGTCAGCTCCTCCGCACCGGGCTTCTCCAGGTGCTCGACGCGCATGCCGGTGCGGGACACGAACACGCGCTTCTGGATCTTGCCGTCGGTCCCGCCGACCTGGTCCGCGTCGGGCTTGTCCTTGCCGTTGTAGAGACCGCCGAGCACGTACGGCTGCGCGAGGTCGCCCTCGGCGAACGCGACGAGCACCTCGTCGCCGACCTCGGGCAGCATGCCGGTGCCGCGGTTGGCGCCCGCGCCGGGCTGCACGACGCGCGCCCAGCCCGACTCGTACGTGTCGGAGTGCGCGGGGAGCTTGATGCGGACCCGGTTGAGCGCCTCGGGGTCCTTCGCGTCCGTGACGATCGCCTGCATGACGCCGAGGGTCGGGGTGCGACCCGTCGGACCGCCCGCGACGCCCAGCCCACCGCCCGTCGACCCGAGCACCGTGCCGAGCAGCGACCGCTCGGACGCGCCCGCCACCGTGAACGACGTGATGTACCCGCCCTCGGCGTCGAAGTCGTGGCGCACCGCGGTCAGCACGTACTGGCCGTCGAACGGCGAGCCGATCCCGCGCACCGCGACCGACGCGCCCGCGAGCAGCGCCGGGTTGCCGTGCGCCGCGCCCTCGAGCTCCGCGAACCCGCCCGCGATCCGGTCCGCGAGCGCCTTGGCGCGCGCGGTCACCGCGGCCTGCGTCTCGAGCGACGACGCGGACTCGACGAACGTCGGGCTGCCGAACTTCTTCGCGAGCTTCACGGGGTCGGTGTCGGCGAGCTGGGCGCTCGTCGTGGTTGCCGTGGCCGTGCCGACGAGCGCCTTCTTCTGCTTCACGTCCCAGCTGCGGACCTCGACGTCCGGCACCTGCCCCGCGGCCGTCACGGTCGCGCGCAACCACTGGAGGTTCATGCCCTTCTCCAGCACGAGCGGGTCCTTGCGCGCCTCACCGCTCGTCGCGGGCGCGGAGGTGGCCTGCGCGGGCGGCCCGGCCTGCAGCTTGCCGTCGACGACGCGCAGCACCCAGCCGAGCTCGTCCGCGAGCGTCGAGACGAACGTCCAGTCGTCCACGTCGTCCTGCACCGCGTGCTCGATGACGGAACCGTCGGACGACACCGTGCCGACCGCGACGCCCGCGCGCCCCGCGACCTTGCGGACGATCTCACCCGGCTTCATGCGTCGGTACGCCTCCATCCGCCGGCCCCGGAACATCCGGTGGGACACGTCGTAGCCGCGCACGACGGTGTGCAGCCCTTCCGGGCTCAGCTCCGCCTCGACCGCCGTCACCTCGCCCTTGAGCAGCGGCTTCGGGCCGCCCGGGCCGCTGAGCTGCACCTGCAGCTCGACCTGCGCGCCGATCGTGAACCCGCCCTTCGCGAGCACGGTCCCGTGCTCGTCGGAGAACCGCAGCACGAACAGGTCGGGCACGCTGCGCGCGCTGTCGACGTACCCGGACACGAGCAGCGGCGCGACGTCGGCCGGCAGCGGTGCCCCGTCGACCGACACCAGCAGCGTCGCGCTGTGCTCCTCACCGAACGGCACCGGCCACCTCCCTGCGGGGTGCGGGGGTCACCGCGGGGGCGCCCGCGCGCGGCGTCGTGGGCGGCGTCCGCGGCGCCGTCGACGGGGCCTGGCGCAGCAGCTCGTCGGCGGTCGGGAGCAGCAGGCGTCGCCCGGGACGCAGCCGTGCGGGGTCGTCGATGCCGTTCACGTCCGCGACCGCCCGCCACAGCGCCGCATCCCCGTACTCCTGGTACGCGACGCCCGGAAGCGTGTCGCCCTGCACCACGACGTGCTCGCGGTGCGGCACGCGGCCGCCCGACGTGGGGTTCGTGCCCGGCGGCTCGCCCGCGAGCTCCTGCAGCGTCACCGTGCACACCGCGCGCACCGGCAGCCCCGCGGGCGTGAACAGCGTGTACTTCACCTGCACCTGCTCGATGTACGCGAGGAACCCCGTCAGGCCGCCCCAGGAGAACTTGACCCACGGCGGGGAGTCCTTCTTCTGCCCGTGCGACGCGTCGGTCGGCACGCAGCACTTGAACAGCTGCTCCACGGTCTTGACGACCGAGCCGCTCTGCTTCTTGCCCGGGTCGAAGAACACCGACTCGTCGAGGAACATCTCGAGCGTCAGCTTCGACGGCTGCGGTCCCTGGTACTGCGGCGGGCTCGACCGGGTCGCGCCGCTCGTCGTCGGGCGCGTCCACTTCGCCGACTTCTGGAGCGTCAGCTCCTTCGGGTTGAACTGGAAGTCCACCGACCCGATGAGCGGCCCCGGCTTGTCGAGCGCACCGTCCTTCGACGGCTCGTGCAGGTCGAGCTTCGCGTGCGTCAGCGTCGAGGCGCCCGCCGGTGCCGCCGACGCCGCGCTCGCGTTGAACCCCGTCGCCGATCCCACGTCACGCCGCCTTGCCGAAGCCGTGGTGCGCGAGCTCGAGCGTCTCGGTGGCGACCTTCGTCGTGTCCGGCGTCAGCGACGGGCCCGTCCACCGGATCGGGACCACGCCCTGCAGCGTCCAGCGCACGACCTTCGTGCCGTCGGTCGTCCTCGCCTCGATGCTCGCCGTCGTCGCCACGAGCCCCTGGCTCACCGTCGACAGCCACGCCATGACGTCCGCCGTCTCCTTGCCCAGCGGCCGGCTCAGCTTGACGTTCGGGTACTTCACGCGCGTCGGCAGCTGCCACACGCCGGTGTTGAACCCGCCCTCCTCGCGGCTCTCGACGACGACCTCCAGGCCCAGCCCCTCGCACGACGCGAACGCGCCGAGGTTGTGGCCGTCCACCGTCACGACGTACTGCAGCCCGACGGCCGTCGCGGTGTCCTCCAGCACGGTTCCCTCCTCCCGCTCGTCGTCCTGCCCGTCATCGGTCCGTCCGCGTGCCGCGGCGCTCGCGGTCCACCAGCAGCTGGCCGCGTACCCGTCGCATGAGCGGCGTCATGAGCCGACGGGCCAGCTCGTCGAGGTCCGCCGGGGTCGCCGACGCGAACGGCGACGCCCCGGACCCGTCCGGCGCCTCGCCCGCCGCGTCGGGCGCCACGACCGGCGTCGCGACGGGCGGCGGGGGAGCGGCGTCGTCGCTGCGCTGGAGCGTGGGCCGTGCGGCGGGCGGCTCCGGCGGGACCGTCGTCGGTGCGCGCTCGGCCCGGCGCTGCACCAGCGGCAGGGCGTCGGGCGACGCGGCGGTCCCGGTCGCGGTGCCGGTCGGAGGGGTGGCCGGTGCGGGAACCGGCCGCGTCGACCGCGACACCGTCAGGCCGCCCGGCGCCCCGACGCCACCTGGGGAGAGGGGCGTCAGGGGCCGGTCGGTGGTCATGGTCGTCGACGGTGCGCCGGCGAGGTCGAGGCCGCTCGGGAGGGACGACGCCGGCCCCGTCGACGAGTCGTCCGTGGCTCGCCCCGGCGCCGCGAGCGGGCCGTCGGCGGAGGCGCGCTGGACGGTCGCGGGCCGCCTCTCGGCCCGCGAGGTGCTGGTCGAGGGCAGGGCGAGCGCGGACGTGGTCGCTGCCGGTGCCTGCAGGGTGACGAGGTCGGCTCGCGTCGTCACCGCCGCATCGGGCGGCGCCCACGGGTCGATGCCGTCCGGGCCCTCGTGCACCGCGGGCGCCGGCGTGGCGTCCGCGCCGGGGGCATCGGCGGCGCCGGACGCCGGCACAGCCCCGGTCGGGTCGTGGTCGAGCACGGTGGCGGACAGGGTCGCGCCGCCGGTCGTCGGGGTCGAGGGGGAGGGAGCGCCGACGACGACGCGCTGCACGGGCACCGCGCGGCGCGCGGCGGGCCGGCCCGCGAGCACCGTCGGCGGGCGGCGCTCCGTCAGCTGGACGGGGACGGGCGTGCCCGCGAGCAGCGGACCGACGCGCAGCGGTCGGCCGAGGTCCGGGAGGGGAGTCGACGGCGCCGTGCCCGCTCCGGTCCTCTGCAGGGCGGCCGTCGGGCGGGCGCCGGTGGTGCTTCCGCCGGCTGGGGTGGTCGAGCGTGCTCCTGGCGTGGCCGTGCTCGCGGCGGTGGGCATGTCGGGGGCGGTGGTCGTAGGGCCGCCGCCGGACGTCGTCGTGCCCGTGCCGCTGCCGTTGTCCTCGGCCGTGGTCGCGCGGGCGTCCGTGCGCGCGACGACGACCGGGAGGTCCGATCCGCCCGCCGGGCGCGGGGCGTCGAGCGACACGGCGGGGGCGGCTCCTCGGCGCGCGGTGGGCGGCGTGTCGGTCCACGCCGGTCCGCGCGGGGCGCCGTTGTCTGCCGGCGCGGCGTCGTGCTCGGATCCCGTCACCGTGCGCTGGACGGGCGGTGCGGCGGCGGGGTCCGTCGGCGCGGGTGAGGACGGTGCCGGGGGCGGCGGTGCCGGTGGTGCTGCGGGCGTCGACGCGGTGCCGTCCGTCCCGCGTCCCGCACCAGCCGTCGCGCTGTGGGCGGAGCCGCCCGCCGGGGTCGTCCCGAGCGTGGGGAGCCGAGCACCCGAGGGAGTGTCCCGGCCGGGGACGTGCGGGGCCGTGAGCGCGGCGTCCTGTCCGCTCGACCGCTGGACGGGCGTCGGCGGTGACGCGAGCGTCAGGTCCGTCGTGGGACCGGCGCGATGCCCCGCGGGGCTCACGCTCGCACCCGTCGGCGCGTCCGGCCGGAGCCCCGTCGGTCCGGTGGTCAGGGACGTCGCGTCGTTCGCCACGGGCGCTGCGACGCCGAGCGTGGGTGCGGACGACCCACGCTCCGCCGCGTCGCGCGGGGAGGGTGCATCGGCGGCCGGGGACGCGCCGTCGGAGGCGGCTGCGTGGGGGGTCTCGGCCGTGCCGGACGCGGGGGCTGCGGCGGTCGCGGCGACAGCGCCGATCGGGTCGGGCGCGTCGATCGCCGAGCCGAGATCGGTGGTCGGGCGTGCTGCGTCCACGGTGTCGCTGCGCTGCACCGGGGTGCCGTCGGCAGGCGCCGGGACCGGTGCGGCGAAGTCGCCGGCCGTCAGGCCCGTCGCGCCGTCACCGGTCCTCGCCGTCGGGCCGTCGGTGCGGCGCTGCACCAGGGCGAGGGCGTCCGTCGACGTGGGCGCCGGACGCGGGGGCTCGGCCTGGACGGGCGCCGTGGACGGGCCGGGGACGTCCGGACGGCGGGAGGTCGTGCCGCCCGATCCCGACGCAGACGCTGCCGACGCCGTGGGTGCCGACGTCAGGGGCGCCGACGACCGAGGAGTCGCGGCCGGAGGCCCTCCCGGCGCTCCGAGCACCGTCGGGTCGCCCACGACGCGCTGCACCGGTGGCACGCCGCCTGCGCCCCCCGCGTCGGCTGTGCCGCCCGCGTCCGACGGCCCGGCCAGGTCGAGAGCGGACGGGCTGGTCGGCGCCGGGGGATCGACACGCGCCGCCGGGACGCCCGAGGGTTCCGCCGACCGTCGCAGGGTCGCGTCGGCGCCCTCGGCGGTCGCCGGGGAACCCGCACCTGCGCCCCGTTCGCCGCCCGTCCGCACCGGTCCGCGGGGCGCGGACGTCGTGTCGCGCTGCACGAGCGGCAGGTCCGGCGGCGTGGCGGCGAGCGGTGACCGGCTGATCGGCGCCCCGAGCCCCACACGACGCTGCACGGCGGCGCCGCCGTCGGTCCGGCTCGGGGCAGGTGCGGCGGTCGGCGGCGCCGAGGACCCGATCGGCACCGTCGTCCCGCCGGCGTCGCGCCAGGACCCGTCGGGACCGGACGCGCCGGACGCGTCGGGTGCGGCCCAGCCGTCGGCGGTCCAGCCGCCCGCCCCGGCCGCACCCGCCGAGGGTGCCGTTTCGAGGGGCGTGACGGTGGGGGTGTCCGGCGCCGGCGGGTCCACGGGCACGGCCCGCAGTCGTGGCGTTCCCGCCGGCGCCGAGTCGAGGGCCACGAGCCTGCCCGTGCGGCGCTGCACGGGGGTGGCGGCACGCGGGGCGGGTGGCAGGAGGGTGAGGTCCACGTCGGCGGACCGCTGGACGGGCGGCGCCGAGCGGTCGCCGTCGCCGTCGACGACGCCCGACGGGGCGCGGTGGTCGACGACGTGCGTCATCGACCCGGTGAAGGGCAGGGCCGCGCGCGTCGGCAGGTCCGCGAGGAACGCGACGGGGCGGCTGGTGAGCTCGGCGGGCCGGACGGTCCGCTGCAGGGGCGGGAGGAAGGCCCACCCGGCGGTCGACTCCGGCGCGCCGGGCGCGTCCGCCCCCCGGGGGCCCGTCGGCGAGCCCGATGAGCCCGACGACCCCGGGGGGTCCGGGACCGGGCTCGCCGCGACACCCGCACCCGTGCGCGACGCGCGCGCCCCGGGGTCGGCGACGGGCGGGACTGCACGGTCCCGCTGCCACGGCCAGCGCACGTCAGCGCTCCTCGCTCATGCGGCGGTTGATCGCCGCGATCTCCTGGACGTAGGCGATCCGCTGCGGGTGCTCGAGGTCGAGGATCTCGTCGTGGGACCAGTGGAAGTGGTAGGCGACGTACGCGACCTCCTCCCGGATGCGGGCCGGCGCGTACGTCACGATTCCCCCAGGCGCCCACCGGAGATGTCGACGTCGAAGCGGTGCTGGCACGACGGGCACGTGACGGCGGCGCGCGTGTGCCCCTCGGCGTTGATGCGGCGGTAGAGGTCCTGCAGGAACGCCACGTCGGACGCGAACATGTTCTCGACGACGCTCTGCGTGACCGCGCCGAGGGTGCCGAGCGACGTGATGACGCGGCTCAGCAGCACGACCGTCGTGTAGGCCGGGTTCTCCTGCACGCGCGCGTCGTACAGCGGCAGCAGCTCGTCGCGGGCCGTCGCGAGCCGCATCGTGCCGTGCCGGTGCAGCACGCCGTCGCCGTCCAGGTACCCGCGCGGGAGCTGGAAGTCGAACTCGGTGCGCAGCGCGTCCCGCCGGACGGCCGAGGCCGACGGTGTGCCGGTGGGCACCTCGTCGACCTCGGGCGCGTCCAGCTGGACGGGCAGGGAGCGTCGCATCAGGCGAACTCCATCTCGTCCCAGCAGACCGTGAACGTCTCGGACAGCGGCTCGGTGGACCCGGCCTTGAGGGTGCCGCCGAGCTCGACGTCCTTGACCCAGACGTTGCGGAAGTTCATCCGCTTGAGCAGCTGGTTGTCGGACGTGTAGATCGCGACCTCGGCCGTCTTGCGGGCGTCGGCGAGCTTGCCCTCGAAGACCGCCTTGAGCCAGTCCGTGACGGTCGTCGAGTCGGTGAGGCCGCGCTTGACCTTGAACTCGCCGGCCTTCTGGCGGCCCATCATCTGGCGCGTGACGAACTTCCCGTCGGACGCCTGCTGCTGGTAGGTGACCTTGTCGACCTCGGCCTTGAGCCCGCTGACCTCCATGACGTGCGGGATCTGGATGCCGTCGATCTTCACCGAGAACGAGTACGCGGTGGCGAGGTCGAAGGTGTCGGGGAGTGCCATGTTTCACCGTTCCTGTGGTCGTCGGGGACCGGTCACTCGCCGACGAGGCTCGTGCCGCCGGAGAACTGCGAGAGCTGGAAGATCACGAACTCGGCGGGCTTGACCGGCGCGACCCCGATGCGGCAGACGACCTGGCCCGCGTCGATCCCCTCGGCGGGGTTCGTCTCCCGGTCGCACTGGACGAAGAACGCCTCCTCGGGGCTGAGCCCGAACAGGGCGCCCTTGCGCCACTCGTTGACGAGGAACGCGGAGATGGTCCGGCGGATGCGGGCCCACAGCGCGTCGTCGTTCGGCTCGAACACCACCCACTGGGTGCCGACGAGGATCGACTCCTCGAGGTAGTTGAAGAGCCGCCGCACGTTGACGTACCGCCAGGCCGGGTCGGACGACAGGGTCCGGGCGCCCCACACGCGCACCCCGCGGCCGGGGAACGTGCGGATCGCGTTGATCCCCACCGGGTTGAGCAGGTTGTGCTCGGCGCGCGTGATCTGCGTCTGCAGCGTGATCGCGCCGCGGACGACCTCGTTCGCGGGCGCCTTGTGCACGCCGCGGGTGTCGTCGTTGCGCGCCCAGATGCCGGCCATGTGGCCCGACGGCGGCACGAACTTGTTCGAGCCGGACGCGGGGTCGAACACCTTGATGTACGGCCAGTACAGCGTCGCGTACTTGGAGTCGTAGCCCGCGGTGTCGACGCGCCAGTCCTTGATCGCCTGCGGACCGAGCCCGGGCGGCGGGTCGAGGATCGCCATGCGGTCGCCCATCAGCTCGCAGTGCGCGATGACGGCGAGCTGCACGGCCTGGAACGTCTCCAGGTCGATCGCGCCCTGCTCGAGCGCGGCCACGAGGTCCGGGACGGCGACGATCGTGACCTCGTCGATCGCCTCCAGGCCGGAGAACCCGGTGCGGTCGGCCGCGTCGCCGATGTAGTCGTCGGCGCCGAGGTCGCCCGTGGCGGGCGGCTCGGGCTCGGGCTCCGGCTCGATCAGGTCCGCGATGCCCTTGTCGGGCTTCACGAGCGCGCTGCCGCTGGCCAGCTCCTCGATCGTCACGAGCTTCGACTGCTGGTTCACCTTGGTCGCGACGTTGTCGTCGCCGCGCTTCGTGGTGACGTGGTCGTACGTCTCGGTCGCCTTGCCGTCGACGTGGATGACGAGCTTGAAGTGGTCGTCGGGCGGGTTGTCGCCGCTCGGCTCGGCCACCTCGACGCTCAGCTTCTTCGTCTTCGGCGCCTTGTCCGACGCCGTCACCTTGTACGCCCCGAGCACGGCCTGCGGGACCGCCGGCAGCGCCTTCGGCGAGGTGCGCGTGCGCGGCTGCGCCTCGGGGTCGTCGGCGGCGCCGTCGGCACCGATCCGCACGACGTAGGCGTTCGAGCCGCCGTTGAGGAAGTACCCGTACACCGAGTGCGCGAGGTACGAGTTCGGCAGGAAGTCGCCGAACGTCTCGGCGTACTGCGTCCAGTTCGAGACGAGCGTCGGCGTGTTGAACGGTCCCTTCGCCGCCAGGCCGACGAACGCGGCGACGGACGTCCCGACCCCCTCGATGGGCCGGGTGCCCGCCTCCACCTCCTCGACGTAGACGCCGGGTGACAGGTAGGTCGGCATGTCCCCTCCTTCGGGCACAGGGAGTCGTACTGGTCAGCGTGCTGCGGGCGGTCGGGAGGGCGGTGGTCCGCCCGGACGCCCCTGAGGGACGGCGTGGTTGCCCGATCGGGCGTCGGCCGGAGCCGGGACGTCCCGCGCGGGCGTCAGCCCTCCTCGATCTCCTCCTCCGGGGCCTCCTCCCGCTGGACGAAGGACCCCTGGACCGGTTCCTCCTCCTCCTCGACCGGCGCCTCGTCCTGGCGCTGCGCGACGACGCTCGCGTCGGCGGCGCGAGCCGAGCCGGGGGAGGCGGTGGCGGGTGCGGCGTCGGCCATGACGCGCTCGGCGTTCGCGGCGGCGGCCGTCTCGTACCGGTCGCCCGGGTCGGAGACGCTGATGCCGCCCCCGGTCGGCGTGCCGTCGACGGGTCCGCTGCGCTGCTGGACGACGTGCGTCAGCTCGTGCGCGAGGGTCGTGCGGCCCGCCGTCGACGTCGGGTCGTACGCGTCGCGCTGGAAGACGATGTCCGAGCCGACGGTGTACGCGTGGGCGCCGACCGAGCGCGCCGAGTCCGACGCCGCACCGTCGGTGTGGACGCGCACGTCGCCGAAGTCGGCGCCGAGCCGGCCCTCCATGTCCGCGCGGGTCTCCGGGTCGAGCGGCCGGCCGCCGCCGGACCCGACCACGTCGAGCACGGGCGAGCGCTCCTCCTCGACCAGGCCCGTCGTCGACGCGTTCCCCGCGGTCCGCTGCAGGTACGCCAGCCCGCTCGCGTCGAGCCGGTCGGTGCGCCCCTCGGACAGCGCGCGGGCCACGACCGGCGCGGTGCCCCGCTCGTCGACCCGGGCGGCCTTCGGCCGCAGCGGCTCGGTGCCCTCCAGGTGGTCGTGGCTGTGCATCGTCGGCCCCTCTCGACGCAGGTCGTCCTCGACCCGCTCGACGCTGCCACCGCACGCCGCCGCCCGGCAGGATCGCCCGGTCCACCCCGTCGGGCACTCCCCGCCGCCCGATCGGGCACCGGCCGCCGGGTGACGCCCGCGCGCCGTGCGGGCCCGAGGCGCCACCGCTGAGAAGGAGAGACAACGGCTCGGGAGTGCGACATCGATGTCGCACCCCTGAGCCGAAGTCGCACATGGCCGAAGTCGCGCAGACGGGCCGCCACCCGCGCCGGGGCGGGTGGATCGCCGACGGTGCTGGCCGGGCCATCGACGGGCCGGGTGGACGGCGTCAGGCCAGCAGGCTCCAGTAGTGGCCGAACTCGCTGGGGAGCGTGAGGCGGCCGAGCTTGCGGTACTCGCGGTAGACGGCCGCGACGACGTGCCGCATCGCGACTGTCCCGCCGTCCTGCGCGGCGAGGTAGGCCGCGGTGACGGCGGCGGACCGGATCGCCCCGCCGGCGAGCTCGAACGCGTCGGCGCAGAACGTGAGGTCGACGTCGGGGTCGCGCGGCACCCGGGTGCCGAGGCTGCGGTCCCACAGGGCCACGCGCTGCCCGGCGTCGGGCACGGGGAAGTCGACGACGACGTCGAGGCGGCGGATGAACGCGTCGTCGATGTTGGCGCGCAGGTTGGTCGCGAGGATCGCGAGCCCGTCGAACGTCTCCATGCGTTGCAGCAGGTAGGCCGACTCGATGTTGGCGTACCGGTCGTGCGCGTCCTTGACCTCGCTGCGCCGCCCGAACACGGCGTCGGCCTCGTCGAACAGCAGGACCGCGTTGACGCCGGCGGCGCCGGCGAAGATGCGTTCGAGGTTCTTCTCGGTCTCCCCGATGTACTTGTCGACGACGGTCGCGAGGTCGACGACGTACAGGTCGAGCCCGAGCTCGTGCGCGACGACCTCCGCGGACATCGTCTTGCCGGTGCCGGAGTCGCCCGCGAACAGCGCCGCGACGCCGTGCCCGCGCCCGCCGCCGGGCCGCATCCGCCAGTCGCCGAGCACCTGCTCGCGGAACCGGGCGCGCGTCGCGACCTCCTGCAACGACCCGAGCACGTCGGGCGGCAGCACGAGGTCCTGCCAGCCGACGGCGGGTTCGATGCGCCGCGCGAGCCGCTCGAGCGCGGTGCCGTTCTCGGCGCGCGCCCCGACGCGCACGTGCTCCGCGGTGAGGCCGCCGTCGAGCGTCGCCTGCTGCCGGGCGGCCCGCGCGGCGCGCGTGACCTGCTCGGGACGCAGGAGGTAGGGCGCGGTCGTGCGCGCGGTGTCGACCGTGTCGGCGTCGGGCGACCGGCCGAGCGACCGCTGCCACAGCGTCGTGCGCTCGGCGACGGTCGACGGCGGCACGTCGAGCAGCAGCGGCGGCCACTCGCTCCACGCGGGGTCCCACGTCGTGCGGCCGACGACGAGCACGGGTGCCGCCGCGAGGAGCGCGCGCGAGGCCCGCGGCTGCGCAGTCAGCGGGTCGGTCCCGACGACGACGAGCCCGGCGCCGGTGAGGAGCGCCTCGCGTGCGGCGGTGCGCGCGACGGCCTCCGGCTCGGGCACGGACGCGACTGCGCCGCCGTCCACGACGAGCGCGCCGCGACCCGCGGCCTGCAGCGCGCGCACGGCGAGCACCCGCCCGGAGCCGGTGGGCGGCTCCCGCAGGTAGACGAGCGGGGTGCCGGCGCGCAGCGCGGCGACGAGCCGGCCCGGGTCACCCCACGGCACGTCCTCGTCGTCCACCAGGACGGGCGCGAGCGCAGGGTCGGGTGCGTCGTCGCCGAGCAGGTGCCCGACGACCCGGTCCGGTACGCGCAGGGGCCGCCCGGGCAGCGGGCGGTCGGGCTCCTCGACCTCGAGCAGCCCGCCGCGCAGCAGCGGTCCGTGCTGCAGCCGGTGGCGGCCCGCCGCCGACGCGAGGGGTACGCCGCACAGCGCGAGCGCCACGGCGGCGGACGGCCGTCGTCGGGTCACGTCGTCGTTGAGGTAGCCGAAGAGCTGCTCGAACCGCACGTCCACCTCGCACGCGAGCGCGACGAGCAGCAGCTCGACGTCGAGGGGGTCGAGCGCGAACGCGCGCGTGAGCGTGCGCAGCCGCAGCACGTGCCCCGCGGCCTCGGCGGCGTCGGCGGCCTGCTCGGCGGCGCGCGTCCGGTCGTCGACCTCGGCGGACAGCACCTCGGTGCCGTGGCCCGCGAGCAGCCGGTCGACGGTCTCGTCGTTCAGGTAGAGGCCGCGGAACGGGTCGTCGGGCTGCGGGTCGCCGACGCGCCGGCGGGCGACGAGGGCCCGCACGCGTTCCTCGACGGCGGCGAGCCGGGCGAGCACGTGCGCGGTGCTGGAGTCCGGCGCACGCTGCCCGGCGTCCGGCGCGGTGCCGTCCGCGTCGCCGACGAGGCCCGGTGCGCCGTCCGGTCCGGTGCTCACCGCCGCCTCCGCGCGCGTGCGACGGGTCGCGCACCCGGGCGGCCGTCACCGGCCGAGGACGACGACCCGGACCCGTCGGCGCCGGTCGGCGGCGGCGGGACGTGCCGCTGCACGCCGCTGTCCGCGCCCCCGCCGTCGGTGTCCCGCACGTCGACCCGCAGCGGCGCCTGCACGGGCGGCCCGACCACGTCGCCGGGCACGGGGGTGAGGACGGGCACGTCGACGACGACGTCGATCGACGGCTTGAGCTCACCGCCGAGGGCGGACCACACGTCGGCGAACCCGCGGTCCTCGGGCGGCGGCAGCCCGACGAACAGCGGCACGCGCGCGCCGGCGGCGACGAGCCGCTCCTCGAGCACGCGCGGGGGCAGCGCGTCGAACTGCAGCAGGTGGACGAGCACCGCGTCGAGCAGCCGGTGCTCGTCCTCGGGGCGCTGCGTCCACGCGGTGACGAGGTAGGACAGCCGGAAGTGCCGCGGGGGCTGGAACCGCGTCTGGACGACGCCCTCGACGCGGTTCTCGAGGAAGCCGCGCGACCGGCGCCGCAGGTCCTCGCGCAGGTCGTAGAGGTACATGTCGACGGTGGGTGCGTTGCGGCGCGCGGCCCAGTCCTTCGTCGGGGCGTCCAGCACGACCTCGACGGACGTGCTGTCCACGGCCTCGCGGACCAGCGCGCGGAGCGCCTCGTCGACCGAGCCGATCACGGCCTCACCTCCGGAACAGGAAGTCGGGTGCGGCGACCGAGCTCGGGTTCACCAGCAGGTCCGTGTCGACCTCCCCGAACAGCGGGCCGGGCGACGTGCCGGTGCCGACGAGCCGGCGCGGGCCGAGCAGGGTGTCCGCGACGATCGGCACCGAGGCCTGGAAGCTGCCGTCGGCCCGCGCGGTGTAGGGGCCGGGCGCGCTCATGATGCCGGGGGACCAGGACAGCCGGACGGGCTCGCCGGGCGGGAACCACCGGCCGTTGACGAACGCGACGCCGCCGGGCCGCAGGACGGTCGGCACGACGAGGAGCTCGGGGGCACGCACCTCGACGGGCGCGCTCGCCGTGTCGTCGGCGGGCACGGGGTCGGCCGACGAGGTCGCGACCGCGGCCGTGATCGGCCCGCTCTGGGGCGGGCCGGTGACGGCCCCGGCGGTCAACGTCGACGTCACGACGCGCGTCGCGCCGGGGCCGACCGTCCCGAGCGCGCAGACGCCCGCCGCGACGGTGCACGGCTCGCCGCCCGCGGTCGTCACGATCCCGGGGAACGTCGTCGTGAGGGTGACGTCGTCGGCGGGCTGCCCGCCGAGGTTGGTGACCGTGAACGTCGCGCTGCCCGGCTGCCCGCCGACCCACAGCACGGGGGGTGCGACGGTGACCGCGACGGACACGCCGAGCGCGACGCCGGGGGTGAGCGTGGCGGTGTTGTCGGTGACGTCCCGCTCGGGGCTCGTGCTCGTGACGCCCGCGGTGATCGGCCCGGACGTGGTCGACACGCCCTGCACGGGGACGTCGATCACGACGGGCGCCCCGCCGGCCGGCAGCGGCGTCGTGAGGGGGCACGTCAGCTGCTGCCCGGTGACCGTGCACCCCGGGACGCCCGGGGTCGTGAGGCCGGGGGGCAGCTCGACGTCCACCTGCGCGCGCCGCACGAGTCCCGGTCCGGCGTTGCTCACGGACACGGTGAGCGTCGTGGACCCGTCGGCCGCCGGTGCCGCCGTGAGCGTCACCGCGAGGTCCGCGTAGGGGCGGTAGGCCGGCTCGTCCTGCGTCCCCTGCGTGTCCGTGACGAGCCGCAGGCCCGCGCCGTCGACCGCGGAGACGGCCCAGATGCCCCGCTGCTGCGGCTGGCCCGCGCGGAACGCGGAGAAGGCGATCTCGGTCCCGTCGGGCGACCACGCGGGGTGGTCGGTGCCGTCGACGGTCGGGCGCGAGGGGGTCGCGGTGCCGTCGCTGCGGATGCCGGTGAGCGCCACGGCGCTCGTCACCGGGGGCAGGTTCCCGGTCGTGTCGAGCGTGAGGATCCCGATCCCGCCGAGGGCGACCGCGCCGGAGAGCGGGAGCTCCGGCAGGCCGAGGTTGCGGGTCGCCAGGTCCACGACCGCGAGGCGCGTGCCGTCGGGGGACAGGGCGGGGGAGCGTCCGGACACGACCTGCGGGCACAGGGCGGCGGGAGCGCAGGGGTCCGCGACGACGAACGGCTGCTCGGGCGTGGTGCCCCGCGAGTCGACCGACCAGATCGTCGTCGCCCGGACGGGGTACCGCTCGGCAGCGGGTACGTCCGCGCCCCGGTCGTCGAGGTACCAGCGGCTGAAGAACAGGCGCGACCCGTCGGGCGTCCACGTCGGGTCGTGGTCCTCGACGAGCACCCCCTCGACGCCCTGCGTCACCTGCGTGACCGTCGCCGGGCTCGTGGAGAGGTCCGCGACGTAGAGCAGCGTCGGAGCGTTGCCGTTCGGGTCCGGCGAGCGCGCGAACGCCACGCGCGTGCCGTCGGGCGACCACGCGGGCTCCGCGTCGAACGGACCGTGCGGGTAGTCGAGCACGGTCCCCGCGTTCTCGTCCGCCGGGGTGCTGCGGATCACCTGCGACAGCTCCCACCCGAACGGCACCGGTTCCGCGTTCTCGGAGGCGTACGCGAGCTCGTCTCCGGCGGGGTGGTACGCGGGCGACAGCTCGTGCAGCGGCTCCGGCGGCGGCGCGCTCGGCTCGTCGGGCGGCCGCGTCTCGGTGCGCTGCGCGAGGATGCGCAGGTCCCCGCTGCCGTCGGCGCGCACGTCGTGGATGTCGATCAGCCGGGGCGCGTCGGTGAACGTCAGGTAGGCGGCCGGCGTGTCGCCCTCGCCGCCGTCGAACACGGACCCCCAGGTCGGGTGGGACTCGCTGCGTCCCGGCGTCGCGATCACGGGCTCCTGGAACTCGACGGTGATGCCCTCCTCGCTGTCGTCGAGGAACCCGATCCAGACGTCGCCCGCCGGGTCGAGCTCGCGGCTCGTCCACGCCAGCCACGCGACGTCGTCGACCTGGCCGAACGTCGGCTCGGACGCCTGCACGCGGCCCGGGTACTCCTCGCTGCCGGCGCCGGGCGGGTAGAGGTCGACGACCTCGCCGTCGTTGCCCTCGAACAGGCTCGCGGGCTGACCCTCCCGGTCGATGCCGACGAGCCCGAGGGAGCCGTCGGGGCGGAACTGCGAGGTGGTGAACGCGACGGTCGCGGTGGAGTCGCTCCACGGCGACACCGTGGGCTGGGTCTCGGCGGCAGGCCCGTCGGTGAGCCGCACGGCCTCCAGCGTGTCGGTGGACACCGACCACAGGTCGCCCAGCGGGTCGGACTCGGTGCTGCTGTAGACGATCCGGTCGCTGTCGGAGGTCCACGCGGGCCACGTCTCGTCGAACTCGCCCGTCGTCACCGCCTCGGCCTGGTCGCCGACCTCCTCGCACCAGTCCAGGTCGTCGGGGAAGGCGAGGTCGTCGATCGAGGCCCGGACGATCGACCACGTCCCGTCGCGCGTGGTCGCCCACGCGATCCACGTGCCGTCCGGCGAGATGACGGGGTGCGACTCGACGGCCGCGTCGCAGGTGAGGCGCACGACCTGCGTCGGCAGGTCCTCGGTCGCCTCGTAGCGGACGAACACGTCGCCCTCGGGCAGGTACCGCGCGCTGACGAACGCGGTCGGCGGCTGCGTCTCGAACCGGCCGCCCGGGCGACCGCCCGGCTGCTGGACCGAGGCCTCCGCGTCGTAGCGGTGGTCCTGCTCGACCCCGCCGATGCCCTGGACGTCGAGGTCCCCGAACGCGGGCAGGACGGTCCGGCCCCCGACGGGCGGAGCGGCCGCGCCGAGCGGCCCTCCGGCACCGCCGGGTCCGGCCGCGATCTCGGGCACGCCGGGGTCCTCGCCCGCCTCGGGCTCGGGAACGGGCTCGGGCGGGTCGGTGACGAGCGCGTACATGAGGCGCTGCTCCGAGTCCGCGTACGCGAGCCGCGGCTCCGTGACGAGCGGCGCCGGCAGCGCCGCGGGCCGCGGCCCGATCCCGGCCGCCGCGAGGACCGTCGAGGGCAGCACGACGGCAGCGACCAGCCCAGCCGTGAGTGCTCGGCGCACGACGCCTCCTCCGCGCTCGGTGCGGTGTCCCACGGTGCCGCCCGCGGACGGACCCCGGCACACGCCCCCGGTCAGCCGTCGGGGCAGCCGCCCCGGGCCGAAAGGGCAGCGGTCAGATGAGCCCTTCGCGCAGCGCGTACGCGACCGCGTGCGAGCGGTTGCGCAGCTGCAGGCGCGTCGTGACGTCGTGCAGCACGTTCTTCACGGTCCGCTCGGAGTACGCGAGGTGCTGCGCGATCTCGGACGTGTCGTAGCCGTCGGCGACGAGCCGCAGCACCTCGATCTCGCGCGACGCGAGCCCGGTGAACGTCAGCCCGCGCGGCCGCAGCACCTGCCGCTGCAGCGTGCCGACCTGGTCGAGCAGGCGGCCCAGCAGGTCGGGCGGCACGCTGCCCTCGCCGGTCGCGGCGCCGCAGATCACGCGCACGAGCCGGTCGGGCGTGGCCTCGGCGCGGCGTACGAGCCCGAGCACCCCGGCCTCGACCGCCGTGACCACGTCGCCGTCCTCGAGCCGGCCCGCGACCAGCACGGCCTGCGCGGCGCTCTGCCGTCGCACCATGCGGACCAGGCGCAGCGCGTCGTCGTCCACCGAGTCCGCCACCACGACGGCGACCTGCGCGTTGGGCGCCTCCTCCGCGGGCACCACGCGCACCTCGGGACGCGGCCGCAGCGCGCTCACCACTCCTGCCTCCGAGATCGGGTCCCTCGCGCTGACCCACACGGCCACCCTGTCCATCGTCGCCCCCTGCGCCGTGGCACCCGCTGCTCGGGTGCACTGACGGACAGCGTGCCGGGGCGCACTGATCGTGCAGTCAACAACGACTCAACGGGCATCCGCGGTGCCCCTCCGGCCGGGCCGCAGGCCGTACCGCGCGCCCGACCCCGCTCGTAGCGTCGCGAGCATGACGACGACGGCGAAGCTGGACTCGGCGCGCGTGGAGCTCAGCCCCGGCACCGAGGCGGTCGTCCCGCTGCAGATCCGGAACACGGGCGACGTGGTGGAGGGCTACCGCATCGAGGTGCTGGGCGCGCCCGCGGCGTGGACGACGGTCGAGCCGGCCGTCATCGAGGGCCTCTACCCGGGCACGACGACGACGGCGACCGTGCGGTTCGCGCCGCCGCGGTCCGCGGCCGTGCCCGCGGGGACGCTCGACTTCGGCATCCGCGTCGTCCCGTTCGAGCACGTCGACGAGACGGTGATCCCCGAGGGCGTCGTCGAGGTCCTGCCGTTCCTCGACACGACCGCCGAGCTGCTGCCGCGCACGTCGCACGGCCGCAGCGGGGCCCGGCACCGCGTCGCGCTCGACAACCGCGGCAACGTCCCCGTGACGGTGTCGCTCACGGCCGCCGACGACAACGGTGCGCTCGCCTTCCGCGTCCGCCCGCAGATCGTCGCCGTGAACCCGGGCACCGTCGAGTTCGCCGACGTGCGCGTCACACCCGAGAAGCGGCTGTGGCGCGGTCCCGACATCACGATGCCGTTCACGGTGACCGCCGCCGCGGAGAACACCACGCCCGTCCTGCTCGACGGTGCGCACGTGCAGGTCGCGACGATCCCCAAGTGGTTCTTCAAGGCGCTGCTCGCGCTGCTGCTCCTGCTGGCCCTGCTCGCGCTGCTGTGGTTCACGCTCCTCAAGCCGGTCATCGAGTCCGCCGCCAAGTCGTCGGTCGAGGACGAGGTCGCGCAGGCGCAGGAGGCCGCCGCCGCCGCGCAGCAGGCCGCGACCGCGGCGCAGCAGTCGTCGACCGGCGCCGGGCAGGCCGCCGCCGCTGCGCAGGAGCAGGTCGCGCAGATGGAGGACCTCACGCAGAACTTCCTGCCGCCGACCGAGATCCTCACGCCCACGACGCAGCGCATGACGGTGCAGACGCCGCCGTCCGCGACCGCGGTCGACGCCGACCCGTTCGTCGTGCCCGACGGCGGCACGTTCCGGCTCACCGACCTCGTCCTCAACAACCCGCAGGGCGACTTCGGGCGGCTGCTGCTCACGCAGACCCCGGCCGGCGGCGACCCCGCGGTGCTGTTCGACGTCGCGCTCGAGAACTTCCGCGACAACGACTTCCACTTCCAGACGCCGATCGTCCTGCAGTCCGGCACAGCCCTCACGATGTCCGTGATCTGCCGCGCGCCCGGGCAGCCGCAGAACGAGACGTCACCGCCCACGCAGTGCGACGACGCGCTCGTCTTCAGCGGACAGCTCGCCGTCCCGGCCCCGCCGCCCGCGCCCTGACCGCCGCGCCGGCTGCCCGATCGGGAGGCTGCACATGCCCATGGGTCCCGCGCTGCGCGTCGGCGACACCGCGCTGTGCCCGCTGTTCGACGGCCCGAAGCCGCACGTCGGCGGCCCGATCACCCCGGCCGCCGGGGTCATGACGGTCCTCATCGGCAACCAGCCGGCGGCGGTCGCCAACGCGATGCCCGGCGGCATCCCGTGCGTGTCGCCCGCGCCCAACGGCATCGCGATGGGCTCGCTGACCGTCCTGATCGGCAACTTCCCGGCGGCGCGGCTCGCGGACACGAGCATGCACGGCACCCCCGTCGTCCCGGGCCCGGGCTGCCCGACGGTCATCATCGGCGGCTGACGCCCGGGCGGCAGCAAGGGTCGCGTCGGTCGGTGAATCGGTCCGGTGCGTTGCGCTCCGGTGCGTGCGGGGGGATGGTGGCGGCCTGACGCGTCGACGAGGACGGGGGCCCTCGATGAACGGCATGCGCACGCTCGTGGCCGTGGTGACGGGGGCCCTGGTCGCCGCCGGCCTGGTCGTGGCCGGTCCACCACCCGCGACGGCCGCCGTCCCGGCCGGGTTCACGGAGTCGCTCGTCGCGACCGTGCCGAACCCGTCCGCGATCGCGTTCACCGCCGACGGTCGGATGCTCGTCACGCAGCAGTCGGGCCGCCTGCGCGTCCGCACGGCCGCGGGCACGCTGCTGTCGACGCCGGCGCTCGACCTGTCGAGCCGTCTGTGCACCAACTCGGAGCGCGGCCTGCTCGGCGTCGCGACGGACCCCGACCCGGCGACGCGCGCGATCTACCTCTTCTACACGGCGCGCACGGGCACGACCTGCCCGACGAGCCAGGGCGGGACCCCGGCCGGCGCGCCGGTGAACCGCGTGTCGCGCTTCGTCCTCGGCGACGACAACCTGGTGGACCCGGCGAGCGAGACGGTCCTGCTCGACGGGATCGCGTCCCCGGCGGGCAACCACAACGCGGGCGACCTGCACGTCGGCAAGGACGGCTACCTCTACGTCTCGACCGGTGACGGCGGCTGCGACTACCGCGGCGACAGCGGGTGCGGCGGCAACAACGACGCGTCGCGCGACCGCAACGTGCTCAACGGCAAGATCCTGCGCGTCGACCGGACCACCGGCGCACCGGCACCGGGCAACCCGTTCCTCGGCACCGGGACCGCGAGCTGCCGTCTGGCCCCGGCCGCGGCGGGGACGATCTGCCGCGAGACGTTCGCGTGGGGGCTGCGCAACCCGTTCCGGTTCGCGTTCGACCCGAACGCGAGCGGCACGGTCTTCCACGTCAACGACGTCGGCCAGAACGTGTGGGAGGAGATCGACCTCGGGACGTCGGGCGCGGACTACGGCTGGCCCGTGCGTGAGGGGCACTGCGCGCAGACGGGCTCGGCGACGAGCTGCGGCGGCGCGCTCCCGGCCGGGATGACGGACCCGATCCACGACTACGGCCGGAGCACGGGCTGCGGCTCGATCACGGGCGGCGCGTTCGTCCCCGACGGCGTCTGGCCGGCGGCCTACGAGGACGGGTACCTGTTCAGCGACTACAACTGCGGCAAGCTCATGATGCTCAGGGGCGGGGTGCGCACCGACGTCTCGACCGGGCTGGGCGCGGCCGTGCACCTCGAGTTCGGGCCCTGGTCGGGCAGCCAGGCGCTCTACTACACGACGTACGCGAACGGCGGCGAGGTGCGCCGGCTCGCGTACACGGGCACGGCCAACCGCACGCCGACGGCGGCGCTCACCGCCTCGCCGACGAGCGGCGCGGCACCGCTCACCACGACGCTCGACGGCCGCGGCAGCAGCGACCCCGACGGCGGCACGCTCACGTACCTGTGGCAGTTCGGCGACGGGACGCCCGACGCGACGACCACGACCCCGACGGTCCAGCACACGTACGCGGCGGGCACGTGGACCGCGACGCTGCGCGTGCGCGACCCGCAGGGCGCGACGTCGGCCGCGGTGACGGTCCGGATCAGCTCGGGCAACACAGCGCCGACCGCGCAGATCACGTCACCGGCGGCGGGTGCGACGTTCGTCGTCGGGCAGTCGTACACGCTGAGCGGCTCGGCGACCGACGCGCAGGACGGCACCCTGCCGGGGTCGCGCCTGTCGTGGACGGTCGTCCGCGTGCACGACCAGCACACCCACCCGTTCCTCGGCCCGGTGACGGGCACGTCGGTGTCGTTCGAGGCCCCCGGTCCGGAGGACCTCGCGGCTGCCGCGAACAGCCACCTGCGGATCGCACTCACCGCGACGGACTCGCAGGGCGCGACGACGACGGTGACGCGCGACTTCCTGCCACGCAAGGTCGACGTGACGCTCGCGACCTCGCCCGCGGGACGCACGCTCACGGTCAACGGCCAGACGGTCACCGGTCCGACGACGCTCACGTCGTGGGCGGGCTTCGACCTGCGGCTCGCGGTCCCGTCGCAGCAGGACGCGCAGGGCCGCACCTACGAGCTCGACCGCTGGTCGGACGGCTCGACCGCGGCCAGCCGGACGTGGCGGACACCCTCCGCGGCGACGACGCTCACCGCGACGCTCGGGCTGCGCGGACTCCAGGCGGTCTACTACGACAACGCCGACCTCACCGGCACGACGGTCTCCCGCATCGACCCGAACGTCGCGTTCGACTGGGGCCTCGCGGCCCCCGTGAGCGGCATCGGCGCCGACACCTTCTCCGTCCGATGGAGCGGCTCGGTCGTCCCGCGCTACTCGCAGACGTACACGTTCGCGACGACGTCCGACGACGGCGTGCGGCTCTGGGTCGACGGGCGCCTCGTGATCGACCAGTGGACCAACCACTCCCGCCGCGTCGACACCGGGACGGTCACGCTGACCGCGGGGCAGGCCGTGCCGATCGTGCTCGAGTACTTCGACGGGCTGCGGAACGCGGTCGCCGAGCTCCGGTGGTCGAGCACGTCGCAGACGTCGGAGATCGTCCCGACGGCCCGCCTGCGGCCGTAGCGTCGCGCGGGTCACGGCCCGTCGGGGCCCGTTCGTCGCGGCTACCAGACGCCCAGGTGGTCCAGCAGGATGCGGACGCCGATGAAGATGAGGATCACGCCGCCGACGACCTCGGCCGGCCCCCGGAAGCGGACACCCACGCGGTGGCCGATCAGGACCCCGGCGAGCGAGACGACGAGCGTCACGACGCCGATGAGCAGGGCGGCCCCGGCGATCGGCACGTCGAGGAACGCGAACCCGATCCCGACGGCGAGCGCGTCGACGCTCGTCGCGACGGACAGCACGAGCAGCTCGCGCACGCCGACGTGGTCCTCGTCCGGCTCGTCGTCGTCGCCCTGCGTGAACGCCTCGTGGAGCATCTTCCCGCCGATCACGGCGAGCAGCCCGAACGCGACCCAGTGGTCGACCTCGGTGATGGAGTCCGCGAGCCGTACGCCCAGCAGCCAGCCGAGCAGCGGCATGAGGCCCTGGAACGCGCCGAACGCGACGGCGATCGCCGCGGTGTCGCGGAACGTCAGGCGGCGGATGTGCAGGCCCTTGCCGAGCGCGACGGCGAACGCGTCGGCGGACAGGCTGAGGGCGATCAGGAGCAGCGCCCAGGTCGACATCGTGGAGCTTCCGGTGGAGGGCGGCCGGGGCCGGGGGTGCGGCGGCGACCCCGGCGCCCGACCGTACGGGTCGCTCCACGGCGGGTGGTAGCCGAGGGCGTGTGAGAACGGTCTCGGAACTTCGGAGTGCGTGACCTGCGAAGACGCGGTTCCGGACGACCGAAGTCGCCCGCGGACGTGGTGTCGTGCTTACTATCTGCGCATGCATGCAGATTCGCAGGAACACGGGGTCGGCGTCGACTCGCCGTACGTCGACCTCGTCGTCGAGGTGTTCTCGCTGCTCGCCGACCCGACGCGCGTGCGGATCGTCCTCGCCCTGCGCGACGGCGAGCTCTCCGTGAACCACCTCGCGGACCTCGTCGAGAAGTCGCCCACCTCCGTCTCCCAGCACCTCGCCAAGCTGCGCTGGGGGAGGATCGTCAGGGCCCGGCAGGACGGCACGCGCGTCTACTACTCGCTCGTCGACGAGCACGCCCGGACGCTCGTCACGCAGGCCGTCTACCAGGCGCAGCACGCGCTCGAGGACGTGCCTGCGCACCACCGGACGCACGCGACGTCCTGACCCCGACCGCGCCCCCGGAGCCGCACGACCTCATGACCGCGCTCGCCCACCCCACGTTCCGCCGGCTCTTCACCGCGCAGGTCGTCTCGCTCGCCGGCACCGGGCTCGCCACCGTCGCGCTCGGACTGCTCGCCTACGACGTCGCCGGCGACCGCGCCGGCCAGGTGCTCGGCACGGTCTTCGCGATCAAGATGGTCGCGTACGTCGTCGTCGCACCCCTGGCTGCGGCCCTGGTCGTGCGCCTGCCGCGCCGGGCCGTCCTCGTCACCGCCGACGTCGTCCGCGCCGCCGCCGCGCTGTGCCTGCCGTTCGTCGACGCCACCTGGCAGGTCTACGTCCTCGTCCTCGTCCTGCAGGCCGCCTCCGCGACGCACACCCCGACCTGGCAGGCGGTCGTCCCCGACGTGCTGCCCGACGAGCGCGAGTACACGCAGGCGCTGTCGCTCGCGCGGCTGGCCGACGACCTCGAGATGGTCCTGTCACCCGTGCTCGCCGCCGCCCTCCTGCTGCTCATCCCGTCGCACGCCCTGTTCGTCGGCACCGCCGCCGGGTTCGCCGCGTCGGCCGTGCTGGTCGCGACGGTCGCGATCGGTCGACCGCGCGCGTCGGCCGCGGGCGACGACCCCGCGTTCGCCGAGCTCCCGCTCGGGGCGCGCGTCCGGTACGGCGCCGCGCTGCTCGTCCGCACGCCCGCGCTGCGGCCCGTCCTCGCGCTCAACCTCGCGGTCGCCGCCGCGGGCGCGTTCGTCCTGGTCCAGACCGTCGTCGTCGCCCGCTCGACGTTCGGCCAGGGGGACACCGCGGTCGCGCTGCTGCTCGCCGCCAACGGCGCCGGGTCCATGGCCGCGGCGCTCCTGCTGCCCCGCATGCTGG
Organism: Cellulomonas fimi; assembly: GCF_028527925.1. Taxonomy (GTDB): domain Bacteria; phylum Actinomycetota; class Actinomycetes; order Actinomycetales; family Cellulomonadaceae; genus Cellulomonas; species Cellulomonas fimi_C. Next base: position 27,130 of record NZ_JAPESW010000029.1, read on the forward strand.
GGCGGCTGTCCGACCGGGCGGTCATGCTCGGCGGCGCCGTGGCGCTCGCGGCCGCGACCGCGCTCGTGCCGCTCGCGCTGCGTGTGCCGTCCGTCGCGGGGCTCGTGCTCGTCGGCGTCCTCTGGCTCGTCGTCGGCGCCGGGTGGGCGTGCGCCGAGGTCCCCGTCGGGCGGCTCGTCGTGCGCGACCTGCCCGAGGCCGACCGACCCGCCGCGTTCGCGGCGCAGTTCTCGCTGTCGCACGCGTGCTGGCTCGTGACCTACCCGGTCGCCGGATGGCTCGGCGGCGCCGGCCTCACGGGCGCGGCCGTCGCGCTCGCCGTCGTGTCGGCGGTGGCGACCGCCGCAGCGGCGTCGCTGTGGCCGGTGGGCTCGTCGGGCCACGGCGGCCCGCTCCGGAGCACGCCGGCCGCGGGCACGCGTGAGGACGCGACGACGGCCGCGTAGCCGACCACCGGCGCCGGCCCACGCGCGCCGCCGCACGCCGCGCGCACCGGGAGCGGCCGCGTGCGACAGTGGGCGCGCCTCGTCGTCCAGCCCCGGAGCGCACCGTGCAGCCCGTCCCCGACCAGACCGGCCGCACGTTCGTCGTGACCGGTGCCACCAGCGGCCTCGGCCGGGAGGCCGCGCAGCGGCTCGCCGCCGCGGGCGCGCACGTCGTCGCGACCGCGCGGGACGAGCGCCGGGGGACGACCGCGGTCGAGGAGATCCGCGCCGCCGTCCCGGGCGCGCACGTCGAGCTGCGGATGCTCGACCTCGCCGACCTGTCCTCGGTCGCCGCGTTCGCCGACGGCATCTCCCGCGACCTGCCGCACCTCGACGCGCTGCTCAACAACGCGGGCGTCATGGCCGTGCCGACGCGGTTCGAGACCGTCGACGGCTTCGAGCTGCAGCTCGCGACCAACGCGCTCGGACCGCTCGCCCTCACGAACCGGCTGCTGCCGCTCCTCCTCGACGCCCCCGCGCCGCGCGTCGTGTGGACCGGCAGCGGCGTCGCGCACGTCGGCCGCATCCGGTTCGACGACCTCCAGGCCCGCCGCCGCTACCGCCCGTGGCGCGCGTACGCGCAGTCGAAGCTCGCCGACGTGCTCCTCGCCCGCCACCTGGCGCACGTCGCCGACCGCCGCGGCTGGCCCCTGCTGTCGCTCGCGACGCACCCCGGCTTCACGCGCACCAACCTGCAGACCGCCGGCGCGTCGCTGGGCCGGGACACGCCCCGCCGGTCTCCCTTCGGCGAGCGGTCCGTGCTGCCGTCCATGTCGGCGGCCGAGGGCGTCGGGTCGCTCCTGCTCGCGGCGACCGGCGACGTCGCGCAGGGCGCGTACCTCGGGCCCACGGGAACCTTCGGGATCGTCGGCCCGCCCGGACCTGCGCGGCTCGGGCGGCGGATGCGCGACGCCGGGACCGCCGCCCGGCTGTGGCAGGTCGCCGAGGACCTCACCGGGACGTCCCTCCCGGACCGCTGAGCCGCGCCGTCGTCGACGCCGACGCCCGTCGCCCTCGGTGACCTGGGACCCACGTCCCGGCCGCACGCCGAGCGGGGTCGTCGCGGTGAGGAGGAAGGGTGAAGGCTTCCGTGTTCTCACCCGGTCGGGCGTCGGGCGGTGCCACGCTGCCGGGAGACGTCCCGCCCCGCGAACTCGCTGGCCCCCGGCCTGCGCGACGGGCCAGGATGACCGCTCGGACGGAACGCAGACGGGCCGACGCCGCTGCCGGCCCGACGACAGGAGACCTGATGACGCTCGACCGCGCGCGCGACGACGCGCCCGCCCTCCGCCGACGCCCCCGCCGCCGCCGGGGACCGGCCGTGCTCGGGCTGGTCGGCGCGGCGACGCTCGTCGTCGTCGGGACGCTCTCGGCGTGCTCGCCCAAGCCCCCCGGTCCGCAGGAGGCGCTCGAGACGCTGACCCAGGCGATCGAGTCGGGCGACTTCGGCGCGGTCGAGTTCGTGGCCGGCTCCGGGGACGCCGCGGCCGCGGCGGAGCTGCGCACCACGACGTTCGAGGGGATCCAGCCGTGGGTCCCTCAGGTCGCGGTCGGCGAGGTGACGGAGCCCGAGGACGACCCCGACGCCGCGACCGCGAGCCTCGCGTACACGTGGGACGTCGACGACGGCCCGGTCGACTGGACGTACACGACGCAGGTGTCCCTCGCGCGCGACGCCGAGGACGCCGAGGTGTGGCGGGTCGCGTGGACGCCGGGGGTCCTCGTGCCCGACCTCCAGCCGACCGAGACCCTGCGCGTGACGCGCCAGCAGGCCGAGCGCGGCCGGGTGCTCGGGGCGGGGGACCAGGTCATCGTCGAGCCGCGCGCGGTGCGTCGCGTGGGTGTCGACAAGACGCTCGTCGACGCCGCGGGCCAGGAGGCCGCCGCCCGCGCGCTCGCCGCGGCGCTCACGATGGACGTCGACGCGTACGTGCAGCGGGTCGCGTCCGCGGGCCCGAAGGCGTTCGTCGAGGCGATCGTCGTGCGCGACGGCGACACGCAGTACGACGTCGACGCGCTGCTCGCGACGCCCGGCGTACGGGCCGTGGCCGACACGATCCCGCTCGCCCCGACGCGCCGCTTCGCGCGGCCCATCCTCGGGACGGTGGGGTCGGCGACCGCGGAGATCGTCGAGAAGTCGCAGGGAGCGATCGCGGCGGGCGACCTGACGGGGCTGTCCGGGCTGCAACGGCAGTACGACGCGCAGCTGCGCGGCCGGCCCGGGCTCACGATCGAGGCCGTGCCGGCCGACGGTGTCGCCGTGCGGCAGCTCTTCCGGTCCGACCCCGCGCCCGGCACGGACCTGCGCACGACGCTCGACCCCCGCCTGCAGGACGGCGCCGAGACGATCCTCGCGGATGTCGGGCCTGCGAGCGCGATCGTCGCGATCCGTCCGTCGTCGGGCGAGGTGCTGGCCGCGGCCAGCGGTCCCGGCGGCGACGGCATGTCGACCGCGACGCTCGGGCAGTACGCGCCGGGCTCGACGTTCAAGGTCGCGAGCGCGCTCGCCCTGCTGCGGTCGGGCCTGACGGCGGACTCGACCGTCTCGTGCCCGCCGACGACGACCGTCGACGGCCGCCAGTTCTCGAACTTCCCGGACTACCCGTCGGACGCGCTCGGCGACGTGCCGCTGCGGACCGCGTTCGCGCAGTCCTGCAACACCGCCTTCATCTCGGCGCGCGACCAGGCGCCGCAGTCGGCGCTCGTCGACGCCGCGGGGTCGCTCGGGCTCGTGCCGGACGCCGACCTGGGCTTCGCGGCGTTCCTCGGCGCGGTGCCGTCGGACTCCGACGGGACGGACCACGCGGCGTCGATGATCGGGCAGGGGCGCGTGCTCGCGTCACCGCTCGGCATGGCGACCGTCGCGGCGTCGGTCGCGGCAGGCGCCACGGTGACCCCGCACCTCGTCGTCGACGCCGAGGGTGACGGTGACGCGGCGGATGAGGCGGCGGACGACCCGTCGGGGGCGCCGACACCCGCCGAGGACACGCCGACGGCGCGCCCGCACGTGCCGCTCACCGGACCGGAGTCGGAGTCGCTGCGCGCGCTCATGCGGGCGGTCGTGACCGAGGGCGGCGGGTCGTTCCTGCAGGACGCGCCCGGCGGCGAGGTCATGGCGAAGTCCGGGACGGCGCAGTTCGGCGACGCGGCGAACCTGCAGAACCACGTGTGGATGATCGCGATCCAGGGCGACCTGGCCGTCGCGGTGTTCGTGGATGTCGGAGACTACGGTTCGACGACCGCGGGCCCGCTGCTCGAGCAGTTCCTGGCGACCGCCGCCGGCTGACGCGCGGTCGTCGTCCGCCCGGTCCCGGGCGGGTGCGCCACCAGGAGGACGACGATGACCGACCGTGCGCTCAGCGTGCTGCTGCCCCGTGACCTGCCCGCCGGACGCGTCCGCGAGTTCGTGCTGCGCGCGGAGGGGCTCGGCTTCGACGAGGTGTGGGTCGTCGAGGACTGCTTCTTCCGCGGCGGCGTCGCACAGGCATCGGCGGTGCTCGCCTGGACCGAGCGGATCCGGGTCGGCGTCGGGATCCTGCCCGCGGCCGTACGGGACGCGGCGTTCACGGCCATGGAGGCCGCGACGCTCGCCGAGCTGTTCCCCGGCCGGGTCGACGTGGGCATCGGGCACGGCATGCCCGCGTGGATGCGGCAGGTCGGGGCGTGGCCCGCGAGCCCGCTCACGATGCTCGAGGAGCACCTGCGCGCCGTGCGCGCGATCGTGCACGGCGAGCGCGTCGACGCCGACGGCCGGTACGTGCACCTCGACGGCGTGCAGCTCGAGTCGCCGCCCGCGCACCCGCCGCGCATCCTCGCCGGTGTGCGCGGTCCGCGGTCGCTCGCGGTGTCGGGCCGGTACGCCGACGGGACCGTCCTCGCCGAGCCCGTGACGCCCGAGTACGTCGCGACGGCGCTCTCGCAGATCGCCCCGACGCGTGACCACCGCGTGGTCGCGTACTGCGTCGCGGCGGTCGACGACGACGCCGACGCGGCCCGTCGGCTGGCGCGGCCCGCGCTCGCGTGGGTGGGCGAGCCGGACTGGGCGCCGCACCTCGCGCCGCTGCCCTACGCCGACGAGATCGCCGCGCTGCGGGCGTCGGTCGGGTCGCCCGAGGACTTCGGTGCCGCGCTGCCCGACGCGTGGGTCGACGACCTCGGGATCGTCGGGACGCCGGCGGCCGCGCGCGCCCGGCTCGACGCGCTGTTCGACGCGGGCGTGTCGTCGGCGGTCCTGTTCCCGCTCGGCCCCGACCCCGTCGCCGCGCTGGACTCGCTCGCGCGTCTGCGCTGACCGCGGCGGCGTCCCGGGGGGCCGTCGCACGGCGGGTCGTCCCCGGCGTGCGGGACGTGCGCGGCCGGGCGCGTCGTCCCGTGATGGAATGCGACGAGCCCGCCGCCGTCGGATCGCCGCCGATCCGTGATCGCCCCCTGGAGCCCGTCATGACGTCGTTCGCCCCCGGCACGCCCGGCTGGATGCGCCCCCTCGGTCGCACGGGACTCGAGGTGTCCGCGGTGTGCCTCGGCGGTGGGCCGCTCGGCAGCATGCCGGACCTGTTCGGCCGCGACGTGCCCGCCGACGAGGGCGTCGCGACCGTGCTCGCCGCGCTCGACAGCCCCATCCGGTTCGTCGACACGTCGAACGGGTACAGCGACGGCGAGAGCGAGCGGCGGATCGGCGCGGCGCTGCGCGAGGTCGGCGGGCTGCCCGCGGGCGTCACGGTCGCGACGAAGGTCGACCCGAAGGACGGCGACTACTCGGGCGACCGCGTGCTCGCGTCGGTCGCGGAGAGCCGCGAGCGCCTGGGACTCGACCACCTGCCGCTCGTGCACCTGCACGACCCCGAGTTCTGGTCGTTCGAGGACCTCGCCGGTCCGGGCGGGGCCGTCGAGGCGCTCGTCGCGCTGCGGGAGTCGGGCGAGGTCGGGGCGATCGGGCTGGCGGGCGGGCGCGTGCAGGAGATCGCGCGCTACCTCGCGCTCGGGGTGTTCGACGTGCTGCTCGTGCACAACCGCTGGACGCTGCTCGACCGGTCCGCGGGGCCGCTGCTCGACGAGGCGGAGCGGCAGGGCATGGGCATCCTCAACGCGGCCGTGCACGGCGGCGGCATCCTCGCGAAGCAGGAGGGCGGCCCGACGACGTACGGCTACCGCGAGGCCCCGCCCGAGGTGCTGGACGCTGCCGAGGCGATGCGACGCGTGTGCGCCGAGCACGGCACGGACATCGCGACGGCGGCGCTGCAGTTCTCCCTGCGCGACCCGCGCGTCGGGGCGACGATCGTCGGCATGAGCCGCCCGCAGCGCGTCGCGCAGACCGTCGCCGCCGCGTCGGCGGAGCTCCCCGACGCGCTGTGGCCGGAGCTCGAGGCGCTGCTCCCGCCCGCGCGGACCTGGCTCGACGCGGAGTGAGCGCCGACCCGACCGCGGGGCCGACGTTCGACCTGCCCGGCGCGCTCGAACCGCTCCTCGCGGAGCGCGGCTTCACGCGCGGCGGTCCCGTGTTCCGCGGGCGGTCCGGGGACGTCGCGATGGTCGTGCGGTGCGAGCCGCAGGCGCGGATCGACCGGGTCCGCACGATCACCGTCGAGTGCACGCCCGCCGAAGGCGAGCGGACGGCGGGGGACCGGTTCGTGCACCAGTTCAACCAGGCCGCGACGGCGTTCGGGTGGCGCGGCGAGTACACCGCGCAGACGCCCGGCTTCCCGCAGGTGATCGTCGACGACTTCGCGCGCCTCACGCTGCCGTTCGTCGACCGGGCGACGAGCGTCCGGGCGATCGCGGAGCTCGTGCTCGACGGCGAGGTGCCGCCGTCGGACGGCCGCGACCCGCTGCTGGCACGCGTGACCGACCCGTACGAGGCGGCGCGGCGGTTCGGCTGGCCGGACCTCGCGGCGCGCGCGGTCGAGGTCGCCGAGGGTCTCGACCTCGACTGGCGCGGCTACGAGGCGTTCCGGACGTGGGCCGACTACTACGCCGTCGAGGTGCGGCTCCGGAAGCCGCGATTCAGCCTCCGGCACTCGATCGACCGCTTCCTGCCGCTCCAGCACCGCCGCTACGCCTAGGACGTGTCCCCTCAAGTGCTGCGGTATCCGTCGTGGTGAAGGGCGGCGTGTTCACGTGGGACGTGCCCACCTCTCGGAAAGACTGAGGTGAAGATCATGACCGAGCTCGACCCCGACCTTGTCGCCGAGATCGAGAACGCGGCGACGCCCGATGCGCAGATTCCGTATTCCATGATGGAGCTCACGAACGTCACGGGGGATCAGCGGGCGCTCGAGCTTTTCCTTCTCGACCTCGCGACCGATTCGTCGCGTGCCATCGTTCGATCGATGGCGGTCGAGTGCATGGGGCATCTCGTTCGGGAGCGCGGACGGCTGACGACGGACCGTGTGCCGCTCCTCGTCTGCGAGGTCCGTGACGACGCTGACGAGATCATGCGCGACAACGCCCGTGTGACGTTCGACGAGATCCGCTACTGGCTCTCGCCGCGGCGACGAGGACGGATACCTCTGCCCACAGACTCGGTGCAGACCGCGGTAGCCGAGGTTCGTCTTGTCGTGACGGGCGACGAGACCGGGGGTGTGGTCGTCGGGGAGCCAGATGATCCTGCGGTGTGGCGGATCGCCGATCTCGTCGGTGCCGGCGTGGAAGTCTCGCCCGGGTTCGAACGTGAGGTGCTCGCAGCGCTCAACCTGCCGAACGGCCCGCGCGGGCTCACTTACCAGCACATCAACGACGCGCGACACGTGCCGTGGTATGCGTGGGCCTTTGGCCCGGGGGGAGCTCTCGGAGCGGTGTACGTGCCTCCGCGGCTCCTGCGGTTGAACCGGCCCCATGTATCTGCGCGCCGGGTCCGCACCTATCTCCGGGAGGCGCGAGGGGCGCGTCTGGTCTGCAAGACGCCGTAGTGGTCGCCCGTGCCGTCAGCCGACTGGCCCGGTCGGCGGCGTCCGCGGGTGCCGGGTTACGGTCGGGGCATGACGCGCGTCGTGGTGACAGGTGGCAGCGGGAAGCTGGGACGGGCGGTCGTGGACGACCTCGCCGCGCACGGGTACGAGGTCGTGAACGTCGACGTCGCCCCGCCGCCGCCCGGCCAGCCGGCGTTGTTCACACGCGTCGACCTCACCGACCTCGGCCAGGTGACCGAGGCGCTCACCGGCATCGACGACCGTTACCAGGGTGTCGATGCCGTCGTGCACCTCGCGGCGATCCCCGCGCCCGGCCTGATCCCGAGCGGTGCGACGTTCGCGAACAACGTCGTCGCGACGCACCACGTGTTCTCCGCCGCCCGCCGCGCGGGCATTCGCAACGTCGTCTGGGCGTCGAGCGAGACCGTCCTCGGCCTGCCGTTCGACACCCCGCCGCCGTACGCGCCCGTCGACGAGGAGTACCCCGTCCGCCCGGAGAGCACGTACTCCCTCGGCAAGGCCGTCGAGGAGGAGATGGCGCGCCACTTCACGCGGTGGGACCCGTCGGCCAAGCTCATCGGGCTGCGGTTCTCGAACGTCATGGTCGACGAGGACTACCCGGCGTTCCGCGACTTCACCGCGCAGTCGCGCCGCTGGAACCTGTGGGGCTACATCGACGCCCGCGACGGCGCGCAGGCCGTGCGCCTCGCGCTGGAGAGCGACCTCACGGGCTTCGAGGCGTTCATCATCGCCGCGCCCGACACCGTCCTCGACACCCCGTCGGCCGAGCTGCTGGCCGCCGAGTTCCCCGACGTCGAGCTCCGCCGCCCCGTCGAGGGCCGCGAGACGCTCCTGTCCATCGACAAGGCCCGCCGCCTCCTGGGCTACGAGCCGACCCACACCTGGCGCTCGCGCCTCCCCGGCGCGCAGGCCTGACGCGCCTCAGCCGACGGGGCGCGTGCGGCGGCCGTAGGTGAGGCGGCGGAGGAGGACCTCGAACGGGCCGCGGCGTCCCGCGCGGTCGAGAGCGACGGCGACGGCGACCGTGACGAGCCAGACGGCGACGGCGAGCGCGGCGGCCGTCGCCGTGCCGATCCGGCCGCCCAGACCGAGGCCCCACGCGCTCAGCAGCGGCGCGAACATCACGGACTGCAGCAGGTACGACGTGAGCGACCGCTCGCCGACCGCCGTCACCGCCCGCACCACGGGCAGGTCGCGGCGGTCGTGCCAGACGGCCGCGAGCCAGCCGAACAGGCACACGTACCCCAGACCCATGACGACGCCCGACGCGATGTGGACCATCTCGAGCACCCCGCCGACGGCGTTCGACGGCTCGCACACGTGCCCGACGACGAGGGCCCACGGCAGGTTGCCGACGACGTTGACGACGAGCGCGACCACGACGACCTGGCCGAGGCGGCGGCGGTGCTCCCACGGGCGGGTGAGCCAGCCCGCGCGCGACAGCAGGATGCCGAGCACGACCTGCGGCACGAAGAACAGCAGCACCGCCGCGAGCCCGATCGAGACGCCGGACGACAGCAGCCGCTCGCCGGCCGACGCCAGGTAGCCGGTCGTCGGGGAGCCGTCGCCGCCGAAGCCCTCCTCGAAGAACAGCAGCAGGACGACGCCCGCCGCGGTCGACAGCAGCGTGCCGGCGGCGAACCAGAGCCAGAGCGTCGTGCGCGACCGCTGCAGGAAGGCGAGCGCGATCAGGCCCGTCACGCCGTAGGTCGCGAGGATGTCACCGCCGAACAGCAGCGCCGAGTGCACGAGGCCGAGCACGACGAGCCACACGCCGCGTCGTGCCAGCACCCGGCGCACGCCGGCACGGCCCTCGCCGCGCGCCGCGAGGCGGCTCGCCATCGTCGCGAGGCCGAACCCGTAGAGGATCGCGAACATGGGCCGCGAGCGGTCGTCGACGAAGAACGCGGTCAGCGCGTCGACCAGGTGGTCGACGCCCGACCCGCCCGCCGGTCGCCCCCCGGGCCCCACCTCACCGGTCGACCACAGGTAGCCCCACACGTTCGCGAGCGCGATGAACAGCAGCAGCATGCCGCGCGCGAGGTCCGGGGCCAGCGAGCGGCGGTCCGGTGCGACCGGCGTCGAGGCGGCGACGGCCGGGACGGTGACCGCAGGCGGGGCGGTCAGGGTCGCGCTGTTCTGGTCGGAGGTCATGGCCCGAACCTAGGGAGCCCGGCCGTCACGTCGACATCCGGCATCCCCCCGAATCTCCCCTCATGGTTCCCCCCACGTCCGGGGGCCCGACGCCGTGCGGAAGTCCGTCGGCCGGTGGATGCGCGGGCGCGGGACCAGACCGTCGGGGGACGACAGGCCGTCGACGACGCGACCAGCGGCGGACGCCGCGGGTGCGCGGGCGCGACGAGCATGGGCGTGCACGGGCGGCCGACCGGGTGACCGACGTATCTGACCGCCGCCGCCGGACCTCTTCACCTGCGTCGCGGCCCCGGGCCGCACCCTCGATCGGCCCTGCGGGGCCGCGATCCCCTGGAGAACCGCCGATGAGTGCCGTCCCGTTCGCGTTCCTGGTCCACCCGCGGGCCAGCGTGTCCGACGACCTCGCGCGCGTCTGGTCGCCGCTCGGCCGCGTCCCCGAGGGCCTGGCCGACCGCGCGGTGCGACGCCTCCCGCTGCGGCCGTTCACGATGGCCCGCGTCCACCTGCCCGACGTCACGCCCGACCCGGTCGGCCGGGTCGTGCTCGTCCCGTTCGGCGCCCGGCACATGCTCGAGGCCCCGCACGCCGCACGCGACCGTGTCGGTGCCGCCGTGGACCTCGCGGCACGACGCGGCGCCGGGATCGTGGGCCTCGGGGCGCTGACCGCGACGGTCACGTCGGGCGGGTCGACGCTCGCGGGCCGCACCGACATCGGCGTCACCAACGGCAACGCGTACACGGCGGCGATCGTCGAGGACCAGCTCCGCTCGCTGCTCGCCGCGCGGCCCGACCGCGCACGCCGCGTCGCGGTCGTCGGCGCCACGGGCTCGGTCGGGACGACCCTCGTCCGCCTCCTCGCCCGCGACCGAGCCGTCGAGCACCTGACCCTCGTCGCCCGCGCGGGCGGCCGGCTCGGCGCCCTGGCCGGTGAGGTCTGCCGCCGCGTCCCGACGACGATCTCCACCGACCTGCGCGACGTGCGTGCGTGCGACGTCGTCGTCCTGCTCACCGCCGCCGCCGACGCGCTCCTCCGGTCCGAGCACCTCGCCCCCGGGGCGGTCGTGCTCGACGCGACGCAGCCCCGCAACACCTCGCCCGACCTGCTCGTCGAGCGGCCCGACGTGACCGTGGTCGACGGCGGCGTCGTCGCCGTCCCGGGCCTGCGGCTGCGCGGCGGCGACATCGGCCAGCCGCCCGGGTCCACGTACGGCTGCTTCGCCGAGACCGCGCTGCTCGCCCTGTCCGGCCACACCGGCCACTTCTCGCTGGGCGTCCCGACGCTGGACCAGGTCGACCACGTCCGCGCGATCGCCCGCCGCTTCGCGGGCCTGGGGTTCCGCGCCGCCCCGCCGACGACCTTCGGCCGCCCCCTGGACGGCCACCTCGCCGACCGCCTGATGACCCCCGCCGCCACCACGTCGACGAGGGTGGCCGACGCTGCGCCGTCGCCCGCCTCCGACGCGACCGAGCCCGCGACCGCCGGACCCGTCCCGAGCGGTGCCTCGCTCGTCACGGCGGGGACGAGCCGGTGACCCGGCGGGTCGTCCTGCTCGGCGGCGGGTACGTGACGTTGCACGCCTACGGCGCCCTCGTGCGCCGCGTCCGGGGCATGCTCCGTGACGGGTCGGTCGAGATCGTCGTCGTGTCCGAGAACCCCGTGCACAACTTCCACGGCTTCACCGGCGAGGTCGCGTCAGGCCTGCTGCCCGCCCACCTCACGCAGACCCCGCTCGCTGAGGCCATGCCGCTCGCGACCGTACTCCACGCGCGCGTCGAGCGCGTCGACCTGTCCGCCCGCACGGTCACCTACCGGCCGGCCGACGGGAGCGCGCCGGCGACCACGTCGTACGACGCCCTGGTCCTCGGCACGGGGGCGGGCGAGCCGGTCGACGAGGTCGACGGCCTGACCGGCCGCGGCCTCACGCTGCGCCACCCGGGCGGCCTGGAGGCGCTCGCGGCCCGCGCCGAGGCGGCCGCCGACGACCCCGACCCCGTCGTCGTGGTCGGGGGCGGCCTCGCGGGCGCCGAGCTCGCCGCCGCGCTCGCGGACCGCTCCGGCGGTCGGCCCGGCCGGGTCGTCCTGGTCCACCGCGGCGAGCGCGTCGTGCCCGCGCTGCACGCGCGCCGCCCGCGCCTCGCGCGGCGGGTCGAGCGCGAGCTCGCGCGCCTGAACGTCGACGTCCGCACGGGCGTCGCCGTGACGTCCGCCGACGACGACGGGGTCACGCTGTCCGACGGCACGCGCATCCGCACACGCACGGTCCTGGCGACGACGGGTCAGCGCCCGGTCCGCCTGCCCGGGACCGAGCCCCTGGCCCGCGACGACGACGGCCGCCTCCGCACGCTGCCCGACCTCACGGTCCGCGACGGGGTCTGGGCCGCAGGCGACGCGGCACGCGTCCTGCACCCGCGCACGCACGAGCCCGTCCCCGCGAACGCGCTGTGGGCGATCAAGGCCGGCGACCAGGTCGGCCGCAACGTCGCCCGCGCGCTGCAGGGCCGTCCGGGGACGCCGTTCCGCTACCTCGGCCTCGGCCAGGGCGCCGCGTTCGGCGTCGGCCACGGCGTCGCGGACATCTGGGGCCTGAGCATCACGGGTCCGCTCGCGTGGACCCTCCGTGTGGCGTTCTTCCTCCGCTTCATGCCCTCGCGCCGTCGCGCCCTCGCGATCCCCGCCGAGCTGCGCCGCCGCCATGCGGTGCGTCGAGATCGGCTGGACGAGGCGCAGGGCGGGGCCACGACCGCCACCCGGACGGACGCGTCGAGGCTTGCGCCGGTGGAGGGCTGACGCGCGCACGCGAGCAGCAGCGCCCGAGCGTCGATCGGTCGGCGTGACCGTCGGCCGCACCGCAGAACGGCTGAGGGCGGGTCACCCCGGAAGGTGACCCGCCCTCAGGCGCTGTGCGTGGACGGTCAGAGGACCTGCGAGACCGCCGGCAGCATGTCCTTGATCGTGCGGCCGCTGGTGCGTACGCCGAGCGCCGTCATGCTCCAGCCGGCGCCGTCCCGCGTCACCTTCGCCATGATCTGCGCGGTGTGCGAGCCCGAGCCGGACAGGTCGTAGCGGGCGACCTCCTGGCCGGTCGTCTCGTCGATCAGGCGGCAGAACGCGTTCTCGATCTGCGCGAACGTCTCGCCCGTGTAGCTGTTCACGACGAACACGAGCGTCTTGACCGCCGGGTTCACGCCGGTGAGCGCGACGCGGATCGACTCGTCGTCGCCGTCGCCCGCACCGGTCCGGTTGTCCCCGGTGTGCTGCACGGCGCCGTCCTTGCTGGCGAGCTGGCTGAACCACACCTGGTCGACCAGGGCGCCGTTCGCGTCGAACAGCAGCGCCGAGGCGTCGAGGTCGACCGACCGCTCCTTCGACCGCCCGAACAGGCCCTTGACCTTGATGGCGTCCCAGCCGAGGCCCATGCGGACCTGCGTGAGAGTGCCACCGTCGGACTTGGTGAGCGAGACGGTCTGGCCCTTGGTGAGGTTGACGGACACGTGCGGCCTTTCGACGGGACGGGTAAGGCAGGTCAGGGGGCCGGCGTCAGCTGCGGCTCACGCTCGTCCTCCGTGGAGTCGCCCGACGCGGCGCGCTCGCGCCGGTTGCGGACGACGGAGTTGACGAACGCGGCGCCGATGAAGGCGACACCCACGAGGCCGGTGATGATCTCGTCGACGTGGAAGCCGATGCTGACCAGCAGGATCGCGGCGAGCGCACCGATCGCCCAGTGCGCGCCGTGCTCGAGGTAGACGTACTCGGACAGCGTGCCCTTGCGGACGAGGAACACGGTGATCGACCGGACGAACATCGCGCCGATGAAGCCGAGGCCCAGGGCGATGATGATCGGGTCGGGGGTGATCGCGAAGGCGCCGATGACGCCGTCGAACGAGAACGACGCGTCGAGGACCTCGAGGTAGAGGAACAGGAAGAAGCCGGCCTTGCCGGTGGCCTTCGCGAGCTCGGTCGGGCCGGAGCGGCCGGACTTCTCGGCGACGGCCCTGTCCGCGACGGCCTCGGCCTCCGCGGGCGCCTCGTCGTCGGCCGCGTCGGGCACGTTGAACAGCGAGCCCAGGCCGTTGACGGCGATGTACGTGATCATGCCGAGCACGCCGGAGACCATGACGATCGCCGGGTCCTCCGCGAGCAGCTCGGCCGCGAGGACGAGCGCGATGCCGCCGACGACGACGGACAGCTGGTCGAGCTTGCCGATCGTGGCGAGCGGCTTCTCGAGCCAGGACAGCCAGGTGATCTCGCGGTCCTCGAAGATGAAGTCGAGGAACAGCATGAGCAGGAACATGCCGCCGAACGCCGCGATCTGCGGGTGCGCCTCGTTGAGCAGGTACCCGTAGGTCCCCGGCTCGTGCGGGTCGCCCTTCTCCATCGCGAGCTGGATCGCCTCGACCGGGTTGAGGTTCGCGGTGATGCCGACGATGAGCAGCGGGAAGACGAGCCGCATGCCGAACACCGCGATGGCGATGCCGACGGTGAGGAAGATCCGCTGCCAGAACGGGCTCATCCGCTCCAGGATCTTCGCGTTGACGACCGCGTTGTCGAAGGACAGGGACACCTCGAGCACGCCGAGGATGAGGCACAGCACGAAGGCGTTCCAGCCGCCGTAGAAGAACGCGACGACGAGCGACACGAGCGTGACGGCGAGCGACCAGCCGAAGATGCGGAAGAACACGGGACTCTCGATCTCGTGGAGGGGGTGGGGTGACCGCTGCAGGGCCGACCGCAGTCTAGGAGCGACTGCGGCCGGCCGTGCGGCGGGTCAGCCGATCTGGACGCCGAAGTCGGTCGCGATGCCCGCCAGGCCGGTGTCGTAGCCCTGGCCGACCGCGCGGAACTTCCACTCGGCGCCGTGCCGGTAGATCTCCCCGAAGATCATCGCCGTCTCGGTCGAGGCGTCCTCGGACAGGTCGTACCGCGCGAGCTCGTTGCCGTCGGACTGGTCGACGACGCGGATGAACGCGTTGCGCACCTGCCCGAAGCTCTGCTGCCGGGCCGGTGCGTCGTAGATCGAGACGGGGAAGACGATCCGCTCGACGTCGGCGGGCACCGCCGCCAGGTCGAGCACGATCGCCTCGTCGTCCCCGTCGCCCTCGCCCGTGCGGTTGTCGCCCGTGTGCGTCACGGACCCGTCCGGGCTGGTGAGGTTGTTGTAGAAGACGAAGTGCGCGTCCGACAGGACCTTGCCGTTCGCGCCGACGAGCAGCGCGCTGGCGTCCAGGTCGAACCCGGCACCCGTCGTGGTGCGGACGTCCCAGCCGAGCCCGACGAGCGCCTTCGTGAGGTTCGGCGCCTCCTTCGTCAGGGAGACGTTGCCGCCCTTGGCGAGGACGACGCCCATCAGACGCCGACGCCGAAGTCGCGGGCGATGCCCGCCAGGCCGGACGCATAGCCCTGGCCGACCGCGCGGAACTTCCACTCGTCGCCGTTGCGGTACAGCTCGCCGAAGACCATCGCGGTCTCGGTCGAGGCGTCCTCCGACAGGTCGTAGCGCGCGAGCTCGCTGTTGTCGGCCTGGTTGACGACGCGGATGAACGCGTTGCGGACCTGGCCGAACGTCTGGCGGCGGTTGTCGGCGTCGTAGATCGAGACCGGGAAGACGATCTTGTCGGCCTCGGCCGGCACACCGGCGAGGTTCACCTTGATCTGCTCGTCGTCGCCCTCGCCCTCACCCGTGAGGTTGTCGCCGAGGTGCTGCACCGAGCCGTCGACGCTCGTGAGGTTGTTGAAGAAGACGAAGTGCTTGTCCGAGAGGACCTTGCCGTCGGCGCCGACGACGATCGCCGAGGCGTCGAGGTCGAAGTCGTCACCGGTCGTCGTGCGCAGGTCCCAGCCGAGACCGACGACGACCGCGGTCAGCCCGGGCGCCGCCTTCGTCAGGCTGACGTTCCCGCCCTTGGTGAGGCTGAGAGACACGTGCTCCTCCTTCGCGGACCGGGGGGAGCGGCTCTCCCGCCCGTCGGACGATCCCAACGACCGATCCGGCGCCGGGGTTCCGGCCGATGCTATCCACGCGGACCCGCCCACGACGTCGGTCCACAGGAGGATCCGCCCTCCGGACGAGCACACGCGCCGCCGCCGCGTCCTAGAGTCGTTCCCGTGCCCGGCGAGGCCGGGCCACCCGCCCGATCGCCCTGCCTGGAGGTCTCCCCATGTCCGAGCTCGACCTCGGGTCGACGCCCACCGCGCCTGCCGCCCCTGCGGCGCCGGCGCCCGGCGCGCTCGTCCTCACGCCGCCCGCCCCGGTCGTCGTGGTCAAGGAGGAGCAGGCCGTCGGGGCGGTCCCGCTCGAGGACGCCAAGCAGGTCGAGCTGCGCGCGAAGGCGACCGCGTTCGTCGCCGAGCTCACCGCGATCGACGCCAAGTCGCCCGCGTTCAGCCAGAAGGTCGCGTCGATCACGTCGATGGGCGAGCAGGACATGCGCGCCGCCGCGACCGTGTCGAGCCGCATGCTCGACCGCCCGGCCGCGATCGTGAAGGGCAAGAACACCGGCGACGCCCAGACGCGCGTCGCGAACACGCTCGTCGACCTGCGCAACACCGTGACGGACCTCGACCCGAACCGGGCCGACCTGACGGGCGCCAAGAAGGTCCTCAAGTGGATCCCGGGCGGGTCGAAGATCGACCAGTACTTCGCCAAGTACCAGTCGGCGCAGCAGCACCTCGACGCGATCATCAAGGCGCTCGCGTCCGGCCAGGACGAGCTGCGCAAGGACAACGCGGCCATCGAGACCGAGAAGGCGAACCTGTGGGCCGCGATGGGCCGCCTCGCCGAGTACAACTCGCTCGCGTCCGCGCTCGACGACGCGCTCGTCGAGAAGATCGCCCAGCTCGAGGCCGCGGGTCGCCAGGAGGACGCCGACGCCGTGCGGGCCGACGCGCTGTTCCCGGTGCGCCAGCGCCGCCAGGACTTCATGACGCAGATGGCCGTGTCCGTGCAGGGCTACATGGCGCTGGACCTGGTCCGCCGCAACAACCTCGAGCTCATCAAGGGCGTCGACCGCGCGCAGACCACGACCGTGGCCGCGCTGCGGACCGCCGTCATCGTCGCGCAGGCGCTGTCGCGCCAGAAGCTCGTGCTCGACCAGATCACGGCGCTCAACACCGTCACGTCGAACCTCATCGAGTCGACGTCCGAGCAGCTGAAGATCCAGGGCGCGGCGATCAACCAGCAGGCGTCGGAGGCGACGCTCGACGTCGCGAAGCTGCAGGCGGCGTTCGACAACGTCTTCCAGACGATGGACGCGCTCGACACCTTCCGCGCGCAGGCCGTCGACTCCATGGCGCAGACCGTCACCGCCCTCGAGGGCCAGATCCAGCGCGCCCAGCCGTACCTGGAGCGCACCCGCCGGCGTGAGCTCGACTCCTGAGGGCGGCAGCCGCCGCCGGGGGTTCTGGCAGCGGCTGCGCGACCGCGACGAGCCCGTCGCCGTCGTGCAGCCGCCGGCGCCGTCCGGCGACAGCCCGGCCGAGCTGCGCCGCGCGGTGGCCGAGGTCGTCCGGCTCGTGAACTCGCGGTCGGGCGAGCTGCCCGTCGCAGCCGTCGTCAACGCGCGCCGTCTCACGGACCTGCTGCGCGAGGTCGTCGACACCTCCGAGGTCCGCCCGCTCGACGTGTACGCCGTGATGTCCGTGCAGGGCACCGCGACGGACTACCTGCCGACGACGCTGCGCTCGTACCTCGCCGTCGACGAGTCGCTCCGCGACGTCCCGCGGGGCAGCGGCGTGACGCCGACGCAGGCGCTGATGATCCAGATCGACACCCTCACGACGTCCGTCGCGGCCACCCTCGACGCCGTGCAGCACCAGGACGCCGACGCCCTCATGACGCAGGGCTCGTTCCTCCGTACGAAGTTCGCCCGCTCCGACCTGGACCTGTGAGCAGACCCCTGATGGCAGCCCGACCCATGCCCCGCGGCGGCAACGCCAACCTCACGCGCGAGATCCCGCACCTCACCGGCGTGGTCGTCGGCGTCGCGCTCGCGTCGCCCGAGACCGTGCTCGTCGACAACCTCGTCGTCGCGGCCCTCCTGTGCGACGACGCGACCCAGCTCCTGTCGCGCGAGCACGTCGTGTTCTTCAACCAGCTCACGTCGCCCGACCTGTCCGTCGCGCAGCTCGAGAAGGCGCGCTCCACCGGCGACCTCGAGCAGATCGAGGTGGACCTGCGCGACGTGCCGCCCGAGGTGGCGCGCATCGTCGTCGTCGCCTACATCAACGAGGGCCTCGGCCACCGGCGCTCGCTCGGGCAGCTCCGCGAGGCGCGCGTGCGCGTGCTCGACCTGGCCGGGGACAACGAGCTCGTGGTCTCCGAGAACCTCGCGCCCGCGCTGTCCACCGAGACGGGCCTCGTGCTCGCCGAGCTCTACCGCAACGGCCCGCACTGGAAGTTCAAGGTCGTCGGGCAGGGGTACGCCGACGGGATCGCGGGCATCCTGCGCGACCACGGCCTGCGGTCGTGAGCGGCGTCGGCATCGGCCCGGCGGGGGCACCGCCGCGCGACGACCTGCCCTGGCTGCGCCGCCGACGGCTGCGTCCTGACGCTCCGCCCCGGCCGACGTCGGGTGCGGCGTCCGGGACCGCCGCGTCGTCTGCCCCGCCGACGGGCGGCTCGTCCGCGTCGGGAGGCGGCACGTCGCTCGACCTCGGCGCACCCACGCCCGCACCGGCGGGCGGGACGTCGCTCGACCTGTCGGTTCCCGCTGCCGTGCCGAGCGGGTCGTCGTCGGGGACGCCGCTCGACGTCTCGACGCCCGCACGGCCCTCGACGTCACCCGCGTCGTCGACCGGGACCTCGCTGGACCTGTCGGCGTCCGGGCACCCGCCGACGCCTCCGTCCGCGTCCGGCACGTCGCTCGACCTGCCGGTGCCGGCCCGCCCGGCGACGCCGTCGGCGGCGTCGGGTACGTCGCTCGACCTGTCGGCGTCCGGGCGCTCGTCGGCGCCTTCGTCCGCGTCCGGCACGTCGCTCGACCTCCCGTCGGCCGGACGTTCGGCGCCCGCGTCCCCCGGCACGTCGCTGGACCTGTCCGGCTCGTCGGCGCCCGCCGCCGCGCCCTCCCGACCCGCGCGCCCGCGCCGGTCCGCCGCGGCCGGCGATCTCGTCCTCGGCTACACGCCGGACCGCCTGGCACCCGGCGGGCGTGCGTCGCTCACCGACGACCGGTGCTTGTCGAGCAGCCGCTGCACGCCGAGCAGCGCGTCCTCGCGCGTCTCGCGGTGGATGATCTCGGGCGACTCGATGACGGGCATCGCGAGCAGCCTGACGCCCGCGCTCGCGGCGGTGTCGTCGACCGCGTCGAGGAACGCCGCGCCGTGCGTCTCGGTGAACTTCGGCAGCACGAAGCCCGACAGGATGCGCGCGTCGTCGCCGAGCGCCGTGACGATCGCCGGGATCTGCTCCGGGTTGCGCACGCGTACGAACACGAACGGCGCGGCGTCCTCGTCGCGCGCGAGCTCCCGGAGCTGCGCGACGACGTTGCGCTCGGCCTCCGGGACGTCGGCGTCGGCGACCGCGTCCTCGAGGCACACGACCGAGCTCACCGCGCCCGCGGCGGCGCGTCGCACCAGGTCACCCGCCAGGTTCGGCCGTGTCCCGGGCATGTAGAGCGTCGCGCCCAGTGCGACCGCGAGCAGCGCGGGCGGGCACGAGCGGCCCAGCGCCTCGGGCGGCCGGGAGAACAGGCGCTCGACGTCCTCGTCGGGCAGGTGCGAGAAGTGGCGCGCGCTCACGCGGCGCCCGGTCCCGAGGGCGTGGTGACCTGCATGTCGACTCCGTCCGTCTGCGGCCCGCCGCGGGGGGTGGTGCGGGGCGCGCGCACACGGTAGCCCAGCGGTGCTACGCGCACGGCGCGTCCAGGTGAACGTCCGGTGCACACCGCCGGTTCCGCGGTCGCCTGTCCGCTCGTGCCAGGCCCCTTCCCTCCCCCACGAGTTCGTCGGTCCGTGCCGAGCTCGTCGGCTCGGGCTGACGAGCTCGACGCCAGCTGACGAACTCAGCGCGGGTGGGGAGGTGGGGTGCGGGGCAAGGG